>JBBRXX010000026.1:0-70116 GCA_038238245.1 Acidimicrobiia bacterium
CGGCTCCTCGCCGTGCTGTTCACGGATGTCGTGGGGTCGACGACCTGGAGAGCATCGGTCGGTGACGCCGCCGCGGATCGGCTGCGTCTACCCTTCGACGAGCTGCTCCGCAAGACCGTCGTGCGGTGCGGCGGCACGGTCATCAAGGGGCTCGGCGACGGGGTCATGGCCGTCTTCGAGAGTGCGTCGGCTGCGATCGAAGGTGCCGTTGCTCTGCAGCGCGCCGTCGACGCGGAGCGACGAGCGGTCCGCTCGGCCGGGCTCCACGTTCGCGTGGGTCTCTCGGTCGGCGATGTGCACGTCGACGCGGACGATGTCCACGGCCTGCCGGTCGTCGAGGCAGCACGGCTGTGCGCCGCCGCCGAGGGCGACCAGATCCTTTGCCACGACTCGGTGCGGACGTTGGCGGGAAGCCGTTCCGGCGCGCGCTCGGTCGCCGTTGGCGACCTCGACCTGAAGGGGCTCCCCGCACGTCTCGCGGCATCCGAGATCCTCTGGATTCCAGCCGGCTCCCCCGCTCCACTGCCCCCGCCCCTTCTTCGCCGCGACGAGTTTGCCTTCGTCGGCCGAACCGCTGAGCGGACCCGACTCCTCGCCGCCTGGGATGACGCGAGAGCCGGTACGAGACGGGCGTGCTTCCTGTCGGGCGAACCTGGGGTCGGCAAGACGCGATTGGTGGCCGAGGTCGTCAAGGAACTTCACGAGCAGGCCGCACTCGTCCTGTTCGGCCGATGCGAGGAGGGCCTCCGCATCCCCTACCAACCGTTTGCGGAGGCGCTCCGGCACTACCTCGACCACGTCGAGGCGCTTTCGTTGGGTCGCTTCGGGAGCGATCTGCACCGGCTCGTCCCGGAGCTTCCGCTGCGCGTCGGCGGGCTGGACGATGCTCTCCAGTCCGACCCGGACACCGAACGGCACCGGCTGTACGAGGCTGTCGCCCTGTGGCTCGCCGACGCGTCGGCGGCGAGCCCGCTGGTGCTGATCCTCGACGACCTCCAATGGGCGACCCGGCCGACCATCGAGCTCCTGCGCCACGTGCTCGGGAGCGACCACGCATCGAGGCTCCTGGTGATCGCGACCTATCGCGACAGCGACGTCGACCGTTCGCACCCGATGACCGAGGTCCTCGGGGATCTGCTTCGCACCGACGGTTCGTCCGCCATCTCACTCGACGGACTCGCCATAGACGACGTACTGCAGTTCCTGTCGATCGCCGCTGGGCACGAACTGGACGAGCGGGGCTCCGCCCTGGCCACCGCCCTCCACACCACGACCGGAGGCAACGCCTTCTTCATCTCCGAAACGGTCCGAAGCCTCGTCGAGACGGGCGTCATCGTGCAGGAGGAGGGCGAATGGGTCTCTGCTCGCCCCGTCGAGCACCTGCCGCTCCCCCTTGGCGTGCGTGAGGTGGTGAGGCGCCGACTGTCGAGGCTCAACGACCTCGCCAACGAAGCGCTCCAGGTCGGAGCGACGATTGGCGAGCAGTTCGAGAGCCGCATCCTCATCGCCGCAGGGGCGTTCGACACCACGACCATCGAGCCGGCCCTGCACTCCGCCGCCCGAGCTCGTTTGATCGAGGAGGTAGACGGGCCGGTTATCGCGTATCGGTTCGCTCACGCCCTGGTGCGCACGACGGTGTACGAGGACCTATCCGCGATGCGACGCGCCGTGCTCCATCGCCGAGTGGCCGAGGCGATCGAGAAGGTCACCCCCCGAAGGGCAGTGCGGCCGGGAGACCTGGCCTTCCACTACGGGGCCGCAGCCGCCGACGGCGACGTGACCAAGGCCGTCGAGTGGTCGACGATCGCCGGGCGTGACGCGTCGGAGAGATTGGCCTTCAGCGAGGCCCTCGCCCATCTTCAGAGCGCGCTGGCGCTGCGCCACCGAGCCGGGCTCGGGTCCGATGCGGAGGAGTGTGATCTGATGATCGAGCTCGGACATGCCCAGTGGGCGCTGGGCAATCCCCGAGGCCGTACGACCCTGCTCGACGCCGCCGGGTTGGCAGACAAGCTCGGCGATGCCGCGCGCGCGGCGCGTGCACTTCTCGCCGACTCTCGCGGGATGCCGGCCACGATTGGCGCGACCGACGCCGAGCGGGTGCGCGCCATGGAGGTCGCACTCGAAGCAATGGTCGACCAGCCGAGCATCGAGCGTGCTCTTCTCACCTCGGAGCTGGCGCTGGCCCTGACCTACGCAACGGGCAGCTACGCACGACGGCGCACGCTGGTGGAGGATGCGGTCGCGATGGCCCGCGGACTGAGCTCACCGAGAACCCTCGCGGCGTGCCTGCACAACTACTGGGTGTGCATCTGGGCGCCGGGCACGGTCGATCGGCGCCATCGCGCCTATGAGGAGCTCGATCAGCTCGGTGAGGTGATCGACGATCCCGTCTGGCACGCGCTCGCCCAGCCCCGTCGTATCGTGCACGCAGTCGAGTGCTGTGACATCGACCGGGCCTGGCGGCTGGTCGACGCCTTCGACTCGATGGCCGAGGACCTCGGGCTGCCCCTCGTGAGGTGGACGGCCGGGTTCCACCGAGCAGGGCTGCTGGAGGTCGCCGGCGATCTCGAAGGCTCCCGCAAGGTGGCTGACGAGGCCTTTGCCCACGGAGTGGCGGCGAGTCAGTCCGACGCTCCTTTGTTCCACTCGGTGCAGATCGGGATGGTTCAACTGTGGCACGACGACTTCGAGGTACTGGTCGAGACCCTCGAAGGTGTCCACCAGGTATTCCCCGACGTGCCCGGCCTCCCGTCGTTCCTGGCCCTGATGCTGCAACGGGCCGGCCGGACTGATGACGCTATGGCCGTCGTGAGCGACATGCTGCGCGCACCCCGCGACATGGCCCCCGACGGCTCGTTGCTCACGGGCTGGACCGTGCTCGCCGACCTGGTCAACCTGGCCGGAGCGACGGATTACGCCCCCGCACTCCTCGACGTCCTCCGACCGAACTCGTCGACCGTCGTCGGCAACGGGGTGAACTGGAACGCGTCGGTCGCGTTGCGGGTCGGCCAGCTCGAGGCGCTCCGTAGCGAGTGGGCCCGGGCCGAGGTGTCGTTCGATCTGGCCGACGACATCGCCGGGCGGATGCGTGCGCCGCTCTGGCAGGCGGTCGCGGCGACAGAACGGGCCTGGATGCACGCGCGACGGGGACAGCTAGGCGACCGCGACCGGGCCCTCGAACTCATCGACGTCTCCCTCGCGCTCGCCGAGCCTCGCGGCGCCGACCTCCTGCGCCACCGCTGCTCGCTCGTCCTCGCCGATCTGAGCTGAGAGCGAATGCCGGGCAACGGCTGGCCGGGCGCCGCGGGTGCATGACGAGGATCGGCGCGCCGCCCATGCCGAGCTCGACGTCCCGAACCGTGCCCTCGACGATCGGCCATGCCTCGACAACGGTCGGCCCCGCGTCGGTGTACGTGCCGGTCGAGATGTTCGACGTCGACCGCATGCCGGTGACTTCGCCGTTGGTACCGCCGCCATTGATGACCTGGTTGTCGATTTGCGCGTCGACCGCGGCGACCATCGCCGGCAACAGTTGCGCGTCAACTGCTGCACGGCCCATTTCTGCCAACTGAACGCTCATTTTCGCGCGGACGCCAACCGTGCGGATGGTCAGGCCCGCGGTGCCCTCGGCGATGGTGGGAGTTGCGAGCGCACCGTTCATTCCGTTCTGCACGTCGGCGACAGGTTCCGTTGTCCAGCGAATCAGGTTCACGGTGCCTGCCGTGCCGCGCGGGAGCGGCTTCGCGAGCATCGTTACGAGCGGTGCCGCGTCCGTGAGGATCCAGTTCGGGATGGTCGCAAACACGGACGGCCCGCCGAGGTCGCGATGTTCGCGCGCGTCGGCGTCAGTCGAGCGTGCGTGCGCGACGAGCCGCGCCGACGCGTCACGGTCGCCGGTGCGTGACTTCCACAGGTCCCCGAGGAGGTTGCGGCCCTCGCGTCGGTACTGGCCGAGATCGTCGGTGAGGAGGCGCCAACGTGTCGTAGAGGTTCGCGTAGTGACCGAAGTCGGTGAGTGGCAACTTCATCAGCGGGTCGATCAGTGGGCTTTCCTGTTACCTGGGCGCCGATACGAGCGGCGACATGGATTCACCATCAAACAAGCTCATGACATTCTCGCTTCGCCTCTTCGCTTACTCATCGATTCGTTTCTGTAGCGTCGACCAGATTCAGAGCGTCTCGGACATGTGTCAAACCCGGGCCGGGGACTTCATATGCGCGCGAAAGTTGTGCATCGCTTTCCGATAACGGCAGGTTGAACCCGCGTTGACGTCTTACGACGCGAGCGGATGTGCACGGAAGAAGCTCCACATTTCGTCGTTGGCGGAAATCGAGAACGTGGTCCTGCCAACCACACTTGCGATCGCTTTGGAGAATTGGCTGCCCGGCCAAGCGTGCCCGCCACCCGAGATTCGATACAGCTCGACGTCGGCACCGGCCGGGCACGCCCAGGTCAGCAGCGTGACGTCGCTCCTGACTTTTCGTTGCGAAGGCGGTCGCGACTCGCACCCGTTGCGCTTCGCCCACGCGGTCGTGATCTCGGGAATGCTCGGCCCTCGGGCTGCGACCGACCGCCCGCCCGACTGTCCGATCGTACGACGTGAGCCGTCGGCCGCCGGGAGGTCGAGCGCCTTCGCGCCGAGGCCGCCGGCATAGGACACGAAGGGATCGGCGGTGCCGTGGAACGCGAGGACCGGAACGGGTCGCGCCGGCTTACATCCCGGAATGTCACGGATCCCCGCGACCGGGGCGACCGCAGCGACTCGGTCTGCGTACGCGCAGGCCACGGCCGAAGTCATAAACGCCCCGTTGGAAAGGCCGGTCACGAACACGCGGCGGTCGTCGACGCACAAGGTGTTGTCGAGCTCGTCCAGGAGGTCGCCGAGATATGCGACATCGGCACCTTGGAGATCTGTGCTCCACTTCGCGACTGTGGTACCGCTTCCTTGGGGGGTGATCGTGACGAAGCGGTGTCGGTCGCCGTAAGACTCGAGCCCCGATGCCTGCTTGTGGATCGTGGCACCCTCGAGGTAGCCGTGCAGGTCGATGACGACGGGCATCTGCGTATGGCCGTCGTAGGAGGAGGGGACGTGCCGGAAATACCACCGAGCGGTCCCTTGCGAGCGCGTGTTGACCCGCTGCTCGCCCTGCACGACGGGCGTCGCGCTCGCGCAGCCAGTCGAAGGCCTTGTCGCGAGCGTCGCCGGTCTCGTTGATGTGGGTGTCGACGAAGACCCGGACGTGGTCGAGGCCGAGTGCGAGGAGCTCGAACATCCAACGGCAAGAAGCGTCAGTACGAGTGCTATCGGTACGGATCGGGTTCGCATGTTGTCGCCGTTCACAAGGTGATGGGTACGTGGAGTGGTCCACGTACCGTGGAAGTGTGGACGAGCTCGACGTGTTGTTCGTCGACGTCCCAATGCGGGATGCGCGCGAGCGTCTCTTCGAGCACCACTCGCGCTTCGCGGCGGGCGAGGTTCGCGCCGAGGCAGAAGTGGACGCCGTATCCGAACGTGACATGACCCGCGGCGACCGGGTCGTCGAAGAACATCACCCCGAAGCGACTGATCGCGATGTCGAACGACGCCGGCTCGAAAGAATGTGTCTGCACGTCGGCCTGTTCGAACCGGACGTTCGTCACGTTGGCCGCTCCAGCGCGCGTACGTGCTTGGTCGAGCATGGGCGCGGAGATGTCGACACCGACCACACTGGCCGCGTCGCGCGCCGCGAGCAGCGTCGTCGTGCCGCAGCCGCAGCCGAGGTCCAGCACCCGCTCGGCGGGACCGATGGCGGCTGCCCGCAGAAGCGCATCTGCGAACGGTGCGGGCTGGCGATCATACCGATCTTGTTCTGCAACCCAGTGGCGTGCTTCGTCGCCGTTCCAGTGTTCGATCTCGTTCGCGTTCGGGCTGCTCATGCGTTGCAGTTTGCGGCCGGCCGTTACCACTCGACACCGGTGCAGACGCAGAACTCGTTTTCCTCCGGGTCAGCCATCGTGACCCACTTTGTCTCACCGAAGCTCTGAACTCCATCGTGCATACGCCGCGCGCCGAGCAGCTGCAAGCGCTGAACCTCGGCCTCGATGTCGTCCACCACGATGTCCAGGTGCATGCGGTTCTTGCCCGCCTTCGGCTCGGGCACGCCCTGCAACACGAGTGGCGAAGCGTTGCCCTCATCGGGAACAAGCACGGCAACAGAGTCGCTGACGTAGTAGTCGCGGTAGCCCAGGGCCGTTCTCCAAAAGCCGGCCAGCTTCTCCGGTTCGGCACAATCGAGAACCAGGTCAAGTCTTGCCTTGCGGCCCATGCTCCACCTCTCGCAATCCGTCGTGACCTCGCGGTCCGGGAACGCGCGACCCACGATCTCGGCGGTCTCGATCGCACGCGGCAAGGTGCTCGCGAGCAACACGTCGGGAACGATCTCGGCGCGGCGCGTAAGGCGGTCGCGCAAGCGCTCGGCCTGTTGCCGCCCGGAATCGGTCAATCCCTTGCAGCCGGTCGGCCCGCCGATCACATGGTCGACACCGGCGCGCGCCTCGCCGTGGCGCACGAGCACGAGAGTGGTCGGCACGGCGGCGACTATTCGGCGGCGACGACCTCGGTGACGCCCGGGACGCGGTCCATGATGATGCGCTCGACGCCGGCCTTCAGCGTCATCATCGACACCGGGCAGGTGCCGCACGCGCCGACCAGCGCGACCTGGACGACGCCGTCCTCGTCGACCCCCTGGAACACGATGTCGCCCCCGTCACTCTGCAGCGCGGGACGGATCGCCTCGATGGCCTCGATGATGCCCTCTTCCATGCTTGCCAGATCCAACGCCATCAGGTCTCCGTGTTCATTGGTCGACTCCGGCTACGCCTCCCCTTCGGTCGGCTCCGCCTTCGTCTCCGTGTTCTCGCTATTCATTGTCGACAAGGACGTCAACGCCTCCAGTATCGCGCCTGTTCCGTTTCCGCCCCGAAAGCGTCACTCCAGGCGGTCGATGTCGGCACCCAGCGCCCGCAGCTGGCCCGGCAGGTCGGAATAGCCCCGCTCGACGTGCTCGCAGTCGAAGATGACCGTTTCACCCTCGGCCACGAGACCGGCCAGCACGAGCGCGGCACCCGCCCGCACGTCCGATGCCCGCACGGGCGCACCGGAGAGTCGCTCGACGCCGCGAACGATCGCGTGGCGGCCTTCGGTCCGCACGTCGGCGCCCATGCGTGCGATCTCGTCGACGAACTGGAAACGACCGTCGTACACGTTCTCGGTGACGATTCCACTCCCGTCGGCGGTTGCCATCAGCGCGACTGCAAGCGGCATGAAATCGGTGGCGAAGCCGGGATGCGGCAGTGTCGCGATGTCGACGGCCCGGAGCCGCTCCCGCGGGCCGCGGGCCCACAGACCGTCGCTCGTCGGCGAGACGCGCATTCCCATCTCGCAGAGCTTCATGACGACGATCTCGAGGTGCTCCGGTCGGATGCCGAGCAGCTCGATCTCGCCGCCCGTGACGCCACACGCCATCAGCAGCGTGCCCGCTTCGACACGGTCGCAGATGATCGCATTGTCGGCGGGTGACAGTTGCTCGACGCCTTCGATCTCGATCGTCGACGTGCCCGCGCCGACGACCTGGGCACCCATGCGGTCGAGGAACGCCGCAAGGTCTGTGACTTCGGGCTCGCGTGCCGCGTTCTCGAGCACCGTCGTGCCCTTCGCGAGCACGGCCGCGCACATGAGGTTCTCGGTCGCGCCGACGCTCGGGAACTCGAGCACGACGCGGGCGCCGTGCAGCAGATCCGCGTGCGCGTGCACGTAGCCGTGCGCCACCTTCACCTCGGCCCCCATTGCCTCGAGTCCTCGCAGGTGCATGTCAACCTTGCGGCTGCCGATGTTGTCGCCGCCGGGCAATGCGATCCGTGCCTGCCCACAGCGCGCCAGCATCGGTCCGAGCACATTGAACGACGCGCGCATCCGGGTGACGAGCTCGTACGGTGCCTCCGGCACCAGATCCGCCGACGCGTCGATGGTCACGACGTCCGGCGCCGGTTGCCCCACCTGTGCCCCGGCCGCACGCAGGAGCTCGATCATCACGTCCAGATCACGGACGGCCGGCATGTTGCGCAACGTCGTGACACCGGGCGCCAGCAACGCGGCGGCCATTTGCTTCAGGCCGGAGTTCTTCGTGGCGCCCGAGACGCGCACGACACCCTGGAGCGGCCCGTTCGCGCGGACACGGAAACGCGACATGCCGAACGAGCTTATTTGGCCGAGTAGTTGGGTTCGCGCTTCTCGACAAATGCCGTGATCGCCTCGCGCATGTCGTCCGAGCGTAGGCACACGGCTTGCTCCTCGGCTTCGACGACGAGTCCTTCCGCAACCGGGAGCCGGCCCGCGGCCTCCACGGCGCGCTTCGCCCCCTGCACCGCGAGCGGCGGTTGCGCCGCGATCGCGGCGGCGAGCGCGGTGACTTCGCCCTCGAGCGCGTCGTCGTCGACCAGACGTTCGCACAGGCCGATGCGAAATGCGTCCTCGGCGTCGATCCGGGCCGCGGTCCAGATCATTTCTTTCGCCTTGCCCGGGCCGACGACGCGCGGGAGCCGCTGCGTCCCTCCGAGGTCGGGAAGGATCCCGTACTTGTGCTCGAGCAACCCGACCGACGTACCGCGTGCGAACACCCGGATGTCGCACGCGAGCGCGCACTGCAGACCTGCGCCGAGCGCATAGCCGCGCACGGCCGCGATGGTCGGGAACCGCGCCTGATCGAGCCACGAGTACGCATCTTGCGTGCGGAGGATGCCGTCGACCGTCGGATCGGAATGACGTGTCCCCGCGTCCGGACCCTCCTCGATCGCGTCGGCGCCGTTCGCGGTGAACACGCTGGTGTCGATGCCGGAGGAGAACGCGCGCCCATTGCCGATGACCACGAGCGCGCGCAGCTCGGAATCGTCGCGCAGCTCCCGGCCGATCTCGCTCATCTCCCGCCACATCTGGATCGTGAACGAATTGAGCTTGTCGGGCCGGTCGAGCCGCAGCCACCCGACATACCCGTCGCGCGTGAACTCGAGCGTCTCGTAGGTCATATGGCCACGGTATCGCCCGCATCTTTCGCGGCGCACCCGAAGCGGATCACCTCGACCGGATCGTGGAGGCCGGCAACCGAGATCATCCCCGCAGGCTCGACCGGGGCACCGTCCGGCACATACCGCTGCAGCTCGACGGGAGCGAGGATCTCGTGGGCCCGGGCGGTGGTGGCAAGCCGCGCCGCGAGATTCACGGACCGACCGGTGTAGTCGTCGCCTTCGAGCAAGATGACTGCGCCACCGGCACATCCGCCGTGCAACGCGAGCGGCAGCTCGAGGTCGTGGGCGAGCTCTTCGAGCTTGCACACCGCGCCGACGAGCTGTCCCGGCTCCACCGACACGAGCATGCATCCATCGCCCAGCCATTTCGCGATGCGGACGCCGAAGTCGGTCGCGATCTGGCGCACGGCGCCGCGGAACAGCGTGAGCACACGTACGGAAGCGTCGTCGCCGAACTCGTCGCCGAAGGACGTGAACCCGGAGAGGTCCATGAACGCGAACCAACGATCGACTCGCACCGGAGAAGTCTCTCAGGTCTGTGCGGGCAGGCTCGCAACGAAGTCGACGACCGCCTCGGCCGCACCGGCCAATGCCACGGCGGGCGTCAGACCGCTCGACTTCAGCGGCTTGAACCCGTGGTCGCCGGTGTCGATCCAATGAAAGGTGACACGGCCCGTGATCTTCTTCGCATGCCGCTGCAGCTCGTCCGGCGTCCCGAACGCGTCGCGTGTGCCGCTGACGAAGAGCACCGGCATCGTCAGCTCCGGGAAGTGCTCGACGCGCAGCCGGTCGGCCTTGCCCGGCGGATGCAACGGATACCCCAGCAGCGCGACACCCAGCGCGCCGTCTTGGGCCGCGACCATCGACCCGATGCGGCCACCCATCGAACGGCCGCCGAGCACGAGCCGATCGACGGGAACCTTCGCGCGCGTCGCGAGCTCCTGCGCGGCCTCCCGTACCGCGGCTTCGAGCACGGGCGGGCGGTCGGGGCTCCGCCGTCCGGCCGCCTTGTAGGGGAAGTTGAAACGCAACGAAGGGATCTTCGCGGCGGCCAACGCATCGGCGACCGTCGTCAACGCCGCGGCGTGCATGTCGGCGCCGGCGCCGTGCGCGAGGAGGACCGCACGATCGGCACCGCGCTTCGGACCTTGATATGCGACGTCGTTCATCCGAGTCGTCGGGACAGGAACGAATCGATACGGTCGAGCTCGTCGGCGATGGTTGCCGCGCGGCGCCACCCGTGACCCTCGCCCTCGTACACATGCCGTTCTACGGGCGTGCCGGCACGCCGCAACGCGTCCTCGACCGCGGCGGACTGCGCCGGGGGCACCGACGTGTCGGCGTCGCCGTGGAGGAGCAGGACCGGCGCGGTGATCTTGGACGCGTGCGTGACCGCCGAGTTGGCGGTGTACCGACCGCGTGCCTCGGGCAGCGGGCCGACGAGGCGCGTGGTGTAGCCCGACTCGAAGCGATCCGTCGTCGCCTCGACGCCGAGCAGATCGGTCACGGGGAAGAGTGCAACGACGGCCGCCGCGAGGTCCGGGTACCTGGCCGCGACGTTCAACACGGTGAGTCCGCCCGCGCTCCCGCCCATCAGCGCGACGAGTCCGGCGTCGCCCCACCCTTCCCGCAAGGCGTGGCGGATGCCGGCGACGACGTCGTCGGTGTCGAGCTCGCCCCATCTGCCTTCGAGCGCCCGCCGGTAGTCGTCGCCGTATCCGGTGGAGCCGCGGGAGTTCGGCTGCAACACCGTCCAGCCCCGCTGCACGAGGTACTGGACGCGCGGGTTCCAGTCGGCAAGGGCTTGCCCGGTCGGGCCGCCGTGGACGAGCACCATCAGACGACGACGGCCGCGCGCCGCGCGCTCGGAGGGTCGCCACACCAGTCCGTGCACCGTCGCGCTGCCCGACTTCCACGAGACCGACTTCGGTTCGACCAGCGCCGTCCGCTCGAAGCCTCCGACGGGTCCGCGTCCGACACTTCGACGCGCGGAACCGTTCGACGCGAGGACGACCACCTGCGTGGGCGTCACCGCTCCCGACCGAGTACAGACAATGCCGGGCGCGCCCCAATCGAGACCGCGGTGCCAGCCCTTGGAGAGCTCGCGCGCGGACTTGCTGCCGGGCGCGCCGATCACGAGCCGGCCGAAGCCGTCCTCGTTGCGGCACCAGGCGAGCTCGTTGCCGTCGGGCGACCATGCAAACGATCGCTGTCCCGGGTCCCAGGACGGTTCCGCGTGCTCGCATTGCTCGTCGCGCAACGGCGCGTCGTCGACCCACAGCTTGTGCTCGCGCACGTACGCCAGATGCGCGCTCTCCGGGGAGAAGCGCGGCTGGCCGCACGCGGGCGCGTCCGCGACGATGCGCGTCTTGCCATCGTCATCGCGCACCACGATGCGCGACGCGTCCCACGGCATGTCGGGCAACGTCCACTCGTGCCACACGAGCTCCTGGCCGTCGGGCGACCACGACGGATCCCATGCGTAGTCGGCGTGCGAGACGCGCTGCGGCCATTGCATGCCGTCGAGCGGCACGGTGACCACATCGCACGAGTCGGCGCGCTCGATCCCGCACGCGACCTCGCCGCGCACCGAGACCGCCGGTGCGAACGCGCGGCCGTCGCGCGACAACACCCGCACCACGCCGCCGTCGGCGTCGACCAGCACGAGCCGTCCGTCCGAGGCCGCGACCACGAGCTCACCGTCGGACGCCCAGCAGAACCCGCCGCCGGCGCCGCATTCGCCGGTCACGACGACCGGCGGCCCGGAGGAGTCCGCCGGCGCGACGACGAGGTCGCCGCGGCCGTCGAAGCTGTCCACCCAGGCCAGGCGGGCACCGGACGGTGACCAGCGGGGATCGGTCACTGCGTGCGAGCGGCTCAGCATCGAGGGTGAGATCAGGCCCGGCACCAGGGCGACCCTACCGGTGCGGCTTGCGACCGGCGCGGCCCTCCTCCATCCTGGTCCCTTCATGCCCCACACCGAGTCCGCCCTCTCGCGCCCGCTTCGCGTCGCATTCCTCGTCTATCGCGGCAATCCGCACTGCGGGGGCCAAGGCGTCTACAGCCGGCATCTGACGCGCGAGCTTTCCGAGCTCGGGCACCAGGTCACGATGTTCGCCGGGCAGCCCTGGCCGGTCGCCGACGACCCGGTCACGCTCGAGAAGGTCCCGAGCCTCGACCTGTACCGGCGGGAGAACCCGTTTCGCGTCCCGTGGCCGCACGAGTTCCGGACGATCGAGGACGCCCAGGAGTTCGCCATCATGGGCTGCGCCGGGTTCCCCGAGCCCTACGCGTTCAGCCGCCGGGTGTACAAGCAGCTGCGCGATCGCCGGCACGAGTTCGATCTCGTGCACGACAACCAGTGCCTCGGGCGCGGGCTGCTGGGCTTCGTGCGCGACGGCTGGCCGTTCGTGCACACGCTGCACCACCCGATCACCGTCGACCGCGATCTGGAGCTGGCGCACGCGACGTCCCTCAACCGGCGGCTGACACTCCGACGTTGGTACGGGTTCCTGGGCATGCAGATGCACGTCGCCCGCAAGCTGCCGCGCCACCTCACCGTGTCGCAGAACTCGAAGAAGGACATCGTCGCGCAGATGCGCGTGCACCCCGACACGCTGCACATCGTGCCGGTCGGCGTCGATCAGAAGCAGTTCCGACCGCTCGCGCACATCGCGCGTGTGCCGGGCCGGTTGATGACGACCGCGAGCGCCGACGTCCCGCTCAAGGGATTGTCGTATCTGATCGAGGCGCTGGCGAAGGTGCGCACCGAGCGCGAGGACGCCCATCTGGTAGTGATCGGGCAACCCCGTCTCAAGTCGCGGGTGCCCGCTCAGATCGAGCGGCTCGGATTGCAAGGCGCGATCGAGTTCGTGAGCGGCGTGACCGACGAGAGGATCGTCGAGTTGTACGCGGAGGCCGAGATCGCGGTCGTGCCCTCGCTCTATGAAGGCTTCTCGCTTCCCGCCATCGAAGCCATGGCGTGTGGGGTGCCGCTCATCACGACGACCGGGGGCGCGCTGCCCGAGGTCGTCGGAGCGCACGGCGAATCGGCAATGACGGTCGAGCCCGGCGATCCCGGGGCGCTCGCGCAGCAGATCGTCACGGTGCTGAACCACGACTCGTTGCGCGCCCGGCTGGGCGAGCGCGGCCGCGCCCGGGTGCTCGACCGGTTCACGTGGCGGCGCACGGCGCAGGGCACCGCCGAGCACTACTACCTCGAGCTCGAAGCCCATGAAAGCCGGAGACGCGACCGCGCGTGTTGACGGTTGACTTCGAGCGGCTGGGGCTGGTGCGCGGGGAGCGACTGCTCGATCTCGGCGCGGGCGGAGGCCGGCACGCGTTCGCAGCGATGCGCCGCGGCGCGCGTGTCACCGCGCTCGACTACTCCGCCGCCGATCTGAAGGACGCGATCGCCGTCGCGGGCGCGATGCTCGATGCCGGGGAAGTCACCGTCGAGCAGTGGGCCGGCGCCGTGAACGGCGACGCACTCGATCTGCCGTTCCCGGACGCCGCCTTCGACCGCGTGATCGTGTCCGAGGTGCTCGAGCACATCTGGGACGACGAACGCGCGCTGACCGAGATCGCCCGGGTGCTCCGGCCGGGCGGACGTATCGCCGCGACCGTCCCGACCCGCTGGCCCGAGCGGGTGGCATGGGCGCTCAACTGGCACTACCACGACACGCCGGGAGGCCATGTCCGCGTCTACCGCCAGCACGAGCTCGAGCTGAAGCTCGAACGAGCGGGCTTCTTCCTGCGCGGCTCGCATCACGCGCACGCCTTCCACTCGCCGTACTGGTGGCTGAAGTGCGCGTACGGGCTCGAGAACACCGACGCGCCACCGGTGCGGCGTTACCACGATTTCTTGTGCATGCTGATCGAACGCAACCCGCGCTGGGCGCAGCTCGGTGAACGCGCCCTCAACCCCGTGCTCGGCAAGAGCGTGGTGCTGTACGGCGAGAAGGTCCCACCGTCGATGTCGAGATGGGGAAAGCGCAGCCTTGACGAATAGCCGCTTCGAGCTTCCCGAGGTCGAGGGTGTCCTCACGAGCGCCCAGGTCGCCCAGACCGTCGATGCCATCGCCGGTGTGCAGCTCCCCGACGGCAACATCCCGTGGGTTCCGGGCGGCCACACCGACCCGTGGAACCTGGTCGAAGCCGCGATGGCTCTCGACGTGGGCGGCCGGTACGCCGAAGCCGAACGCGCGTACGCGTGGCTGACCGCCAACCAGCACGACGCGGGCTGCTGGCATGCGTACTACCTGGGTGACGACGTGAAGGAGCACACGCTCGACACCAACGTCACGTGTTACATCGCGAATGGTGTCTGGCATCACTATCTCTGCACGCGTGACGCGGGATTCCTCGAGTCGATGTTCCCCGTCGTGGAGCGTGCGATCGACTTTGCCCTCGACCACCAGCACCCGACCGGCGAGATCGAATGGGACGCGGATCCCGCGCGCATCGACGGCAAGGGCGCGTTGCTGACCGGTTCGTCGAGCATCTACTCGTCGTTGCGCTGCGCGATCGCGGCCGCGGAACGCCTTGGCCGTGAGCGACCGGACTGGGAGCTGTCGCTCGGCTCGTTGGCGATCGCCATCGCGCACCGCCCCGAGCGCTTCCTCGAAAAAGAGCGTTGGGCGATGGACTGGTATTACCCGATCCTGAGCGGTGTGCTGCGCGGTCACGCCGCGCACGCGCGCATCGCGTCCAAGTGGCACACGTTCGTCGCGCCGACCCGGGGCGTGCGCTGTGTCTCGGACCAGCCGTGGATCACCGCGGCCGAGACGTGCGAGCTCGTGATGGCGCTCGACGCCATCGGGCTCGACGAGCGTGCCCGAACGCTGTTCGAGTGGGTGCAATTCCTGCGCCACGACGACGGGTCCTACTGGACGGGGATGAACTTCGAGGGCGAGCGGTTCGAGCAACCGGGTGTCTACTTCACCGCCGAGCAGCCGACATGGAACAGCGCGGCGGTGGTGCTGGCGGCCAACGCGCTCGGCGGGCACGGCCCCACTGCCGGATTGTTCCGCGGCGCGGGGCTGCCCGCGGGCCTCACTGCAAGCGAGCTCATCGAGGCGGGCACCGCGATCGAGGCGGAACGAGCCGCACGCGAGCAGCGCTGAACGAGCATGCGCGCAGTCGCGCGTGCGCCGTCGTAAATTTCCGCCGATGCGAACGTGGCGGCGGGCACGAGCGATCGACCAGACGCCGGCGTGGCCGCCACCCGACGCGCGCCCGGCCGACCGGGAGCAGGCCTGGGCGCCGCCTCCGATGTGGTCCCAGGCCTGGCCCGCCGCGCCGGCGGCGCCCAACCTGTCACCGGCGACGCCACCCGTGCCGACGGCGCCACCCGCGCCATCCGCACCACCCGCGCCTGTGGCCGACCCCCCGACCGCTTCTCCCGCCGCCGACATGTCCGTCGAGCTCATCCGGGTGCTCGGCGCGGTGGCGACGATGTGCGACCGGGTGATCGAGTTCGTCGAGGCCGATCGCGCCGAACGGCACCACATGATCGAGCTGCTCACACACCTGTCGCGCTCGGCGACGCCACCCGAGCCCCCCGCCCCGAACGGCAACGGCGAGCGCGTCGTCGGCGGGTCAATGCCGTCGGTGCGCGATCCGGCGATCGATCTCCGGCCCTCCGAGACCGCCGTCGAGGTGCGATGCCGCTTCGGTGACCGCTGGGTGGAGGGCTTCGAGATCTTCGAAGTGCTGCAGGACGATCTCGGCGTCCGCTACCGGCTCCGCCGCCGCGTCGACGGTGTCGTGCTTCCCGAGCTCTTCGGCGCCGCGGCGATCCGCCATGTCGAGACGTTCGAGGAGCTCACACCCGCGTCCCCGCACGACCGCCACTGGTCACCGCTGTAAGAGCCGCAACGAGCCTGTGGCCGACACGGGCGTGAAGCCGTCGTCGACCGCGCGCCGCCAGACGTGGAACGGCGCCTGGCCGCCTTCCGACGGATCCTCGAAGACGTCGTGGATCGCGAGCGTGCCGCCGGGCATGACGTGCGGCGACCAGCATGCGTAATCGGCCATGGCGACCTCTTCGGCATGCCCGCCGTCGATGAAGAGGAACGCGAGCGGCGTACGCCATGCTTGCGCGACGGCCTGGGAGTGACCGACGATCGCGACCACGACATCCTCGAGACCGGCCTCTTCGATCGTGCGCCGGAAGAAGGGAAGCGTGTCCATGCGCCCGGTGCGAGCGTCGACGACGTCGGCGTCGTGATGTTCCCAGCCCGACTGGTTCTCCTCCGAACCGCGATGGTGGTCAACGGTGAACACAATCGTGCCGGCTGTACGGGCCGCGGCACCGAGAAAGACCGCCGACTTCCCGCAGTACGTGCCGATCTCGAGCAGCGGTCCGAGACCGCCCGCCTCGCGTGCGGCGTCATGCAGCGCAAGGCCTTCCTCGTCGGGCATGAAACCCTTCGCGGCCCGCGCCACCGACAACAGCTGCGCGTCCATCACGAGCGGGCAGACTAGAGCCGTGCGCGTCGCCGCCGGGACCCACGACATGCGTCGTCTCGTCCTGCCTGCGGTCGGCATCGTTGCGATCGGTCTCGCGCTGGAGGTCGCGAATCTCGCCGGCGGCCACCGCCAGGGCATCGACTACGACGTGTACTGGGCCGCGGGCCGGGCCGTCGTGCACGGCAAGTCGGTGTTCAGTCCCTGGATGGCCACACAGATGGTGCATTCGCTGCCATTCACATATCCGCCCTTCGCCGCGCTGTGCGCAGTCCCGTTCGGGCTCGTCGCGAACCGCGCCGGCTTCTTGGCCTGGACGCTCGCGTCGATCGTGATGCTCGGATTCGTGGTCCACGCAACGATGCCGCTCCTCGTCGCCCGGAGCGCCCGGCCGCGAATCGCGCTCACGCTCGCGATCCTCGTCGCGCTGGTGTTGGCGCCCGTGATGACCGGGCTCGGCCACGGCCAGCTCGGCATCGCGTTGATGACGATGTGCATCTTCGATTGCGTCTCGACGCGACCTCGGTGGCCCCGGGGGCTGCTGATCGGAATCGCGACCGCGGTCAAGCTGTTGCCGGGCATCTTCATCGTCTACCTGTGGCTCACCGGCCGCCGCCGGGCGGCAATCACCGCGACGGTGACGACCGCCGTGCTCTCGCTCGGTGCCGCCGTGGTGCTCCCCGGCGACTCCCGCACGTTCTGGACGTCGCGCCTCTTCGACAACAGCCGGGTCGGAAGCAACGCGTACTTCAGCAATCAGTCATTGAACGGAATGCTTCGGCGCGCGCTCGGCTCGCATACGCAGCTCTTGTGGATCGCGTCGGCCGTGGTCGTTGCAGTCGTCGGCATGCGTTACGCAATGCAGGCCAGTCGACGCGGGCAGGAGCTGCTGGGCGTGTGTCTCGCCGCGCTCGTCGGCGTCCTCACGTCACCCGTCTCGTGGGTGCATCATCTCGTCTGGATCGTCCCGGTGCTCGCGGTGCTCATCGGCGACGCGACCGATCGGCGCCGCGTCGCACTCACCCTTTCGTTGGCCGCGTTCTTCGCGCTCAAGCTGCCGTATCTCGGAGACGGCTTCGACCCGGGATGGGGGTGGGCATGGCTCGCGGGACCGTTGAAAGACGCCTACGGCATCGCGTGTCTCGTGCTGCTCTTCGCGTTGCCCCGCCTGGTCGGCGCTAGACCAGGGCTTGTCGAACCGCGGCAACCAGCGCCCGCTGCTCCGCCTTCGTCGTGACCCTCAGGCGGTCGAAGTCCGTGCCGTCGACGCGCAGGTCGGCATAGAAGTCGTCGCCGTCGACGTGGAAGTGCAGGAATGCCCTCGAGCGCCGGTAGAAGACGCCGGGTGTGCGCTCCACCAACCCGTCGATCCCGCGGAGCTGTTCGAGCACCGGCGCCATGGGATCGAGCTCGCCGTCGCGTGGATGACGCACGGGTCAGATCCTCGGATCTTCGACCCACCGCCCGAAGACATCCGCGAGCGCGTCGACGACCTCGCCGAGGGTCGCGTACGCAGCCGCCGCCTCGAGCAACGCGGGCATGAGGTTCGCATCGGGCTCGGCCGCATCGGTCCGGACCCGGGTCAGGCTTCGCTCCACGGCCTCCGCGTTGCGGTCGTGCTTCACCTTCTCGAGCCGCCGCCGTTGCTCGTCTTCCACTTCGGGACCGATGCGCAGCGTCGGCGGCGGGGCCTCGCCGTTGCCCTCGAGGAACGCGTTGACGCCGACGATCACGTCCCGGCCCGCGTTGAGCTTGCGCTCCAGGTCGTAGGCCGAGTCGGCGATCTCTCCCTGGTACCAACCTTCCTCGCACCCTTGGATCGCGCCGTCGAGCATCGAGCCGTCACCGCGTTGTGCGATCTCGGCGAACACTTCTTCGGCGCGCCGTTCCAGCTCGTCGGTCAGCGCTTCGACGTACCAGGAGCCGCCGAGGGGATCGGCCACGTTCGCGACGCGGGTCTCGTGCGCGATTACCTGCTGGGTGCGGAGCGCGATCCTCGCCGCCTTGTCGGTGGGCAGCGCGAACGTCTCGTCCATCGAATTCGTGTGCAGGCTCTGCGTACCTCCCAGCACGCCGGCCATCGCCTCGATCGCCGTGCGCACGATGTTCACCTCGGGCTGCTGTGCCGTGAGCGAGACGCCGGCGGTTTGCGTGTGGAAGCGCATCTGGAGCGATCGTTCGCCCCGCGCGCCATAGCGATCCTTCATCCAGCGCGCCCAGATGCGCCGCGCGGCGCGGTATTTGGCGATCTCCTCGAAGAAGTCGATGTGGGCGTTGAAGAAGAACGACAGGCGAGGCGCGAACGCGTCGACGTCCAGGCCGGCGCGTTGCCCGAGCTCGACGTAGGCGAAGCCGTTCGCGACCGTGAACGCAAGCTCCTGGGCGGCCGTCGAGCCCGCCTCCCGGATGTGGTATCCGGAGATCGAGATCGGGTGCCACTTCGGCAGCTCGGCCGCGCAGAAGGCGATCGTGTCGCGCACCAACCGCATCGACGGCCGCGGCGGGAAGATGAACTCCTTCTGCGCCTGGTACTCCTTGAGGATGTCGTTCTGGAGGGTGCCGCCGAGCCGGGTGCGTGGGACGCCGTTGCCTTCGGCGTTCGCGACGAACATCGCGAAGATCACCGCCGCGGGCCCGTTGATCGTCATCGACGTGGTGACCTCGCCGAGATCGATGTCACGGTAGAGATCTTCGACGTCGGCGAGCGTGTCAACCGCGACGCCGCATTTCCCGACCTCGCCGAGCGCGAGCTCGTCGTCGGAGTCGCGGCCCATCAACGTCGGCAGGTCGAACGCGGTCGAGAGCCCGTCGCTGCCGGCGGCGAGCAGCTCGTGGAAGCGCCGGTTCGTGTCGATCGCGGTACCGAAACCGGCGAACATCCGCATCGTCCAGAGCTTCGACCGGTACATCGACGCGTATGGCCCGCGCGTGTACGGATACGCGCCCGGGCGTTCCGCATCGGCAGGTCCGTACACAGGATCCACCGGTACGCCGGACATCGTCGTGAAGTCGGCGTCGCGCTGCTCCATCGGGCGCGAGTCTAGAGCCCGAGCAATTGGGTCACGCCGTGGTCGCGGCCGGCCGTGTAGCCGCCGTCGACGGCGATCGCCTGGCCGGTGACGAACGATGCGTCACTCGACACGAGGAACAGCGCGACCGCCGCAATCTCCTCCGGGCGTCCGAGCCGGCGGAGCTTGTGCTCCTCCCGGACCTCCTCGCGCACCTGTTCCAGTCCCGGCATACCGAAGACGCCTTCGAGCATCGGCGTCTCGATGAAGCCCGGACAGATCGAGTTGGCGCGGATCCCCGCACGGCCGTAGTCGATCGCGAGGTTCTTGGTGAAGATCACGACCGCGCCCTTCGACGCGTTGTACGAGCTGCCGCCCGCGGTGCCCTCCAGGCCTTCCACGCTCGCGACCGTGACGACACTGCCGCGCTCGCCGTCGACAGCGTCCTGCCGCAACATGTGCGCGATCGCGTGCTTCGCGGAAAGAAACGTACCGGTGAGGTTCACGTCGAGGACCCGTTGCCACTCGTGACGATCGAGCAAGTGCGCGGGTCCGCCGCCGGCGACACCCGCCGCGGTGACGACCGTGTCCACGCGGCAGTGCTCGGCAACCACGGCATCGAACAACCGTGCCATCGCGTCCTCGTCGCGCACGTCGCCTTGCGCGAACGACACCTCCGGCGCACCTGACGGCAGCGTCAACTCCATCTGCGGCTCCGTGACGTCGAGACCCACGACGCGCGCACCTTCGGACGCGAACCGCGACACGCACGCGAGGCCGATGCCCGACGCCGCACCGGTGATCACCGCCACCTTGCCGTCCAAACGTCCCATGCGGGTTTTCTAGCTTGTCGACTAACGTCAGTCGACCCGGTGGAAACAGGAGAATCATCTATATGGATCCGCAACAACGACCCGACCGCAATCTGGCAATGGATCTGATGCGCGCGACCGAGGCCGCCGCGCTCGCGGGCGGACGCTGGATGGGACGCGGCGACAAGAACACCGCCGACGGCGCGGCAGTGGAAGCAATGCGGGTCGTGCTCAACAGCGTGTCGATGGAGGGCGTGGTCGTCATCGGCGAGGGCGAGAAGGACGAAGCGCCGATGCTCTTCAACGGTGAGCAGATCGGCGACGGCTCACCGCCGAGCATGGACATCGCGGTCGACCCGATCGACGGGACGAGGTTGACTGCGTTGGGCCTGGGCGGAGCGATCTCGGTCATCGCGATGAGCGAGCGGGGCACGATGTTCGACCCCGGACCCTGCGTCTACATGGAGAAGATCGCCGCCGGTCCCGCGGCCGCCGACGTCATCGACCTCAATGCGCCGGTGACCGCGAATCTCGAAGCGGTCGCCAAGGCGCTCGGTGAGAAGGTCAGCGACGTCACCGCCGTCATCCTCGAGCGCGACCGTCACGCCGACATCATCGCCGAATGCCGCGCCGCGGGCGCGCGCATCCGCTTGATCCCCGACGGCGACGTCGCCGGCGCGATCTCGGTCGCGTGGCGCAACTCGGGCAATGACATCCTGTTCGGTATCGGCGGCACGCCCGAGGGCGTGATCGCGGCGTGCGCGCTGCAATGCCTCGGCGGCACGATCCAGGGCCGGTTGTGGCCACGCGACGACGGCGAACGCCGCGCCGCGCTGGACGCCGGCTTCGACGTCGACAAGGTGCTCACCATCGACGACCTCGTCTCCGGCAACGATGTCTTCTTCGCCGCGACCGGCATCACCGACGGCGAGCTGTTGCGCGGCGTGCGCTACTGGGGCGATGGCGCGGGTACCCAGAGTCTCGTGATGCGCTCGAAGTCCGGAACGATCCGCATCATCGAGGCCCAGCACCGGTGGACGAAGCTGAGCCAGTACGCCGCCGTCCGCTACACCAGCTGAGCGACTTCCTGCGGCTCACGCCGCACGGGCGCGCTCGCGTCCCTTGCTCGAACGCGTCCCGCGGCGAGCACCGCGGCCGCGCCGACCGTCACGACGCCGGCCAGCCCGAGGCCGGCGCGGGGGTTCCATTGCTGACAGACCCAGCCGACGAACGGGCCGCCGACGACCGTGCTGCCGAGCGTGAGCAGCATGTAGATCGACATGATGCGGCCGCGCAGGTGCGCGGGTGATGACACCTGCATGTGCGCGTTCGCGGTCGAGCCGAAGAACGTGGCCAGCGCGCCGACCGGAACCAGCGCGAGCACGACCGTTGCGCGCGTCGGCATGACCGCGGCGGCAAAGAGCGCGGCACCGAGAAGGGCCGCCGCCATCACCACGGTTGCCCGGGTCGGGCGGGCGCGCAGTGCGGCACCGAGCGCGCCGATCACCGTGCCGACGCCGAGCACGGACATGAGGAAGCCCGCGAGCCCGGCATCACCGTCGAAGGTGTTGCGAGCCATGAGCGTCAGGAACGTCGGGAAGTTGTAGACCAGCGTCCCCACCACCGCTACGAGCAGGATCGTCGACCTGATCTCCTTGGTCGCCCAGGCGAGCGCGAGACCCTCGCGGATGTGCGGCCGGCCACTCGTGCGGTGGAGCGGCGTCAGCTCGGCCTGGCGCATCGCAAGCAGACTCGCGACCACTGCGAAGAACGACACCGCGTTGACGAAGAACACCCACGACACGCCCGCCGAAGCGATGACCAAGCCGGCGATCGCAGGACCGGTGATGCGCGCGGAATTGTTCACCGCGCTGGTGAGTGCGATCGCGTTCGGCAGCCGGCTCCTTCCGACCATCTCTTCGACGAACGCGTGGCGGGCCGGTTCGTCGACCACGGTGACGAACCCGAGGGCGATCGCAAGCGCGAACACCATCCAGACGTGCACGACGCCGGTGAGGACGATCAGCCACAGCACCACCGCGAGCACCGCCGCGAGTGTCTGCGTGATGAGCAGGACCTTGCGCCGGTCGAACCGGTCCGCGATCACGCCTCCCCACAAACCGAACATGAGCACGGGCAGGAACCGGCAGGCGAACGTCGCGCCGACCGCCACACCGCTGCCCGTCAGCGTCAGCACCAACCACGCCTCGGCCATGGTCTGCATCCACGAGCCGACGTACGACACCAGATTGCCGCCGAAGTACAAGCGATAGTTGTACGTATCGAGCGAGCCGAAGGTGCGGCGGAACATCGAGGGCAGGCGGTCGCTTCCGAGCATGGCTCCGTCACGCTAACCGGTGCCGTGGGAGCGCCCGCCGTGGTTTCGGCTCAGGCGTTGGCGGCGACTTCGATGCGTACGTCGGCGCGTAGGACCGAGGCCGCGGCTTCCTCGTCGTCGGGGTTCGCGCGCAACAACTCCTCGGCACGCGCCTTGGCGGCCCGGGCCCGTTCGACATCGATCGCGGACGCGACCTCGGCGACGTCGGAGAGGATGATCACGCGATTGTTGCCGACCTCCACGAAACCGCTGTGCACCGCGAACCACGCCTGGCTGCCGTCCTCGAACTTCACCCGCGCCGGCCAGTCGGCGAGCGCGGCGAGGAACTGCGCATGGTTGTTCTCGAATGCGATGTCGCCACCGCCGAGCGTCCGCACGACGACCATGCGGGCTTCACCGGTGTACAGCACTTCTTCGGGCGAGACGAGCTTGACCTCCACGCCGCTACGACTCCGTCTTGCCGGGTCGTCTCCGGCTCCGGCACTCGATCTCAACGAATTGGTTCAACATCGTCCGTGCCTCCGCCTACGACTCCTGCAAGGTCTTCGCCTTGGCGAGCACCGACTCGACGCCGCCGACATTGAAGAACGCCTGCTCGGGCACGTGGTCGAGGTCGCCGTTGCAGAGTGCCTCGAAGCTCTCGACGCTTTCCTCGATCGGCACGAAGATCCCGTCGAGGCCGGTGAAGGTCTTGCCGACGAAGAACGGTTGCGAGAGGAACCTCTGGATCTTGCGGGCGCGGGCGACGGCGAGCTTGTCCTCTTCCGAGAGCTCGTCGATACCGAGAATCGCGATGATGTCCTGGAGCTCCTTGTAGCGCTGGAGGATCTCCTGGGTGCGGCGAGCGACCTGATAGTGACGCTCTCCGACGATCTCGGGCGCCAGGATGTTGCTCGTCGAGGCGAGCGGATCGACGGCGGGGTAGATGCCGAGCGCCGCGATCTCGCGCGCCAGCTCGGTCGTGGCATCGAGATGGGTGAAGGTCGTGAACGGCGCGGGGTCGGTGTAGTCGTCGGCCGGCACGTACACGGCCTGCAAGGACGTGATCGAGTGGCCCTTGGTCGACGTGATGCGCTCCTGCAGCTCGCCCATCTCGTCGGCCAGCGTCGGCTGGTAACCGACGGCTGACGGCATGCGGCCGAGCAGCGTCGAGACTTCCGAACCGGCCTGCACGAAACGGAAGATGTTGTCGACGAACAGGAGCACGTCCTGGTTCTTCACGTCGCGGAAGTACTCGGCAACAGTCAACGCGCTCAGGGCGACGCGCAGGCGCACGCCCGGCGGCTCGTCCATCTGACCGAAGACGAGCGCGGCTCGGTCGATGACGCCCGTCTCCTGCATCTCGATCCAGAGGTCGGTACCTTCGCGCGTCCGCTCGCCCACGCCGGCGAACACCGACACGCCGCCGTGTTGCGTCGCGACGCGGTTGATCATCTCCATGATGATGATCGTCTTGCCGACGCCCGCGCCGCCGAACAAACCGATCTTGCCGCCCTGCACGTACGGCTCGAGCAGGTCGACGACCTTGATGCCGGTCTCGAACATCTGGGCCTTGGGCTCGAGCTGGTCGAACGGCGGCGCGTCGCGGTGGATCTCCCACCGGTCCTCGATGTTCGTGACCTCCGACTCGCCGATGTCGAGCGGTTCGCCGATCACGTTCCAGACGTGCCCGAGCGTGCCGTCACCCACCGGCATCGTGATGCCGTGACCGGTGTTGCGCACGGGGGTGCCGCGCTTCAGGCCGTCGGTCGGCTTCAGACACACCGCGCGGACGCGTCCCTCGCCGATCTGCTGCGCCACCTCGGCGGTGACCGTGATCTTGTCGCCTTCGAGGTCGATGTCCATCTCGACCGCGGTGTTGATCTCGGGCAGCGAGTCGGGCGGGAACTCGGCGTCGACGACCGGTCCGTAGATCGCGACGACCCGGCCTTCCTTCCGCTCGGTCTTGGGCTCGGTTGTTGCCGTCATCAGGTCAGCGCTCCAAAGGTGCCAGCAGCTTTTTCGAAATATTCTTGTTCTTCGGGCTCGTGGTGGCGATCCTCGGAGTCGCCCAGCGCTTCCGCGCCGCCGACGATCTCCATGATCTCGGTGGTGATCGAGTCCTGACGAGCGCGGTTCATGCGACGCGTATACGTGAGCACCAGATCGTCGGCGTTGTCAGTGGCGGCCTTCATCGCGCGCTGTCGGGCCGCGTGCTCCGATGCCGCCGCGTTCAACAACGCGGCGTACACCCGCGCCTCCGCATAGCGCGGCAGCAGGGTGTCGAGAATCGTCTCGGGATTCGGCTCGAACTCGTAGTCGCCGGCCGCGCCTTCGCCACCCTCACCGGCCTCGAAGCCTTCCTGGTCGAGGGGCAGCAGCGGCCGCACCACCACCTCCTGACGACCGGCCGAGACGAACCGCGTGTAGACGAGCTCCACGAGGTCGATCTCCCCGGACTCGAAGCGCTTGACGACCGACGCCGCGACCCGGCGGGCGTCCTCGTAGGTCGGGCCGTCGCTGAAGCCACTGAACGACGCGTCCAACGGCAGGCCCCGGAAGCGGAAGTAGCTCTCGACCTTGCGGCCGACCGCGACGACCGAGGTGTGCTGACCCTGCGCCTCGTGCACGCGCATCTGCGCCTCACCGGCGCGGATCACGGTGGTGTTGTAGCCGCCGCACAATCCCCGGTCGGCGGCGATGATCACCTGTGTCGAGTGACGAATGTTGTCGCGAGGAACGAGAAACGGGCTGTTGGCCGCGCCACTGGCGGCCTGCAGGTGTCGAACGACGTCGGTGATGCCGTCGGCGTACGGCACCGCGGCATGTACGCGAGCCTGGGCCTTCACGATTCGGCTCGCGGCGATCAGCTCCATGGCGCGCGTGATCTTCTTCGTGGCCTGTACCGACTTGATCCGCCGGCGAAGGATCCGTTCCTGACCACCTGCCATGTTTATGCGCTCTCTCGCTGCGGGCCGGGGTACCCGGCCCGCGGACGCTCGATCGCTGGCGAGCTTCCTTCGCTCGCTCCGCTCGCTGCGGTCGCCGCATCACTGATCATCGGATGCACGCGTGCTGCTGTACTCATTCGGTTTCCAGGGTTTCGGGGCTGGTCGCGGGACCGACCGCATCGGCCGCGGTCGTGTCGCTCTGCATCGCCGCCGCGTTCTCTTCGCTGGTGCGGAACGTCGTCTTGAAGCTCGTGATCGCCGCGGTTACCTCGTCCGCGGGCAGCTCGCCCGAGGTCCGGATCTTGTTCATCAACTCGCTGTGACGGGTGCGCATGAAGTCCAGGAGCTCGGTCTCGAAGCGGCGGACGTCCGCCGCGGAGATGTCGTCGAGGTATCCGTTGGTACCCGCGAAGATCGACACCACCTGCTCTTCGACAGCCATCGGCGCGTGCAGAGGTTGCTTCAGCAGCTCCACGAGGCGCGCGCCGCGCTCGATCTGCGCCTTCGAGACGGCGTCGAGCTCGGAGCCGAACGTCGCGAACGCCTCGAGCTCACGGAACTGGGCGAGGTCGAGCTTCAGCGTCCCCGCCACCGACCTCATGGCCTTGATCTGGGCGGCACCGCCGACGCGCGACACCGAGATGCCGACGTCGACGGCCGGGCGCACACCCGACCGGAACAGGTCCTCTTGCAGGTAGATCTGGCCGTCGGTGATCGAGATCACGTTCGTGGGGATGTACGCGGAGACGTCGCCGGCCTTGGTCTCGATGACGGGCAACGCGGTGAGCGAACCGGCACCACGTTCGTCGCTCAGCTTCGCGGCGCGCTCCAACAGGCGCGAGTGCAGGTAGAAGACGTCACCGGGATACGCCTCGCGACCCGGCGGTCGCCGGAGCAAGAGCGAGAGCTGGCGGTAGGCCTCGGCCTGCTTCGAGAGGTCGTCGTACACGACGAGCGCGGCCTCACCATTGTCCATCCAGTGCTGGCCCATCGCGCAACCCGCGTAGGGCGCGAGGTACTTGAACACGGCCTCGTCCGAAGCGGGCGCGCTCACGACCACCGTGAACTCGAGGGCGCCGAACTCGCGCAGCGTTTCGACCGTCTGCGCAACGGTCGAGCCCTTTTGCCCGATCGCCACGTAGATGCATTTCACGCCCTGACCCTTCTGGTTCAGGATCGTGTCGATTGCGACCGTCGTCTTGCCGGTCTTGCGGTCGCCGATGATGAGCTCGCGCTGGCCGCGCCCGATCGGCGTCATCGCGTCGATCGCCTTGATGCCCGTCTGCAACGACTCGTGCACGGGCTGCCGTCCGATGATGCCGGGCGCCTGCACCTCGAGCCGGCGTTGCTCCTCCTGGGAGACCGGGCCCCGGCCGTCGATCGGGACGCCCAACGCGTTGACCACGCGTCCGAGCAGCGAGTCGCCGACCGGGATCGAGAGGATGGTCCCGGTCGCGGTGACCAGCTGGCCTTCCTCGACCTCGTCGGCCTTACCGAGCACGACCGCGCCGATCGTCTCCTCTTCGAGGTTGAGGGCGAGCCCCTGTGCCCCGCCCTCGAATTCGAGCAGCTCGTTTACCGCCGCGTTCGGCAGCCCGGCCACGCGCGCGATGCCGTCTCCGACCTCGAGCACGCGTCCGACCTGCGCGCGGTCGACCTCGGGACGGAAACCCTCGACGTTCTTGCGGAGCACCGCCGCAATGTCGCTCGCGTCGATCGTCAGCTCTGCCATGTTCGCCTCACATCTGCTCCTTCAGCTTCTCGAGCCGGTGGCGCACGGTGCCGTCGATCACGGTGTCGCCGACGGTTGCGACGAGCCCACCCATGACGGCCGGGTCGACGATGACCTTGACCTCGACCTGTTTGCCGGTTGCCCGTGAGAGCACCTCGGCGAGTCGCTGCACCTGCGCGTCGTCGAGCGGCACCGCGGAACGGACTTCGGCAAGCTCGGCTTCGCGCGACTGGGCCGCGAGCTCGGTAAATCGCAAGATGATGGCGGGCAGGTCATGACCGCGACCGGCTCCGACCACGAACGAGGCGATCGCACGAGTAATCGTGTGGGCCCGACCTTCGAGCAGCTCGTCCACGATCGATGCCCGCCGCTCGGCCGAGAGCCCCGGGTTGGCGAGCGCCATGCGGAGGTCGTCGTTGCCCTCGACGATCCGCGCGAAGCGGAACAGCTCGTCTTCGACATCGTCGAGCCGGCCTTCCGCATGCGCGATCTCCAACAGACCGTGCGCGTACGCCTCGATGCGTTCGGTCACGCTAATTACTCCTCGCCGTCTGCTCCATGAAGCTCTCGACGAGCTGGCGGTTCGTCTCGTTGTCGAGGTTGCGCTCGACGATGCGGCTCGCGAGGTCGATCGAGAGTTGCGCCACTTCGTCACGCAAGGACGCGAGGGCCTGCGCGCGCTGGTTGCCGATGTCGGCCTGCGCCCGTTCCCGGATCTCACGCGCTTCCTGCTCGGCACGTGCGATGAGGTCCGTGCGCACGCTCTCCGCCGATTGCCGGGCTTCTTCGATGATGCGACCGGCCTCGTTGCGAGCATCGGCGATCTGCCGTTCGTACTGCGTCTTCTCGGCGTCGGCCTCGGCGTGTGCACGCTCGGCCGCCTCGAGGTCGTTGCGGATCCGCTCTTCGCGCGTGCGCTCCATGTTCTTGACCGCGGGCACGCCCCACTTCCACATTGCGACGAGCAGCACCAAGAACGCGAGCGAGCCCCAGATGATCTCGTTCTTCTCGGGCTTGAGGGGCGACGGCGCCTTCTGGCAGTCGTCGACCTTCTTTCCCTCGGCGAGCTTGTCGTAGCACTCCTGGGCCGCCTTGTCGGCGAACTTGGGTGGCGTCCCGTTGTCCGCCGCCAATGCGGGCGCGGCGACGAGCAGCACCGCAAGGGTGACACCCAGGACTGCAACCAGTACACGGATGCGAGTTCGCACCGTCCTGCCTTTCGAGTTGTCAGCCGGAGATGATGAACGAGAGAACGAAGCCGAACAGCGCGAGCGCCTCGGTGAACGCGATGCCCAAGAACATCGTCGTGCGCACGGTGCCGGCGGACTCGGGCTGGCGCGCCATCGCGGTGATCGCGTTGCCGACCACGAGACCGATGCCGATGCCAGGGCCGATCGCAGCGCCGCCGTACACGATGCCGCGGCCGATCGCGGTCAGACCGGCGTTCGTGTCCGGGTTGGTCGCCTGAGCGAGCAGGAGATGGAGCAAAACCACGAGGTTCTCCTTGTTGGATTGTCAGTGCTCGGGGTGCATGGCACCGCCGATGTACACGGCGGTGAGAATCGTGAAGATGAACGCCTGAAGAAAGCTGACGAGGATCTCGAAACCGGTCATCGCGACCAGGAGCCCGAATGAGAACGGCGCAATGATCGCCTGGATCTGCAAACCCCACAGCGCCGCGGTCAACACCGCAAACGTCACCAGGATCAAGTGACCGGCGAGCATGTTGGCGAAGAGCCGGACCATCAGCGAGAAGGGCCGGACGAGGAACGTAGAGATGAACTCGATGGGCACGACAAGGATCAACAAGGCCTTCGGAACACCCGGGGGAATCAGTGCTCCCTTGAAGTAGTGCAGCGGCCCTTGGCGCTTGACGCCGATGGCGATGAAGAACACCCACGTTGCGAGTGCGAGCACCATCGGCATCGCGAATCGAGCATTGGCCGGGAACTGCACGCCCGGGATGATCTCGGTGATGTTGCTGAAGAAGATGAAGAAGAACATCGTCGTGAGGTACGGCAGCCAGTACAAGCCGTCGACGCCCATCGTCTGCATGATGACCTGGTTGCGTACGAACGCCACCCCCGACTCGGCCGTGTTCTGCATGAGTCCGGCGGGCACGAGTGCATCCTTGCGACGGGTGCCGAGCCAGAACACGACGATCGTGGCGAGGGTCGCAAACCCGTAGATGACGACGGTCTTGTTGATGCCGAGTGGACCGTTTCCCCAGATCGTGACGTGACTGATCGGAGGGACGTCGACCGCGAGCAGAGCGTTCATTTCTCTCCGGAGGGGCCGGGCCGGGCCGGGCGCAGACCCGGCGCGGCAAGCGTGAGGCTCACGTACTTCGCCTCCCAGAACAGAAGGCCGAGATGCGTACCGACGATGACGATTCCGAGCGTCTTCAGATCGATGAAGCTGCGGTGTCGCAACAGCACGAGCGCCACGACGATCACCGCGAGGCGAATGATGTAGCCGCTCAACGCAGCAATGCCGATAGCCGTGGGGCCGCCGCGGGCGGCCCGGGTCATGATCGCCGCCGCGGCGAGGAAGTTCAGCAACACGATGCCGATCGCGATCGCCGCGCTCGCGGCACCGTCCCAACCGCGAACGAGCCCGGCCACGAGCACGATCGCGGGCGCGACCAGGGCGCCCCGACGAACGATGTCGAGGGCGACCTCGCGCTCTACAAGTTCGGGTTGCGCGTCCACGGCTTCCCCTTCTCGTCGCGCGCGATCTCTGCCATATACCGGAAATACGCGCTGATGCCCTGCCCGATCACCGCGAGCAGGCCCAGCACGACGGTGAACAGTGGTCGCGTCCCGATGCTGTTGTCGAGCCAGAGGCCCAAGAGGACAAAGATGACGGTGGTGCCGGCGAGCTGTACTGAGTACGCCAGCGCATCCGAGAACCCCTGCCACATCTGGCGGGTCTCGCGGTGTTCCTCTGCCGGGATCAACCGGAAGCTCCCCTCAGCGGCCCCCGGGCACCGTTGCCCGAACCGCTTGTGAATGATTTCCCAATGTATTGGAGCGCCGGGCAGCCGTCAAACCGAAGCGCCGCTCACCGGACTACGTGCGAGGTAGGGGTATCCGGCCCGCAGCGAGAACGGCCCGGGATCACGCTCTCTGTCTTCGGCGCTCTTCGAGGTCGACGACGTCGTCGTCGGGATGGGACGACGGGTGCCGGGCGCGCTCGGACCGCTCCCTGCGCAACCGGAAACCGGGGTGGAACCACGCAAACAGCAGGAGCGCCATCGCGGCAACCACGAACGGCACGAGCGCGTTGCCCTCGTTGGTGTAGGTCGGCAACAGCGCGACACCGGACAGCAGCGCGGTCCACGCCCAGAGGATCACCACGGTGCGGCGGGGTCCGTGACCAAGTCGCATGAGCCGGTGGTGCAAGTGCCCGGCGTCGGCCTGATGCCAGTGCTGGCGATGCACGAGACGACGAACGAACGAGAACAGCGTGTCGATGATCGGCACGCCCAGGATCACCACCGGGATCAGGAGGGGACCGAAGAAGAAGAACGTGTTGCCGGAGAACCCGCCCTCGGTGCGGCCGCCGATCGTGATCGTCGGCACCGCCAGCAGGATGCCGAGGAACAGCGCACCCGCATCACCCATGATGATGCGCGACTTCCAGTTGAACGGCAGGAAACCGACGCACACACCGACGGCGATGATCGCGACCAGCGGCCCGATGTTGCCGGAGTCGAGCGCGTGCGCGACCGTCAGGCGGTCCGCGAAGAGGAACAGCGCACCGCCGGCGATCGCGACGATGCCGGCGGCCAAGCCGTCGAGACCGTCGATCAGGTTGATCGCATTGGTCATCAACACCACCCACACCGCGGTGACAAGCGGCGCCCAATCGGAGCCGAGCACGACGGTGTCGGTGTGGAACAGGTTGAACGGCATGCGGAAGAAGAACATCGTCACACCGCACAACGCGAGGAGGCTGGCCGCCAGCACCTGACCCGCGACCTTCGCCGGCGGTGAGACGTCGATCAGGTCGTCGAGCGCGCCGACGACGAACATCACCCCGGCGCCCAGCAACAGCCCGAAGGGCTCGGTGTTGAGGTCGCCGGTGCCGGCCTGGAACACGTCCTTGAACTCCGGCAAGCGGGACGCGACCGCCATCGCGACGAGGAAGCCGATGAACATCGCCGCCCCGCCGAGCGTCGGCACCGGCTTCGTGTGCACATGGCGGGCATCGGTCGAGGGCTGCACGACCGCGCCGCACCGTATGGCGAGCATCCGTACCAGCGGCGTCGCGAGCAACGTCGCGCCGAGCGCAACCGCCAGGACGATTGCGTACGAGGACGAGATCGGGAAGGTCACGCGTCCGGGTACGGCGTGAACTTGGCGCACAGGCGATTGGCCTGCTCGCGGACGTCGGCCGTGACGCTGTCGTCGTCGATGGCCGCCAGGACGCGGCCGATCAACGAGGCGATCTCGCGCATCTGGTCGGGACCCATGCCGGCGGTCGTGCACGACGCGGTGCCGAGCCGCAGACCGCTTGTCACGAACGGCTTCTCCGGATCGTTGGGAATCGCATTCTTGTTGACCGTGATACCGGCAAGGTCGAGAGCCTCCTGGGCCACCTTTCCGGTCACGCCGAACGGCCGCAGGTCCACGAGCATGAGATGGTTGTCGGTGCCGCCGGAGACGATGCGAAAACCCTCTTCGGTGAGCGCGGACGCGAGCGCGCGAGCGTTCACGACGATGTCGGCCGCGTACTGCGCGAAGGACGGCTGGCTCGCCTCGTGGAACGCCACCGCCTTGGCCGCGATCACGTGCATGAGCGGGCCACCCTGCAACCCCGGGAACACCGCCTTGTCGATGGCCGGCCCATATTCGCTCCGGCACAGGATCGCGCCCGCGCGCGGGCCTCGCAGCGTCTTGTGCGTCGTGAACGTCACGATGTCGGCGTGCGGCACCGGTGAGGGGTGCGCACCACCCGCGACCAGCCCCGCGATGTGCGCGGCATCGACGAGCAACATCGCACCGACCTGGTCGGCGATCGCGCGGAAGGCCTCGAAGTCGATGGTGCGCGGGTACGCGGTCGCACCGGCGATGATGAGACGGGGACGCTCGCGCACGGCGAGATCGCGGATCACGTCGTAGTCGAGCACCTCGGTCTCGTCGTCGACCCCGTACGCGACGAAGTCGTACAGCCGGCCGCTGAAGTTCACCGGCGATCCGTGGGTCAGGTGCCCGCCCTGGTCGAGGCGCATCCCCATGACCTTGTCGCCCGGGTCGAGCACGGCCATGTACGCAGCCATGTTCGCGTTCGCGCCCGAGTGGGGCTGCACGTTCGCGTACTCGGCGCCGAAGAGCTCCCGCGCCCGTGCGCGCGCCAGCTCCTCGGCCTGGTCGACCACAAAATTGCCGCCGTAGTAGCGCTTCGCGGGATAACCCTCGGAGTACTTGTTGGTCAGCACCGAGCCTTGCGCCTCGAGCACCGCACGCGAGGTGAAGTTCTCGGAGGCGATCAGCTGGATCGTCGTGTTCTGCCGCTCGAGCTCGCGCCCGATGATGCCGGCGATCTCGGGATCGGTGCGCTGCAACGGCGACGTCATGCGCCGGCCTCCTGTTGTTCTATTTCGGCGATCTCTTCGAGGCGGCGGATGTGGCGGCCGCCCTCGAACGGTGTCTCGAGGAAGAGCTGGACGATTTCCTCCGCGAGCGGCGGCGCCACGATACGCGCGCCGATCGACAACACGGTGGCGTCGTTGTGGGCGCGCGCCATGCGCGCGGTGTACAGGTCGTTGCACAGCGCGGCGCGCGCCCCGCGCACCTTGTTCGCCGAGATCTGCTCACCTTGCCCGCTGCCGCCGAGCACGATGCCGCGTTCCGCGCCGCCGCCGACGACGGCGCGTGCGACCGCCGCGCAGTACGGCGGGTAGTCGACCGGGTCCTCGGAATGCGTGCCGAGGTCGTCGACATCGTGTCCCCACTCCTTCAGCAGCTGTACGAGATGCTGCTTCAGTGGGTATCCGGCGTGGTCGCCGCCGATCGCAATCCGCACTCAGGCGAGTGTACTCAGCGGTTGGCGCACCCCCGCAGTACGTTCTGCACCAAGGATGGTGCAGCGAGGGAGCCACGTGCGGGAGGGAAATACGGACGAGCTGCCCAGGGTCACGCCGTCGCTGCTGCGGCGGGCGGACACCATGTGTCGCCGCCGCCTTGCGCACGAGCACGAGTCGGGTCGCAAGCTGTCGCCGCTCGGCGACGCGCCGTTCGAGGTGTCGAACCGACTCACCGCGGATGCAATCACCTGGCACCGCGGCGCGGTCGCGCCGGAGCACGGCTTTCCTGATCCGATCGATCTCGAGCCCGAGCAGCGCGCGGCGTATCGCGCCGCCGCGGACGCGTACCTGCGCATGTTCGGCGGCGTCGAGATCGCGGTCGATGACCTCGGCTGGTCGACCGACCTCGTCGGCGTCGGCGTTCGATTGCTCGGCCCGGTCGGCATCCCGGTGGTGCACACCAACGGCGTGCACGAGTTGCGGATACTGCGGATCGGTGCGCGCCTGCCGCTGGTCGACAGCGTCGACATCCGCTTCGCACTCTTGCGCGTGCACGAGTGGGCGACCGAGCGTGTGCACCTCGTCGCCGTCGACCTGCTCGAGGATCACTCCGTCGAGTACGAGCTCGACATGGGCGAGAAACTCGACGACGCACGCGCGTGGCTGATCTCGCGCGTCGAGGTCATACGCGCTCGCGCGCATCCTCGCTACACCGCGGTGGGCGGCGACTGTCGCGATTGCCCGTGTATCCCGGGCTGCCCGCAGCTCACGAGGTCGTTGTGAGTGCGGTGCGGCTGCCCCAGATCGTGCGGCTCACGCCGTCGAATTACGCCGATTTCCTGTGGTGCCGCCGGCTCTACTTTACGAGCGCGCTGCTACGCGTCCCTCCCAGCGACTCGGGTCGATCTCCTGATCAGGGGCACCTCGTCCACGCCGTGCTCCAGGAGCTCCACACGACCGGCACCTGCCACGACGACACGCACGTCTCGAACGTGTTGAGCGCCGCGCAGGCCGACACTGATCAGATGCGCGCGTTCGTCGAGCGCCACGCGCGCCGGTGTCCGGCCGAGGTCGAGGCTGCCGCCCACGAGGTCGACCGGGCCCGCTTTCACAAGGAGCCCGTGCCGATGTTCCTGGCGTCGGCCCGGATCGATGTGGTGTGGATCCACGACGGGCTCCTGGACGTGCGCGACTACAAGACCGGCGCACTCCGGTACGAGCGCCTCGCCGACGACCCCCGAGCGCGCGTGCAGGCGTGGGTGATGGCCCGCGACGCCCGCCGCACCAACCTTCGACTGCAGTTGCGCTACGAGCACCTGCAACCGGAGGTCGATGACGATCCCGAGCCGTGGGAGCCGGGCGACGACGACCTCGCGGAGATCGAGCACGAGTTGCGCGACGCCGTCGCCGACATGTGGCGAACCGACGACTGGAAGGGCGTCGCCGAGATCGAGGTGTGTCGCACCTGCCGCTACCGGTCGATCTGTCGCGACAGCGTGGCGCCCGGCGAGCCCGTCTGGCCCGTCCTCAGCGCCGGAGACGACGAAGCCGACCGGTAGCGTGCCGGTCATCGTGCAGACGCAACGAGGGGCCCATCGTCGTGGTTGATCCGCGTTCGCCGGTGGTCGTCGGTGTCGGGCAGGTGAACCAACGGGCGACGGCCGAAGATGCGCGCCCGCCCATCGACCTGCTCGTCGATGCCGCGCGCGCCGCCGATCGCGACAGTGGCGTGTCGTTGCTCGCGCGCACCGACATCATCGCGGTGGTCGCGATCGGGTCGTGGCGCTACGCCGACCCCGGCGCATTTCTCGCACGCCTGCTGCACATCGAGCCGCGCGCGACCGCGTTGTCCACGGTCGGCGGGAACAGCCCGCAGCTCTTGGTCAACGAGTTCGCGGCGCGGATCTCGCGCGGCGAATGTGATGTGGTGCTGATCGGTGGCGCGGAGTCGATGCACGCGCGCTGGCGCGCCCGGCGTGAGCCACGCGTGCATCTCGAATGGGACGACGGCGGTGACACCCCGTGCGACTGGGTGATCGGCGACGATCGACCAGGGGCGAGTGAGTACGAGATGGCGCACCTCGCGGTCGCGCCGACGATGGTGTACCCGCTCTTCGAGACGGCGCTGCGGGCGAGCCGCGGGCACAGCATCGACGAGCACCAGAAGCGAGTGAGCGAGATGTGGGCGGCATTCGCCGAGGTCGCAGCGGGGAACCCGCACGCGTGGTCCCGTGAGTCGTACACGCCGGAGGAGATCCGCACGGTCTCGCCCGAGAACCGCATGGTGTGCTTCCCGTACCCGAAGCGCATGTGCGCGAACATCGACGTCGACCAGGGCGCGGCGCTGCTGTTGTGCTCCTACGAGGCGGCGCGTGACGCCGGCGTCTCGGCTGATCGAATGGTGTTCCTGCACGGAGCCGCCGAGGCCCACGACCACTGGTTCGTCACCGAACGCGCATCGCTCTCCGCCTCACCGGCGATCGAGCTGACGACCGGAAGCGCGCTCGGGGCAGCCGACGTGCGGGTCGACGACATCGCGCACTTCGATCTCTACTCGTGCTTTCCGTCCGCCGTGCAGACCGCGAGCGCCGCACTGGGCCTGACCGACGACGACACGCGCCCGCGCACGGTCACGGGCGGTCTGGGCTTCGCCGGCGGCCCGGTCAACAACTATCCGACGCACGGCATCGCGCGCATGGTCGAGACGCTCCGCGCCGAACCGGGCGCCTACGGCCTCACGACCGCGTTGGGCTGGTACGTCACCAAGCACGCCGCCGCGCTGTGGTCGGCCCGGCCGCCCGCGCGGCCGTTCGTCGTCGGTCACGACCAGGAGCGCGTCGACGCACTCCCCCGCCGCGAGCCGGCCGGGCTCATCGAGACGACTGCAACCGTCGAAGCGACATCGGTCGCGTTCGAACGCGACGGCACGCCATCGGTCGGGATCGTGACCGCGCTGCTCGACGACGGCCGGCGGGCGATCGCCAACGTGCGCGAGGCCGACACCCTCCGCTCGATGACCGCCGAGCCGTGGGAGGGTCGCGTGGTGAAGTTGACGAACGACGGTGCGACGAACGGCCTGGCGTGACGTGACCACGACCGAACCATCTCGCCTGCGCATGCTGGCGCGCGGTGCGACCCGCCGCTGCCCGCGCTGCGGCGCGGGCAAGCTCTTTCACCGTTGGTTCGCGATGGTGGACAGCTGCCCGCGCTGCGGGATGAAGTTCGAACGCGAACCCGGATACTGGACCGGCGCCATCGCCATCAACACGATCGTCGTCGGCGGCCTGTTCACGATCGTGCTCGTCGTCGCGATGATCTTGACGGTGCCCGACATTCCGTGGGTCACCGTGTTGATGGTCGTCGTCCCGTTGATGACGATCGGGCCGATGATCGTCTACCCGTTCTCGAAGACCCTGTGGTTGGCGGTCGACCTCGGCTTCTTGCAGCGACTCGGGATCAACTGGGACGAAGGTCGATCGTCAACGTGAGCACACCGTCGACGAAGGTCCAGCGCGCGTCGCCGATCAACGCGTAGTCCTGGAAGTCGAGCTGCGCCTGATCTACGAAGTGCTGCCGTTCAGGCCCGGCGACGGGCGGCAGCGGTCGCTTGCGGACCGCCTCGGCCCGATCGCGGAAGCGGGCGAGCATCCCGTCGACGTCGAGCTGGTCGTCGGCCATGAAGTCGCAAGCTACCCGGTACGCGCGACGAGTACTCGCGGCCGCCCCGCGAGGTCGTCGCGCACGAACACTTCGCGGTAGCCGAGCTCGAATGCGTAGCGCTGCATGTCCGCGCCCTGGTGCGGCGCGAGCTCGAGCACCACGGTGCCCCCCGGTGCCAGCCATCCCGGCACCTCGTCGAGCAGCGCCTCGATCGCCTCCGTGCCCTTGGGTCCCGCGACCAGCGCAGCGCGGGGCTCGTACAAGCGCACGTCGTCGGGCAACGCGGCGACCTCGTGCTCGGCGACGTACGGCGGGTTCGCGACGACCATTTGCAACGAGCCTCGTAACGCCGCCGGCAGCGCGTCGAACCACGAGCCCGCGGTCGCCAGGCGCACGCGCGTGGCCGCGCATCCGGCAATGTTTGCCCGCGCGACCGCGAGCGCATCTTCGCTCGCATCGCTCGCCCAGACTTCGACATCGGGCAGCTCCGCTTCGAGCGCCAGCGCGATCGCACCCGACCCCGTACCAAGATCGACAACTATGGGTCGACTCCGCGCTCCGCTCCCCTCCGGTCGCTGCGCTGTCGTCTCCTGGTGGCGGGAGCGGCGGAGACCGAGGCGTTCCGCTTCCTCCAACGCGATCTCGACCACGAGCTCGGTCTCGGGCCGCGGGATCAGCACCCGGCGGTCGACCATGAGGTCGAGGCCACGGAACGACCATGCGCCCAGGACATATTGCAGCGGTTCGCCCGCGAGACGACGAGCGACCATGTCGTGCAGGCGCGCTTCTGCGCGTGCCGGTGGTCGAACCTCCGCGGCCTCGAGCCATTCGTCGGCGTCGTAGCCCGACGCCCGCTCCACCATGAAACGCGCCTCGGCATCGGCGGGAATGATGCCCGCATCTGCCAACTGCCCGGCTGCATCGGCACGTAGCCCGCGCCACGTCGGTGTCATCGCGCCCGGGCTACTCGCCACCGAGCTGTCGGGCGCGCTCGTCGGCGGCCAGCGCGTCGACGACGTCGTCCAGCTCCCCTTCGAGCACACGGTCGAGGGAATGCTGCGTGAAACCGATGCGATGATCGGTCACGCGGTTGTCCTTGAAGTTGTACGTGCGGATCTTCTCCGACCGTCCGCCACCCTTCACCTGGTCGCGCCGCGCTGCGCTGACCTCGGCCTGCTGACGATCCTGCTCGGCCTGCAACAATCGTGCCCGCAAGATGCGCATCGCCTTCTCACGGTTCTGGAGCTGGCTCTTCTCGTCCTGACACGTGACGACCAGCCCCGTGGGCTTGTGCGTCAGCCGCACCGCGGAGTCGGTGGTGTTCACCGACTGGCCGCCCGGTCCGGTGGCGCGATACACGTCGATCTCGAGATCGTTCGGGTCGATCGCCACGTCGACTTCGTCGGCTTCGGGCAGCACGGCGACAGTCGCCGCGCTCGTGTGCACGCGACCCTGGCTCTCGGTCACCGGCACACGCTGCACCCGGTGCGGTCCACCCTCGTACTTGAGGCGACTCCATGCGTCGTCCCCCTTCACGAGGAACGTCACGTCGCGGTAGCCGCCGTGCTCGGACGGCTGGCTGGAGAGCACCTCGGTACGCAGGCCGTGGCGCTCGGCGAAGCGCTGGTACATGCGATAGAGGTCGCCCGCCCAGAGGTTGGCCTCCTCGCCTCCCTCCGTGCCCTGGATCTCCACGATCACATTGCGACCCTCGTTCGGGTCGCGGGGCACCAACAGCTCCTTGATCTCGGCTTCGAGCTCCGCGAGGCGCCGTTCCTGCTTGGCGAGCTCGTCGCCGACGTACTCCCGCATCGTGGCGTCCGTCTCGCCCTCGAGGAGCCCGCGGGCGGAGGCCACTTCCTCGGACACGTTCTTCCATTCGCGGTACGCGTCGACCACGGCCTTGAGCTCCGCGGCGCGCCGGCCCGCGGTGCGGGCGGCCCGGCGGTCGCCGGTGGCATAGATACGGGGAAGATCCGCCTCGAGCCGGTCGAACTCGGCTTCGAGGGGTTCGAGGTGCTCGAACATCGAGGTTCGAGGGTACCGGCCCCCGGGACGGTTACCGGTTGTTGATCAGGTTCTCGATCCCGCCCGGGCCGATCGCGCTCTGCTCGGCGAACTGGTCGAGCATCTGGTGGAACTCGTCGTTGCCGAACCGGTCGGCCATGGCCCGAGGGATCGCGGGGAACGCGTAGTCCTCCGACGGCAACGGCGGGTGGTCCTCGGCGGGCTTGCGCGTCATTACCTCGTCGATGATCGGCGCGAGTCGCTGCTCCTTGTCGCGCGTCAGCTTGTCGTCGCGCTCCTTGAACTCCGGCAAGACCTCCCGGCCGAACAGCTCGAGCGCCTCCATGATGTGCTCGTGTCGGTTCTTACCGGCCTGGGAGCAGAAGATCACCTGGTCGACGCCGCACTCCTCGTACCGCTGGAGGTACTCACGCAACTGCTCGGGTGTACCGACCGCGCCGCGCAACCCGCCGATGCCTTCGCCCACGACCTTGGCGCCGAGCCGGTCCTGGTTCTCGGACGCGGCGATGACCGCTTCGGGGTCGTAACCGTGCTCGGCCCGGCGTTGCTGGAACTCGTCCCACACGCTGGTGTGCGCAGGACGGTGGCGCCCGAACACGTAGTAGTGCGCGAGCGAGTAGCCGAAGAAGTTCGCGCCTTCGAGACCGCGGCGCATCGCTTCATCCTCGTCGGGGTGGCACATGAACGTCGTGACACACGCGACGTTGGCGTTGACGGCGTCGCCGATCGGCACACCTTCCTTGGCCAGCGTGGTGTAGTAGTCGTCGACCCACCATTTGGCCTCTTCGGGGTCGACGAACGCGAACGCAAGCGCGCCGATCGCCTTCTGGGCCGCGAGGTGGATCGTGTCGCGGCGGCTGCAGGCCACCCACACCGGCGGATGCGGTTTCTGGCGCGGCTTCGGCAAGACGTTGCGCGGCGGCATCGTCACGAATTCACCGGAGTGACCGGTGAACGGCTCCTCGGACATGCACCGGATCGCGACGCGTAGGCCTTCCTCCCACATCGCACGCTTCTTCTCGGGTTCGATCATGAACCCACCGAGCTCGGCTTCCGACGAGGACTCGCCGGTGCCGAAATCCACACGACCGTTGCTCACGAGATCGAGCATCGAGATGCGCTCCGCGATGCGCGCGGGATGGTTGAACATCGGCGGCGTCTGCACGATGCCGTGCCCCAACCGGATGTCCCTGGTGCGCTGGCTCGCGGCGGCGAGGAACACTTCCGGCGCGCTCGAGTGCGAATACTCCTCGAGGAAGTGGTGCTCGACCTCCCACGCGTAGTCGATGCCGATGCTGTCGGCGTAGGCGATCTGTTCGAGCGCGTCCTGGATCAACCGGTACTCGGAATCCTCCGCCCAGGGACGCGGCAGCTGGTGCTCGTAGAAGATCCCGAATTTCATGCGGCGCGTTCCTTCGTGGCGTGGGCGTGAAAGCCTTCGAGCAGCTCGGTACGACGGGGGTTCGATGCGAGCGCATGCTCGAGCTCGCTGATCACCGTCTTGAGGAACTGGTCCCGGCGGGGACCGAGCGAATCGCCGAGCGAAGTGTCCCAGAGCCGCCCGATCACGTCGGTGCCGGCCAGCTTTTGACCCGACTCCCCCACGAACGTCCGGTCGCGCATCTCGGTCAGCGCGGTGCGCAGGTAGTCGACGTGCGGGGTCTCGTCGGTGCGGATGCACCGGACGAGTTGCGCCGCCTTGTCGGCGTCGGCGACGAGCGAGTCGTCGGACAGGACTTCCTCCGCCCACGCGAACGTGTGGAATGCCGACACCTCGATGAAGAGGATCCCGAGCATGCGGCGGATCGACATCTCCAACATGAGATCGAGCTCGGGGAATTGGCGCATCGATTCCGCCGTCGCGCGCATCTGCTCCGGCGTCGGCGGTGCGCCGTTCGGCTGCACGATGCCCATGCGCATCAGCATGGTCTGCGTCTCGTCCTCCGTCGGCGGCGCTTCGAACGCAACGTCGCGCGCGGCGAACCACATCTGGTTGTGACCGGCTTCTTCGTCCCAGCCCGCTTCGTCGCGCGCATGCCCTTCGAACAGACCCGACTGCAGGTGCGCGATCGCGGTGCCGGCGATGGACTCGTCGAAGAAGCGCTGCATGTCGCCGAGTTGGACGTGGCGGATCATCGCGCCGAAGCCCTCGACCGTGCCGATGCGGGTCAGCTGGGTGATCACCGGTTCCCGCACGCCTTCGCGCAACAGGTACTTCGTCTGCGCGACGTTCGGGTACGGCTCGGGCCACATGTCGATCGGCGCGTGGAGGATCTCGGTACCGAACTGCTCGCGGTGCGACTGCTGCCACGCGTCGATCGCCTGCACCCGGTGCTTCGTGCGCGGAGGCACGTACGTGCCGTCGGCGAGGAAACCACCGTGACACCGCACACCGCCCGCGATCACGGGCTCGTCGATGTCGTGCGTCGCGAGGAGCTCCTCGCCGGAGTATTCAAGCTGGAGGTTGCTCATAGCGGCACTGTATACTCACGAGTTACACATGACAAAGGCAACTATACCTTGACTGTAGAGGATAGGTCCTTTGTCAGATTCCCGAAAGGAAAACGACGATTCATGGGGCCAGGAAGGGATGTGTCCAGAAGCGCTGGTCCCGCCAGTGCTCGGCGAGCATTCCGACTGTGCTCGGCGCCATGACCTTTCCGCCCGGCCAGGTGAACGATCGTTCGAAGGGCCAGATGCGGCGGACCGCGGTGATGAGTGGTCCCCGATGTTCGACGACGGCTTGCTCGTACTTCGTCCAAATGACCTGCAAGGCAAGGTGACGGATGGCGAAGGTCGCGACATACCCGTTACTGGCCGCGTCGGCGGCCGCACCTTCTGGCCCTAGTTGGTGGTCGTGGTAGATCGTGTCGCCGGGCCACGTCGCATCCGTAGCGGCCGTGAATACGTGCAGGCCCTGCGGAAGTGTTTCCGACTCGCGCAGGGATCGACAGACATCTCGTGGGATAACCGCATCCGCAGGAGCCATCTGTTCTCCGATGATCGCCGTCTTGACGGCCCACTTGGCGATCGTCCGCTGTTGCGGTTTGTCCAGTGCGATCTTTCGGGCGCGTATCGGCTCCGTAAGAAGAAGCTTGGCCTCTCCTTCAAGGTCGCTCATCCATCCCGTGTTGCAAGACTCACAAACGACCTTGACGGTGAGGTTGGCCGCACGCTTGCTTCCCCACTGGCGCACGCCATTGACGGTTCGATGCGTGTACGTCGTGTCTGCGTAGTTCGGCAAGACATCGTTCAACCAGTCGGGCCACAGGTGCTCAACGGTGTCCGCCGTGTTGTCGCAGAACAAACAGATGGGCGCCACGGGTCTAACCTCGCGTCATGGCCGACAAGCCTCGGACTCAGAAGACTCAGCCGCGCAAGCCTGGTGTCGAACCGATCGACATTCCGATCCCGACACGCGGCCAGGTGTTCCGTGATCTCGCCGAATCAGCGAAGCCGCAGAAGCCGAAGCGGAAACGTTCGAAGAAGGATTGACCAGCGCGTAGGACTCTCGCGTTCCGACGCCACGCGAGAGTCCTACGAAACTCATCTAGCGAACCGGGTGCGTGGCCCGCACCAGGATCGATCCACACCACTGCACGGCGGCAGTGCGAGCAGGGTGGGAAGATTTCGCCCTTGCTCAATGCGATTTCCTTGTGTCCGCAGTTCGGGCGGTAGATGCCCGACTGCGATGCTGGATGTCCGGTCGTTCCTTGAGCCATGATGTGGCTCCTCTCTATGAGGGCCGTGGGAGCCTGCTTCCTCTGCCGGGGGTTGGCTCCTGCGGCGATTTCTCTTTCTTGCCGGTGTATTACGCGCGCGACACAGCCGCATACAGGTGGATGCTCCCGGAAATCCCACCGCGCGCGTATTCGTCTCGCTATCTTGACGACAATGGCGCGCACAAAAGACACCAACGCATCGGCACCCTCCGCCAACCACACGCGGCCCATCGTGGTACGCATGACCGACGACCTGTACGAGGCAATCAAGGCTCGTGCAGCGCAAGAAGAACGCTCAGTCTCGCAGCAGATTCGCCATGTACTGCGCGCGGATATCGCGCACGGCTGACGCCGCGTCAGCGCGGAAGCGCCGACCGAAGAAGTAGCTGCCGGAACATCGCGAGATCGTCGTCGCGGTGGTTGTACCGCCACGCGTACTCATTCAGGTATCCCTGGAGCCACTTGCGCGAGACGTTGTGGTACGTGCCACGGATGCCGTTCTTGACGGTTGAGAAGAACCCTTCGATGGTCTGCGTGTGGACGTTGCCGTGTACGTAGACCTTCTCGGTGTGGTTGATCGTGTGGTGCTCCGCGAACGTGCGGTGCATCCCGTAGTACAGCTTCGACTCGTCGGTGTACAAGCGCGCGGTGCCCTTCACGAGCGTCGTCACCATCGGCCGCACCGCGCCGTGTCCTGCGTGCGGCAACACTTCGGCGCGGACCTTCCCGCCACGCTCGACCGCAGCGAATACCGGCACCTTGCGCGAGTACCGCTCGGCACGCGTCATCGTGTCGCCCTCGCGCGGCTGGCCGCCCATGTACGTCTCGTCCGCTTCGACGTCGCCATCAAGCGGCGTGTCGTCGTCTTGCACCATGACCTGGTTACGGATCAGATTCATCATCCGCCACGCGGTCTTGTAGGTCACTCCAAGCTCGCGTTCGATCTGCTTGGCGGAGATTCCGCACCGTGTACTCGACATCATGTAGACGACGTAGAACCACAGGTGAAGCGACGTAGAAGACTTGTGGTAGATGGTCCCGGCGGTCGGGTGGATGTGCTTCCCGCACGTCGTGCACGTCCACGACTGGCGTTGCTGCGACGTGTCGTACCGCTTGAACGTCCGCTCCGTCTTGCATTGCGGCGAGTCGCAGTACGCGTGCTCGCCGTCCACGGCGTACCGCGTGCGCCACAGGAACTCCAGGCATGTCGCGTCGTCCGGGAACTCGCGGACGAACTCCATCAGCGAGAACTGAGACTCGGACGACGCCGCCCGCTTCGGGTTGTTGCGATCAGTGGGAGCCACTGAATGGCCTTTCAACTCGTGAACACGCCCGACGGGATCGTGCTGTTGGGGACATCAGGAACCTTCGTTGATGCGGTCTATTTCTTCCGCAAGCCGCAGGAACAGGCCGCGCAGGGCGTCGATGCGCCGGTAGAGGACGAAGACCATCTGCTCCGTGCTGAGGTCCACCTGGCCGCCTGCGAGAGCGGCCTCCAGGGCGGCAGGATCGCTCGCCCTCATCTGATCGAACGCCTGGTCCAGTTCATCGCGAAGCTTTCCCATACCCGTACTGTAGAACATCCGTTCTCTCCAGTCAAGGTATAGTTACCATGACAAACGCCCCGCTGAGCAAGGTCGCGACCCGGCCCCGGCGAGATCCGGTGCGTCGGGAGGCGATCCTCCACGCCGCCGCCGAGGTGTTCGCACACGCCGGCTACGCGGCGACGTCGGTCGACGACATCGCGTCCGCCGCGGGCATCACCAAGCTGATCGTCTACCGCCACTTCGAGGCGAAGGAGACGCTGTATCGCGCCGTCCTCGAACAGGTCTTCGAACGGCAGGTGGAGCTGTTCCTCGACAACGTGCTGCGGGGATTGCAGGCCGGCGGGACGACCGCGGCGTTGCTCGGCGTCGCTCGCGAGTGGCCCGATGGCTTCCGGCTGCTGTGGCGACACGCCGCCCGTGAGCCGCAGTTCTCGGACTACGCGCTGCACCTGCGTGACGTCGCCGTGAGCGCCGCCCGCGAAGTGGTGACGCCGCTCGTGCGGGCCGAGTTCGCCGAATGGGCGGCACAGACGCTGTTCGACCATCTCGTGGACGCGGTCCTCGACTGGCTCGACCACGGCGACAGTGCCCACGACGACGAGTTCATCGCGCTCGAGACGGCCGCCCTGCAGGCGACGGTCGCGGCGTGGGCGTCCTCGACAGCATGATGGTGAGAACGCTGCGTTGGCGCCGGCGCGCGAGTGAGCAGCGTCAGACGGCGGGAGCGACCGCAGGCACCCGCAGGCCGGCGCGGGCGTCGACCTCGGCGAGCTGTTCGGCCGTCATCACCGCACGCAGCGAGGTGATTGCCACCTCGAGCTGGTCGAGATCCGGCTCGCGGGTCGTGAGCTTCTGCAACAGCAGACCGGGTCGCATGAGCGCCAGCACCCAGGGGCGCTGGATGTTGCGGGCCGCGAGCCGTATGACCTCGTAGCTCAGCCCCGCGATCAACGGAATGAGCACGACGCGGGATCCGACGACGAACAACAGGCTCGGCCGCGGGATCACCGAGTACACGACGATCGCGACGACCATCACCGTCAGAAGGAAGTTCGTGCCGCAGCGAACGTGCGCGGTGCTGAACTGCTGCGCGGTCTCCGGCGTGAGCTCGACGCCATTCTCGTACGCCGCGATCGACTTGTGCTCGGCGCCGTGGTACTGGAACACGCGCTTGATGTCGCGCATGTGCCCGATGGCGAAGATGTACAGGATGAACAGCCCGAGCCGCACGACACCTTCGACGAGCGGGAATGATCCGTGGAAGACGTTCTTCAACGAGTTCCCGGCGATCGCGGGCAAAATGATGAAGATCGCGCTGAAGACCACCATCGCGACACCGACGGCCCAGCCCATCGCCTTCTCGGAGACCTGCTCGTCTTCGGGAACCTGCTGGTTCGCCGACCAGGTCAAGGCGCGGTATCCCAGACCGAGCGACTCGCCCAGACCCATCACGCCCCGCACGATCGGGATGTTGCGGTAGCGCTCGGCCCAGCCGGGGACCTCGCGCACCACGGTCTTGATGTTGCCGTCCAGACCGCGCGCCGAAACCGCCCAGTGCGAGGCGCCGCGCATCATCACGCCTTCGAGCACGGCTTGCCCGCCCATGTAGCGCTGCTCGTCGCCGGAGCTCTTGGCCATCGTGTTTACGACTTCTTCTTCTGCTTGGCGACCCGGCGCTGGAACCGCTCGACGCGGCCACCGGTGTCAACGAGCTTCTGCTTGCCCGTGTAGAACGGGTGGCACTCCGAGCAGAGCTCGGCGCGCAGGCTCGGGACCGTCGAACGAGTGGTGAACTCGTTGCCGCAGGAGCAGTGCACCTTGCACTCGACGTACTGGGGGTGAATGTCGGCCTTCATGCTGGATCCAGTCTAACGGTGGGATTCAGTGTCCCAACAAAGGGACTCAGGTCCCCATTCCCGCCGGGGCCTTGGCGATCTCGTTCAGGAACTCGGCGTTGGTCTTGGTGCTGCGGAGCTTGTCGATGAGCAGCTCGAGACCCGAGCCACCTTCCAGCGCGTTGAGCACCCGCCGCAGCTTCCACACCTGTTGCAGATCGCGGCGGTCGAACAGCAGCTCCTCGTGCCGGGTGCTCGACTGCTCGACGTCGATGGCCGGATAGATGCGGCGGTCGGCGGTGCGCCGGTCCAGTCGCAGCTCCATGTTTCCGGTGCCCTTGAACTCTTCGAAGATGTGCTCGTCCATCTTCGAGTTCGTCTCGACGAGCGCGGTCGCAAGGATCGTGAGCGAGCCGCCCTCTTCGACGTTGCGTGCCGCACCGAAGAACTTCTTCGGCGGGTACAGCGCACCTGCGTCGATGCCACCCGACATGATCCGGCCCGATGCCGGCGCGGCGAGGTTGTACGCCCGCGCCAGTCGGGTGATGCCGTCCAGGATGATGACGACATCGGTGCCGCCCTCGACCAGGCGCTTGGCGCGTTCGATCGTGAGCTCCGCGATGTGGCAGTGCTCGTCGGACGGACGGTCGAACGTCGACGCCACGACGTCGGCACGAAGCACGTGCCGCCGCATGTCGGTGACCTCCTCCGGACGTTCGTCGACGAGCAGCACGATTACGTGCGTCTCGGGGTTGTTGCGTTCGATCGAATAGACGATCTGCTTGATGATCGTCGTCTTGCCCGCCTTCGGCGGTGACACGATCATCCCGCGCTGACCCTTGCCGATCGGCGAGATGAGGTCGATGATGCGTCCGGTGATCTCACCCGGTTCGCCGTCGAGCTCGAGCCGCAGGCGCGAGTCGGGGAACAACGGGGTGAGATCTTCGAACCTCACGCGGCCGCGCGCCTCGTCGGGCGTCATGCCGTTGATGACGTCGACGCGAACGAGCGCCGGGTACTTCTCGCTGCTCGCCGGCGGGCGTGTCGCGCCGTTCACGTAGTCGCCCTTGCGCAGCCCGAAGCGTCGGACTTGTGACGCCGAGACGTATGCGTCGCTGCGACCGGCGAGGTAACCCGAGGTACGGAGGAAGCCGTAGCCCTCGTCGCGCAGGTCGAGCAGACCCTGCACGTCGATCAGCTCGCCGCTGTAGTCCTCGTTGCGCTCGCCGCGATCCGGGCGGCCTTGGCCTTGTCCGCCCTGCGGCGCGCCTTGACCGCCTTGACCGCCTTGGCCGCCACCGGCCGTCTCGCCCGGCCCACGGTCGCGACCCCGACGTCGCCGGCGCCGGCGGTTGCCGCTGCCGTCGTCGTCGCCGCCGCCGCGCCATTGCTGGTCCTGCTGTCCGAGGTGACGCTGCGACTGCTGGTGGGTCTGCGCGCTCTCGGGGGTCGGCGCCTCGGACGTCGTTTCAGATGGCGCGTCGGATGGCGCGTCGAAGCTCGCCGCGCCCTCCTGCGTCCGGGCGGCCGCGGCCGCCGAGCGTTCGGGCGTCGAGTCATGCGCGGTCGGATTCGCCGAACCGGGATCGTCCCCGCCCGTCCCGGCGCCGTTCCCGCCACTGGCACCGCGCCGCCGGGGCCGGATCAGCGACATCTCGTCGGACGCGTCCTGGGTCGCGAGCGCGTTCTGCTCCTCCGCGAGCGACGCGAGATCGTCGAGGCCCGCCGCGCGCGTCGACCGCACCTTGCGCGGCTTGGGTGCGTCGGTCGCCGCGCCGTTGGAGCTCTTGGTGGCCTTGACGATCGCGTCGACCAGATCGGCCTTGCGCATGCGACTGATCGACTTCACGCCGAGCGCCGTCGCGATCTCGGAGAGCTGCTCCCTGTCCTTCCCGTCCAGTTGTGAACGGTCGAACGTGTCGCTCATGTGGTGCTCCTCCCGGCCGAGCGCAGAACATCGCCCCGCGGCCGGAGTGTGAAATATCCGAAGGTCCTCGGAAGATGTCACACCGCTATTCACATGGACTGTCCACGCTTGAAGCGGTGGAGAGATCCGACCCTCACGACGAAATCTGGAAGATGTCGGGCGAGGTCTCGAGGATCAATTTCCACCCTACACCTTCGCAGGGTCGGAATGCATCTCCCCAACAGTCGGCCGCACAACCCTATTCCTGAAGGATTAGTGCGCGACCAATCGGTGCATCAACGCGTGGCCCGGTACCGGATCACATTCGGCGGTTGCCGACTCCGTATAGACGCCACCCGGCCCAGGGTGTTCGCTGTCGAACAACAAGTACGGCACCGGGTCTGCATTGTGCGTCTTGATGTCGCACGGCGTTGCGTGGTCGGGCATGAGCAGGATGCGGTACGGCTGGCGCGCGGCATCGAGCACGTCGACGATCGGCCCGATGATCTCGGCATCCCAGCGCTCCAGCGCGTCCACCTTGATGTCGGAGCGGCCCTGGTGGCCGGCTTCGTCAGTTGCCTCGACGTGCAGGACGAAGAGATCGCGGTCGGCGAGCGAGCGGAGACACGCGTCTCGTTGCGCGACGTAATCATTGTCGAATCCCGCGGTCGCGCCGGGCACCTCGACGACCTCTATCCCCGTGAGTACACCGAGCCCCTGCACGAGGTCCACCGCCGAGGTCATCCGGCCCGCGACACCGTAGGTGGCTTCGAAGTTCGGCAACTGCGGCTTGCGTCCTTGTCCCCAGAGCCATATCTGCGTCGCCTGTGACCCGACTTCGTGCGCCGCCCGGTGGACGACTTCCTTCGACGCTTCCATCAACGCGTTGATCATCGGTGCCGCATTTCCCGTCGGCAGCACCGCGGTTCTGCCCGTGAGGTCATGGGGCGGCGTGCATTCGGCGACTTCCCACGCGCGCGGTACGACACAGAGATGGCGGTACTCGACGCCGGGATGGAAGCGGACGCCTTCTTTGCCGTTGCCGAGCGCGTCATCGAGCGCGGCAACGATCGCGTGGCTCTGTTCGTTCGTCGGATGGCCCGCCGCAAAATCGACCATTTGCGGGGGCTCGTCGTTCGAGAGCGTGACGAGGTTGCACCGGTACGCGACCTCGTCGGGTCCGAGCTCGACGCGCATCGCCGCAGCCTCGATCGGTGCGCGACCGGTGTGGTACCGGGCAGGATCGAAGCCCAGGATCGCCATGTTGCCGACATCACTCCCCGGCGGAAGTCCCGGCGGTATGACTGCCGCGCGACCGACTTCGCCCCGGGCTGCGAGCTTGGCGAGGTTGGGCATGCGCGCGGCTTCGAGCGGCGTGCGGCCGTCGAGCGCTTCGAGCGGAACGTCCGCGCAACCATCAGGCACGAAGACCAGGTACTTCATCGGGCGCGAAGTGTACGGGCTACCGGAGACCTAACCTGCCGAGGTGCGTCGCCCGGGTTCCTTGATGGTGGTCGGTGTCTGCGCGTCGCTGCTGCTGGCAGCGTGCAGCGACAGCAACGGGAAATCGTCGAGCACGAATCCTTCGCAGTCGCCGCCGACGAGCCCCGCGCCGACAACGTCGACGACCGTGCGAACGTCAACGGTGCCGCCCTCGACGACGGCACCGAACCTTGCGGCGGTGCGAGTGCGGCTCCGATCGGTTGCGTCCGGTCTCGAGAGCCCGGTGGCGCTGGCCTGGCGGAAAGGTGACGCGCGCATGTACGTCGCCGAACAAGGTGGGCGCGTCCGGATCGTCGGCACGAACGGACGTCCGGTTGCGACACCTGTGCTTTCGATCGATGTCTCGCACGGGAACGAACAAGGTCTGCTCGGGCTGGACTTCTCGCGCAACGGCACGAAGCTCTACGTCGACTACACCGATCCCAAAGGCGACACGCACGTCGTCGAGTACACGATGCGCGGTGACGTCGCGGACCCGGCGACGCGCCGCGAGCTGATCTTCCAGCAGGACCCGTTCCCGAATCACAACGGCGGCCAGGTGACCATCGGGCCGGACAACATGTTGTACATCACGCTGGGCGACAGCGGATCGGCAGGAGATCCGAACAACAACGGGCAGAACCTCACGACGCTGTTCGGGAAGATCATGCGGATCAACCCACGCGCGTCCGGTTCGGCGCCGTACACCGTGCCCGCCGACAACCCGTTCGTCGGTCGTGGTGGCGGCGTGCGGACCGAGCTCTGGATGTACGGCCTCCGCAACCCGTGGCGTTTCTCCTTCGATCGAGAGAACGGCGACGTGTGGATCGGCGACGTCGGCCAGAACAAGTACGAGGAGATCGACTACGCGCCTGCCGGACAGGACGGCGTGAACTGGGGTTGGAGCGCGCGTGAGGGCTTCCACGCGTTCAAGGGCGCCCGCCCGGCGGGGGCGCGTGATCCGTTGTTGGAGACCGAACACCCCGACAACTGCGCCATCGTCGGCGGGCACGTCTATCGCGGCCGCGCAGTCCCCGCGCTGGACGGTGTGTATCTGTTCGGCGACAACTGCAACCCGAAGATCACGGCAGTGGTGCAACGTGGCGGTCGGGTCGTGCAGCAGCGTGACCTCGGCATCACTGTGGACATGCTGACGTCATTCGGCGAGGATCCGCAGGGTGAGGTGTACGCGATCGCGCGCACCGGCACGGTGTACCGCTTCGCCGACGGCTAGTGGCCCGAGCGTTTGAGGACGGCCGCAGCCGCGCGGCGGGTCACCGCGTGGGGCGCCATGCTCGAAAACGTGCCCAGCACCCGGTTCACCGAGCCGGGGACGATGATCGCCTTGTTCTTGCCGAGGCCGTCGAGCCCCGCGGCGGCAACTTCGGGCGCGTTCTGCCACATGAAGCCGGGCACATCGCTCGCGGGCGCGTTCGCGCGCTCCTGGAACTCGGTGCGGGTGAAGCCCGGACACAACACGCTCACCGACACGCCCGTGTCCTTCATCTCCTCGTGCACCGCCTCGGTGAACGACGTCACGAAGGCTTTGGTCGCCGAGTAGGTGGCGTTCATCGGTCCGGGCTGGAACCCGGCGAGCGATGACACGTTGAGGATCGCGCCGTTCCCCCGAGCAGCCATCGCCGCGGCCGCCGCGTGGGTGAGTCGCATGAGCGCAAGCACGTTGAGTTGCACCTCACGGGTCTCGACCGCGAGGTCGAGCTCGTAGAAGTTGCCGAACGTGCCGTAGCCCGCGTTGTTCACGAGCACGTCGACGGTGCGGGCCCGTGCCTCGACCGTGGCGAGTTGGCCGTCATCGGTCAGATCGGCGGGGAGCACGTCGGCATTCGCACCACGCTCGTCCGCGAGCTCCTTGGCCAGCGCCTCGAGGCGCTCGGCGTCGCGGGCGACGAGCACGAGGTCGTGACCGCGCGCCGCGAGCTGGCGGGCGAATTCCTCGCCGATGCCTGCCGACGCGCCGGTGACGAGGGCGACGGGGCGGTTCACTGCTTCGGCCTCGGGATGACGCCGATCAGCTTGCCCTTCACGACGATCCGCTGCGCCGCACTGTGCTTGGGGTGACACGCGATGAGTGTCACGGTCGGCGTCGGCGTGGGATCGGTGACCCAGATGTCCTTGGGCCGCACGATCTGGGTTCCGGTGACGGCATACACGCAGTCCCTCCCGGGCATTCGGAAGACGATCTGGTCACCGGGCGACAGGAGGTCGAGGTTGAGGAACGGGTGCGAGTGCGTCACGCGATGACCGGGGAACACGGCGTTCCCAATCTGGCACGGCATGGCGCTTCCGGGCCAGTGGCCGGGGCCGTGGTCGATCACCGTCAACGTGATCCCCTCGTAGACGGGGTGGACGAGCCCGATCTTCGGGATGTCGACGACCCCGATCTGCACGATCGGAGTCGGGGCGTACGGGTCCTTCGGCGCCGGCTCGGGCTGCGGCAACACCCGAATCGTCTTCTTGGCCTTGGGCCTGCGGTGCGTCGTCGGTGTCGACTTCGCGGTCGGCACGGTCGTCGCCGTCATGAGCGGCGAGTCCTCCGCGTTGCGGCGATCGCCCGTACCTCGAGTCATCGCCGGCGCCGCCAGCGCCACGACGAGCACGATTGCGAAGGCGATGAGGAGCGCGATCCATCGCTTTTTCGTCACAAGCCGAGCTCCTCCAGCACGACGTCGACGGCCGCATCCACGGCCGGCCGCGCTTCGATCTCTGCGATCGCGCGGTTGGGGTCCTTCAATCCGTGCCCGGTCACCGTGCACACCACCGTCTCACCGCGCGCGATGAGGCCGGCCTTCGACGCCTGCCACAGGCCCGCGACGGACGCGGCCGACGCGGGCTCGACGAACACTCCCTCGAGTGAGGCCAGCGCGCGGTACGCCTCCAGGATCTGCGCGTCGGTGACCGATTCGATCGCGCCGCCCGACTCGTCGCGCGCCGCGATCGCGCCGTCCCAGCTCGCGGGGTTGCCGATACGGATCGCGGTGGCGATCGTCTCGGGGTGTGGCACCGGCTCACCGTGCACGAGTGGCGCCGCGCCCGCGGCCTGCCAGCCCAGCATGCGCGGCTGGCGCGTGCTCACGCCATCCCGGGAGTACTCGACATAGCCACGCCAGTACGCGGTGATGTTGCCGGCGTTGCCGACGGGCATGCAGTGGACGTCGGGCGCGTCGCCGAGGGCGTCGCAGACCTCGAACGCGGCGGTCTTCTGACCCTCGATGCGAAACGGGTTGATCGAGTTCACGATCGTGACGCCGCCCCGGTCGCCGAGCTCGCGCACGAGGCGCAGCGCATCGTCGAAGCTGCCGCGTATCGACACGACCTTGGCGCCGTGGATCAGTGCTTGCGCGAGCTTGCCCAGCGCAACGTGACCATCGGGGATGATGACCGCGGCGAGCATGCCGGCGCGTGCCGCGTATGCCGCGGCACTTGCCGATGTGTTGCCGGTCGACGCGCACACCACGACCTTCGCGCCCTCTTCGGCCGCCTTCGAGATTGCAACCGTCATCCCCCGGTCTTTGAACGAACCCGTGGGGTTCGCGCCCTCGACCTTCAACAGCACCCGCGCGTTCACCTGCTCCGACAGACGCGGTGCATCCACCAACGGCGTGTTGCCCTCGTGCAGCGTGACCACCGGGGTGCGGTCGCTCACCGGTAGGCGGGCGCGATACGCCTCGATGATGCCCGGCCATCGAGCGGCGCTCATCTCTCGCCGCCCACGACCCTGAGCACAGAACCGACCCGCCCGACGACGTCGAGCTCGCGCACCTCGTGGATCGTCGCCGACAGCGCGGCCTCCCGCGCCAGGTGGGTGACGAAGATCAGGCGGGCGCCTTCTCCCTGGCCCTTCTGCTGCATCGACTGGATCGAAACATCATGGGTACCGAACACCCCCGCGATCTTTGCCAGCACACCGGGCTGATCGACGACATCCAGCGCGACATAGAACTGCGACGCGGTCTCGTCGATCGGGCAGATGCGCTTGCGGGACAGCGTGCCGATCGTCGCACCGCGCGCACCCGCGTCGAGGTTCTTGGCGGCATCGATCAGATCGCCGAGCACCGCGCTCGCGGTCGGGATACCGCCCGCGCCGCGACCGAGCAACATGAGCTGACCCACCATCTCACCCTCGATGAACACCGCGTTGAACGAGCCGCGCACCGACGCGAGCGGATGATCGCGCGGCACCATCGCCGGATGCACCCGCGCGCCGACACTGCCGTCGTGCTCTTCGGCGATCGCGAGCAGCTTCACGACGTAGCCGAGCTCTCTCGCAGCCGCAATGTCGTCGGCGCCGATCTGCGTGATGCCTTCGCGGTACACGTCTCCGGCAACGACACGCGCGCCGAACGCGATCGACGCGATGATCGCCGCCTTCGACGCCGCGTCGAAGCCCTCGACATCGGCGGTCGGATCGCGCTCGGCGTATCCGAGCTCCTGTGCCTCCGCGACCGCTTCCGCGAAGCTCGAGCCCTCCTCGGTCATGCGCGTGAGCACGTAGTTGGTCGTGCCGTTCACGATCCCCATGACGCGCTGGATGCGCTCGCCCACGAGCGACTCGCGCAGCGGCCGCATCAGCGGGATGCCACCGGCAACCGACGCTTCGAACAGCAGGTCGACGCCCGCGGTCTCCGCCGCCTCGAACAGCTCCCCGCCGAGGTTTGCAAGGAGCTCCTTGTTCGCGGTGATCACGGGCTTGGCGGCCTTCAACGCGGTGAGGATGAGGCTGCGCGCCGGTTCGACGCCGCCGATCACCTCGACGACGACATCGACGTGCCGGTCGGTGACGACGGCATCGGCATCGTTCGTCAGCATGCCGGGCGCGAACTCGATGTCGCGCTCCTTGGCGAGATTGTGCACCGCCACGCGTGCGACCTCGAGGCGAACCCCCGAGCGCTCCGTGATCAGGTCGGCATTGGTTTCGAGGGCGCGCACGAGCGCGGCACCCACGTTGCCGCAACCCAGCACACCCACGCGCACGGTGCCAGGAGTCCGATCTCCCATCCCCACAGTCTCGCGGACCCGGCGGGGGTCCTGTTACACCTGGTCGAGGCGCACGAGGTCCTCGTTGGACTCGCGCCGAACGACCACACGCGCGTCGCCGTCGCGGACGAAGACCACCGGCGGGCGCGTGACCTTGTTGTAGTTGGACGCCATCGAGTGGGCGTACGCGCCCGTCACCGGCGTCGCCAGCACGTCGCCGACCGCGAGGTCGCCGGGCACCCGGGCGTCCCGCACGATCACGTCGCCCTGCTCACAGTGCTTGCCGGCGACCGTCACGACGAGTGGCCGGGCGGCGGTCGCCCGGGCCGGCACGAATGTCTCATAGCGCGCGCCGTAGGTCACCGGCCGCGGGTTGTCGCTCATGCCGCCGTCGACCGCGACGTAGGTGCGGGTGCCCGCGAGCTTGATCGTGCCGACGGTGTAGAGCGTGAGACCGGCGGGCGCGACGATCGAACGGCCCGGCTCGGTCATCAGCAATGGCCGCGACCGCACGCCGGCCTCGGCCAGCGCCTTCGCCACCGACTCCTGCACGACCGACGCGTACTCGTCGATGCTCGGGGGTGCGTCCTCCGGCAGGTAGCGCACGCCGAGACCGCCGCCGAGGTTCAGCTCCTCGACCATGGAGGAGTGCGTCTCCTCGATGGCGTGGACGACGCCGACCATCTTGTCGACGGCGCGTGCGAAGGCATCGAGCCGGAAGACATGCGACCCGATGTGGCAGTGCAATCCCGCGAAACGCAACGCATCACCCTCGATGATTCGCTGCACCGCCGCGAGCGCCCGGTCGGGGCTGAAGCCGAACTTGGAGTCAACGTTTCCGGTTTCGATGTGCTCGTGGGTGTGCGCCTCCACGCCGGGCTTCACGCGCACTTGCACGCGGGGCGCGGGCAAGCCTTCGGCGACGAGGGCCTCCAACCGATGCACCTCTTCGTCGGAGTCGACGACGATGCGACCGACGCCACTGGTGAGCGCCGCCCGAAGCTCCTCGACGGACTTGTTGTTGCCATGGAACACGATGCGCGCGGCCGGGAACCCGCTGTGCAGCGCGACGAACAGCTCGCCACCGGTCGCGACGTCCAGATGGAGCCCTTCCTCGTCGACCAGCTGCGCCATCGCGACGCAGAGAAACGCCTTGCCGGCATACGCCGCGCCGTCGCCGAACCTCTCACGGTACGCGCGACAACGGATACGGATCTCGGCCTCGTCGTACACGTAGCACGGTGTGCCGAATCGCTGCGCGACCGCGGTCAGCTCCACGCCGGCGATCGACACCCCGCCCGTGCCGTCGACGGTGCACGAGGCCGGCAACAGCGAAAGGTCGAACGCCGTCATTGGGTCTCGTCGTTCTCGTCGTTCTCGTCGTCCTCGTCGTCGAGGCGCGCCATCTCGTCGGGCGCGTGCACTCCGAGCAACGCGAGCGCGTTGGCAAGGCCGATGCGACACGCTTCGGTCAACCACAAGCGGGCCTGCGTCAGCTCCGCGTCCTCCGAGAGCACGCGGCAGTCGTGGTAGAAGCTGTGGAACACGCGGGCGAAGTCGCGCATCCACGTCGCGATCTTCTGGGGTGCGCGCGCCTCGGCCGCTTCATGGACCGCGTCCGGAAATACCGCGAGTGCACGCAGCAACTCCTGCTCGCGCTCGTCGCCGAGCAATGAGAGATCGACATCGCCGAGCGGCCGCCGCTCGACGCCGGCGGCACCGGCCTTGCGCGCGATCGACGCGATGCGGGCGTGCGCCATCTGCACGTAGTAGACGGGGTCCTCCATCGACTGCCGGGTCACCACGTCGAGATCGAACGTCTGCGCGGAGTCGATGCTGTGGAGCAGGAAGGTCATGCGCGCGACGTCGGGATCGACGCGGTCGAGGATGTCGGAGAGCGTGACGATGTTCCCGGCCCGCCGCGACATCCGCACTTCGCGGCCGTTCTCGATGACCTTCACGTGCTGGCCGAGGATTATCTCGGGCTCGCCGGTCGGGAAGCCGAGCGCCTCCATGCCCGCCTGCAGGGACTTCACCTGACCGTGGTGATCGGCTCCCCACACGTCGATCAGATGCGTCGAGCCGCGCCGGTACTTGTCGCGGTGGTACGCGAGATCGTTGGTGAGGTACGTCGTCGTGCCGTCGCTCCGTACCAGCACCCGGTCGCGTGGGTCGCCGAACGCGGTCGAGCGCAGCCACCGGGCACCGTCGCGCTCGTACACGTGACCGCTCGCCTCCAACTGGGCGAGCACGTCGGCGACGTCACCCCGGTCGTGCAACATACGCTCGGAGAACCAGGTGTCGAACAACACGCCGATGCGTGCCAGATCATCCTTCAGCAGCTCGACGACTCGCCGGTACCCCCACTCGCCCGCCTGGTCGATCGTGACCTCGTCGCCGCAGTCGTCGCGCAGCTGCTGGGCCAGTTCCACGAGGTACTGGCCTTGGTAGCCGTCCTCGGGAGGTTCGGTCCCCCGATAACGCGCGTACAAGGATGCCGCGAAGAGATCGAGTTGGGTTCCGGCGTCGTTGAGGTAGTACTCCCGGTGTACCTCCGCACCCTGGGCCGCGAGCAGGTTCGCGATCGCGTCGCCGACCGCAACCCAGCGCCCGCCACCCGCATGCAGGGGACCCGTCGGATTCGCAGACACGAACTCCAAATTGACGCGCCGGCCCGCGAGCACGTCGCTGCACCCGAAGCGCGGCCCCGCCTCGACGACCTCGCCGAGCACGTCGTGCAGCCAGGTCGGCGCAAGGAAGATGTTCACGAAGCCCGGCCTCGCCACCTCCACTTTGGCCACACGAGGAACGGCCAGCTCGTCCAGGGCGTCCGAGATCTGCTGTGCAATCTCGAGTGGCGGGCGCCCCAGCTTCTTGGCCAGCGGCATCGCGACCGGCGTGTACCAGTCGCCCTGATCTCGACGCTTCGCCGGCTCGACCGCGACGCCTTGCTCAGGCTCGGGCAGTCCAGCGCTTGCCAGTGCCTGGGAAATCGCCGTGCGGAGGGTGTCTCGCATCATCATTTGGCGTGCGGACGCGGTGGAAGCTCGCTCGCGAACGCCGCAGGCACGGGAGCGAAGGGACCCATGGTGACGATGGCGGATCGTACTCGCGGCAAAAGAAAACCGTCCGCACTATTTCACGCGAGGCGCGCGGATCACTATGCTGCGTGGACAGGGGGCCGGAATCGCAGGCATTGTTCTTCCAGTTCCCGGAATTTCATGGAGCAGCGCGCCGACACGTGGGGGGCCGTTGCGATGTGCCAGGGAGGGCGGGGGTGTCGCAGCACACGGGGGTGGGGCTCGCAGCGCTGCTTCCAGGCACGAATTCGCCCGCTGCGCACGCCGACGGTGTCGGGACGCGCGACGGTGGGGTGGTGTCCGTGAACGCTTCGAGCGAGGACCTCGCTGCGAGCGTCGCCACCAGCGAGTCGGGCATCGCGCTCATCTACAAGGCGCTCGACGCGCTCGTCGACCAGTTCGAGCTCGACGACGCCGCGGTCGTGATCGAGGAGTCGGGCCTCGGCCGTCAGGTGTTCTGCGCCGGCCGGCGGCCGCTCGGACCCGACGACGAAGAGCTGCTGGTCTCGCCGCCCGGCCTCTACACGCAGCCCGCCTTGGAGAACCACGGCTTCGACCGCTCGTTGATGCTGTCGCTTTGCGTGTTGGCACTGCGGCTCGATGTGCTTCGCTACGACGCCTGGCACGATCCGCTCACGGGGCTCTTCGACCGGCGCTCGTTCGACCGCCTCCTGCAGATGGCGATCGCGCGGAGCACCCGCTACGGCTGGCCGTTCACCCTCGTCATGCTCGACCTCGACCACTTCAAGACGATCAACGACGAGCACGGCCACCAGGCGGGCGACGCGGTCCTCCGCGACCTCGGTGAGCGCTTCCGCCGCGCCTTGCGCTTCGGTGACAACGCGGGCCGGATCGGCGGCGACGAGTTCGCGATGATTCTTCCGAACACCGAGCCCGATCTCGTGCCGACGTTGCTCGACCGGGTACGCACCGCCGAAGGTGTCGAGCGCGCGTGCCCGGCGTTCTCGTTCGGTGTGGCGCAATGTCCGCAGGAAGCAACGGAGTTCGACAAGCTGGTGCAGCTCGCCGATTCCCGGCTCTACGAGGCGAAGGGGCACAAGTGAGCGCTCGCTCCGTCGGTGAAACGATCGGCTCGCTCGACGATCTCGAGCTCGAGCTCCGCAAGCTCCCCGGCGTACGCGCCGCGGGTTTCGAAGAACGCGACGACATGCTGCTCGTGCAGCTGCACGTCACCGACAAGGCCGAGCGCACCGACCAGCCCGTTCCGGTGTCCGCGTCACGTATCGCCGCGCGTCACTCCGACCTTCCGGTCGCAGTGGAAGTCGTGCGATGGCGCACCGCGCCGGCACTGGCCGCACCCGCGGTCGCTGCGGCGACAGCGCTGGAGGCGCCGGAAGTGATCGCCAAGCCCTCCGACGAGGCCGCCGACGAGGCGTTGGAAACTCGTCGGGCACGGTTGCTCGCGGTGCTGGCGTTCCCCGACACGGACGAGCTCGAAGTTCACCTGATCCTCGACGGCAAGCGCACGATCGGCCGGGCGCCGGCGAGCAGCGGCTTGGTCGGGGCGGCCGAAGCGACGATCGACGCGATCCGCGCGCTCGGCGCGACGTTCCAGCCGCGTGCGAAGTGGGCGCGCGCCCTGGACGACACTTCCGACGACGATCGTGTGATCGTTGCGGTGGCGCTCGAATCCGTCGAGGACGACGACCAGCTGCAATACGGCCTCGCCGCCGGCGCGAGTCCGATCGACGCGGCGGCGCGCTCGACGCTCGATGCGTTGAACCGTCGCCTCGCGCGCGTCCTCTGACACGCTACGCTCGCTCCCCCGAAGCACTTCGGTTCAGGGCCCCCGTCGGGCATAGAGAAAACCCTTCCGCTCCGGATCGTGGGTGACGCTCGGAACGGATTTCGTCGTTTTCGGAACGTGGCTCCTGTATTGCATTTCTGGAGTTGCTGGAGTTTCCAGAGCCGGAAACGGCCGAGAATCACGGACTGCCGAGATCGTCGCGGACCTGGACCGCCGCGTCGTCGTCGACGTCGCTCGACACACCCTGCAGCGTCCACATCCACGCCGCGTACTCGTAATCGCTGTCATCGTCGGTCGTTGCCGGCCCCCGCCCGTTCGTGGACGCCGCGTCGCCGGCGTCCTCTTCCTCGGCCAGCGTCGGGCGCTGACGAGGTCGACCGGGGTGATGTCAAAGAGGAAGCGGAAGCTCGTGGCGATGTCGGCCAGTGTCCGATCAACCCCGAGGTCCGAATCGGCCAGCGTCTCTACAGTCACGTCGGCGCCCGACACCACACTTCCTCGATGAGCACGGGCACGACTGCGGCGAGCGGGCCGCGTAGCTCCTCGAGGTGGCGCTCATCCAGTTCGCCGGTCCACTCGTCCATGAACACCTTCTTGAATTCGATCGCCAGTGCGCATCCCCTTCCCTCGTAAGCTGGTCGACCCAACGACTGAGCTCACCTCCGCGGAAGCGAACGTTCTCCCTCACATCCAGTCGGTGACCGCAGACCTCTCGGGCCGCGAGGGTTTCGAGGAACCGATCGACGACGTGGCTCCAACGCGCTCGGTCGAGCGCTCCGGTACCGACATTGACCTACGGGTTCGTCGCGTCCGACGCCGGCGGCTGACCGGCGCCGTCGCGCCGGTGGTTGTACGAATGCAGGTCGAGCACGACGAACGGACCGCGGTGCGCGAGGGCGTCCAGCCGTCGACCAAACTCAAAGTAGAACTCGTCATAGAGATGCCGGGAACGTTCGATCTCCTCGGCGGGCGGCGTCTCGCGCCACAGTTCGAGGTGCCACGCGTCTTCGGGCGTTCGGTACACGGCGTCATCCCGCGTGCGGTTGAGATCGATTTCGAAGCGCGAGCGGTGCGCCACGACCGTCGACCCGCCGACAGACGTCAGGTGGTCGGTGAAGGGATCCTCTTCTCGTAGCCGGGTGGCATCATCGAGCGCGCTACAAGAGGCGACCGCCGGTCGTAAGTCGTGGCCCGCGTGGATCGCCGTCGCCACGACCGGTACCAAGCTGTCCGTGAAGGACCACGGAGAACACCCTGGAGCCGTACCCCGGCATCCAAGGATCAATCGGACGATGGTCAACCGACTTCGCGATCGGGGATGTCGTGCGAGAACTGCTGATGCACAGACCCCGGTTTTGGTCGTGACGCGGCATGACGGTCCGGTCGTTCACTTCCGCGGCTCTCGGTTCCCGTCCGAGATCATTGTGCTCGCGGTCCGTTGGTACGTGCGGTACGGCCTGTCGTATCGGATGTCGACGAGCTGTTGGTCGAGCGTGGGATAGAGGTCGATCACGTCACGGTGTTCCGGTGGGTGCGGCGCTTCACGCCGTTGCTGGTCGACGCCGCGCGACCGTGCCGCCACGCGGTCGGTTGCCGCTGGTTCGTCGACGAGACCTCGTCAAGGTGTCCCGCCGGTGGCGGTACGTCTATCGGGCGATCGACCAGAATGGGAGGTCATCGACGTGTACCTCTCGCCGCGGCGCGACATCCGAACCGCGCGACCGTTCTTCTTGTCGGCGCTCGGCGCGCATGGCGAGCCGGGGCGAGGTCGTGACCGATTACGCATCGGCGCTGGCGCGAGCGATTGACGAACTCATGCCCGGCGCGTTTCATGACACTGCTCAGTATGCGAACAATCGGATCGAAGCTGACCATGGACGGCTCAAGGCGCGACTCCGGCCGATGCGCGGCCTGAAACGTGACCGGACTGCCAGGCGTGCGCGGCATGCGTTGATGCAGAACATCCGTCGTGGCCATTACGAGCTGGGCCTCGAAGTTCGAGCGTATCGGCGTGTGCGGTCGCGTTCACCGACCTCGCCCCCGCCACGTTCTCACCGAGCCAAGCGGTCCACGGACTCGCGCGCGGGACCGCTTCGAATCAACGCAACAACGCCGTTAGTGTCGGGCTCGGGCGTTGTCGCCGATTCCTTGGGGGTCGGGTTCCAGCGCGAAGGCCGTGTCGCGCTCGTCGCGTGTCGCTTCGGTTACGCAGGTCTCGAGCAAATCGAGCTGCTGATTGAGCACCGCACGCCGCTCCACGGGCGCGATGGAGAGAAGGTCGTGCAGTGTGGCCTCCAACCGACGCGTTATTTGCGGCGACCGCGCTCCGGCGAGACGGATCTCGTCGAACGCGAGGTGCACGTATGCGTCCCAGTCCATCGACGGCACCACGAGCCGCACGGTGCCGCGCTTGTCGCGGTGTATCCCGTCCGATAGCGGTCGACGCGCCAGGTGCCGCAGACAGTCGTGCAACCGATCGATGGCCTGCACGGCGGTCGTCGGGTCCTGAAACGCCGAATCGCCGAGCGAGCGTTCGGCAATGTCGACGAGCAGCCGCAATCCGTAGGCCGCGTCTTGGTCGAGCGTGCGTTCGAGGCCGAGCACAATGCCGACCGCGACCTGCTCATCGCGCAACATGTCCGACGTCCCGTGGACGCGAACGAGCGGCGCGCCGGCGGGAACGAACTCGCCGAGCGCGGGTACGAGTTCAAGTGTGCAGCCCGCGTGGGTTGCCATGTCGAGGAGCTGGTCATGCGAGATGCGAGTGACCACACCGGATCGCGAGGCACATACGACGCGAACGCCGTCGGCCTCGGGCTCGGCCTCGGTTCCCTTGTCCGGATACAGGCGGTCCAGAAGCTTGCGGGTGTCAGTCCCGACCAGCTCGATGAGCGCCGAGACCCGAAGCGATTGCCCGATGTGATGTACGTACATGACCAGTACGACGATGCTGACGAAGACGAGAAGGTAAGCGACGACGATTGCCAGGCCAGGCACGGTGCCGCCCTGCTCGAACGTGACTTCACGCATGGCGAGCATCGCATGTGCAAACGTCGCAACGAAGACGCCGATCGCCAGCTGGCTCGGCTTGTCGCGCAAGATCCTTTGCACGACACGCGGCGAGAACTGACCCATCGCGAGCTGCACCACGACCATCGTGATGGTCAACACCAGCGCAGCCAACGACACCATTGAAGCGGCGATCGTTCCCAAGATCTGAAGTGCCGCGTCGGGACCGCCCGTGAACGACTGCGGAATCAGGTCGTAGTCGGCGGCCCGGTCGACCCCGATGGTGACCGTGGAACAGACGAGGCCAACGAAGACGCACACGACCGGCAAGAACCACAGACTGGACCCGACGCGTCTGGTGAGCCGAAGTGTCGCCATGCTGCGGACTTACCCACACGCCGACCCGAAGCCCAAAAACAACCACAAGATCGTAAAGCAGAGATCGCCCGACATCAGCTGAAGGCGCTACCGACCGCGAGGCGAGTACGGATCCCCGTCGCCTTCCCTGCTGTCGAACGCACTGGAAGCGCCGCGTTTCGGAGGCGCCGTCATACCGCCCCGCACGCGCTCACCATCCTCGCTGTCGACGGACTGGAGCCGCGCGCGAGCAGTCGGGCCGGGCGCGCCAACCACGCCGAGGTCGCCGGGGGAAGGTCTACACGGCGCGGCCGCGAAGCAAGAAGATGATGAGCACGATGACGAGGATGAGCACGACAGTGCCGATGCCGATGTACATGGCTAGATGGCTACCCAGAACCGACGGACATGACGCCGAGCCGGCCGCCGCGGTGCCGGGAAGGGTGGCGAGCCCCGGTCTGCGCGTCATCCGTCCCGCGGACGCGAAGCCGTGTACAGCGATACCCCGTCGACCTCACGCTCGGCGTGTGCGAGTGCGGTCACCAGCCGAGTTGGACCGGCGGACGCGCGGTCACCGCTATTTGCCTCGGACGGTGTCCTTAAGCTTCTCGCCCTTGTTCTTGGTCTTGCCCTTGGCCTGGTCGACCTTCCCTTTGCGTTCCAGGCGACGGTTCCCAGTCGCCTCGCCGACCGCTTCTTTGGTCTTGCCCCTCAACCGTTGCAGGTCGTTCTTGGCTCGGTTCGTTGCCGCCATGTGGTATCTCCCAGGCTTGGGTTGGTCCCGAGACCCGCGGCGCGGGCCCTGCTCGGCTATTGCTCGGTGGTCTGGTCGGGATCGAGTTCGTCGGCCCGTGATCGAAGGTCTTGGGCGGTGGCCCGTTGTTCCGCGGCGCGGCGGCGGGACTCTTCGGCGGCGAGCTGCTCGCGTTTGGCACGTGCGGCTCGCTCCTCCGCTGCCGCGGCCCGCCGGTCAGCTTCTCGCTGAGCAGCGGCCGCGTCGCTTCGGGCCTGTGCGGCCGAACGACGGCGTTCATCGGTCTTGACATCGGCGCGGCGTCGTGCCCAGAACACGACGCCAGGTGCGCCCAGTGCGATCACGCCCACGATGATCAACACAATGGCGATAGTCACGCTATGACGATTCCCGCGCACGCTGTCCGAGAAACAGCTCCCGGGCTACGAGCGATACCCGCTCAGCGGAGGACGCATCCGATAGACGGTGCGAGCGACGTGCGGATCCCGCAGCCGGACGGCGTCCACACAATGCGCCGCACCGGATCGCCTTCGTGGCGTAGCTCCCGGCCGCGGCAGCCCTTCCGTTCGTCGTTCGGCACTCTCGCGAACGTCACGCGCCTCCCGTGCCCGATGCTCTCGGGAGGCGGTGTCGCGCGGGTGCGAGGACCTACCGGTCGAGCCCGGCGCGTTGTATGAGAACGGCTGAGACGCCGACATCGATCCAGGCATCGGCGCTGATGGCGTAGTACGACGCGAAACGTGCCGCTGCGCCGATGAAGTCTGCTTCGAGCCTTGCCATCTCCGATGGTTCGATCGTGTCGGCGTCTTGGTCCATCGCTCGGAGATAACGGTCAACCGTGTCGATATCGTCTATTGCCGCAACAGACAGCGATCCCCGACGTCGACGGTCGTGCCGGGTTCTGACTCGATTCCCCGCGGTCACCGTACCGGTGCGTAACACACCCTTGACGTAAACGTAAAGGGTGAACGCTGTTCTCCGCGTAAATGTTTGTCTGGACGCTTCCTGGCGTGCCATGCGAGGTAGAACGTAATGATGTCGGCGGCGAAGTCAGTGAGAAAAGCAACGAAGCGGCGTGGCGCGCTCAAGATGACGCCCGCGCACAAAGCCGCCTTGGCGCGTGGCCGTGAGATGTCGACGATCGTTAATCAGTATCTGTCAGCCATCAACGTCCCACAGAAGCGCGGCCGAAAGGTCGCCCCCATCACATTGCGGAAACGTCTTGTGGCAGCGGAGGCGACCAGAAGGTCGGCGACCGGCGTCGCGAAAGTTCTCGCGGCGCAGGAGGTTCGTGACCTTCGTGCGCGCCTCACCGAAACGGGTGGCGACACGACGAACGCGAAAACCCTCGAGGCATCCTTCGTGAAGATCGCTCGCCAGTTCAGCGACAGTCGCGGGATCACCTACGCCGCCTGGCGCGACGCGGGCGTCCCCGCCGCAGTGCTGCAGCGCGCGCGCATCACCCGCACCCGCGGCTGACCTCTATCGCCGGCGAAAGGCCCGGAGGGTGGCCCTCCCCCCCAACCTCGCGCCCGCAAGGAACCCGAGGCGCGGCGATCAGTTCGGGAACGCTCGTCGCGACCGTGGTCGGCGTCGTAGTTGCATGGGGCAATGCGACGACCTCGGGCCAATTCTTGCATCCTCGGCGGGGGACCGTTCGCGTTCCTCGAGCTCAAAGAGTGAGACGACCTGAGCCACGAGTCAAGGGCGGAACTGTTCCCATCTTTAGTGGTGGGAACGGTTCCCGTGTCCGGGCGTGTCCGGGCGGTTCCCGTGTCCGGGCGTGTCCGGGCGGTTCCCCTGCGGGGCCGCGCGGTGCCCGGGTTTCAGGGACGATTTCGCCGGGCACGACCGGATGATGAACTACAACGACATGATGCGGTCGGTCGCTGGCGCGACCGGCCTCACACGCAAACAAGCTGAGGAAGCCCTGATCGTCACACTCACCGTGTTGGCCGAGGCGATCTCCGCGGAGGAGACCCGAGACCTACTCGCCCAACTCCCAAAGACCGTGCGAGAGCGCATCCCCCTGAGCAGCGAGACGCTCACGATGCGCCCGATCGAGTTCGTCGCACGCGTCGCGGACCTGGGCGCAGCATCGATCGACGACGCCGAACGCAACATCCCCGCCGTCTTCGGTGTCCTCACCGAGGCCGTGAACGCCGGCGAGATGAACGACATCGCCACGGAGCTCGGCGACGAGTTCGCTGACCTGCTCGGCCGCACCGAACGAGTCGCGCGGGAGCGCGCGGCGAACTCAGCGAACCACTCGCTCGTCGGCACCCTGACCAGCGCCGCGCGGTCCACGGTCGATGGCGCGGCGCGGCTAGTCCGGCATCCGATCGACGCCGCCCTGCGGCTCGGCGGACTCAAGCATTGACCAGGCGCAAGACGCTCGACGAGCGAATGCGGGCGGCGCCACAGCCTCACCGGCTCCTCGACCGGGCCATCGACCGGGTCCCCGATGCCTTGCAGCCGCATGTGCGTGAATCGGCCGAACGGCTCTTCGACGTCCGATCATCCAAGCAGGCAGGAAGGCACGGTTGCGTTGGACGCAAATGGACCGCCGATCGCGTGACATGACGTGCGCCACCACGGCGACGTCCTGGAAGCCGCAGTGACCTACGACATCGAAGGCGGAACCTGGACCCAGCGCTTCACCGCCGAGGTCCTCGACGACCATCATTCGTCGCGAAGAGCAAGCCGAAGCTCGAATTTGACGTTCCCGCGGGCGAAGGGAATCGTCCCCGCCATCTACCTGACGACGGCGCTGAGCGCCGCACGTCCGCGGATTCGTCCCGGTATCCACGGATGATCGCGGCGGCGTGTCGTCGTGCGTGTTCCCTGTGGACCATCTGGGGATGACCGCTACATGGGAGTGGAGCACGACGCCGTCGTCGGAGCGGACATACCGTTCGACATTACTTCGCCTTTTGGGCCATCGGCGTTGCAGTCGTCGGTGCTGCCGTGCTCGTGTGGAATCTGCTGGTCGCTTTGGCGAGCGTGCTCGGCCTCATCGCGGTCGCAGCATTCTTCACAATGGTGCTGGCCCCGGCAGTCGACTTTTTCGAGCACCGCGCCGGTCTGAAGCGAGGCGTCGCCACGACGGTCAATGGTTTTCGGTTCCCGGCGGAGATCATTGTGCTCTCGGTTGGTTGGGATTTGCGGCATGGCGTGTCGTATCCCGATGTGAGGAGCTGTTGGCCGAGCGTGGGATCGAAGAGGACCAGTGGGTGCAGCGCGTCGTATCGCGATGTTGACGAGCTGTTGGCCGAGCGTGGGATCGAAGCGGACACACCTACAACCGCGGGCGACGTCAACGCGCGCTCGGCAAGCTGACCCCGGTCGAGTTCGAACTCGCCTTCACCGAGACGGCCGCGGCAGCATGATCAGTCACAACCACTGCCCTGCCCCATGTTTCGTTTCTGTTCTGGCTGTTGAGTCAGGCGGTCTGTTGGGTCATGGTGCGTTCGAAGTTCGATGGGTGAGACGTAGCCGATCTGGGAGTGCCGGCGGCGGCGGTTGTAGAGACCTCGATGAACTCGAAGATGGCGGCGGAGAGCTCGACGCGAGTCTTCCAGCGTTTGCGGTCGAGGAGCTCGATCTGCATCGTCGACCAGAACGATTCCATCATGGCGTTGTCGAACGCGTCGCCGATCGACCCGAATGAGGGCATGAGCCCGGCTTGGCGGACCTTGTCGGTGAAGGCCCAGGAGGTGAACTGCACGCCGTGATCGGCATGCACGATTGCGCCGCGCTTCACCTTGCGTTGCCCGATTGCCATGTCGAGCGCGTTGACGACGAGCTGGGCATCTTGGACGGTGTCGATCGACCGACCGACGATGCGACGGCTGCGTGTGTCCATCACCGCGCAGCAGTAAACTTTGCCCTCGCGGGTGCGATGTTCGGTGATGTCAGTGACCCACAACTCATCGAGCTGCGACCGGGCGAACTTCCGCTCGACGAGATCATCGGCGCTCGACGTCCCCTTGATGCGCCGGACCTTCGCGGGCCCAGGAAGGCCGACGAGACCGGCGTCGTGCATGAGCAGCGTCACCAAGCTCAGACTGACGTGGATGCCGCGGGCCTTGGTGAGCTCCGCGCGCGCACGCGGCGCGCCCCGTAGGTGCCGCGCGAGTCGGCGTGCACCTCGGCGATGAGGGCCGTCAGCCACTCGCGGCGCATCTTCGTCGGCGACAACGGCCGTCGCCGGTACGCGTAACAGCCCTGTGGTGTCACGCCCAGCACCGAACAGCAGCGTTGCGCCGAGAACCCGGCGTCGGTGAGCGTGTCGATCACCGGGTGCATCCTTTTGGGCGCCGAGTCTCAGGATCGAGCATCGAGTTCGCCCTGCGCAAGATCTCGACCTCGGCCTCGAGCTCCCGGATGCGCCGACGCGCCTTGCGCAGCTCGCGCGATTCGGCCGTGGTCATGCCCGGGATCTCGCCACGATCGATTCGATCCTGGCGCACCCAGTTGTACAAGCACGTTCGGTGATCCCGAGATCCGACGCCGTCTTCGTCACCGACTGGCCGGAACAGACCAGCGCCACCGCGCGCTGCCGGAACCCGTTCGGGTACTTCCGAGGCATGAGATGAGCCTTTCATCAAGGCCCGACCTCAACAGGCAACCAGGAAACGATCCCTGGGCCAGGTCACAGCCTCTATCAAACCCGGGGCGGTTCAGGGTGCCGAAGGCGGCGGGGGGACTTGAACTCTCGTCACGGCTGTTATGGGTCGTAGTCGTTTGTGTGTTGCCGTACCGGGCTCGCAGGTCAGATGGGACGCGACAGCGAGGCATGTTGCCGATCGATGTGCCTAAGGTGTGGCTGGCGGCCGCTGCGCGGTCGGATCCGATGAGGCGATGGCGCGGCGCTACGAGTGTGTAGTCAGATCTGCCTCGTCCCGTCCGCGAGGAGCGACGTCCGACCAAGGGGGCGAGGATGCAACAGCGGCGGGACAGCGACTTCGTCGACCCGGTCCGCGACATCGAGCGAAACGACCGGTGCGGCCGTCGGTGGAAGCTGACATGATCTTTCGCGTAGCGCGAAGGGGGACCGCGATGTTGCGGCAGCGTCGGTGGTGGATGGTGGTGGCTTTGGTGGGGGCGGTCGCCATGGTTTCGGCCGCGCGTGTGCCGCTCGGCGCTCATCCGAATCATGGCTCGGCAACGTCTGCCCTGCTGTCGAAGCGGCTCTGCAAGGGTGCGGCCGCCCCGCACCGCTACGACCATGTCGTCGTCGTCGTGATGGAGAACAAGCGGTGGTCCGACGTCCTGAACGGACAGGGTCCGTTTTTGACGGCACTCAAGAACAAGTGCAGTACCGCGACGAACTACCAACAATCCGCGTCGCCCTCGCGACCGAACTACATCGCCTTGGCCGCGGGCGCGACCTACGGGTGTGAGGGGTCGAACAGTGACCCGTCTGGCGGTTGCACGCCGCCGTCGCCTTCGGTGTTCAAGCAGGTGATCGACGCCGGTGGCACGGCCAAGAACTATCTGGGAGGCGCCCAGTCGGCATGTGATCTGACCAGCGGTGGCCGCTACGCGGTCAAGCACGCCCCGTGGCCGTACTTTGCGGACGAACGAACTCTGTGTGGCGCGAACGCTCCCGCGGTTGGCTCTTCGGGGTTTCTCGACGTCAAAGATCTGCCAACGCTCGCATTCGTCAGTCCCGATCTGTGTGACGACACCCATGACTGCGCGGTCGCGACCGGAGACGACTACCTGAAGACGCTTCTGACGCCGATCCTTGCGAGTTCGAGCTACCGGGCGGGCAAGACCGCGGTTCTCGTCGTGTACGACGAGTTCACGCCCCTTCCGAATGTGCTCATGTCCAAGTCGGTGCGGCCCGGAACGATTACTGCGCCGGTGACACACAACCTGCTGCTGCACACCGTCGAATCGATGCTTGGCTTGTCCTGGCTCGTCGGCACAGGTGACCTGCGGGGTGCGACTGGGCTATAAGCCCCCGACACGGCTCAACGCTGAGGCTAAGCGGCTCGTACGGTGATGCTCAATCGGAAAGCGTCCGCTCGGTCCGTCGCGGATACTGGATCCAGAAAGCGAGGTTCTTCTTTCTTTCGAGCCCGCGCGGGGCGGACAACACTTTTCAATCTGACTGCGGCGCCAACGTCGTGCGACGCACTTCGTATCCTTCGCCGAAGCTCATGTGACCCGGGCAATCTGCTCGGGTTCGCGAGCGCAAGCGCGCGCTCCTTCGTGGGTCCGATAGCACGCCCTCGACCCGGCGGGTCGGGGATACGCGCCTGGCGTCTCCCGCCCGTTATTCTGGGATACCTCGGTTGCGTCGATTCGTGACTCTGCTCTTGTTGCGCCGGGCATGCGCTGAGCAAGTTTGGGGAGCTCGGAGGCGGCGTCGAGGGGCCTGAGTTCCGCGCCGCGCAGTTCCGACGGCTCTGTTGCGTTGAGTCGGGCCTGGCCGCGTAGGACCGAGTTGCGGTCTGTCTCGCAGTTAGATGGTGCGGGCGAGTTCGGTGAATGCGGCCGCGACGCGCCGATGGGCTCGCGCGTTGACGGCGAGTTCGTAGTGGCCGCGTCGGAGGTTCTGCACGAATGCGTGGCCGCGCA
>JBBRXX010000027.1:0-65129 GCA_038238245.1 Acidimicrobiia bacterium
AGCCCCAGTGCGGGCACTGGCAGAGATCGCCGGGCAGCCCGACGAGAGCAGGGCCCAAGTCGGTGCCCTTCTGGATGTCAACGAACCCGACGGTGAGCTCTCCTACCGGAGCGGTCCGGAGCTCAACGTTGTCGTTCTTGAGGGTTACCGGCACATCGGAACGCTCGATCACACTCATGATGCCCCCTCGCGGTGTTGGCTGTTGCGGTCAAGCTAAGAGCGTGGCGTTCCCACGTCTGCAGCAGATCCGGCACCTCGGAGCGAGTCGCGTAGGCAGGTCCGTGCGCAGCGTCCTGATCGGCGGTTGTTCGGCTCAGTCGAGGAACATGCACAACGGATGGGCGGCCGGATCGAGTACATGCGACTCCTGTGCAGATCGCTGTTCAGTCGCCTGTCGAGGTTTCGACGCAACGATGGGGGAGTGGTCGCCATGTTCAGGCAGCAAGGAGGAACTCACCGTCGGGTCCAGCGCGTGGGGTTAGGGGTTGTGTCCCCCCTCTGACACTGCATCGCACCTGGCCAGCGCGTGGGCGCGGCACCGGATTCTCCTCGCTGGTCACCGATTGGTCACAACGATGGTTCGGTGGCAGGTGTTGTATTTCGACGAGGGCGCTTCATCGACCGCGATGCCTGGTGGGTGAAGGCGCGACTTACCGCGACGAGGAGTACGTCGGCCTCGCACTTGGAGTCATCGCGGGCCTCGATGTGATTTCGCATTGCCCACCGGACGACGACCCGAGGCATTCGGGTTGGTACGACACCAGTCGACGTCGGCCAACGCGCAGCCGGCGATGAAGGCGATCGGCAACGCGGCCGCGCTCAACGTGCAAGATGTCGCGACGTTCGTGCTCGCGACGCTGCAGAACGTCGTCGGCAACTTCGTGGTCACGGCCGCCGACCTCAACACCGCCACCGGTAGGATCACGACCTTCTTCACGGGCAGCGTGCCGGTGGGTACCGAGATCGAGTGGTTCGTATTCGGTTGAGGTCTTTGGAGGGTGCAGTGTTGCAACGATTGATGGATCGTCGGCGCATGTTGCGGCTCGGCGGGATGGCGACGGCTGGTGCGGCTGCGGCGACCGTTGCCTCGGTCGCGAGTGCCAGTCCGGCCGCGGCCGGCGTCGACGGCGACGTCGTGCTCGGCAGCGTGTCGAACTCGACGCCCAACGCGACGGGAATCGACGTCACCGGTACGTCGGCACCGCTCGGCTTCGGCGTCACCGACAACGGCTTTTCGTTCACCTCGATTTTCCCGGCGATCGTCGCCCACGCGAAGGGACAGGGAAACTTCAACGCCGGCGTCCTTGCGTACGCTGAGAACTCAGCGACGGCAGTCCGCGCCGTTGCCAACGACGCATCGGCGCTGTTCGCGAGCAACGCGTCGGAGTTCCCAACCCTCGAGGTGAACAACCTCGGGAGTGGTCCTGGTGCCCACGTCACTGCCACCGGCGAAGGCGTAAAGGTCGAGTCCGGCGGGAACGCGCTTACGGCGACCGCGTCCGCCGGCGGCGCGGGACTCGCCGCGACCGCGACGGAAACCGGTCCTGCCGTGCAAGCCATCGTTGCAAACGGCAACAGTTTGAGCCGGCCGTTCGCGCGATCGCGACCGGCAAGAGCGGCGCCGTAGACGCGTCCGCCGCCGCGGCCGCGACCAAGCCGACGATGCAGTCGACTTCGGCGAGCGTGCAGCCGGCGGTGAAGGCGATCGGCAAGGCAGTCCCGGTGAGTGGCGCGGTGCCGATCGCGGGGAACGCGGCCGCGCTCGCGGTGCAGGGCGTTGCCTCGTTTACGCGCAGCGGTGTCGCCCAGCTCACGACTGCGGGGACGTCGGTGCTGGTGTCGGTGCCGGGCGGGCTGACAGCCGCGAGTCATGTGCTTGCGACCTTGCAGAACAATGTCGGCAACGTGGGCGTGCGCGCCGCGGTGCCGAACACCGCGAACGGCAAGATCACGATCTTCCTCACAGGCAGCGTGCCGGTCGGCACCAAGATCGCGTGGTTCGTATTTGGCTGAGACCCTTCGGGGAGGCGAGCTGTTCCTCGAACCGAGGTTCGCGGCAGGGCGGGGCACCGAGGCCGGGCTTCCGGTGGTGAGAATCGCGCGGAAAGTGGAGCCGGCCGACCGGTAGTGCAGTTCGCCTCCTTCGACGAGCGACCCGGCTAGCGGCACTTGCGTGCCGCGACCGGTGCACCCGCGCCGGTCGCCAGGTTCCAGCTCGAACGCGAAGAAGGAGATGATCATGCAACGCATGATTTGGCGGCTCGCGGCCGCCACGGCCACAACGGCTTTCGCCTTCGTACTTGGCGCGATCTGCGCCTCGGCGTTGGCCAATCACTCAGGCGCTCACGCGGCGGTCGACGGCCGCTGGCCTTGGCCGCGCAGCAGAGCGCGTCACCTACCTGTGTCCCAGGCGTGTCGGCACCCGTCCGCGGGAGGATCGGCTTCGCGGCGACCGGCTCAGACCGGGCAGTCACCGCGCAGTCGTCGTCATCCGCGGGTCGGACATCGGCCCACGCGTCGGCGCAGGCGCGGAAGAGCAACGGTGCCGGCGGCAGTGCTCACAGTCGCTTCGGCGGCGGCACGTCGGGGAACCGGTCGACGGAGAACGGAGGCAGTGGAACGATCACGGTAGCGACCGGCTTCCTGCCCGAGGGTCTCGCGTCGTTCGGCCTCCCGGGCATTCCTGACGCAGGTGCGCCCCTCGGCGGCACTCTTTCCGACGCGCTTGCGACCGGCATCTCGGCGGCGGGTGTGCCCACCGTGGCGATGCCGGCGTTCGGCCTCGCGATCGACGCGTCGGCGCAGTCCGACGGGTCGGCGATGACGGGTCCGGCCGGCGCGACGGTTGCGGTGAACAGCCGCGGCCCGAGCACGCCGGGTGTCGCGATCGTCGCGTCGGCGCAGTCCGACGGGTCGGCGACGACCGGTCCGGCCGGCGCAAGCGTCGCCGTCGACAACGGTCGCGCAACTGCGACCTCGGTCTCACTCGCTACGACGAGCGAGCCGGACACGGTCACGGCCCCCGGTCATGTCGGTGCATCGACGGGAACGAACTCGGCCCCCGACGCGCCGGCAATCTCGATTGAGCTGCCGTCGAACGGTCTCACCGCAAGCGTGACCGCCTCGTAACACGATGGGTCGGTTGGCGGCCCTGCGGCTCCCGGGGCCGCCACCCTCGTCCCTCCGATGTGAACGCTCTTCCAATGCGACCGCGCGGTCAATCGCTGCGCTGTACGCGATTCCTTGACGGGAGCAGCGCGAACGCGGCGATCGCGAGTATGAGTTTCTTTGCGGAGCCGCATCGAACCTGTCACGAATCGCTCGCCATCGGTGTGATATTCGCAGTACGCCTTCACGCCTCAGGGTCAAGCCGATGCTGTCGTCTCGACGAATTCGTCGTGCCTACAGCCGCCGACAAACGATGCAGAAGACGTTCGCCGTACTCGGAATCGGAGTATCTGGAGATATGTGAGTGACATCAGGGAAACCGTGACTCCGAGGAGCTTCTGGCGTGGGCCGCGAGCCATTGCGCTGGTTCTGACGCTGGTGATGTTCGCCGCTGCGTGCGGGAGCAGCAGCAAGAGCGGCGGCGGAGGAACGGGTCCGGCGACGACCGGAGGCGTGAACAGCAGCGACAACCCGAGTGGCAAGCCGGTCGAGGGGGGTTCCCTGGTCTATGGGCTGGAGGCGGACACCAGCGGCGGGTTCTGCCTGTACAAGGCGCAGCTCGCGATCGCCGGCATGCAGGTTGCGCGAACTGTGTATGACACGCTGACCGCGCCGGGTGCCGACGGCAAGATCCACCCATTCCTCGCAGAATCGGTGACGGGCACCAACAACAACAAGTTGTGGACGATCAAGCTCCGGCCGAACATCAAGTTCCACGACGGCACCGCGCTCACGGCCGCGGTGGTGAAAGAGAATCTCGACCACTACCGCCAGGACAACCCACTGTTCATCTTCGTGTTCGGTGATGTCGCCGCGGTCAACGTCGTCGACGATCTCACGTTGACGGTGACGACGAAGCGGCCGTGGTCGGCGTTTCCGTGGTTCTTGTGGGGCAGCAACCGCCTCGGGATCATGGCCAAGGCGCAAATGGAATCAAAGGACTGCAACACCAAGCTGATCGGCACGGGCCCGTTCAAGTTCGTGTCCTGGAAGTTTGGTGACAAGTTCGTGGCCGTCCGAAACCCGGACTACTGGGGGAAGGACAAGGACGGCGTCCAGCTGCCGTATCTGGATCGCATCACGTACGTGCCGCTCGAGGACGGCCCCAAACGGCTGGGTTCGCTCGAGGCAGGCGATTTCCAGATGGCGCATTTCTCGGGGGCGTTGCAGGTCGTGAAGATCCGGGACGACGTGAAGAACGGCAAGCTCGCCGATACCGAGTCCGACAAGTTCACCGAGGTCGGGTACACGATGTTGAACGCGACCAAGTTGCCGTTCAATCACCTGTCGGCGCGCAAGGCCTTCGCCTACGCGGTCGATCGTGACACGTTCAACCGGCTTCGCAATGACAACATCCTCACGAATGCGTCGGGTCCCTTCGCGCCGGGCGTGGACGGTCACCTGGATGACACCGGCCTGCCGAACTTCGACCCCGCGAAGGCGAAAGCGGCGGCCGCGCAGTACAAGCAGGAGACCGGGCGGGATCTGACGTTCACGTTGAGTCATACCGCCGATCCCGATACCACCCAGGATGCCGTTCTGATCCAGCAGATGCTGGACCAGAACGGCGGGATCAAGATCAACCTCAACTCGGTCCCGGACCAGAGCACGTTGATCAACATTGCGGTCGGCCGTCAGTTCGATGCGACGCTGTGGCGGAACCATCCCGGTGCCGACGACGACACGCAATACGTGTGGTGGCACTGTGGCAACTCGGGTGCGGTCGGGTCGGGCCCGAACGGCGCACCGGCGTGTGACAACGCGATCAACTTCGGGGGGTTCAACGACCCGATCATCAACAAGGCCTTCGATGACGCCCGGGTGAGCAACGATCCGGCGGCTCGCACGAAGTTGTACGAGGACATCAACCGTGAGTTCGCCAAGGAGCTGTGGAACCTCTGGGCGCAGTACGTGTTGTGGACGGTGGCCAACAAGCCGAACGTCCATGGTGTGCTCGGTCCGCCGCTTCCGGGTGGCACCGGCCCGTTCGAAGGGTTACCGACTGGTCACCCCGCGAGTGGTTTGTGGTGCGACCGCGGAAAGTGTTGACGAACGGGTGAGCCGACGTATTCGGCGCAACGACGCATAGGAGTGGTCATGGCTCGAACCGTCTCTCGGTCTGCACGAGGCACTCTCGCGTTTTTCGCGACTGGCGCGCTGGTCGTGTCGTTGTGCGCCCTCGGCGGGGTGCACGCGGCGAGCGGTGTCACACGTCCTACAGCGAGCGTCGCGAGGGCGTCCGATTCTCACTGTGACAAGCCGGGACGGACGGTCGTGAACAAGAAACCGTTCTTCGGGACGCCCGGTGATGACGTCATCGACGGCACGGGCGGCGATGACATCATCTTTGCCCGTGATGGAAACGACATCGTTTGTGGAGAGGGCGGGAACGACATCATCTACGGCGGCGGCGCTGGTGACCACCTCTACGGTGACGGCGGCAACGACCAGTTGTTCGGACAGCTCCTCGATGACCACCTGTATGGTGGCCCGGACGACGATCTCCTTGTCGGCGGACACGGCGTCGACATCATGAAAGGCGGCGGCGGCAAAGACTGGCTGCGCGGCGGCACCAACCGCGACGTCTATGACGGCGGGGGCGGCTCAGACGATGTCGCGAGCTTCCTGACCGCCACGCCCAACGGAAATGACAACACGGGCGTGACGGTGGATCTCGGCAACGGATACGCGGTCGGTGAGGGCGGCCCCGCACCTGATCCGAACCAGCCGCATCAGAAGCTCGAGCGGGCGGTGCACATCGAGTCCGTGATCGGCTCGGCGTTTGACGACACGCTCATCGGCAACGGAACGGGCATGGTCGACGGCGGACCCGGCGCCGACACCTGCTCAGGCAGCTGGATCGGGACGCCGACGAGCTGCGGGCCGGCGGAGGGCGCGGCACCATTCGTGACCGTCGAGAATTGGACGCCCAGCGGCGGCCCGAGCCCCGATCCCGCGTTGCTGGTCGTCGGTGGACCCGCGGACGACCAGTTCACGATCAACCACGTGGCCGGCGGCTTCCATGTCGACGCGCCAGCCGGAACGGCGGGTTGCACCGACTGTGCGTTCGGCCCCGCGCCTGCGCGCGGCCGCGGCGGCCTCGCACTGATGTGGGGCGGTGCCGGGAACGATGAGCTCAACGTGGAGACCAACGCCAGTCACGCGGTGCCGCAGTCGATCAGTGTGGACGTCGATGGCGGGCCGGGCACCGACATGCTGCGAGGCAGCGCCGGCGGCGAAAACCTTTTCAGCGGTGTTGACGGCGCCGATGTCATGAAGGGCGAAGACGGCGAGGACGCGCTCATCAGTGAAGGTACCGGGGGCGACCAGGACTACGGCGGAGGCGGCAACGACCAACTCGTGACCAATGACCCGAGCCAAGGACACCTGTTCGACGGCGGTGGCGGCGGACGCGATATCGCCGGCTTCGCACGCACCACAAAACACTGCGACACCACCACCCCGGACGGAGTCGTACATCATCTCGGCATCGACGCGAGCCTGCTCGGTCACTCCGCACGATTCCGTGGCAAATGTCTCGGCACCGGCGCGACGACGATCAAGAACGCGGAGATTCTCGAGGGCACCAAGAACAACGACATCCTTCGCGGCGACAACCACGACAACACGATCTGGGGCCGCGCCGGAGACGACAAGATCTACGGCCTCAAGGGCGGCGATCGACTGCATGGCCACGCCGGCAACGACCTCCTCGTCGGCGGCCCTGGTGCCGACGTCATGCTCGGCGGCAAGGGACGTGACCACATAGACGCCCGGGACGGCCGCGCCGACACCAAGATCAACTGCGGACCCGGTGGCGGCAGGCTCGAAAGCGACAACAACGACCCGTTCGCGGGCAGTCGATGCACACGCGTGTCTCCTGATTGAATGGCACGCGAGTGGTTTGAAGTTGCGCAACCCGCGATTCGGGCCCTCTCAATGCGGATCAGATCAGTGCGATTCGGAGAGGTGATTGCAATGAATCGGTTGCCGTCGTCGCCGGCCATGAAGTGTCGACCGATATCCCGTGCAGTCTTGGCGCTGGCGTTGACTGTGTTATGTGCGGGTTGTGACTGGTCGATGTTCCGCGCGGGCACTGACCGGGCAGGGGTCTCACAGGGGAGTTCGATTGCTTCGGCGAACGTGACGAACCTGGCCCAGGCGTGGACTGCGACAACAAGTGGAGCAGTGCGCTCGTCTCCCGCGGTCACGGGTGACATCGCGTATGTCGGTTCCGACGACGGCAAGTTATATGCCGTGAGCGCGGTGGGCAGCGCCAATTGCTCGGGGTTGCCGGAAAGCTGCCGCGCGTTGTGGACCGGTCTGACGGGCGGTGCGGTCCGGTCGTCGCCCGCCGTTGCAAACGGGATCGTGTATGTCGGCTCGGACGATCACAAGCTCTACGCGTTCGATGCGACAGGCGGATCGGGCTGTACGGGTATTCCGAAGGTTTGCTCACCGCGCTGGAGCGCCACGACCGGGGACGTCGTGCAGTCGTCGCCGGTGGTCGCGGAGGGCGTCGTGTACGTCGGATCTGCTGACCACAAGCTCTACGCGTTCGATGCGGCGGGCAAAGTGAACTGCTCGACGTCGGCTCCCGCGACGTGCAGTCCGTTGTGGACCGCGGTCACCGGCGGGGCGGTGTACTCGTCGCCGTCGGTTGCCGGTGGGATGGTCTACGTCGGTTCGGATGATGGTCGGTTGTACGCCTTCGATGCCGCCGGCAGCTCGAACTGTTCGGCAAGCCCGAAGGTGTGTACTCCGCTGTGGACAGGGACCGTAGGCGCCGCGATCAAAGGTGCACCGGCGGTCGCGAACAACACGCTATACGTCGGAGCCCAAGACGGCGTCCTGTACGCGTTCGATGCGGCGGGCAGCACGAACTGTTCGGGCGCTCCCGAGGCATGTGCACCGCTTTGGAGGACGACCGCGGCGGGCGGGGCGATCTCGTCGTCGCCGGCGGTGACGAAGACCATGGTGTATGTGGGCTCGGCGGACCATCGCCTCTATGCCTTCGATGCCGGCGGGAACACCGATTGCTCGAGCAGCAATGTGTGTTCACCGGTGTGGACCGCATTGACGGGTGGTGCTGTCTCTTCGTCGCCGGCCGTCGCGAACGGGGTGGTGTATGTCGGTTCCGGCGATCACAAGCTCTACGGATTCGATGCGTCCGGCGTGAACTGTGCCGGCAACCCCAAGACCTGCACCGCGGTGTGGACCGCGACGACGGGCGATCAGGTGCTGTCATCCCCGGCGGTTGGCACTGAGGCACTGTACGTCGGTTCGAACGACCACAAGCTCTACGGCTACCGCACCTGCGACAAGATCGCGTCCACGAGCGGGTCCGATGGAAATCCCGGGACGCGTGCTGCGCCGTGGCATACCGCGCAATATATGGTCGACCACCTGGCGCCCGGCCAGACGGGGTGCTTGCGATCGGGCATCTTCGATTTCGACGACGAGATCAACATCACGCAGCACAACATCACGTTGACGAGTTATCCCGGTGAGCGCGCGACGTTGAAAGGCGCGCTCAGGATTCAAAAGACCGGTCACAATGTGACCGTCAGAGAGCTCGATCTCGACGGCCGCAATCCGGAGACGATAATCGGTCCCGCGATCTTCGCTGCCAACGACACCTTCGACAACGTCGACGTCACGAACTTCCACAGCGAGATCTGCTTCATTCTCGGCCCCGCCGACCCCTCCTTTGGGCGAGCGGTCAACGCCATCATCGAGAACAGCCGTATCCACGATTGCGGCAAGTTCCCGTCCCAAAACGGTGACCACGGCTTCTACGTCGAAGCCTCCGACCGCGCAATCATCCGCAACAACTGGATCTACGACAACGTCGATCGCGGTATCCAGTTGTATCCCGACTCCGAAGGCACACAGGTCTACGGCAACGTGATCGACGGCAACGGCGAGGGCGTCATCTTTGGCGGTGACGGCACGACCGCGTCGAGCAACAACTCGGTGCACAACAACATCATCACGAACTCGAACATCCGATGGAACGTCGAAGCGAACTGGCCGCCGCCGCCCAACTCGACAACGCCGCTCATCGGCACCGGAAACACCGTGCACGACAACTGCGTCTGGGCAACCAATACCGACCCCTACTACAACCAAGACGGCGGTGTCATGACAGAAACGCCGCGCGGATTCGCCGTTGCCAACAACATCATCGCCAACCCCATGTACGTCGACCGCGCCAATGCCGACTTCCGTCTCCAACCCGGCAGCCCTTGCGCGGCGGTCTTCGATGGCACGACGTGAACGCGCCAACCTTCCTTCGTGAACGTCTCTACCGTCGACGCGTTGCGACGTCTCGCTTGACAGTCTCGGCTTCGGCTTTTGCTTGGTCCATGCGTTCCTGGGCGCGCCTCTTGATCCGTTCGGATGCTCCTTGGCGCTCCCGGTCGAAGCGTGGCTTCTCTTCGTCGTACTTTGCGAACACGTTCTCCCATCGTGTCTGCATCGCCTTGATCCCTCCACCACCGACTGCAATCACCGTGACGCCGACGAAGGTGGCCAGGAGGGCGTAGAACAGGCCGGTGACGATCGCGGGAGCGATGCGGAGCTCGTCGAGTGCGGCGAACAATCCGATCGTGACGATCACGGCGGATGCGGTGAACGCGGCGGTGCGGGCGTAGTCGAGCTCGCCGAGTGAGACCTCGACGAGCTCTTTGACAGCGGCCGCGATCGCCATCGCGATGACGACGATGAGGATTGCGGCGAGGACACGCGGCAAGTAAGCGATGACGCCGCCTATGGCGTTGCTCACGGGGTTCGACCCCCACACGCCAAAGGCAAGCTGCAACACGACGAGCAGCAGCGCGTAGTACACGAGCTTGCCCACGATGTCGGAAGCGTCGTAGTCAGACTTGTCGAGCATCGTCTTGACGCCGCCCCGCTCGACGGCCTTGTCGAAGCCGACCCGTTCCAAGACGTTGCCGGCGATCTTGGCGATCGCTTTCGCGACAAACCAACCGATGACCAATATGAGCAAGAAGGCAAAGAACTTCGGGATGAAGGTGGCAACCTCGGACCAGGCATCCTCGATGCCCTTGCTGAACTGAACTGCGAGCACGGCCTTGCGCGTCCTTTCCTGAGCATTGCGCGGACGAACGACCACGGACACGCCGGCGGTAGGCCGTCCGGCGTGTCGTGGACGGTCGCTACTGCTTGACGGGCTTGTCGGCGTCGATGTCGATCTGTTCCTTGCGGACCGTTTCCGAGACCTTCTTGTCCTCGGTCACGGTGTCCTTGGCGAGCCTGACCCGCTCTTGGGGCACGACCCGCTTGGACACGACGACCTCTTCGGCGTTGAGCACCATCTCGTGCTCACCTTCGGAGATCTCGGCGCCGTCCATCGCCTTGGCCCGGTTGGCGTCGGTGATGTCCTCGCGTTCGAGACGCATCTCCTCGTGCTGCACCGGCACGGTCACGTTGACGTCTTCGGTCACGACGCGCTTGACGAGGCGGACGCGACCGGCTTCCTTCTTCTGCTTTGCGATGCTGAGCTCCTCTTCGGAGCGGGTCATCGCGTCGTCGCGAGCCTCGGTTTGCGCGGGCGCCGCTTCATCCTCGAGGCCGTAGTAGCGGTACAGCTCGCCTTCTTCGGACGGCTCGAGGTGTCCATCCGGATCGACCTTGGGCGCGCCCTTGACCTCATCTTTGGAGTAGGCGAGCTGGAGATCGTCACCGGCAGCGCGGGCGCCGGCAATCGGTGCGAAAGTCTCCTTTGAACCGAACAGACCGGTCGTGATCGTCACCCACTCGGGCTGGCCGGTTTGATCGTCGTTGTAGAGCGCAGCGATCTTGCCGATCTTCTGCCCATCGATGTCGATGGCCTGATGACCAATCCATGCGTCGTAGTCGAGTTTCGTCATGACTTCCTTCCGGGATTTGCAGTACGGCTCCAAGAGCCGCACCGAGGTTTCGGGTAGCGAAATTCGCAACGGGGGCTCGCACCGCTTCGCGCGCCCGCGCATCACTGGCGCGTCTCCATCCGACGCGGCGTCCGAGTCGACGAGGCGGTAAAAGGTGCCGAGCAGAGCTGCTTCACCTTCGGTGAGTCCGATCTCGGCGTTCACGCTCGGGGCATCCAGCACGAATGCCTTCTCGAACGGTACGGAGACATCGTCGCCGTGCCTGACTGCATGGACGATCGGAACGATCCTCTCCCGAATGCCGAACACGCCGGTGTGGACGAGCACCCACGCGGTTTGGTTCGTCACTTCCTCGACGTAGACCGCAGCGATCTTGCCGATCTTGTCGCCCCGACGGTCCACAAGAACGCGGTCATGCCAAACGTCTGCATCTCCCAAACGCTGACCGTTCACCTCAGACGACGAAGACAGTGATACGTCAGCGACCCTCCGCGGTGATGCGATGTGATGTTTGGAATGGCGAGCGAGACAGGCCAGTAGTCGGCACACATGAGGAAAAACGCGTGACGGCACTCTCCATGACGCGCGTTTCGAAGAAATGTGGACGGGCACTCTTTCTGTGTGGACCAGACACTCAGTGGCATCTCACCCGCCTCGGCCACTGCGCTCAGTGGAGTCATCCGACGTGTCGTCGCGGCCCGGGTGAACGATCCCCACGACGTCGAGGATCTCGTGCAGGAGACCCTCGTCAAGGTCGCGGCCGCCGAACGGCGTCTCGGTCCCGACGCGCTCCAGGGTTACGCGATCGTGACGGCCCGAAACCTCATCATCGGCCGCGCGCGCCACGACGGGACCCACCGACGACACGTTCACCGCCTCGTCGACTACATCGGCCTCGATGGCCCCGAAGAGCTCACACTGCAACGCGAAGAGACGGACGCGCTCGCAACCGCACTCACCCGGCTCGACGCCACCGACCGCGCGCTTCTCCTCGCACACGAAGTGGATGGGATCGACACCGCTGCGCTCTCGGACACCCACGACACCACGCCCGGCGCCATCGCGGTCCGGCTCGCACGCGCACGAGCGCGCCTCCGTGTCGAATTTCTTCTCGCATTCCGGGGCATCACGCTTCCCACTCCAAGATGTCGATCGGTGCTCCTGGCACTTTCCTCCGGCGACACGCGCCGACAACGCTCGCTTCGCGCCGGCGACCACCTCCTCACGTGCTCCACGTGCGCGAGTTTGAGCGCGCCACTCGTCGAGCGGCGCCGCTCCATCGCCGGGTTCATCCCTTTCCTCTTCATCAATCCCGTCAAGGCTTTGGGCCGCGTCGCCCGGAACGGCAAAGTCCAGATCGTCGCCGGTGTCACCACGGTCGCGGTAGGAACGATTGCCGTCATCGCGCTCACGCAGCCTTCAGCGCGGCCAAGACCCGCTTCGCCCACGACAACCGTTGCCGCAACCTCGCCGGTCATGTCCGAAAAACGATCTCTGCTTCCCATCCCCACCCAAGGCCTGACGCCATTCATCGGCCGACCCGTGCGAGCACGTGCGGCGCTGGTACTCGCGGTACGCGCCGACGAGGGTGCTTGGATCGGCAGCGACAAAAGCGCGCGAATTTGGGTCCAGTTCGATGGCTCAGGCGAATCGCCGTTCCACCTGCGATCCGGTCAGCACATCACCTTCACCGGACGGCTCGTTCCCACCACGCCCGGCTTCGTACTGCGCGCCGGGATCCCGGAACCCGACCGCGCCGTCGTCCTCGCCCAAGGAGCCCACATCAGCGCACACACTTCTACCGTGACCGTTTCCTGAAGCGGCAGGCCTCCCGCCTCCTCAGCACCGATGCGACGTCTTCGCCGTCGCCCCGGGTCAAAGCCGTGTTGTGGCAGCTATCAGTGGGGGCCGAGGAGGTCTTGTGCGGCGATCGTCGCGGCTTGGGTGCGGTTGTGCACACCGAGTTTGGCGTAGAGGCTGCGGAGTTGGGCTTTGATCGTGTTGTCGCTGACGTAGAGGTGCTCGGCGAGTTGTTGGTTGGTCATGCCCGTAGGAAGTAAGGCGAGGAGCTCGCTTTCTCGTTCGGTGAGGCCGATGTCTCGGCCTGGCCAGCGCAGCTCGGTGTCGATTGCACCGCGTTGCGTTTGCCGGTGCAGGATCACGCGCTCGCCGCGTGCTACGGCTCGGATGCCCTCGACGATGTCGGTTGTACTCACTGCTTTGGAGATGAACCCGCTCGCGCCGGCTTTGAGGACGCGTCGCACAAGGCCTTGCTGGTCGGAAAAACTGAAAACGACCACGGCTCCCGCTGCGGGGTCAGCGACAAGATCGGCCACCCGCTGTGCCACGTCTTGGGTATCGCCGTAGGTGTCGAGCAGGGTGACGTCGACGCGACGTCGCGGCCGGCGTTTGATGTCGAGCTCTACAACGTGGATGTCCGAGGCGTAGGGGCGGAGGAGGGCCCGGAGCCCTTCGAGCACGATCTCATAGTCGTTCTCGAGCGTGACGCGTGTCGGCTTGGTCACGATCTGATCCTACAGTGCCACTCAGCGACAACTACCCGATCGGGTGATTGAGAGTTGCTTGGGATATGCGTAAGTTGCGACCCGTGCTGGTCGATCCCTATGCCGAGTCGAGCTTCATTTGACTGTGCCGTGTCCTGACTTCGTCGTGGACGAACGGGGGCAGCTTTGTGACCTCGGAGCTATTTCGCGCGAGCTTCTACGATGACGGCAACGGCCGAGCTCGACTTGTGCTCGAAGGTGAGCTCGACATGGCCACGGCCCCGACCCTTGCGGCGAGACTCGCCGAAGCGTGCAAAGACCAGCCCGCCGAGCTGCGGATCGATCTGACCGCGCTCGGGTACTGCGATTCCTCGGGACTTCGCGAGTTCGTCCGAGCGGCCGCCGTCTGTACCAGTAACGGCACCGACCTCAGAATTGTCGGCGCAAGTCGCGTCGTGCATGAAGTCTTTGCCATCACCGGCCTGGCGGACATGTTCGTCTTCGAGCAGTAAGACCCGCCCGCAGGTCAGATGGGGAGGAACGCCCAGACGAGTTTGCCGTCGGAGTGCGTGTCGATGCCCCACTTCAACGCGACCGCTTCTACCAGCCGAAGGCCTCTGGAGTCCCGGGCAGGCGGACCGAGATCGGGTCGGCCGTCGCGGACCTCGATGCGTAGACCGGTGGCATGGGGGACTGCAGACAAGCTGATCGGCGGCGACCCGTGCATCACGGCGTTGGTGACCAGTTCCCCGACAACGAGCTGCGCGACTTCGTTCGCCGTCAACGCCGCGAGCGCGTTCCTGGCGACGCGTGCCGCGGACCGGTCCGGCGGCAAGTCAACCTGCACATGCTTCGAAGTGAACATCACGGGGTCCGGCGTCGTCGACAGAGACCCTTGCCGTACCCATTCGCGCGGTCAGCGAGTCCACCGCCGCGCGACCGGCAGCGATCCGCTCGAGAGCCCGTCACCCGTGCCTTCGATCCGCGATCGGCATGCGGGAACGGCGACCGTAACGGTTCTTTGCGAACGACCCGACCGTGTCGCGGCGTGGGTGGGGTACGACGATGCCGTGAACCCCATTGAGCGAGCCGTCAGAGTATTCGACCGTGCCCAGCAACGGAGCCGTTGGGGCGGCCTGGTATTCGGCGTGGTGAAGAAATACGGCGACGATCGGGGTCCGGCGCTGGCAGCGTTGCTCACGCACTACGGATTCATGTCGCTGTTCCCGTTGCTGTTGATCTTGACCACGATCCTGGGGTTCATCGGGAACGCTCGTATCGAACACAGTGTCGTAGGTAGTGCGTTGAAACAGTTTCCCGTGTACGGCCAACAGCTCGGCGATGTCGCGCATCCGCTGTCGGGCAGCACCCTGGGGCTGGCGTTCGGTCTGTTCGGTCTTCTGTATGGCGCGCTGGGCGCCGCGCAGTCCGCGCAACATGCGATGGCGCAGGTATGGAACGTGCCTGGTGTGGTGCGCCCGGGCTACGGTCCCCGTCTCGGGCGCGGGCTGGTGTTCTTCGGTGCGCTCGGGTTCGGAATCGCGCTGCCGGCCGCGCTCGCGGGCGTCGCGACCGCCAACGACCAGAGAATGGTCACCAGGGTGGCATTGTCGAGCGCGGGCCTGCTCGTGAATGTGAGCCTGTATGTGTTGGCGTTCCGCATCCTCACCCCCAAGATCATCGCAACGCGTGATCTGGTGCCGGGCGCAGTGATCGGGGGAGTTGGATACACACTCTTGGTCACGGCCGGCACAGCGTTGGTGCAACATCAGCTCCGGCACGCGCAAGTCGTGTACGGGCAGTTCGGGTTCGTACTCGGACTGATCGGATGGCTCTATCTCGTGTCGCAACTCAGCTTGTACGCCGCCGAACTGAACGTCGTGCGCAGCCGACGGCTCTGGCCGCGCAGCATCGTTCAGCCACCCCTCACCGACGCCGACCAGCGCGTGCTCCACGACATCGCGCATCAAGAAGAACGCCGGCCTGAACAACGTGTCGGCGTTGGCTTCGGACCCGACGCCGGAGAACAAGCCGCCGATGACGCCAACGAACCACCGCCCCAGCGTTGGACCTGACGCATCGCGGTGTACATGTGCCGTGTCGCCGCGATCGGGTTGTGTCCGAACAGTTCAGACGCCTCGTCGGCCTCGGCCTCGGTAGTAGAAGCCGCCCCCTCCGAACAACAGGACGACGATCAAGATGATCAGCAGGAGTGTGAGCATGCCTCCCGTATACCCGCCGGAGCCGGTCGCTGAGCATTTAGTTGACGTTTCGCGCCGCCGTCCTACACGGTGCCTACGACCGTTGCCGACGTCTCTGCAAGATCGCAAGTGAACTGGATCTCGCGTAGCCTGGTTCGGTGGCCGAAAGATCTCCGTTCTTGCGGCGACTTCGGAACGCAGATATGGAGTGCGCGAGCTGCGGCAAGCCGAACCGTGAGGGCGCGCGCTATTGCGCCGGTTGCGGCGCACCGCTCGTCGAACGTTGCCCCACGTGCGGTACAGAACGCGAACCTGGGGCGCGGTTCTGCGACAGCTGTGGTTCGCAATTCTCTCCGGCGGGGGCAGTCTCCGGTAGGAGCACCCGCAAGACGGTAACCGTCGTGTTCGCCGATCTCGTGGGATCGACATCGCTCCAAGAGCGCACCGACGCCGAATCAGTTCGCCACCTCATGGAGCAGTACTACGCGATCGTGCGCGCCGCGATCGAGTCGCACGGGGGCACCGTCGTCAAGCTGATGGGCGACGGCGTGATGGCGGTCTTCGGCGTCCCGAATGTCGCCGAAGACGACGCGCTCCGTGCTGTGCGCGGTGCTGTCGCCGCCCAGGAAGCGTTTACCCGAATGGCGGGCGACGTCGCAGGACGCATGGGCGCGCTGGCTATGCGTGTCGGCGTGAACACCGGTGAGGTCGTCGTGAGTGAAGGCAATGACGATGTCGTCGGAGACCCGGTCAACGTCGCAGCACGATTGGAACAGGAGGCCGCAAACGGCGGCGTGCTCATCGGTGAGACAACGCGGCGGCTCGTGCACCACAAAGTGACGCTCGCGGCGGCGGGCGAATTGGCATTGAAGGGCCGGGCCGATCCCGTCGCTGCGTTTCGGGTGGTGTCACTGCAAGTGCCCAGCGCGCCCGCAGCAACTGTGTTCGTTGGCCGCGAGCACGAGCTCGATCGGCTCACCGCGGTGTACGCCGACGCCGTCGGAAGTGCGCACTCACGGCTCGCGATGGTGATCGGCTCGCCCGGGCTCGGCAAGTCGCGCCTGATCGGGGAAGTCGCGCACGAGGTGAGCGCTCAGTCGATCGTGTTGCTTGGTCGATGCGACCACGCGGGCGGCGCGACGTTCGCGCCCTTCGCAGATGCGCTGCGCTCGCTGACCGAGCTCGACGAAGGTGCAGACGCCGACACTGCCCGCGAGGCGATCGCGCGGCTCGTTGGCGAGCGTGAACCTGAAGGCGACCGAATCATCTCGGGAGTGACGTCGTTGCTCGGTGGTGCCGCGCCGAGCACGGAGGAGGCGTTCTGGGCGGTTCGCCGATTCTTGCGCGTCTTGGCGCTCCGGCGGCCGGTCCTCCTCGTGCTCGACGACCTTCACTGGGCCGAGCCATTGCTGCTCGACCTCATCGAGCACATTGTCGAGTGGAGCGACGACGTGCCGTTGTTCTTGCTCGGCGCGGCCCGGTCCGAGCTGCGCGACACCCGCGCCGCGTTGACCGTGCCGGGAACGACGGTCAGCGACATCGTGACGCTGGGCGGGCTCGACGCGCGCGCGGCCACGCGGCTCGCGGCCGACGTGCTCGGCGCGGACGAGCTGCCGGCGGCGGTAGCCGGGCACGTGCTCGCCGCGAGCGCGGGCAACCCCCTGTTCTTGCGCGAGCTCGTGCGCATGTTGGTCGACGATGGCGCGGTCGTCCGGTCCGGCGACCGGTGGACCGCGACCGTCGAGCTCGCCGAGCGCGAGATCCCGCCGACGATCCAGGCGCTGCTTGCGGCACGTCTCGAACGCCTGCGGCCGGACGAGCGAACCGTGCTCGAACGCGCGGCCGTCGTCGGCGATCAGTTTTCGCGGGCGGCCGTCGAGCATCTCTTGCCAACGACCGTGCGTACCGATCTTGATGCGCATCTCGAGGCGCTGCGTCGACGCGAGCTCGTCGAGCGCGATACGGGCTGGTTTCTCGGCGAGCCCGTGTACCGCTTCCACCACGTCTTGATTCACGATGCCGCGTATCGCCGCTTGCTGAAAGGTGCACGTGCCGACTTGCATGTGGAGTTCGCCGATTGGCTGCAAGCCAGTGCAGGTGATGCGCTCGCCGAGCACGACGAGACGCTCGGCTGGCACCTCGAACAAGCACACCAACACTTACGCGAGCTTGGTCCGCTCGACGAGCGCGGCCGGGCGTGTGGTGTGCGTGCTGCACATCACCTCGCGACTGCGGGGCGCGCCGCCTTCGGGCGCGACGACGTCGCGGCTGCAGCCGGGCTGTTCGGACGCGCACTGGCGGGTATCGAGCGCGCCGACGACGAGCGCACCGAGCTCATGCTCGACTGGTGCGAGGCCTTGCTCGCGGTCGGGGATGTCAAGAACGCCGCTCGTGCGGTGGACGAGCTGCGGGAAGCGATTGGCGACTCCCGCCGGTTGCACGCGTGGCACGCGTGCCTCGCCGGACAGCTCGCAGTGTTGACCGCGCCGCAGCGCTTGCGCGAGACGGCAGACGATGTCGCGCAGGCGGCGGTCACGCTCGCAGCCGACAACGACGACGCGGGCGCGGCCACCGCGCACTGGGTCCATGCGCTCGCGCTCTCGCGCCTCGGCGAAGTCGGCGCGACCGAAGCGGCGCTCGACCGCGCGCTCGCCGCCGCACGCCGCGCGGGTGACAGGCGACGCGCGAACGCCGTGCTCGCCGAGGCGCCCCTTGCGGCGCTCGCGGGACCGAGCCCCGTGACTCGCGCCAGCGGTCGTTGCCTCGACGTCGTACGCGTGTTGCGCATCACCGCCGGCGCGCCGGCGGTCGAAGCGGTCGCGCTGCGGTGCCAGGCGGTGCTCGAGGCACTGCGCGATCGTGTGGACGCGGCCCGGCGCATGATCGACGCGTCGCGGCGTATCGTCGAGGATCTCGGTGTTGCACCGCGCATCCTCGAGACTGACATGTTCGCCGGCATGATCGAGCTGCTCGCGGGTGAACCCGTTGCGGCGGAACGCCTCTTGCGCACCGCGTACGACGGGTTTCGAAGCCGCGGGTTACGTGTCAGCGCAGCCCAATCCGCGGCGCTGCTCGCACATGCCGTGCTGGATCAGGGCCGCCCCGCGGACGCCGAAGCGTTGAGCATCGCGAGCGAGGAGCTCGCGGGCGACGATCTCAAGGCCGGCATCGCGTGGCGCGGTGTTCGCGCCGAGGCGCTGGTGCAGCGTGGCGAGCACGACGGCGCCGTGCAATACGCCCGTGATGCGGTCGCGCTCGCCGCGCCTACCGACGCGTTGCTCGACCACGCCGACGCGCGCATGGCCCTCGCGATCGCGTTACACGCCGCCGGACGCGTCGACGACGCGAGGATTGAGACCGACCGCGCGACGGAACTGTGGGACACGAAGGGCGCAACGCTTCTCGCGGAACGCGCCCGCGGGGCGCACGCGCCAGTTGCGGAGCGGGAGGTCGATCGCGACACGACCGCAGAGATCGCGGCGTACTTCGAGAACGTCGCGGCGAGTACGATGTCGCGCACCGTCGAGGCTCTCAACCGTGAAGACTGGGCGGTGTTCGTTTCGTTCCTGGCGCCACACTACGTGCAGCACGACAGACGACGATTCGGCGCGGGTGCCGAGATCGACCTCGAAGACTATCTCGCGACGAATCGTGACGCGATGGCCTTCGGGACGTCGTGGACAATCTCGCTTCTCGCGACGCGCGAACAGCACCTCTCGCTGCACAGGGCTCGGTGGAGTGCGGCGCGCAAGGCGACGGCTGCGAGCGAGCTCGACTTCCTCACGCTCGACGAGGTCGACGCCTCGGGACAACGCGTCTTCAGCGCGCTCTTCGATGCCGACGACGTTGACGCGGCATTTGCAGAGCTCGACGCGCGCGTGCTGGACGGCGAAGCGCTGGCGTACGCCCAGACCGTTTCGGAGCATGATTGGTGTGCGCTTCGGGCGCTGCTCGCCGACGATCACGTCCTCGTCGACCACCGGCCGATCGGTTGGGGCACGCTGCACGGACCGGACGCGTACGTCGAGATGTTCCGGACGTTCGGCGAACTGACACGCGATCTCCGCCTCGTGATGTACCACCGTGCGCACCGGGGCGGCGCCGTGCTCTCGGTGGGCGCGACGAAGGGTCAGGGAGACGGTGGTCCCTTCGAGAACCCGCTGGTCAGTGTGTCCGAGTACGACAAGGCCGGTCGGATTCGACGGCGAGAGATGTATCCACTCGACCAGTTCGCGAACGCACGGAAGCGGTTCGAGTCATTCTCGGGCGAGGTGCGGGACTCGACGGTGGAGACGCACGGCTTCGAGAACCTCGTCACCGCGAACATACGCCGGTTCGTCGCATCCTTCGATGCTCGCGACTGGTCCGGTGTGGCCGACACGATCGCGAGCGACGGCCGCTATGACGATCGCCGTGACCTCCTTGGCACGACGATCCTCGAGGCGACGCGCCTCCTCTTCGACGTTCCGTCGCTCTTCTGGGACTACGACGTCGTCGCGACCCGCGGCGAGTACCTCGCCCTTTCGAAGATCCGTCTCCACGGCGCCTCCGACGAAACGACGTTCGCAGATGAGCACTACTCGCTGCTCGAGGTCGACGAGCAGGGACGCGTGGCGAGAAGCATGCTGTTCGCCGCCGACGATATCGACGGGGCGTACGACGCGCTCGACACGCGCTACCTCGCGCGTGCTGATCCGGGAACCGCGCGTTCGATCGCGGCCGCGCGAGCGCACACGCAGGCGGTCGCAATGCAGGACTTGGACGCGTTGGCGCCGATGCACGCTGATGACTTCGTCGCCGAGGATCATCGTCCCGTCGGATGGGGAACATATAACGGGGTCGCCGCCTACCTCGATCTCATTCGGTCGCTGGGCACGATGTCGCGCAGGTTGCGAGTCCGCGTCTATCACTCTGTCAGCAAAGGCCGGATGATGCTCGAGGTCGTGACGCTGTTCGGCGACGGCGACGCGGGACCCTTCGAGATTCCAACCGTGGCTCTGTGGGAACGCGACGAAGACACGCGTCTACGTCGCTGGGACGTCTACGGCATCGACCAGCTCGCCGAAGCACGGCAGCGGTTCGAGAGCGCGACGGCGTAGCGTTCGAATGCGTCGACCCTTGAGACATACGGGTCCGAAAATGGCTTACGTAGAAGCGTCAGCGCCGTGATTCAACAGCTCTGCAATCGCGCCGGGTTGCTTGAGTGTGCGGAAATCTCGCACTGAGTACGAGGTGAGCACGCTGTCGGTCGATGCGCGCGCTGTCGCCGCGCGCTGAAGGCCGAACAGCGGCGCGAGCTCGCCGAAGTAGTCGCCGGGACGAGCGACGGCAAGTGTCTCGCTCGTACCGTCGATCAATGTTCGTACGAGTTCGATCTCGCCGTTCTCGACGACGTAGACACGATCGCCCGGATGACCCTGCACGAACAGCACTTCTCCGGCGCCGAGTGTCACCTGCTCGGGCGGACCTCCATCCGATACGGCGTGCGGCGTGAGTTCCACGACATCGTCCGCGAGTGGGATCATCCGTTCGTCGTGCGTGGCGACGACGACGACCCTTCCGGGAGACGCGAGAGACCGGAGCAGTCGGAGCAATCCATCCACCTGTATGTAGTCGAGGTGCGCCGTCGGTTCGTCCGCGAGGATCAGTGGTGGATTGTGCGCGAGTGCTCGGGCGATCGCGACTCGCTGTTGCTGGCCGCCGGACATGTCGGCGGGTCTGTGACTGAGCCGGTCGCCAAGTCCGACCTGTTCGAGCAGATGGCTCGCGTGCGGTCGGGCCCGACCGTGCGACACGCCGGCGCTTCGAAGCGGCAACATCACGTTCTCGAGCGCGGTCAGGCTCGGAATCAGATTGAACGACTGGAAGATGACACCGACGGTGTTGCGGCGGTATTGCATGAGCGCACGGCCCCGGAGCTCGCCCACGTTGGTGTCGCCAACGTGAATGCTTCCCGACTTTGGGGTCAGGATGGCGGCGAGTGCCGACAGGAGTGAGGACTTTCCGCAGCCGCTCGCTCCGAGCAGGAGCACGAGCTTGCCCGATGCGACGGTCAGGTTGAACCCGTCGATGGGTCGGATCGCGTAGCCGCCGCTCGAGTATTCGATCGTCAGATCCTTGATGACGACGTCACCAGCTGTTCGCTCCGATGCCGCAACCGTCGCCACGTCAGCCTCCGAACGCGAGCGCAGGATCGATCGAGAGCGCGCGCCGCACGCCGGCGATCGCGGCGAGCGAGCCGACGACTATGGAGACGACGATGAGCAGCGCATACGCAAGCAAGGGGACGTCGACGGCCATCGGAAAGAGCGGAGCGAGCGCGAACGAGAAGGCGATCGCAACCGCCGCGGCCGTGAGCGACAACACAATCGCCTGCGAAGCGAGACCCGCGAGTACGAAATGGTTCGGCGAACCGATTGCCTTCAAGACCGCGAAGTCTCGAGTCCGCTCGAGCGCCGACACGTAGAGGATCGCTCCGATGATCCCCGCCGCGATCGCCCACAGCAGAATGTCGAGCAACCCGATGGTCTGCGAGGCCATTCGCACCGGCCGCCGCAGGTCGCTGAGCACTTTCATGTTGTCGAGCACCGTGAGCTCGGGCCCGAGCCTCTCCGGGACACCGCGGGTCACAATAGTGGTGGCAAGGGGCTGCGCCGAGAACAACATCGCTTGGGCGTCGCGCAGTGTGAGGAAGCCCGCGGCGATGCCGCCCAGGTAGGACACGCCCGTGGTCGTGCCGACGACGGTGAAGTCGCGGGTTCCGATCAGAATATGGTCGCCGAGCTGTCGTTCCAGCCGAGCGTCGACGACGATCTCCCCGTCGCGACGGACCGCGCGACCGGAGCGCACATGCGGCGTGACGAACCCACCTGGGTCGTAGCCGATGACGTTCATGTCGGCGAGGCCGGGCAGGCGAACGGTCTGGAGCGCGAGGACGAGCGGCGTGGCAGCCGTGACGCCCGGCGCCGCCGCGACCATCGTCGAGAGCGACGCGGGCATTGTCTCGGTGCTCGTAAATGCTCCGCTGACCCCGGCGGGCAACACCCACGCGTCGGCGCCGATCGCCTTGACCGTGCTGCTCGTCTCGTTGCGAAGCGAAGCGGTGAGTCCGCTCAACACGAGCGTGATCGCGAAGACGAGCGCCGCGGCGAGTGTCGCGACAACGAATCTACGACGTCGCCAGACCAGGTCGCGGAAACCGACCAACCACATCGTTGCATCACCTCACGTCGCCGATCAGCCGACGAAGCTATCGGTCAGTATTCATCAGGGAAAGGGCACCTGCTCAGCGATGTAGTCGTCCTGCTCGCCCGCTCGCGAGGCGTGGACGGAATCGGAGCCGACTTGCCCACGCGATGTCGAGCCGGCGAACCCGGCGAGGCGCACGACCGCGTACAACATGACGACTATCGAGAGCCCTATGAGGGCGTTCGCGATGTCGTTCTCTCCTCGGATGCGTTCATGAAAGATCGATGCGCCGAGCAGTGCAGAGACCAGCGGCTCGGTGGCTTCGAGCCCGGGGAGCGACGCCGAGAGCGATTCGCCTTGGAAGCTGTTCTGCGTAAACAGGATTCCGACGATCGACGCGGTTGCGAGCGCGTAGACCTCCCAATGGGACGCCAAATTGGGGACACCGTTCTCGAGCTGGCTCACGAACGTTTTCGTCAACGCCGCGTTGATGCCGAACAACGCGCCGGCGGAACAACCGAACAGTGCAGCACGCACATGACCATGTGAACAGACTGCGCCGACCACGCATGCCGCGCTGAACAGGACGACTGGACCGGCGAACGTCAGCCACCGTGCTGCAGATGCGTGGTCGCTTCCCCCTGACGGCGCGGCCGCGATGAGGAAGCACGCGAGCCCGGCGCACAGCAAGAGCGCGTGGACCCACTCCCGGCGACCAAGCTTCCGCCCACTCCAGCGAGCGCTCAAGGGCAACGCGAACAGCAAGCCGCACGCGAGCAGGGGCTGCACAAAGAGCAACCCTCCGAAGGCGAGCGCTGCGGCATGCAGACCAAACGCGCCCGTTTCGGCACCATAACCAAGGAGCCATTGACGCGATCGAGCGAGACGTCCGAGGAGCGCGACATTCACGCCCGACACGACTGGGAACTCGACGGCGACACGATGCTCCAGCGCGTTCCCCAAGCCGAACAGCGCAGCCGCCCCCAGCGCGAAGATAACCGCGAGGGGGCTACTCATTCGGTGGCGAGTCCGCGATGGAGATGCGTGATGGTTGTAGGAGTGAAGCGACGTTGTCAACATCATCTCCGGTCACCGCGATCACGGAGCAGTCGCACCTGGTTCGACGCGCATCACGGCGTCGAGTGCCGGGTACGGTGGACCCTCGCGTAAGGCGTTGAGCAGTTCTCGCGCAGCTCGTTGCCCGTTCGGAAGTTGGTCGCCTGGATCCCAGCGCCATGCTGCGACCATCGCCAGAACGAGGACCCGGCACTCGCGGAGCAATTCTCGATCAGCGTCCGGAGAGCGCTCGCTGACCTCCTCGGGGACATGGGCAAGGTCGAATTCGACTGGCCCACGACAGCAGGTCTCGAGGTCGATGAACAGCGGCCCGTTCTTCGTGCGGAGCACGTTGCCCGGGTGCGGCTCGCCGTGCAGCAACTGCTCGGCGACGCCGCGGTCGCCGATCGCTCGTCGCAGGCTTCGTAGCGTGTGGCTGAGAAGCTCCCGGTCCGCGTCCGCGAGCGCCGGCGTGCGGTCACGGCTCCCAACGAGTTGTTGCGCCTCGGCGACTCGGTCCGTGAAGTGTGGCGTCGTGACATCGAGCTTCCGCATGCCGGCGTGCAACCGCTCGAGCGCAATGGCGTAGTCGGCTGGTGAGACCTCTCGAGGTGACAGAGATTCGTAGTAGGTCCACAGCGTGACCACGAAGCCATCACGCTCGTAGACACGCGGCTCGACTCGAGGCTCGAGAGCGGCCACGGGGCTCTCGGTTTCGGCGAGCCGTTGCGCAAGGTCGACTTCGAACTGTGCGACCTGGTGCGCGACATGTGCGACTCGGGCAAAGACGTCACAAGGCAGCAGGCGCAGCGCGAGCTTGTTCGAGTCGTGGAGAACGATCGCATCGTCGACTGCCAGGCCAAGCGTTGAGGCGGTCGACATGGCCGCAGCCACCGCACGCCGAACATCTGATGCCTGCATCTTCGCCTTACCTCGCCGCCGTGCGCCCGGAGATCTCGAGGCGTGCAACCAGTGCACGATACGCACCGGTGGCCGCCGCTTGATCTAATGCGCTCATGGGAAGATCGTTCGACTCGCTCGTGGACGAAGGGGCCGAAGTCTCGGTCGAGGGCTGGGACTTCTCCTGGCTGGATGGTCGCGCCACGGAGGGGCGCCCTTCGTGGGGCTATCAACGTCTGCTCCGCGATCGGCTCGCCACCGCGACGGCCGCGCTGGACATCCAGACCGGTGGTGGCGAGGTGCTCGCCGGCGCCGGAGCCGAGAACTTCCCACCGACACTGGTCGCCACAGAGGGATGGCAGCCCAACGTCGCGCGGGCGACGGCGCTGCTTCATCCGCTCGGCGCCGTCGTGGTCGCCGACCCCGAGGAGCCGCCTCTGCCGTTCGCCGGCGACGCGTTCGACCTGGTGACGAGTCGCCATCCGGCAACTGTCTGCTGGGCGGAGATCGCCAGAGTGCTCGCGTCCGGCGGCGCGTACTTCGCGCAGCACGTCGGGAGCGGGACCAACGTCGAGATCAGCGAGTACTTCCTCGGACCCCTGGAATCCAGCCAGGGGCGACATCACGAGATCGAGGCCGAGCAAGCGCGGGCGGCAGGCTTGGAGATCGTTCAGTGCCGAAACGAGCGTCTGCGCCTTGAGTTCTTCGACGTGGGAGCGATGGTGTTCTTCCTTCGCAAGGTGATCTGGACCGTCCCCGACTTCACCGTGGACCGCTACCGCGACCGCCTGAAGGACTTGCACGAGCAGATCGAGCGCGATGGCGTCTTCCACTCGACCACGTCTCGGACGCTCTTCGATGTCCGCAAGCCGCCCGCCGAGCGCCGCCTGCAGTGAGTGGCCGACGTCTCTGCGAAATCGCAAGTGAACTGGATCTCGCGTACCCTGGTTCGGTGGCCGAAAGATCTCCGTTCTTGCGGCGACTTCGGAACGCAGATCTTCGCCTCGTGTATCGGGTGCTTCCGCTCGTCATCGTGGCGGTGCTCGCCAAGCTCGCGATTCATGCTCTCAACTGGGACACTGTTTCGCTCAATCCGCTCCACTCGGGCCTCGTAGCGGGGACCGTCTTCCTGATCGGGTTCCTCCTCGCGGGGACGCTCACGGACTACAAGGAGAGCGAGAAGCTGCCGGGGGAGATCGCGGGACGGAGCGAGGCGATCGCCGATGAGTGCGAGATCCTGTATCGGGAGTCGCAGGCGCCGGTCGCACTGCAGTGCCTGCAAACGGTCGGCAGATTCGCGGCGGCAGTCAACGAGTGGTTGCACGGTCGGGCGCGAGTCGACGGTGCCCTCGAGTGCATCGACGAGTTGAACCGATGGTTCCGTGAGTTCCAACCGCTGACACAACCGGGCTATATCGTCCGGCTCAAGCAGGAGCAGAATCTCTTGCGGTTGCTCGTCATCCGGATCGACACGATCAAGGAGACGTCGTTCGTCGGTGCCGGCTATGTGGTCGCGAAAATCGTCGCGTTCCTGCTCGTCATCGGGCTGCTCGTTGCCGAAAGTACACCGCTCGCGGCTGACTGCTTTCTCATCGGTTCGATCACATTCCTGCTTTCGTACATGATCGGGCTCATCAAGGACATGGACAACCCGTTCGAGTATGCGGGGGTTCAGCATGGAACCGTCGAGGTGTCGCTTGCAGCACTCGATCGACTCGAGCAGCGCATCCTTCGAGAGCGCGAACTGCTGCTCGACGCCGATGTGCGTACTGCCGAAGAGTCGACCGCGACGCCTGAGATCAACCTGACGCGACGCGTCTAGACCCAGAGCGCGCGATTCTGACACACCGTCTTCCGAGGCCACGAGCGAAGGTTCACGCGACTCGGCCCCGCGAGCTCGGCCCGAACGGAGAGGACCGTCCTTCGCTCGACGAACAATCGACGCGATCTGCGCAGCGAGATCGCCGTTGCGCGAGAGCGTCGGCGTCGGGAGTTTTCGGCAGCGGCCAGTGCAGCCGCGGCTTCGCCCGCGACCGCGGCGTCTCCGAACCCGCGGCCGCAGTCAGCAAGGCGCGCGCGGCACCCGCATCGCCTGACGCGGCGGCCGCTCTGCTCATCGCGAGCAGGTCGCGACCGCGCAGCTCCGCGTCGCGCTCGGTCATTTCGTGGTGCACACGGACGGCTTCCTCGTGCGCATCGTCGCCACAGTCAGGAAGGTCTGACGCCGCATGCGTGCCGACGATACAAGCGGCTGAATCGCGCGTCGACGTCACTTCACTTTGACAGCTTGCGCCGGGCGACGACGCACGGATGGTTGCAGTTCGCCGCAGGGAGACCCGAAGAGTCGTCGCCGCGCCATGATCGCATCGGTCCTGAAGAGCGGACTCCATGAACCTTGCACCGATCGCACCGACGACGTGCGAAGGGTGAGAGTACGCCCCTCCGACACGACTTGAATCACCCCTGGGGTCCGAGGCCGACCGACCTCTGCCAGTGTCATGCGATGCCGACCGTCGCGCAACGCGACGGTCATGGCGCTCGTACGCTATGTGGACCGTGCGGGCGCGGACGCGCGGTCACGCAGCCAGGTTTCGAGGCCGGTCGCGCCCGTGGGTGGACGGATGAAGTAGCCCTGCACGAGATCGCATCCCATGGCAGCCAGCGCGTCCTGGGTGGTTGCGTCCTCGACGCCTTCCGCGACGACGTGAAGCCCGAGGTTGTGGCCGAGATCGACAGCTGACTGCACGAGAATCTGATCGCCCGCGTCGCGGTTCATATCCATGACGAAGGAGCGGTCGATCTTGAGCTCTCGCACGGGAAGGTCCTTGAGGTAGGCCATCGAGGAGTAGCCCGTGCCGAAGTCATCGATGCTCAGGCTGATGCCCATGGCGTTGAGCGCTTCGAGAGCCGTCAGCGCGCGCGCCGGGTCGGTCATGATCGCGCCCTCGGTGAGCTCGAGACAGAGTAGCTCTGCGGGCACGCCGATCGCGTCGAGCTGCCGCTGCACCTTGGCGGGAAAACCGAGGTCGTGAAGCGACCGCGCCGAGATGTTGACCGCGACCGGGATCGTCCATCCTCGGTCGAGCCATACGCGAGCCTGCACGAGCGTCTGACGCAGAATCTCGTCCGTAAGCGGGTGGATCACAGCGGTTCCTTCGGCGATGGGAATGAACTGGTCGGGTGTCAGCAGCCCGCGTGCCGGGTGGTTCCAACGGACGAGTGCTTCGACGCTATGGAGTTCGCCCGTCGTTGTGCTGACCTTCGGTTGATATTGCATTGTCAGCTCGCCGCCACTGACCGCGCGGCGCAGATCACCAAGTAGCGCAAGCCGCGCGACGGTGTTGTCGTCACGAGTCAGCTCGTACGTGACATACGGAAGATGCTGGCTCTTGGCCTCGTACATCGCCACGTCCGCATGCCGCAGCGCGGTTTCGACGTCAGTGTCGGGGCCGGCCAGGGCGATGCCGATGCTGGCTTCGACATCGAGCGAGATGTCTTGGACGGTGAAGGCACCTCGCAACACCTCGGTCACACGCCCGGCAGCGGCGAGGGCATGCTCGGCGCTGGTGGCACACAGGAGGATGGCGAATTCGTCGCCACCAAGTCTGGCCACGGAGTCACCGGCGCGCAGGGTCGCGCTGAAGCGTTGCGCGATCTGCCCCAACAGCAGGTCTCCGTAGTGGTGCCCGAGAGTGTCGTTGACGTCTTTGAAGCGGTCGAGGTCGACCAGCATCACCGCGATTTGACTACCTGAGCGTTTCGCCGCCCGCAGCGCCTGCGCGACTCGGTCCTGGAACAGTGTTCGGTTAGGGAGACCGGTCAGGCTGTCGTGCAGGGCCTGATGACGATTCAGCTCACTCTGGTTTCGCAGCCGGCCTTGAGAACGCGTCAAGGCCAGGCCGGCCACGGCGATGAGCGCGATCCCAGCAGCCAAGGTCGCGATATCGACACCGAGTACGGCATGACCTGTGCGACGCATTTCGGCGAGCTGGCGCAATGCGCCTGCTCGATGCCTCTCACTCGCTGCATAGATCTCGAGCTGCATCACACCGAAGACCGGGTCGACGGTTCGGCCGTCGATCGCGTTCACCACCGCCGAGGACTCGTGGCGGTCAACCGCCGCGAACATGACGGTCGCGGCCTGCACGTAGCTTTCATGCTCATGTTGAACTTTGGTCGCCAGTAGTCGATCCTTCGAAGTCCCGATCAGCCCCACCTCATCGAGCGCCTGCTGCACCTCTTGTCGCGCTGCTCGATGGCCGGCCAGCGGGACTGGTCCAGGCTCCAATCGGTACTTCCGCTCGAGTGATTCCTCAGAGGCCACTCCGGTCGCAGCTTTCTGGTAGGCCGCGCTGAGCATCACCGCCCGCTGCGTCCGCCCGGCACTCCGGTCCGTCACAAAAGAACCGACGATCGACACGATCATCAGCGCCATGAGCGCGATCGCCACAGCGATGATCCCGAGTCGACCCCCGCGAGCCGGTGCACGTCTACCGGAGGTCAACAAGCGCATGGGCGGAATGTCGACACATCCGGACCGCCACAAGAGGGGCCGAAAGACCCTCTCACCTATCCGAATTGCGTATGACGCGCTCAGAACACCGGCGAATCGATGGCTCAGATCAGTTGGACCACCAAACGGGGTCCCGTCATCCGTAGGGCGTTATTCCATCGCGCCGGATCGGCGCGATCTGAGCCTGCCGCGCGACGATCCGCGATCGCCCGCACGCACGCCTGCAACCGCGTCGTTCGCCTTCTCATCGCTGTTCTTGCGGTGCGTTGGGCGCAAGCAGGTCGAGAACGAGTGCAGCGGTCCAGGAGAAGTCTTTGGCTCCGTATCCTTGGCCCGTGATCGGTGAGAAGTATTCCGAGTATCCGGCGTGCTCGACGAGTTCGAGGCTCCGCAGTCGAAGTGCGTCCGCGAGTGCGACCTCGTTGTAGTCGCGCAAGCCTTCGACGATCATCCAATTCATGTTCATCCAGGCGGGCCCCGTCCAGTAGCGCGCATCTTGAAACTCTGGCGCGTCGATGGGAACGCTCGGCACGGGATAGCGGGGCCAGAAGCCTGCGGGCTCGCGTAGCCGATGGAGTAATCGTTCCACCTGCCGGCGCGACGGTATTCCCGCCCATAAGGGAAGGAACGTTGCGATGGTCGGCACCTTGATCAAGTCCCGGGTGAGTGCGTTCCGAGAATAGAACTGGCCGGACGGCTCGTCCCAGAGTTGTGCGAATGCACCTTCGGTTCGACGGAACTGCTCCTGCAACTCTGGAGGCAGCAGGCAATCCAGATCTCGGGAGATGCGCTCCAATGATCGGTTGGCCGCCGCCAAGATCGCGTTGAAAGCCAGGTCTTCGATGAGTACCGAGCTCTGACCGCGCATTCGTTGCAGCTGGAAGTCGTGTTTCTTTGCGCGAGTTGCGAGCACGAGCATCCGCAATCCGTCGTCGTCGGAGGCCCGTTCGGCGGCGGGGATGTAGCGAGTGTCGTTTCGGAGGATCCGCGCCGCACGTGTGAGATGAAGCCGTGCCGCCGTTCGCAGCCACCACGGCAGGTGCATGCGTCGGAGCGCTTGGATCCACGGTGGGGTGGTGTCGAGGCCGCACTCCCACGGATGGATGAGGGTGATCAGGCCGGAGTTGTGCAGCTGGCGCGCGGCGTAGAGCCAGGAGTGGTATGCGACGAGCTTCGGAAAGACTTCGGCCAGGAAGGATTGACGATCCCGCGGCGGCAACTCCCGGCTCACGCGCCAGGCGGCGATCGCCGGCAGTGGAGGCTGGGTGACACAGGACGTGTCGACGTCGCGTGGCGCCAAAGGGTTCTCCTTCGACTTCCAGATCCGGCGACTGCCAATGTCCTTCACTCCGTCGGCGAAGATCATGTGCGGCAACATGCCGTTTGCCCACTGGCCGCGGAACAGTGCCCGTAGTTCTCCCGCCGCGCGCTCCGGGTCATATCGTGCTATCCCGATCGCAATGAAACAGGAGTCCCACAACCACTGATGCGGATACACAGAGCTCGACGGGCACGTCCACGTCGCCCGGCGATTGCGCTCGAGCACCTGGTGCGCGCCACATTCCAGATCGGCGCCGAGCCGCGGCATCAGCCGGTGAGGATAATCCTCGAGCACCCGCGGCGGTCTCGCGTTGGTCGTCGGTCACGCCGTCCTGACGTGGCGGGTGTCGCTGGATCGGGCTGAGGCAAGCTGATGCCGTGACGGAGCCTGACGCCACAACGGCGCCCGATGAAGCGGCCCTGCTCGGATTCCTTCGGGTGATCGCGTCGCGTGATGACGCTGAAGTCGGGCGGATGCTCGAATCCACACCGGGACTCGCGGTGGCGACTCTGCGCGGCGGGGCCACGCGCCAGGATTTCAACCCCTACTGGTTCGAAGAGATCCGGCACTACGTCTACGCCGGCGACACCGCGCTGCATGTCGCGGCTGCCGCGTATCGACCGGCGGTTGCGAAGTCACTCATCGAGAAGGGCGCGGATGTCGGAGCACGCAATCGGCGCGGCGCAGAGCCGCTCCACTACGCCGCGGACGGCAATGCCGAGGGAGCGAACACGGAGCCGGGTGCGCAGCGCACGGTCATCGAGCACCTGATCTCGGCGGGCGCCGACCCCAACACGCGCGACAAGAGTGGCGTGGCTCCCTTGCACCGCGCGGTGCGCACACGATCCACATCGGCAGTCGGTGCCCTGCTCGACGACGGCGCAGATCTGAGATTGGGGAACAAGCGCGGCTCGACGCCATTGCACTTGGCGGTCCAGCACACCGGTGCCAGCAATTCGGGCGCCGCCGAGGCCAAGGGGCAACAGCGCGAGATCATCGCGCTGCTGCTGCAACGCGGCGCGCGGCCGACCGACACCGACGCCAAGGGCAAGACCGTCGCCGCCTCGGCCACGAGCGACTGGATCCGCGAGCTGCTCGACGCGACGTGTCCTGGGTCAGAATGACTGTTCGTTGACGGCCAGCACGCTCTCGGCCGCGTCTTGGTCGGCCTCTCGGATCATCACCCGAGCGCCATCCGAGAGCTGGAACGGGTAGACCCCACCTGCGTCATCGGTCGAGATCCACGCGGGGATCCCCGCAGAATCGAGCAAGCCGCGAACGAGCTCTGCTTCGGTACGCGTTGTGACGGTGCGGATCGTGATCCATCGATCATCGACGCCGTCGTCGTCGCTGCTCATACGCACGCTCCTTCCGTCTGCCGTCGCTCGAGTTCACATCCACAGGCGACGTCACGCCACTCTGGACGAGACCCGACATCCGACATCGGACTCTCCGACCGTGCGTCCGGCCACACGTCGGACGGCGTGAACCGAGACGGCGCCGCAGCCGTAACGTTTGGCACCCCGGTCGTTGCGGTGTGAGCGGCAGGAGATGCATGCGGTTCCGCGCGGCAGCCACGTTCGCGCTCCTCCCCATGGTGAGCGTGTTGGCTGCGCCTGCCGCGTGGGCCAAGAGCTCGCCGCCCCCGCCGCCGCCGAGCCGTGGCGCCTGCTCAGTTGTCTCCGACGGGCGGCGTGTCGGTCGTGCAACCGGTGTCGCTGCAGTGGGGCGCGAGCCACGGCACGACGCCGATTGTCGCCTACAACTGGCAGGTCGCGACCAGCGCCACGTTCAGCGCGTTGGTAATAACGGGAAGCACCGCGGCATCGAGCGTAGGCGGCCCGATTCCACAGCGTGCGTCCGTGAGCGGGCTGACGAACGGCACGTACTACTGGCGTGTCGACGCGGTCCAGGACGAGTCAGATCCGAACGCCGGGCTCGTCACGGGACCGTGGAGCGCAGGCGCCGCGTTCACCGTGACCGGCTCGGCGCCGGGCACACCGCCGGCGCCGACGATGATCGGACCACCTGACCTGTTCAAGTACCACCCGTACGAGCAAGTCCGCAACGAATGGACGCCGGTGTCCGGCGCGCACCACTACTTGCTGGAGTACGACGACGAGTCGACCTTCACGCTGCCGTTGTTCAACGCCGACTTCAGTCCCATCCCCGCGTCGCAGACCACCGCGCCGCTCATGTTCGGTGAGCCGGTCGGCAACCTGTGGTTCCGCGTCCGCGCGGTGTCCGCCGACGGCACGCGCAGCCTTCCCTCGAACGTCCGCCGCGTCACGATCACGTACAACGCGCCGGTCCCACCCGCGCCGCTGCTGACCAATCCGCCGAACGGCGCCTCGCTAAAGCTGCCGACAACGCTCGACTGGGCCGACGACGCGAATCCGCAGAGTTACGAGCTGCAGATCGGTTCCGACCCGAACTTCAAGCAGGCCAACGCGGCGGAGTGCACAGGGGTGGAGTGGTGCGTGCGCGGCATCCCTGAATCGCAGTGGACGATCCCCAACCTCACGAACGGTGTGAAGTACTGGCGGGTCCGTTCCGAGCACGGCGACAGCTCACCGACGACTCCGGCACTGTCGGCCTGGTCGGCGGTGCGTTCCTTCACGATGCAGCAGACGGCCCCGAAGATCCAGGCGTTGAGCATCGACGCGATCACCGACAACGGGCTGACGGTCTACAGCCACTCGCACGCTTTCAGCGGTACGAACCCCGACAACACCGTGTTCGGCCGGCTTACGCTCGGTCCCTTCCTGCCATCGGCCGGCACAACGGTGACGCTCAAGAGCAGCAATCCCGCGGTCGCGTCGGTGCCGCCGAGCGTCCACGTCGATCGGCCGTGCTGCCTCGACAACACCGCGGCGCTCGCGTCGTTCCCGATCGACCCGAAGCAGGTGACTGCTTCCAGCGCGGTCACGATCACGGCAACGCTGCCGACCGGATCGATCTCGGTGCCGCTCACCGTGGATCCCGCGGCCGTCAAGCGCGTGCAGGTCACCGGTGCAACCGGCACGGTGATTCTCGGCGGCTCGGCTCCGCCGTCCGGCGCGACGGTCGCGTTCACCAGCAGCAATCCGGCGCTCCTTCCGGCGCCCGCGCCGGTCACTATTCCAGCCGGCGCCTCTTCGTCCGGATTCGCGGTCGTCACCAAGTCGGTTGCGACCCAGACGACGGTCACTCTCACCGCGACGTGGCGTGGGAGCTCGGCGTCGATCGCGATCACGCTGCATCCCGCGCCGAGCCTGCTGAGTCCTTCCAGCGGCACCACGTTCGCGACCGGCGCGCCGATACGGTTCGATTGGAGCGACGAAGGTCCCGGCAGTCAGATCCAGGTTGCGAGATCATCGGCGTTCGCAAGCACTGTGCTCGACCAGTTCATCTACGGCGCGTCGAATACACGACGAGCTCGTTGCCGGCCGGCGCGCTGTACTGGCGCGTCCGTGCCTACGACGACAGCTTCACACCCGGCCCGTGGTCGGCAACGCGCACGCTCACGGTGAGATAGCGACACACCGGTTCGAGCTCGACGGCACGCAGTTGTCGTGTTCGGGCGGGAGACCTCACGGACCCAGGGCTGCCTCGAGCACTTGCGACCTGGTTCGGCGCGGCCACTCCGGCGTAGAACGGAGAGCCGCGCGCCGTGTTCTAGGTCGTTGCCTTCTTCTTCTTGTTCTTCTTCTGGTTCTTCTTCTTCTTGAGCTTCGACTTGGCCTTGCGCTGGATGCGATCGAACTCGTCCTTCGTGAGATTGCCTCTCTCACGTTCGCGCTCTGATCGGCGGAGCGCGCTGATTGCATGACCGCGGTCGGGCATCGGGTAGTTCCCCGTCTCTTCCCGCGCCTGCTTGCTACGTGCTTTCTCCGGAAGCCCGAAGTCCTTCGGCGGAAGGTTCGCGCGTTGTCTTGCGCTGAGTTTGCTCATGCGGTGCGCGTTACCCGCCCTTCGCATCGCTCATTCTTGTTCGCCACGCGCAAGACGCCAGGTTCTGGCGCGGCCGCTGGCCGTCCCGATGGAACGACGCTAGGGCGCGACCCTCCAGTGCGCCCGCCACTCGGGCGCATCGAACGGTTCGCCGACGTAGATCGTCTCGCACGCGATCTTGCCGTTCCTGATCTCGAGGACGTCGACTCCATAGCGTGGTTCGCTCCCGTCATAGCTGACGGTCATCTCCGCCACCCAGAGGTCGTCCGCCCCTCTGATGCGGCGAATGTCATAGGTCACCGATCCCGGATAGCGGCTGCGCCACTCACGGATGTTTACGACGCCCTCGAATCGCTCCCCCGACTGCGGGAACTCGAGCACCGCGTCGTCGTCGTACATGTCGTGCGAACCCACGGGATCATCCGCTGCCCGTCCCAGATTTCGCAACAACATCACCCTGACGATTTCCGCGTCCATGTCGCACAGGTTGCTCCATGTGCTGCCGCCGGTCGAGCGCTCGCAGGTCCTGCCGCCGGTTGGCACCGCCCCTCATCGCTCGACGGCGTAGATCACCTCGACGTGGTCGCCATGGTCGATCTCGCTGTGCACTGAAAGTCCCGCCTTCTCCAGCACTCTTCGGGAGGCCGTGTTGGTCGAAAGGACCGACGCGTTGAGGTGGTGGACGCCGAGGACGTCAAACGCGTGAGCCACTGACGCGGTGGCGATCTCCGTGGCGTAGCCGTGGCCCCACTCCTGCGGCGCGATGACGTATCCAACGGTGAGGCAATCGCCGATGCCGATGGTGGAGTGCTGCAAACCGCCCCAGCCGACCGGCTGTCGCGTCGTCCGATCGTGGAACAAGGTGGCACCGAAACCGTGAGTCTTCCAGTGACGGTCCCACTGGTCGATCCGCTCGATCAACTGCTGGTCGGTGCGCGTTCCGCCGACGGTTGGTGCCACCCGCTCGTCGTTCCACACCCGATGGACGAACTCGAGGTCGTCCGCGACGAGTTGTCGTCCCGTGAGATTAGGCGTGTCCATCCGCGTGCGCAGGACCTCCTCAGGCGTCTACTTCGAGGTGAAGTCTTTGGAGGCGCGCGCTGCCTCCGGAGTAGACACCGTAGGCGCGGTCCGGAAACGCCCGCCCGGCGTCTGCGTTTCGCGAGACAATCGCGGGTGCAGTTCAGCGCTGAGCTCCGAGATCGAGTGGCGGACGGGAGCATCACGGTCTCCTACCGGCTCTGGTCGAGACCACAGGTGAAGGTCGGAGGTGTCTACCGGAGCGGTTCCATGATGATCGAGATCGACGACATGGATCTGCTGCCGTTCTCGTCGATCACGCACGACGACCTCGCTCGGACGGGCGAGGCCGACCTCGAGCGCCTTCGTCGACGCGCTGCACACGCCGGCCCGATCCGCGATGACACCCTGGTCTACCGGGTGGAGTTCCACGTCGTGAGGCAGCAGGACGAGTCACGAAGGTGACCCGATCGCCGGCCAGGCGGGTTCTCTCAGTGTCGGTGATACGTCAGCCAGACGAGGCCGTTCTTGAACGAGTGGGCTTCCGCCAGATCGAGCTCTGCGGTATCGATGCCGGTGAACGCACTCTTGCCGCGTCCCAGGAGGATGGGGTTGACGACGAAGCTGTACGCGTCGACGACGCCGAGCCGAGTGAGTTCTTGAACGATCGATCCGCTGCCGAGAGTCGTGAAGTCACGCTCGTCGTCGCGCAGGGCGGCGGCATCGATGTCGTGCCGGAGCTCGACGTTCTGCCAGCGCGGACCTTGTTCGACCTCGTGCAGGGATCTGGAGAACACGATCTTTGGACTTGTCGCCATGACATCAGCCATGCCGGGCTGGTCTTCGTGGGCCTCGTCGGTCGGCCACGCCGCCGCCATCATCTCGTAGGTCGTGCGACCGAAGAGCAACGTGCTGTTGCCCTGCGCTTGTTCGAGGGAAAATGCCTCGAACTCGGGGTCCGGGTTGTTCTTGAACCAATCGATTTCGCCGTTCGGTCCGGCGAAGTAACCGTCGATCGAGACCTGCAGGTACACGGAGATGCGCCCCATGGAGGTTCCTCCCTTGTCGCGAGCTCGGTCAGGGTGTCAACACGACCTTCCCCGGAATGTGCTTGGTGGACTTGGCCATGAACGCCTCGCGCGCGTCCGCCAAAGGGAAGACCGCGCTGACATCAGGGCGCAACGTGCCGTTGTCGACGAGGCGCGCAATCTCGCGGAGTTGGACGCCACTCGGGTCGCGCACGAAGGCAACGGTGCGGATGTCTGTTCGATCGCTCGACGGCGGGGCACCCATGATCGAGACGAGCGCTCCACCGGGCTTGACGAGCGCCACCGAACGAGCGAGCACGTCGCCGCCGATGATGTCGTAGACCAGGTCGACCTGGCCGATGGCGGTCTCCCAGCCACCGTGCTCGACGTCGACGAATTCCTCGGCGCCCAGTTCGAGCACGCGTTGCCGCGCGCTTGCGCGACCGGTTCCGATGACGTGGGCGCCGGCCCAGCGGGCGAGCGGCACCGCCATCGATCCGACCCCACCGCCCGCTCCGTGAATGACGACCGTCTGGCCGGACTCGAGATGGCCGTGGTCGAACAGCGCCTGCCACGACGTGAGCGCGGCCTGCGGGATGGCCGCCGCTTCGACGAAATCGACCGTCGTCGGCTTCGGTGCCAAGCTGCGAGCCTCGATGGCGACGTACTCGGCGGCCCAGCCGTCGCGGTACCCGTCGATGAGGCCGTAGACCTCGTCGCCGACCGATACGCCGGCGGTGCCGTAGCCAAGCTCGACAACGATGCCCGACCCTTCGTGGGCCGGAATCCGCGGGCCCCGGTCGTGCCCGGCTCGATCGGTCGTGAGCGGCCACGTCAACTCGGTCGGTGTGAAGCTCGCGGCGCGTACCTGCACGAGCGCGTCGCCGATCGCCGGCCGCGGATCGGGGGCGTCCTCGTAGACGAGGCCGTCGATGCCCTCGACGCCCTTCAATTCATGGATGCGAGCAGCCTTCACCGAAGTCTCCTTTCACATCAAGTGGATGTACCCAGGCGACGAACGGCACAGCGCCGACTCGACAGCTCTCTGCGAAAAGCGTCGAGCACGCGACAGTACGTCAGCCCAATTAGTGCGTAGTGAACCGGTGCCGGCAGCGGGAAGTGGACGCGGATGCCGAACGACCGTCACACCGAGATGTGGAACAGGTCCCGGGCGTTGTCGCCCAGGAACTTGCGGCGGTCGGTCGTATCGGTGAACGCGGCCGCGAGCTCGTCGAGGTCGTTGATGTACTCGGGCGTGTGGTCGGCGTGCGGGAAGTCGGACGCCCACATGAACCGGTCGGCGCCGAAGCGATGGGCGAGCGCGGGAATTGTGCGCTCGTCGGGATCGCACGAAATCCACACGCGCTCGCGGAAGTAGTCGCTCGGCTTGTTCGCGAGCGGCACACGTTGCCCGATGTACGTGTGTCCGTACACCGCGTCGATGCGGTCGAGCCAGTAGCCGATCCATCCGCCGCCCGACTCGAGTACGACGACCTTGAGGCGCGGAAACCGATCGAACACGCCGTAGTCGAACAGCGTCGTGAATTGCTGGCGCACGCCGTCAGACGCCATCACCGAAGTCGTGAGCCGCAACTCCTTCAAGTGTTCCCACGTGCCCATGCGCATGCCCTTCGTCCATTGCGGCTCGAAGGTGGGATGGATCGCGAACGGTACATCGAGATCCTGCGCCGCCGCGAACACGGGGTCGTTCGACGGATGACCGAGCGGCCGCGCGTCGTGCGTGAACGGCGCGACGTACCCACCGCGCGCGCCGTCGGCGACCGCGCGCTCGAGCTCCGCGGCTGCCGCAGCAGGGTCGCTCAGCGAGAGATGCGCGGTCGGCAGCAACCGTGGGTTGCCCGCGCAGAACTCACAGATCCAGCGGTTGTATGCGCGCGCGTACGCCTGGCTGAGCTCGGCGTCATCGAGCTCCGACTCCCATAGCAACCCGATCGTCGTGTAGAGCACGACCGCGTCGATGCCTTCGGCATCCAGCACGTCGATCCGTTCGGCCGGGTTCATGCTTCCGTACGGCGCCTCGTGAAGGTACGTGCGCGCCGGATCGAGCTGCATCGACTTCAAATCCGGGTCGCCCATCGCGCCGAGCGTCGACGGGAACCCCTTACGGCTCAGCTTCGAACGCGCGCCGCCGATCTCGAGCTCTTCGAGACCATTCTCGTCGAGCACAATCCGCAGGGCCCGATCGCGATACTTCGGCTCGAGATACGTCTCCCAAAGGTCAGGTGGTTCGAGAATGTGGCCGTCGGCGTCGACCGCGCCGGTCACCGACAGGCGCTTCGTCTCGTGAATCGACTTGGGCATCGTCAGAATTGGAAGATGCACGGATCGGGATGTCAACCGGGGAGCGCTCGATGAGATCGTTTGCAGGTCGGCTGGCCGTCGTCACCGGCGGTGGAAGCGGCATGGGTGCTGAGCTCGTTGCCCAGCTGGCCGCCGAGGGGTGTTCGGTCGCCACATGCGACATCCGCCGGGAGGCGGTCGAGGACACGGCGCGGCGAGCCGCGACGGACGCCCCGGCCGGGACGTCAGTGACCGCGCATGCCTGTGACGTCGCTGACGAGTCGTCCGTCGAACGCTTCCGCGACGAGGTGCTCGCCCAACATGGGCGCGATCACATCAATCTGCTGTTCAACAACGCGGGCGTCGGAGGCGGCGGCAGCTTCCTGCTCGCCAAGCGAGAGGAGTGGGACCGCACCTTCGCGATCGACTGGGGCGGCGTGTACCACTGCAGCCGCGTCTTCGTGCCTTTGCTCATCCAGAGCGACGAGGGCTATCTCGTGAACACGAGCAGCGTGAACGGGTTCTGGGCATCGCTCGGTCCGGGCATGCCGCATACGGCGTACAGCGCTGCGAAGTTCGCGGTGAAGGGATTCTCGGAAGCATTGCTCGAGGACTTTCGCATCAACGCGCCCCATGTCAAGGTCGCGGTCGTGATGCCCGGCCACATCGGCACCGACATCGTGGTCAACTCGCGCATCGCGCACGGCATTGCGCACCCCGACGCCATGACGCCCGGCGACATCGCCGCGTATCGCGAGGAGTTGAAGACGCTCGGCTACCCGATGGACCAGGTCGACGACGACGCGCTGCGCTCGATCATCAAGGGCATGGGCGAGCAGTTCCGCGCGTCGGCGCCGCTCACGGCGGCTCAGGCGGCGACGATCATCCTCGACGGCGTGCGCGCGGGAAAGTGGCGCATCCTCGTCGGCGACGACGCGCACCTCCTCGACGAGAAGGTGCGCGCCGATCCAGAGAACGCCTATGGACCTGATGGGATCTCGCTTGCGTCCATTGTGGGTTCGGCCGCCCGCAACAGTTGACGCGGTGGCGTCCGTACGCTGACCCGCAGTACGCGTTCGGCATTGTGGGTACATGACCCCCGATGGTGTCTTGACATGTCGCGCGAGGAGGAGTCCATGGTCAGCCTGCAGGACTACCGGTGCGGCGCGTCCGCTGCAGTTTCCGACATGCAACGGGCACGCCAATTCTACGAAGGGTTGCTCGGGCTCGTGCCGGGCACCGACACCGGCGACATCGTCGGGTATCCGTGCGGGGGTGACACACAGATCAACGTGTACCTGTCGCCGTATGCGGGCACTGCGAAGTTCACGGTTGCCGGCTTCGACGTCGAAGACATCGAGACGGTGGTCGCGGAGCTCACGCAGCAGGGCGTGACGTTCGAGCAGTACGACCAGCCGCCCATCGTCACGGACGCGCAGGGTATTGCGCATTTCGCGGGTGACGCGAAGGTCGCCTACTTAAAGGATCCGGATGGCAACATCCTTTCCCTTGCGCAGGCGCCAAGATGACGGTCGCAACCGCACTTGCGCATTCCGAGGTCGCGACGCGGCTGCCTGCACAGGATCTCGATCGCGCGCGCCGCTGGTATGGGGAGAAGCTGGGCCTCGAGCCCGTCGAGGAGCGTCCGGGCGGGCTGCGATACAAGTGCGGCCCGACCTACTTCGTCGTGTTCCAGTCGACGGGAAAGGCTTCGGGCGAGTCCACACAGATGGCGTGGGAAGTCGACGACATCGACGCCGTCGTCGCTGACCTCATGTCGCGGGGAGTCGCCTTCGAAAGGGTCGACTCGCCCGGTATGAAGACCGTCAACGGCATCGCTGACATCGACGGGAACTACCCCTCGAAGGGTCGCGGTGAGCGGGGCCCCTGGCTCCGCGACAGCGAGGGAAATCTCCTCGGAATCGGGCAGGTGATCCGATGACTCTTCGCCGCCGGCGTCGTCTCAATTGCGGTGCACTGCAATCGAACCATCGGAGGTGCCGAGGACATGAGCGAGTGCGATTTGCATGCGGCCGCCGCGGTGATGGCGGAACTGGTCCGGACGGTCTCTGACGACCAGTTGACCGGGCCAACGCCCTGTCCGGACTACTCAATCGGAGATCTCGTCGACCACATCGGCGGTTTCGCGATGGCGTTCACGTGGGCCGCCAACAAGGAAGCCCCACCGGGCGATGCGCAAGGTCCGTCGGGTGATGCGTCGCGACTCACCGACGACTGGCGCCGCCGCATTCCCACCGACCTCGTCAGGCTCGCCGCCGCATGGAAGCAACCCGAAGCGTGGACCGGCATGACCCAGGCCGGTGGCATCGACCTGCCGGGTGAGATCGCGGGCATCGTCGCGCTCGACGAATTGGTGATCCACGGATGGGACCTCGCGCGCGCGACGCACCAGCCGTTCGACGTGGATGCGCAGTCCCTCGACGCCATTGCAACGTTTGTGCAGGGCTTCTCGCCCGACGGAACATCGGGAATGTTCGGCCCCCGTGTGCCGGTGCCTGACACTGCACCGCTGCTCGATCGGGTCATCGGCATGTCGGGCCGCGACCCGAGTTGGCGAAACTGACGACGGCGATCCTCAGCACAAAGCTGAGCAGTTCGCGTGCACGAAAAGTGAGCGGTGTGATTGGGGTGCGTCAGCGGCACGTCGTCCGTAAGACTCCTTCGACCGCGGACGCAAGCGTGATCATGAACATCGCCTCCTCCTTCACATGCGGAACGCGCGGGACGGTCGCACGCGTACCCACGATGAGCTTTGAGGTAGACGACACCGCACGTCGCTGAAATGTGACATCAGAATCTCGGACGACGGAGCTGTTGTTGTCACGTTTTCGCTCCGTGCGGTGTGTGACATCGCAGGTACGTCGGTGTGCACACGAGCGGAAGACGGATGCCCATGCGAAGGTCGCTTCCTGTCACGGTATTGCTCGCGGCGGTCTTGGTCGGCGCTGCGGCCTCGGCGTCCGCCGTCTCTGTCGCTTCGCCCCGAGGGGGCGACGCGGCGGTCATTACGCACCCTTCTTACGACTACGTCGCGACCATCATGACGTTCCCGGGCGGCGTGTACCGAGCCTGGTGGTGCGGGCAGGTCAGGCCGTCGCATGATGCGGTCTATTCCGCGAGCTCGTCTTCGATGACCGGCGGGTGGTCGACGCCCCTCGTGCAGTTCTGGAACTCGAGCAGTTCTGCAAACTTCGACGGAACACACGTCTGCGACCCGTCAGTCCTGCGTGTGAACGCCACCTATTACATGTACTACGGCGGCGAGGACAACGGTGACGACGCCAACACGCAGATTGGTGTTGCGACGAGCCCGGACGGCACGCACTGGAGTCGCGCGAACGGAGGTCGCCCGATCGTGGCGCCGCAGAGCTTTGGGCGCACCTACGGGGCCGGTCAGCCGAGCGTTGTCTACCTCGACGGCTACTTCTACATGATCTACAACGACAGCACCGGGAACGGGGGAGACGGACAGTACGTCGTTCGGTCGCCGGATCCGTTGTTTCAAGCCGGAGTCCAGGTGTTCACGGGTTCAGGCTTTGCGCCGAGAACCGCCGCCAACGCCACGGCGCACATGTTCATCGGTGCGCATTCGGTCGACTGGATGTACAGCGACGTCCTGCACGAGTTCGTCATCGCGAACGACTCGTCACGAGGAGGCACGCAGCTGATCTTCTACAGCAAAGATCTCCGGACGCGACTCTCCGACACCCAATCAATTCCCGGAACGTGGGATGACGGTCCGGGACTCACCCGCCGGTCGGACGGCCACGTACCCTTCTCCTCCGCGTGGCTGCCGACGCTGCCGATCGACATCCTGCGCGGCTGCTGTGCACAGCTCCCTCCGAGCGCCTCTCCCGAACAGAAGGCCGCGGTCGTGGCGACCTGGGACCTTGCGTACAGCGGGGCCGACGTCGTGACGGGCGTGACGGTCCCGCAGTACCACCTGGTGGCGAAGCATTCCGGTATGTGCATGGACGTGACCGGCAACAGCACCAGCGACGGCGCGCGGCTGCAGCAGTGGGATTGCCGAAGCCCTGCTGATGCGCCGAACCAGATCTTCTCTCTCGTGCAATCGTCGGGCGGGTTTGCACAGCTGGTGGCCAAGAACAGCGGCAAGTGCGTTGACGTCTCAGGAGCGAGCCAGGCAACCCAAGCAACGCTGCAGCAGTACACGTGTCTCGGGCAGGACCAGCCGAACCAGCTGTGGCGTTTCGTCTCCACGGGTGACGGCTATGGCCGGCTGATCGCCAAGCACTCCGGCCAGTGCGCCGACGTGACCGGCGCCGGCTTCGCGAACGGAGCTGCGATCCAGCAATACACCTGCCTTTCTACGGCGGCGAACCAGCGCTGGAAGCTGCAGCCGATCGCACAACTCCCGTATCACCTGGTCGCGAAGCATTCCGGCAAGTGCATGGACGTCACCGGCAACAGCACCAGCGACGGCGCGCGGCTGCAGCAGTGGGATTGCCGAAGCCCTGCTGATGCGCCGAACCAGATCTTCGTCCTCGTGCAATCGTCGGGCGGCTACGTACAGCTCGTGGCCAAGAACAGCGGCAAGTGCGTTGACGTCTCGGGCGCCAGCACGGCACCTCAGGCCGCACTCCAGCAATACAGCTGCCTCGGCCCCTACCAGCCGAACCAGCTGTGGCGTTTCGTCTCCACGGATGACGGCTATGGCCGGCTGATCGCCAAGCACTCCGGCCAGTGCGCCGACGTGACCGGCGCCAGCTTCGCGAACGGAGCTGCGATCCAGCAGTACACGTGCCTTTCTACGGCGGCGAACCAGCGCTGGAAGCTACAGCCGGTGAGCTGATGGGGTCCGCAACTTCGTCGGGTTGAACGACCTTGACGTCACCCGCAGCGCCGTTCCCCTGCGAGCTTCCTTTCGTCGCTATCCGAACGTGAAGCAGAGCGCGCCGACGCCGGCATCGAGGAACTCGATCTCGAAAAACCGATCTTTGATGCGCTCTGCCGCTCCACGTGCTCACAACGAACCGACTCTGATGAGCGACTTGATCGCAGCGCGCATCGAACTCCTTTCGAGTTGCCTGCTCGGCCCTGCCCGGCACGGTGTTCATGAAACCGGAAGCGTGTATATCAAGGGCGTTCGTTGACAGGGGACTGCCACGGCCTGCGGCGCGGGAGAGCTCCTAGTCTGGACCTCGGACGCCAGGCGACATAGCGACATAGAGCGCTGACCATCGATCTCACCGGAGGAGCAATGGGAATCGAACCGAAGCCGGCGACGATCAAGGGCCCCGCCGAGTGGTTCACCGGCGACGTGTGGATCGACCCGATCGTCCAACCCCACGGGGACTCGCAGCTCAACATCGGCGCCGTCCACTTCACGCCCGGCGCTCGTACCGCCTGGCACGCCCATAATGGCGGCCAGACGCTGTACGTCACCGAAGGCCGCGGCCTTGTGCAATCACGCGGTGAGGAGGTTTTCGAGATCCGGCCCGGCGACGTCCATGTCACTGCCGACGGTCAAGAGCACTGGCACGGCGCGACCCACGATCACTTCATGACCCACATCTCGATCACCCGCGGCTCCGCCACGTGGGGCGACCACGTCACCGACATCGAATACGACGACCCGACGCACTGACACGTGCCCCACGGCGAACCGGTCGGGAGAGGTGAGCGCGATCGGCGTTATCAGCCTCCTTGCGGTCCTGACCGTACGAGAGGACGGCGCGCTGGGCGCGAATGCGGCCTTCGGCAAGTCACTCGTCGCGATCCATGATTGGACGTTCCTGCTCGGACCGGGCTTCGTGGTCGGCGTCGGGAACGGACTGCTGCTGCGCTATCTGATGTACCGGTCCGGTTTGGTGCCGCGAGGTATGGCCAGGCTGGGTCTCATCGGAGGGCCGCTGATCTGCGCCTCGGGCATCCTCGTCCTCTTCGACGTCATCGATGCCGGCTCCCCGGTACAGCTCATCGCGACCATCCCGGAATTCGTTTGGGAGTTGTCGCTCGGCATCTACCTCATCCGCAAGGGATTCAAGCCGCCTCCGATCCTCTCCGCTGACGCGACCCAGTTCGCGCGACTCCCGCAGACCTGAGCCGACCTCGGTTCGTCTATGCCCTCTTCCCCGGTCGCTTGGCGGCTGAGGACTCGTTCAGTGCCACCGCTGCGCGCACGAGCGCCTTCAACGCCTTTTCATCGATCTTCTCGCCCTCATGAAAATCGATGGCACGCCTGGTGTTGCCTTCGAGACTGGAGTTGAAGAGGCCTGAAGGGTCCTTCAACGAGGCGCCCTTGGCGAAGGTCATCTTCACGACGCTCTTGTACGTCTCACCGGTGCAGATGATTCCGCTGTGCGACCACGTCGGAACCCCTCTCCACTTCCACTCCTCGACCACTTCAGGATCGGCCTGCTTGACGAGGGATCGGACCCGAGCGAGCGTCTTGCCTCGCCAATCATTCAGCTCCTTGATGCGTTCATCTATCAGCTGAGAGGGAGTGTCTGCCCCTTCTCCTCCCTTCGAGCCGCTCTTCTTCTTGTCCATGAGGTTGTCGCTCTCTTCGTGATTTAGTTCCGCGGTACTTGACCGTGCTGTTCGGGGTTGTACAGATATGCGCCCAGCGCGAGAATTGTTGGGCAACGCGAACACTTGGAGGCAAGTGTGGACGGTCGCAAGCTAGCTGCCGAGTTCGTGGGCACTGCACTCCTCGTCATCCTCGCGGTGGGAGCTGCGACACTCTCGTTCGGGTTCAAGATCGCCGGCGCGAGCACGTCGTCCGGGGTCGTGATGACGGCGTTCACGTTCGGGCTCGTGCTGCTCTCACTCGTGTATGCCATCGGACCGATCTCGGGATGTCACGTGAACCCCGCGGTCACGATGGGCTTTGTGGTGTCGAGGCGGATGGCGCTCTCCGACGCGATCGGCTACTGGATCGCCCAGTTTGCCGGCGGCGTTGTCGGCGCGCTCGTGCTCTGGGCGATCTTCCAGGGCGCGCCCGACTATTCGCGCAAGTCCACCGGACTCGGCGCTGACGGGTGGGGCAAGCACTCGATGATCGGTCTGAACGGCGGCGGAGCGTTCGCGGCGGAGGTCGTGCTCACCTTCCTCTTCGTACTGGTTGTGCTGAGCGCCACGAGCTACATCGCCTCGGCGAACTTCGCGGGACTTGCCATCGGCATGGCGCTCACAGCGTTACACCTCTTTGGCATCGCCCTCACCGGCACATCGGTGAACCCGGCGCGCAGCGTCGGTCCGGCGATCGTCGTTGGTGGCGACGCGCTCACCCAGGTGTGGCTGTTCATTGTTGCGCCGCTCGTCGGGGGCGCAATCGCCGCGGTTGCGCATCGTTACGTTTTCTACGAACGTGCCGAAGACGCAGTGCGCGTCGCGGGCGGCGTCGAACCCTCAGACGTCGTCGTCTCGTAGGACGGGGAGACGCGCATCGGCTTGGCGCGCGACGCAGTGTGGGACGTCGCCCGCATTTTGCGAACTGGCCACCTGACCAGTAGTTCGTCAGCTCGGTCGGCGCAATGCTGGAAGCGGCAAGCGATAAAGGAAGGGCGCGCCCTGGTGTGGGTGTGGTCGTCGTGCTGTCCGCTGCAGAACAGCACTCTCGATCTCTCCAGTCGCGCGAAAGGCGGGTTCCGCTCGCATGGGGGCCGGCCTCCCTTGTTGGACACGTTCTCCAACGACGCCGAAACGGCCACAGTTGCAAGCCCAGCGAGGGGAGGGGCCCCAAAATGGCCAGCAGCCGCTGGAGAAAAGGCCGTCGCGCGTCGTTCGAGCGGCCGGGTTCGGAGACATGGTCCGAGAGATCGGACGAGGAGCACGAGAGAGTGGACGGGCCGCGGGACGTGCCAGGTGATGCCGCGCCTCTGCGTGCGGAAGAAACGTCGGTGCAGGGCCGACCGGCAGATGGCAGTAACGCGGGGGGCGAGCCAACGGGAGCGGAGCCCATGAGCAAGAGGGCCCGGGCGCGGGCCCGGCGGACGAAGGAGGAAGCGGCGCGTGAAAGGCGGGCGCGTCGGGGCACCTACCGATCTCCCGGTACCGCGACAGGCGCGTTGGCTGAGTCCGAGTTGCCGTTGGTAGACGCGGCTGAGCGCGAGGTTGCCCGGCGCGCTGACGAGCTGGTCGACGCGATTGCGCAGGCGCAGCGCACGACAGACGAATTGCAGCGAGCGAACCAGGCGGCGGCCGAGGCCGAGGACCAAGCCCGCGTCGCGGCGCAACGTGACGTCGAATTGCGCCAGCGGCTCGCGGAAGAACGCTTAGCCGCCGATCAGGAAGCCGAGCGTCGACGGCGCGCGGAAGCCGCGGCGCTCGAGCGGCGCGCGCGCGAGTTCGACGAGGCTGAGGCGGCTCGGAAGCGGCTGCGCTTGGAGTCCTTCAGGAGCGCCTTGTCGGCCGCGGCGGAGGCGCGCGCGCAGGCACAACGCCTGGCGAGCGAGCGTGCGGCGGAGGCCCGCCGAGTGGCCGACGAAGCGGAAGCCGCGGCGCGCGCCCTCGAGGCCGCGGTCGGTGAGGTTGCCGCGGCGTCGGAAGCCGAGGAAAAGGACGCCGTCGCGGACGCTGAGGTGCGCGCTCGCGTCGATACCGAAGCCGCGGCAGCAGAACGGGCTCTGGAGAACGAGCGAGCGGCGGCGCGGGTCGAAGCGTTCAAGCAAGCCGAGCGCGAGAATCAAGAGCAGCGCGGGCGTGCCGAAGAGCAAGCGCTTGCGGCGGCGGCAGAGCACCTCGCCCGTTCCGAGGCGAGAATACGTGAGCTCTTGGGAACTGTGCTCGTCCTGGAGGATCAGCAGGCAGAGGTCGCTCGGACCGTCGCGGCTCGCGAGGCGTCGGTCGCCGAGGCGGAGCGGCTCGCGGACGCCGCCCGGAATGCCGAAGTCCGGTCGCGCGAAGCGCGGCAGGCCGAAGAGGCTGCCCGCGAAGGAGCACGTGTGGCCGAGAGTCGGGCCGCCGCGGCGCGGGCAGAGATACAGCGCGCGACCGCGCAAGCCGAGGAAGCGGCCAGCCAAGCCGCCGGGCTGATTCGTCAAGCCGAGCAGCTGTCCGCCGAAGCTCGCCATGCCGAACAACTGGCAGCAGCTTCGGCGCGGGCACTCGAGTTGCCAGGATCGAGTCTCCTCGAGAACCCAGAAGATCATGACCGACGCGATGAGTCCGCGTCCGCTGCGGAAATCGACCTCACAGCAGGCGACGATGTCGACGTCGCAGCCGCACCTGATGGCAGCTTCTCGGAGGAAGAGCCCGTTGATCTAGTGCGTGAAGATCGAGGAAGCCACATCGCCGGAGGCTCTGACGTCACCACCGCGGATCCTGGGTGAGCATCCCGACCTCCTGAAGTCTGCACGGAGGGGGTTGCGGGTGCGGCATCGCGGCGTCGCGAACTCTCGAAACCTCTTGTACATCTGTGCCGGAGTCCTCGCGGTGCTCGGCGCGGCTGCACTTGCACTCCCGACTGCTCGGTTCCACGCAGAGGCTCGCGTGATGGTGGCAGCGCCGTTCACGACAAGCGGCATGATCCGCACCGTACGCACGCTCGGAGATGGAGCAACGGTGCGCGCCGACGGATCTCAGATCTTCATCGCCTTGACCGCGTCGAACCGGCGGACCGCGCGCGAGCGCGCCGTGGCACTCGCGCACCTTGCCCTCGACGACGGCTTACGCCAGGTCACCGCCACCGCCGATGAGCAGGTGGCGGCGGCGAAAGATGCTGAGGCACGAGCGGCTGCCCAACTCGCGACGCTGGCCGCTCCTCCAGGTGTCGCGGATCCCAGGCCTGCGTTGCAGAGGCTCGAGGCCATCGTTCACGCACTCGAGCGACAGAGCGAACGGGCGGCCGCGGCGGGAAAGCCCGTGCGCGCGATCGATCTGAGCCTCGCCGAGAATCAACAGGCCATGTTCGCACTTCGGGCGCAGGTTGAACGTCACGATCAGCTCGTGCGTGCGCAGGTCCGGGCCCGTCAGCAGGAACTGGATGCGACGGCGACACGCGGGAAGGCGACCGTCGAAGCGCGCGCCGCGACCGTTGACGCGACTGTTCACAAGACCGGTCGCGGGGCCGACGCTTGGTTTCCGGGTGTCGCCTTCGGCCTCGCCGTGATCGTGTTCGCGGCCGGCGGACTCCTAGGGCGGCCGAAGCTCCACGTCAGATGGCCGTTTCCGTTGCGAGGCGGTGCGCAGTCTTCGTCGACCGTGCGTGTCGCGCCCCGTCCTTTGCCGACTCAAAGGGTTGAGCAACGGGCCGACTATCTGCGCGCCTTGCCCAACCGCGAGCGGGACTTTTACCTCGCGCTCGGTCTTTCACCGCCCGAGGACACAGACGTGGATTCAGCGACGTCTCTCGATGTCACACGGGAAGAAGCGTTCGACGAGCACAGCTCTCCGCCGGGCGAAGCAAACGCCACCAGGTCCTGAAGGGCATCGCGGCAACCCTGTTCTGTGTGTCCGCGATCATGTGCACATGGTGCTGTCGCCCCAGGTCCTGATCCTTGTCACAGGATCTGTGCCAGGGGTCGGGAAATCCTCGTTGGCGAGGGCGCTGGCTGATGCGTTCGACGCCGACAATCGCCGCGTCGAGCTGTTTCGCGAGGAAGACATTCGCAGGAACGCCGCGTTCCGTCAGGTGATGTACGAGTTCGATTCGATGGGCGAGGTGCAACGCGCGACCCTGCTCAGCGCAGCCGCGGGCTACTTGGCATCGATCCGGGAGCGCGGAAGCGATGTGGTCGTGCTCGACGCGCTACTTCCGTACCTTCCGTCACTGCTCGCTTGGGGCGATACCGACGATGACATCGGCAACTTCTTCGACCGTCTCGCTGAGTTGTTCGATGGCTTCGCGGTCTTGGAGGTGCACCTCCTCGCGAACCCGCGAGTCGCACTCGCGCGCGCGGCGCAACGAGAAGGTGGAGCATGGTTGGAGAACCACATCGCCAAAGTCTCGGGGTTCACATCCACGCGCCGGATCTCGACGCTCGATGATGTCGTCGCGTTCTACGGCGACGCGGCCGCGCGGAGCCAAAGTCTGCTGGATCGATCACCCTGGCCGGTCGCGCAGATTGACGCCACCGGAGGTCAGGCACACACGTTGGCGAAGGCGCTGGATGCCGGCGTGTCCCTCTTCAAACGCCTGGGTCGGTAATTTGGCGTCCGGGCAATCCGAGGTCGGCGATGAAGGAAGTCCTCGCGGGCGCGCGTTGCCAGGATGGCCGGCGACGCGCAATACTCCGGCGGCGCGCTCGCGGGGGGTGGGCGCACAAGTAGGGATTGCATGACTTCAGTGCCACCCGAGCTTCGTCCGATGCTGCGGTGTCCGGGTTGCGATTCGGAAACGCCCGACCTCGCGTACTGTGTGCGCTGCGGCACGACGCTGGGTTCGGCGGATACGCGGGCGAAACGGACTGCACGACGAGAGTTCGCGGCTGCCCCGCGTGAGCGCACCTGGGCGCCGCATGTCGCGTCGACGCTGTTCCCGCAGTTGTCCGACGCCGACATGACGCACTTCACGATCCTGCTCGCGCTCATGATGGCGGTTGTCGTTGGACTGGCCATCGGCGGTCTGTATCCGCTGGCACTGACGGTCGCGACCGCGGTACTCCCGATCCTCATGGTGTTGTACCTGTACTCGATCGACATCTACGAGCGCGAACCGGTGCGCGTCGTCGCATTCACGATGCTGTGGGGCCTGATTGTCGGCGTCGGGCTGGGCCTGTGGCTGCACAACGTCGGAGTGCCGTTCGGACCGCGTGGGCTCAACCAACTGAGCCACAGCGACGTGCTCGTGCGAGTCGTTGCGGTGCCGCTCGCCGGCGCCGCGTTGGTGACGCTCGGGCTCGTCCCGCTGCTCCGCTACAAGCGTTTCAACGACGTGCTCGACGGCACGACGTTCGGCGCCGCGTCGGCCATCACGGCGGTGTGTACGCAGACGATCGTGCAGCCGTGGTCGCTGCTCTTCGCCGGCTTCCGGCCCCCGGGCCCGACACGGACGTGGGTCGTCCAGCTGGTCGAGATCGGCGTGTTGGTGCCGCTGATCTGGGCAGGAGCGCTCGGAGCCGTCGGTGCCGCATTGTGGCTCCGTTTCCGCGCGCCGGTCCGTGATCGCGGCGCGCTCGGTCTCGTCGGCTCACCGGCGTTCGCGATGGTTGGCGCCGCCGTCGTGCTCGTGGCGGCCTACGTCGGCTGGCAGGAGCTCTCGCTCGTGGCCGGTCTCGTGTGGACCGCGTTCGTCGCCGCCGTCGCGGTGATCGTGCTCCGCATGGCCATCCACGTCGGGCTCATCGAAGAGGCCGACGAGATCGAGATCGGGCCCGACGTGCTGTGCGCGAACTGCCACCGCGACACGCCGCTCCACACGTTCTGCGCGCGGTGCGGTGTCGCGCTCAAGGCGTTGCCGAAGGCGCGGCGTGCGCGATCCGACGGCGGCGAGCAGACCGGAGCCGGCGCGTGACCCAGACCGAAGTACCCGCGCCGCCGACGCCTCCGCCCCCGATCGTTCCGGAGCGGACCCATCCTCCCGGAGACACCCGTCCGCGCGTGAACCCGTTGTTGCTCTTCGTCCTGGGCGGCATCGGCGTGATGATCGTGATCGGGATCGCGAGCGCGCTGATCGCCGCGCTCGGTCCTGGATCCGCGAAGGGAGACTGTCTGGACGCGAACACGTGCGTGACCCCGGTTGCAATTCCCTTCAGCAATGGCACGCCGTCCATCGCCAACGACCTCGGGTATTCGTACCGCTACGACGCGGTGAATCTCACGCAATCGACGAAGTCCAGCGACGGCCGGGACGTCACGCTCAAGACCGATGGCGGACACTTGATCGTCCGGGTGACTGGCGCTCCGGCCTCCGACAGCACCCCTCAGAGTCTCCTGGACGCTCGCATGGACGATTTGACCTCGGAGTATGGCGAGCTGGAACAAGATCCGGGCTCGGGCAGCGACTCTGAGCACTCCGACAACTCACCGACCCACCTCGTTTCCCAGAGCATCGGGCACATTCGCGCAATTGGTGGTTCGTATCGCTCCGTGGGCTTCTCGGACGGTCCCACCGGCGACACTCCGTTCATTGCGATCTTCGCCGCGGGCAACGGGCGGGTGAACATCGTGATCTCCGTCGCCGTGATCACCGATTACTACACGTACAACGAGGACGCGACCGACACCTCTGAAAGTCGATGCAACGGCTGGAAATGGGTGAAGTGCGGGCGCAATACCGGAACCCTCATCTTGGACACGATGCAATGGCCATGAGTCCGGTCCGGACGTCGCGATCCGCCGTCGTCGTGGTCGGCGCTCTCGTGCTCGCTTGCTCACTTGCGGCGTGTGTCGGCGAGCGGACCCAACGCGATTCGTCCTCGGCGAAGGTCACCGGCTCCCGCGTTATACGGGTCGGCCCGACGTCGCCGGGTGAGATGATCGACCTCCGGGTCGAGTTGCGATCGCCGCGTCCGGGCGAGCGCGACGCCTTCGCGCGAGCGGTGAACGATCCCACGTCGGCGGACTACCGCCACTACCTCACGCCCGCACAGTACGGACGCCGGTTCGGTCCCTCCGACGGCGACATCACCACGGTCGGCCGTTGGCTCACACGGAACGGGATCGCGGTCGTCGGCGGTGACTCTCAACGCACAACGCTGGCGGCGCGTGGTACCGCGGCGAGGGTTGAACGTCTTCTCGGGATCGCCCTCGATGACTACCGGTCCGCGGAATCGGCGATTCCGTTTCACCTCCACAGTGGAACCCCGCTTCTTCCAACGAGTGTCGACCACCTCGTCGAGCGGGTGACCGGGTTGGACAATGAGCCCATCCAGCAAGCGCTCGCGCCCACGACGCGCGCGGCCGCCGGGCCGGAATGTCTCACGGACGGGAGCTGCCTCGGTCCCCGTCAACTCGCGAAGGCGTTCCGTTACGCCTCACTGCACGACGGGCGCTTCAAGGGTGAGAAGCAAGAAGTCGCGATCATCATGTGGAGCACTCCCGATCCGAAGGACATCGCGCAGTGGGGGAGCGACGTCGGGGTGGACACCGATCACAAGGTCGACACCGTGCTCGTCGGCACTGATCCTCCGCCCGACAAAATTGCCGAGGACGGGCGGCTCGAGGTGACCCTCGACGTGGAATCCGTCCTCTCGGTCGCACCCAATGCACACATCACCGTGTACGAGCAACCCGACAAGTCCTACGGCTCCTTCTTCGCCGCCCTCGACAAGCTGAAGGAGGGAACACACATCGTCAACTTCAGCGCGGGCGGTTGCGACGACCCGGACGCGACCGACAAGGACGGGAACCTTGTCATGCCGTCTCTACACGCAGCGGCCAACCGTGCGTTCGAGAAGCTGGCGAGCGTCGGCGTCACAAACGTCTTCATCTCGAGCGGAGACTCCGGCGCGTATACGTGCTGGCAATTCCACCCGAAGGATTTCCGGCCGCTCGCGGCGTTTCCAGCCTCTGTGCCGGGGGCGATCGCGGTCGGCGGGACTTCTCTGCGTCGCGCGCAGGATGGAACCTACGTCAGCGAATCGGCGTGGGAGTTTCCGCTGATCAACGTCGGGACCGGCGGAGGAATCAATCCCATCGACGAGCGACCCGCGTGGCAGACCGGACCGGGAGTTGTTCCCGCAACCCCGAAGGACAACCGCCTGATACCCGATGTCGCAGCACCCGCGGACTCCAACACGATGTGGTACCTCGTCTTCGGGGGCAAGGCGGTGCAAGTCTCGGGCACGAGCGCATCCTCACCCTTCTGGGCAGGACTGACCGCGCTGTACCAACAGAAGGCGGGCAACAAGCATGCCGGGCCGCTGCCGTTCTTGAACCCGATCCTCTATTCGCTGGCGGCGACCGATCAGCGCAGTCGCCTCTTCCACGACATCGTCCGAGGCAGCAACCTCCTCAACGACGCGACGCCGGGCTGGGATTACGCCACCGGCCTCGGATCACCGATCGGTGACAAGCTCGGCGACGCGATCATCAAATACTTGAAGGCGCGCTGAGCCTCGGCCCGCGGTCTGTCGGTTGGCGTCCGGGACTCACGGTCGCGCTCTTCGTGCTGACCGCAGCGTGCGGTAGTGGCCACAGCGACTCCTCGTCGACGACGACCGGCCCGACCGCAGCGGGGTCGTCGACCCCGACGCAGCCGGAGACGACGACCACCGAGACCGCCGCTCCCGCGCCCGGACCGGATGACGCGCGGATAGTGGAGTTGTTCGACGGCCTCATCGGGAACCTGCGACTTCAGCCGACGACCTACTTTTCGAGCCAGCAGTCTTCGGTCGCGCAGAGTTGGTCGGCAGCGGCCCAGGATGCTCGTTCGCGCGCATCGGAGATGCAGGCGCTGGGTCTCGAGAACGGCACCGAAGTCACCGACAGTGTGGCGGATGCCATCGACGCGCTCAGCGCCTGCATCGAACTCGCGCCGACGCCGCAGGACGAATTTGAACTTCAGGTACTGCTCATCGTCTGCCCGACCTGGAACCTCGAAGTACAGATCGGTCGTCTCACCGACGCGAGAACGAACGCGCTCGAGGGGATGTAGCCCCGAGCGATCGCGCCCCGCAATCGCGTCACGTCACGGGAGTGAGATCGCCGATCAGCGTTTCGGCGTGGTCGACGGTTCGTAGTGCGGTACGCATGGCCGCCGGACAGCCGAGCTCCTGTGTGTCCGGATCGACACACACCAAGACGATCTCAACCGGTTCTCCCGACCAGACCGTCATGAGGCGGACGTACGACAAACCATCGCCGGGGACGACGCGTTGATTCGGCATTCGCACGTCTCCCGGAGTAACGACACAGTCGACCGCCGACCCACCGGGACCGGCACACGAACGCATCGTGGGTCCTTCGAGATTCTCGGTGCGTATGAGCGCGAGAGCGAAGACATCGTGGTCGCTCGCACCGCGCACGGACACCTCGATCCAGGCGCCAGCCGGACCTTGGTACCGACCCGACGTCAGCTCGAGCTCCCCGCCGAGCGATGTCGGATCGGTGACAAGGGGATTGCAACCACTCAACACAACGGCGGCACCGAGCGCGAGCAAGAATCTCCCGGGAACGATGCGGCGGAGTACCGACACTCCCGAACGGTAACGGTGTCATGGCGCGTACGCAATGAACATCGTCGCCCGCTCTGAGCGCGGCTGCGCGGATGCTCAGGACGCGAGGCGGTAGCGGAGATACACGATACCGTTGTTGAACCGGCGTTCGTCGAGGAGCGCCAGTTGAGCGTGCGTGTCGCGAGGGAGCGCCGACTTCCCCGATCCGACGAGTACGGGATGGACGAGCAACTGACACTCGTCGACGAGGCCGGCCTTGAAGGCGTGCGCGGCAAGATTCGCGCCTCCGACGGTGAGATCGCTCGCCGCCGAGGCCTTCAAGCTGCGGATCGCGTCGGGGTCGAAGTTTTGCGTGAGCTGGGTCTTGGTGGTCGACGCCTCGTGCAGGGTCGTGGAATAGACAACCTTGTCCGCGCCCTGCCAGACCCGGGCGAAGTCGCCCATGAGTTCTGATTGTGCGGCCAGCGCGGGGTCGGTCTCCCAGACCGCCATCGTCTCGTACAGACGCCGGCCGTAGAGGTAGGTGTTGACCGGGCGCACGAGGTCAGAGATGAACGCGAAGAACTCGTCGGTGGGTTCGGTCCAGTCGAAGTTGCCCTGCGAGTCTTCGATGTAACCGTCGAGGGAGACGTTCGTGATGTAGATCAGCTTGGCCATGTGCTTCTCCTGCTCGCCCGGCGGGTGCGGCTCAGCCGTCCCGCCGTTCGTCGGCAACGGGACAGATACAGAACTCGTTGTCCTCCGGGTCGATAAATACGACGTACGGGTCCTCCGGTTCGGTGCTGTCACGTACGTGGCGCGCCCCGAGTCTCCGCACCCGTTCGCATTCGCGGTCGCGATCCTCTGCCCGGCAATAGATGTCGACGTGCATCTGGTGGCGGTATGTGACCGGATCATCTGCCACTTGCAGTGCAACCATCCCGTGGTTGCCTTGCAAGACGCGGAACTCGCCACCTTGACTGCGCGGTGCTAACCCGAGGACTGCACACCAGAACTCCGACATTCTGTCGATGTCGGCGCAGTTGATGACCATGCTCCACTGAGGCGTTGATTCGCTCATAGCTCTCCTCTCTCAGTTCTTCGGGCGTGTTCGTCAGTCGACGGAGAGATGTACACGCATCCGATCACGTCGGCGACACGCAGCGCACAGATTGCCCGCTGCAGCTAGACAGCCGCCATCAGGTCATCCCACGAAGCGTTGCCGGCGATCTTTGTGAGTCTTTCGACTGCGTCCCCGCCCAAGGCATCGAGGGCGGCGCGGCGCGCACGCGCGATGTCGGCCTCTTCGCTTCCCGGAGTGACGATGTGGAGGTACCCGCGCGCAACGTCGGCGCCCGCAAGCAGGCGCAAAGTGCTCTCGTGGTTACCGGAGGCCGAGTCGAGCAGCGCCCCTTGGACGAAGGTGTGCGCGAGGCCGCCGAGATCCCCAGCTGCAGCTCGTCGACAAGGTCGCCACGATCAACGACGTGGTGCGCAGGTCTTCGTGACTCAGCCGGTGTCCCGCGCACTTGACGGCGGCGGTTCGTCGAACTCGTCGTGCCGGCGGAACCAGAACGAGTTTGGCGCCTGCGGCCAGCCCTCGGGCACGTCCTCGTCCTCGGTCTGTCCGCCGTAGGGCGTCAGGGAGGAGATGCTCCAAATGCTGCCGAGGCTCTGGACCATCGGCCCGTGTTGGAGAAAATAGGTGCGATAGACGTCGTCGCCGTCGCGCAAGAACATGTTGAGCCCGAACCACTCGTCGACGCCGAAGTCTGCGGAGAAGCTTTCGGTGCAGATGGTGTACCAGGGCAGGTCGGTCCAACCCATGCGCTTCGCGTACTGGCGGAGGTTCGCCTGGGGTGCCGGCGATGCCATGGCGAAGGTGATGTCGCGCGCGTGGAGGAGGCCGAGCTCGGGAATGCCGTCGGCGACGGACGAGCAGCCCGGACACCCGGCGCCGGGCCAACCGTCGACTCCCTCTTCGAAAAAGAACCGGTAGAGGACGAGTTGGGTGCGCCCTTCGAATAGCTCCGGGAGTGACCGCTGCCCGTCGGGACCCTCGAAGCAGTAGTCATGTTCGACCCGCACCATCGGCATGCGCTTCCGGGCCGCCGCGAGCTCGAGCAGCGGCGGGCGACGGTCTCTTCGCGCTCGGTCAGCGCCGCGCGTGCCGCGTCCCACTCGGCCTGGCTGACGACGGGTGGACGGCCGAGGGTCATCGCTCGAGTTTCTTGTTCGCGGCCGCGGCCGCGGCCGTCGCCGGCGGTCCGGTCAACACCCGCGGCGCGTACTCGAGCAACTGGGTGCGGCCGTCGAAGGTGCGGCTGCTGATCATGTCGAGCGCGACATCGGGATAGCCGTCGTAGATGCGCTCGTTGCCGGTGCTTCCGGTGATGACCGGGAAAACGACGACCCGGAACCGGTCCGCGAGACCGGCGGCGAGGAGCGAGCGGCACAACGACAGGCTGCCCATCGTGCGCATCGACGTTGACCCGTGTTCTTTCATCTTCCGCACGGTCTCGACTGCGTCGTCAGCCACGAGTTTGGCGTTCGGCCACGAGAGGGGGCTCGCGCAATGTCGACGAGAAGACGATCTTCGACAGGGCCGCGAGCTGTTCGGTGCCCGGCTCGCCCTCGTCGGCAAATCCCGACATCAGGCGGTAGGTGTGTGCCCCCATCAAGACCGTGTACTCGCCCTCGGGTTGCTCGCCGAGCCACGCGAGGTACTCGGGTCCCTCCAACCCCCACCAACCGGGCCAGCCCTCGCCCGCCCCATACCCGTCGAGCGTCGTGATGAAGTCGATGAGCAGTTCCGGCATCGTCATCCCCTGTTCCTCGTCCGAGGTCAGTCACTGGCATTATGACGCGACGGAAGGAGCGGCCGCCGTGTCGCTTGCCGCGTGCAGAACTCCTCCGTCTCACTCGACGGATTCGGCACCGGCGAAGGTCTGAGCCACGACGATATTTCGGTCATGACGGGGAGCGGCTCCACGAGTGGCTGTTCGCTACCCGGTGGTGGGAGTTCGACGGGAGCGGCGGCAGCGACGACGTCTTCGCCCAACAGCACGACCACCACTATGACCTCGTGGCCATCTCGTCACCCTGCGGCGTCACGCATGTGACGTCCGCACGCCAGCACTCGCGATGAGTTTCCGAGAGGAATGGAGTCTCAAGAACCATGACGACAACTGTGAAAACAACAAACCTTGGTGAAGCCGATGGGTTGCCCCCGATCGAGTGGTCCGACGTTGAAGCGCAGCTCACCGATCTCCTGACACACGACGACCCGCAATCGCCGAACCGGTCGACGTTCTGGCTGACGACCCTGAACGAAGACGGCAGCGCGCACGTGACGAGCGTCGGCGCGCTCTGGCACGCGGGTTCATGCTGGTTCCAGACCGCCGACCACACCCGCAAGGCGAAGAATCTTGCTCGCGACTCACGCTGCACGATCAGCGTCGCCACGAAAGGCTTCGACGTGATGGTCGCCGGCGAGGCCGAGCGCGTGATGGACCCGAAGACCGTGGCCGAGATTGCTGCGTTGTATGCGCAGAGCGGATGGCCCGCGCAGCCCGATGATTCGGGAACCGGCATCACCGCACCGTTCAACGCGCCGACGCTCGGTCCGCCGCCGTGGTTCGTCTACGAAGTCACGCCGCGCACCGCGACCGCCGTCGGCACGACCGAGGAGATGCCGGGTTCAACGCGCTTTCGATTCTGATCGCAGGCTCCCTCGTGTCATCGCCGGTACCGCTGACGTCGAATCGACCGTCGCTCGACGAGAGTGCGACTGCGTGCATGGCGAACCGCAGCACGAGCGATCCCGACCAGCAAGGGTGCCCACCCACTCCGTGCTGCGCAGCGATGAACACGGTGCGCTGGTCGGACCCACACGCGCGGGTCGACCGGTGCCGCAGTGGACGCGTCCCGGCGTCACCGGGTCGGCGTAGGAGGCGTCGTCCTGGTCATCACTCGTCTGCGTTCCTGGTTCGGAGCAGTACAACGGCGACCGCGACGACCCACGCGAGATACAGAACTGGCGCGAGAATCGTGAAGACCCCGGTCTGCGAGAACGCACCCGATCGCGCCCACGACACCGTCGCGCCGAAGTGAGCAGCCGCGAATACTCCGGCGCCTCCCGCGAGCCAGCGGGGAAGCCGGGGGCTCAGCGCGATCGCAATCGCGGCGGCGACGCCGAGGATGATCGTCAGGAGATTGGATGCGCCGAGCAGCACCACGAACAGATCCCAGAGTGTTCTCGCGGTGTCGGGCGTGTGCGAATCGGCTCGGAATGCCAACGCGGTGGCGCACGCCTGCCCAGCGATGCCGAGCGTGAGCACGGCGACAGCAGACGCGCACATCGCGGAGGACCACACGTCCCGTTCGGGTTGCTGCGGTACGGCGAGAAGGCGTCGCAATCCTGCGAAGAACAGGAGCATGAGACAAGTAGCTATTCCGTCCAGGAAGAAGAAGACGAGTACGAAGGTTCGATGATCGACCGCGTAAGCCAATACCGCTCGACCCGAGTCATCGATCGCGGGCGGTGTGCCACCGAAGAATGCGGTCGAGAGAAGTACGGCAGACACAATGCCGCTCATGCCGGTCAGGCGTCGTAAGCCGCGCATGCGCTTCCCCGTCTCCTTGCTCTCGCCGCCGCGGAACCCCGAAGGACCGAGCGCATGATGCCCGATCGGGAGCGATTATGCGACGGCTTCGACCGGTCTTTACGCCGCCGGCTGCCACGCCTGCAACCGCCGGTGACCATCGGCGTCTTCGGCCCGCCCACCTCGGCACCCCCAGCGGCTATGGCACGGACAACCCACTTCGTGAACACTACGAACCGTGGCGCGTGTGGACTCGGCAGACGACACGCTCCGGCGTTTCGTCGTCCACCTCCAGACCTACGACCCAGAGCGGCGCGAACGTCGCCCCGTCGAGGTGGCGTGCTTCGACAATGAAGCCGAAGCGATGCGATGTTTCGGCGAGTCGCACATCGCCGTGATGTCACGCCGCGCGAGTGGAGAGTCGGACCCACGCGATCACGTCACGATGGTCGTCAAGCAACCTGGCATTGACGAACGCAATCGCCAACGCCGAATCGAAGAACGGCTACGCAGGTATCCCTAATGGCAGCACGGCCTATCGCGATCTGTTGTCGAGGTCGGCGACGAGCGTCTTGGGTGCCACATGCCGGTAGGCGTCTTCGATGATGGCGGCGATTTCATGCCAGTCGGCCTTGTTCGGCACGGCAGTATCGAGGAACACGCCCAGCCAACCGGAGAAGACACCGCTCGCTGAGGTCGGTGGCGCGAAGAAGCGAACGGGCTCGGCACTCACCAACTCCTCTTGCACGCCGGGAGGAGCCGGACACCACAACGAAATGCGTCCGTCGACGCTGTGATCGTCGTGGAAGTAACACAGGGGTCGCTTATCACGAACGAAGAAACACGGCTCGCCGTGGCTACTGCGCTCGTTCACCTCAGGAAGCGCGAGAGCAATCCGTCGCACGCGGTCGAGCGGTCTCATTCGCCCGTCAGCCCATCTGCATCGACTCGTAGAGCTTGACGGAACCGCCAGTACTCAGGCCGGGACATCCCTTCGCCATCACGACCGCATCGTGAAGGCTGGCCGCCTCGATGACGGTGTAACCCGTCGCGGGGTCGGAACCGCTGCCGGGGCTCGGCGTGCCGTCCGACGTGATCGTGGCCGACGCGCCGAACGGTGAGCCCATGTCAACAACGGCATCGCCGAGTTGCCCGAACCACGCCATCCAACGGTCCATGACTTCGGGGGAAGGTTCTTCGGGCGACTCGCCTCCGTGGAACATCAGCACAAACTTCGCCATCTCAGACTCCTAACAAGCCATGCGTGCTCGGCGCGACGATTCGACACCTTCGCACAATCCCGCTCGCACGTCTTCTCCCCGTCGCTAGACCCGCACAGATTGCCCAATCGGGAGCGGTTATGCGACAGCTTCAACCTGTCTTACGCCGCCGGCTGCCACGCCTGCAACCGCCAGTGATTTTCGACGTCCTCGGCCCTCCGACACTCAGCCGGTTCGGTCCGTACGCATTGACCACGGCTGAACACGCCAGTCGCATTCCTGCGACAACGGCCCGCCGACTTCTGACGCAGATCGGCAGATATGGCGCGGTCAGGTCATCGCTGCCGCGAAGTGTGGACGCGACGCTTGCCACCACCCGCGTCGTCGGTCGAAGCGCGCCATGCCGCCCATCTCTGCCCACATCGCGGTGAAGTTCGGGTCGCCCGCGTCGACTCGACGCTGCACGAACTCGCCACCGTGAGCGATCGCGTTGTCAAGTGCACGGACGACCTCGGCACGTTCCTCGCGGCTGAGCCCGTAGGTGTCCGCGACCAGGCGTAATCGCGCGGGGAGGTCGTCGTCGATCCACCCGAACCGTGCGCGGTTCTCGTCGTCGTCGATCGGCACACACATGCGAGCGAAACACGCCAGGTCGTAGACCGGCCGACCCGGTGCCGCGAAGTCGAAGTCCAACAGGGCGACTGCCTCGCCGTCGCGAAAGACGACGTTCTCCAGGCACACGTCGTTGTGACAGATGACGGGTCCGCCCTCGGGATCGGCCATCTCGTCGCTCCACGTAGTGCTTGCCGACGGCGCAAAGGTGCGGGCAGCGCGATGGAAGCGGCTCATCAGTCGCGCGATTGACGCCAACGCCGCGTCGGTTCGAGCCCAATGCGGATATGGCGGCAAGGCAACATCACCGACAATGAACCGCAGCCGCTCCCTGCCGTCCTGATCGACACCAACGGGGATCGGAGCACCGCCGAAGCCCTCGTCGGCGAGGTGACGCAGGAGCCGGTGGATCGTTTGCGTATGCGCGTTCGAGGGGCGAAGAACATGCTCGCCCACGCGGGTGACCGCTCCCGCGTTCGCGACCCCGCCCTTGAGTTCCAACTCCATCGAGCAAGTATCGCCGATCGACCCGTCATGCCTAGCGCCGATCGGCAGTTATGGGCGATCGGGCGCGCCCATCGTTACCCCCGCGACGACTGCTGTGGAATCACCACGGTTGTGCCACCGGTGAAGGGTTCCGTTCTGAACAACGATGTCCCCTGGCTCAAGACGAACTTCACCGTCTTCGAGTTCAAGCCCCACAACGCCGGCTAGGACGATGTCGAGATCGATCGTCGGGGTCGCGTGCATGCCTGGTCGAGTCGCATCAGCAAACTCGCTCATGCTCTCCACGACGTACCGGTCGAGGTCATCACTGTCGCCGGGCGGCAACTCGAACACGGTGAACTGGCATCCCTCGGCGAACTGCCCCCAACGATCGTCACGCGCCCACGCCAGGTGGAATACGCCACCAGTACCGAAAGGAATCGAAGGGACTTCGCCGTCGCTCGTGACGACGGACCGTCCGTCGCGGTCATGCCCAGTGACAACTCGCCGCACCATGCGTTGCCCTTTCCAAGATGGAGGCACAGATTGCCCGATGCGGATCCTCGACGACGAGCCCCGAGCGGCAGTTATGCACCTGCAGACTGTGGTGTTGAAGTTCTCGCACACGCCGAGCGGGCTAGTGCGAGGACCTTGGCGGTGTGGGCGGGAGCTGTATTCCCCGAGGCGCCGTACGCCGTCGACCAACTTGTCGAACCGACGACCTTCGTACTCCCGTACCCGATGCCGAGCCAGAACGCGGGCTCGCGCACAGGGACGACGCGTTGTCTGTCTCGGCCGAATACGACCTGCGACGTGTACGGGCGGCCGAGCCCATCTCGACCCTCAACAACCAGCATCCAGGACCCAGATCCCACGTCCCGACTGCACAAGACTCTCGGACGCTTTTCCGCACCAGGAGCGCTGCCGGGCTCCCATTGGACCGCACCCGATATCCCCGAGCAGTGATCTAGGGACATCTCACATAGCTGCTTCATGGCGGTGGTGGTTCGTGTCGCGGCAAGGGCGTACAGCACGTTCAGCGCGGTTCGAGCCTCGCTATCGCTGACAGGCCGGACCGTGTCATGCTTCGCCGAGCAGGAACTGCAGAGCAGCGCAAGGGCAACCGCAGCGCAGCCAACTCGCGCATACGTTCGACCGCACTGGCCCGGCACGCGCACAGTTTGCCCGCTCTGGCGCTCTTAGGCGAGCTGCTACGCGGCCTCAGACCACGGCCGCAGCCGCCAGTGACTTTCGGCGTCCTCGGCCCACCCATGTGAGCACGCAGAACGGCAGTTGTGGCGCGTCCCGTGCTGGCGCCGACACCGCGAGTCAGAATGACTTTGTGAGCGACGAGATCGAAGGTTCGGGCGAGGTCGGGCAGCTCATCGCGGCGCAGCGCGGCGCAGCGCGCGTACTACGTCCTGCGAGCTCCTGACTACGCCGACGTCACGAAACCGTCGGACCGGAAGCACCGCGGTTTGCTCGACGCCGGCGCAACCGGCCGCCTTGTTGACACGTTCGCGCCGTCGGGTGACGTCTTGGAGCTCGCGTGCGGATCTGGCGGGTTCACGCGCGAACTCGTACGTCATGCGCTTTCGCTCACTGCAGTCGATGGTTCACTGCGGATGCTCGAACTCAATCGCAGCATCGTCGGTGACCCGAGGGTCCAATACGTGTGCGCGGATCTGTCCGAGTGGCAGCCGACGCGGCAGTACGACACGGTGTTCTTTGGCTTCTGGCTCTCGCAGGTCCCGCCCTCGCACTTCGGGGCGTTCTGGTCGCTGGTCAGAGGGTGTCTGAGGCCTGGTGGACGCGCGGGCTTTGTCGATGAGGACGAGCGCGCCCGCCCGTACGAAGCGGCCCACTCCGATGCCGGAGTGCCGACGGCCCCTCAGCGACGGCACTGCCTTCGACATCGTCAAGGTTTTCTGGAACCCGGCGGACCTCGAGCAGCGATTGCAGGAGCTCGGCTGGCAGGCCGATGTCGAGCCCGTCGGCGAGGCGTTCCTCTATGGCGTGGCACAAACGCCTGGCTGAGAAGATCCGAAGCCCGCAGCGCCTCGCTCGCGAACAAGGCCGCGCTCGCGGTCGCGAACCCGAGCAGGTTGCCCGTCACCCGTCGAGTCGTATCAGTGCCCGCCGCAGTTGCTCATCAAGGTGTGCGAGTGACAGTTGATAGTTGGGCACATGGCCTTGCTCTCGGTCCGCGGCGAGGGACTCCGCAAGGTAATGCCGTGAGCTGAACACACACATGAGGTCGTACACGGCGAGTTCGTCAGAGGTGCCGCCGACGATGCCCGAGTATGCGTCGGCGAGGCGATCGGCGATGTCCGGTCCGAGGAGTACGCACACCGAGGCTCGGCAATACGCGAGGTCGTACCACCGGGTGTCGAGCCGTGCTGCGCTCCAGTCGACGACACCACTGATGCGGCCGCGGTGCCAGAGGACGTTGCCCGGGTGGAAGTCGCCGTGAGTGAGGACGCGCTCGGACGTACGTGAAGGCAGACGTGCTGTGACGGCGCCAACGGCGGCGGCGGTCAGCGGATCGTGTTCGCCCGCTGGTGCGCGCCAAGTCTCGAAACGTGGAGGTCGCGTGACCGCACCCTCAGTCCCGTCCAAAGGCGTTTCGTGCAACTCCGCCAGCGCCTGCGCGAGCGCCCCGACCCACGAGTCGACGTCCTTGGGCGTCAAGTCCGGACGCCCAGGCAACCGCGACATGACCACGGTGGGCCTGCCGAATCAGACGGACTCCAGATCAGCAACAATCGGCTCAGGCACCGGCAGCGCGACCCGCTGGGCGAACTCGAGACGACTCCACTCCAACGGTGCCGTACCGTCACCGTCACGGTAGAGCTTCACGACCACTCGGCGGGGCCTCCGATCGAGTGTCACGTCGTAGGCATCGGTCATCCCGGCTCCCGCCAACCGACGCAACCGCGTTACACGCCCGCCCGGGGCAACCGCTTCGGTCAACGCCTTCCACCCAAGGTGTCTCGGCGCCATCGCGCCAGATTGCCGGCGGTCTCAGGGGATCAACGCATCGGCACCTTCGATCGAGTTTGATCGATCGGGAGGTGTGGTGTGGAACGGTTATCGGAGCGGGAGAAGGAAGAGATCGCGCGGTTGGCCGCGGCGGGTTTGCCGAGCCGGGTGATCG
>JBBRXX010000028.1:0-60638 GCA_038238245.1 Acidimicrobiia bacterium
CCCTGGCTCCGCTGCGTCCGTACGATGCCTATGGCTCCCTCGCTCCGCCGTCCCTGGCTCCGCTGCGTCGGCACGGTTGCTCCGGATGCCGAGATCGGCTGATGCCTCGCCGCCTCGCACCGACAGCTGCACGTTGTCGATGAGACGGGTCTCCCCGACTCGCGCGGCGACGGCAAGCAGCACGTCGCCCTCGATGTCTCCCGAGCACGGCGTGAGGTCGTGCGCGTCACGCAGTTCGAGATACTCGACCTCGACGCGCGGTTCGGTCGCCACGATCCGCGCCGCGACTGCAACCGTGGCGTCCACGCCGCGAACGCCTGAGATCACGGCGTCGGCAGCCGCTTCCAGCGCGCGCGAAAGCACGAGCGCCGCGTCGCGTCGCTCTGTCGACAGGTACGCGTTCCGGCTCGACATCGCCAGGCCGTCGGGCTCACGCACGAGCGGACACCCGACGACATCGACCGGCAGGTTCAGGTCCGCCACCATCCGGGTGATCACCGCGAGCTGCTGCGCGTCCTTGCGACCGAAGAACGCCGTGCACGGCCCGGTGATCCCGAACAGCTTGGTGACCACGGTGGTCACGCCGTCGAAGTGCGTCGGCCGCACTCCGCCGCAGAGTCCTTCGGTGAGCCGGCCGACGTGGACCGTCGTGAGCGGCGCACCGTTGGGATACATCTCTTGCCGGGATGGCGCGAACACCAGGTCCGCGCCTTCCGCCTCGCAGGCGGCGAGGTCACCAGAGAGGTCGCGCGGGTACCGATCCAGATCCTCGTGCGCACCGAACTGGAGCGGGTTCACGAAGATCGTCACGACGACGAGATCCGTGGCAGCCCGGGCCGCACGGATCAGGGAACGGTGCCCGTCGTGGAGGTATCCCATCGTCGGCACCAACCCGACCCGCCCGCCTCGGGCCCGGGCGCGCTCACACGCGGCACGCAACTCCGCGATCGTCTCGACGTAATGCATGTTCGGCCTCGCTCGGTTCCGGCCTCGATGGGTCCGGACTGGCGGGTCTGACGCCTGCAATCGTACAACCTGCGCGGGCGGACCCGCCTCTCGGGGGATAGGCCGCGCAGGTTGGAGATCAGGACGTGTCGGATGGGCGGCTGCCGGACTTCAGGTCGTCGAGCAGGCGGTCGAGGCCGGTGTCGCGGCTGCCGGTCAGGCGCGCCGCCTCCCGCGCCAGCGCGCGATACGCGTCCCGCTCCGGCGGGTCGAGCTCGCGCAAGTGCTGTTCGACGGTCGCGAGGTCCCCGCGTTGGACGGGTCCGGTAAGTGCCTGTGACGGACCGAGCGAGAAAGCGTTCTGTACCGACGAGACCACCAGCTGGGCGAACGCTTCGTACGGCACGCCGCACGTTGTCGCCAGACGGTCGACCTGGCCCAGCAGCGCGACCAGATGATTCGACGCCACTACTGCCGCGGTGTGATAGCGGATGCGGTCGGCGTCCGCGACCTCGAACGTGCGCAGTCCGAGCAAATTCGCGATCTCGGTGACACCCGGGTCGCCGGCCACGGCCGCCCACGCGCCCCGCAGTCGCTCCACCCCGATCGTCGACGACGGGAACGATTGCAACGGGTGGAGCGCGCCGACACGAATGCCCGTGCGCCTCTCGAGCAGCGTGTCGAACACGTCGACGCCGCGTGAGCCGGCGAGGTGAAAGACCAGCGCCCCGGGCTCGATCGACGGTTCGGCAGCCAGCACCGCTTGCTCGATGGCGCGGTCAGGTGTTGCCACGATGACGACCGAGGCACCGCGCGCGACTTCGGAAACGAGCGCGGGACGCGCCGCGAGGCACGCGGCCGCAGCCGACGTCGATGCGGCGTCGGGCGCCCGGCCCGCAACCGCAACGACGGTCCAGCCCTGCTCCACCAAGGCAAGGCTGATCGTCGTTCCGGCGCGGCCGGGGCCGATCAACGCGACGGTTCTGACCCCTTCCACCAAGAACGCAACTGTACCGCCGCTTCGCGGACCCCTTTCCACGACGCAGCGGCGTCGACGAGGTGGGGCGCGACATCGCGCAGCGGCGCGAGCACGAACCCCCGTTCCCACATGCGTGGGTGCGGGAGGATGAGATCGGGATCGTCGAGCGCGAGGTCGCCGTGCAAGAGCACATCGACGTCCAGGGTGCGTGATCCGAAGCGTTCGCCGCGCACGCGATGCGCCTCCCGTTCCAGCTGTTGCGCGAGTGCCAGGAGCGCGTGCGGATCTAGGTCGGTTTCAATCGCGACGACTGCATTCAGGTAGGGGTCTTGCGGTGGGCCGCCGACGGGCACGGTCTCATAGACGCGCGACACCGCGCCGACGCGTACGCCCCGCGCGCCGGCGAGGCCGTCGACGGCCGCTTGCAAGCTCGCGAGCCGATCACCGAGGTTCGAACCGAGCGCGAGGTAAGCGCGCGTCACCGTTCGATGCGCACGCCGACGTGCCGGAGCATCGCTCGGACGGGCGGCTGCAACTTCCGCACTTCGACCACGACGCCGACCACTCGCGCGTCCGATCGGCACACCTCGGCGATGCGCGTGGCGAGGCGCTCCAGCAGCCGGAAGCTCTCCGAGGAGATCACGCGGCTCACTGCTTCGCTAGTCGCGCCGTAGTCGACCGTGTCCTCGAGCGCATCGCTGTTCCCCGCGGGCGAGAGGTCCACCAGCAGCTCGACGTCGACCTCGAAGGGTTGCGGCCGTGTTTGCTCCTCGGGCAACACCCCGTGGACACCGAGCGCACGAATGCCGGCGATGACGATTCGATCCACGACGCGACGGTATCAACGTGCCATTGCACACGAACATCAAATGACGAGGGATGGCCGCCGGAGCGCCGACCACTGTGGTAGTCCGGTGTGATGCGGCGTACGAAGATCGTTGCGACGATCGGTCCCGCGACCTCGACGCCGGAGACGATGCGGGCGCTGCTCGACGCAGGCGTCGACGTCGTGCGGCTCAATGCCGCGCACGGCACGGCCGACATCCCGGCGCGTGCCGTACTCGCGCGTGACACCGCCGACGAGCTCGGGCGCGCGGTCGGTGTGCTCGTCGACTTGCCCGGCCCGAAGTTGCGTACGGGCCCGATCGCCGGTGACGAGGTGGAGGTCGTGACCGGCAGCACGTTCACGCTCGTCGCGGTGCCGATCGAAGGCGACGCGAACCATGTCTCGACGACGATCCCGGAGCTCGCACATTGGGTCGATCCGGGCGACGAGGTGTACCTCGCCGACGGTGCGATCGTGCTACGGGTCGTCACGATCGACGGCGCGGACGTGCGGTGCGAGGTCTTGCGCGGCGGTGTCCTGCGCTCGCGCAAAGGAATGCACGTGCCCCGGGCCGAGGCTCATGTCGAGCCGTTCACGGAAGCCGACGCCGCCGCGCTGCGCGTTGCCGTGCACATCAAGGCTGATTTCGTCGGGCTCTCGTTCGTACGCCGGCCCGAAGACTGCGAGTCGGTGCGAGCCCGGCTCCCGAAGCGCCGCGCGAAGCCCCAACTCGTCGCCAAGGTCGAGACGGCCGTTGCGCTCGACCATCTTCCCGGCATCGTCGGGGCCGCAGACGCGGTCATGGTGGCGCGTGGTGATCTCGGGATCCAGATACCTGCGCGGCGCGTGCCGCTGATCCAAAAGGAGATCATCCGGTACTGCAACGCGTCCGGCAAGCCGGTCATCACTGCGACGCAGATGCTCGAATCGATGACCGAAGCGCCGTTGCCGACGCGCGCCGAGGTCAGCGACGTCGCGAATGCGGTCCTCGACGGGACGGACGCGCTGATGCTGTCGGAGGAGACCGCGGTCGGCCGTTATCCGGCGGACACAGTGCGGACGATGTCCGAAGTCGCCGAAGTCGCCGAGTCGTGGCCCCACACGCGAATGACACCGGAAGGCGTGCATGCCGATGGCGACGACGACCGCGTTGCCTGGGCCGTCGCGCACGCGGCGGTGCAGGCGGCCGAAGATCTCGCCATCGCCGCGATCGTCTGCCCGACCCAGAGCGGCACGACTGCCGCGTTGCCGCGTTCCGACCTTCGGTTCCCATCGCAGGCATCGCAGGCTCGCCGGAGGTATTGGGTCGACTGTGTCTCGTGTGGGGTGTGCGGCCGATCGCGACGCCCGCGGGTGCGGGAGAGGACCACGTGCGCGCCGCGGTCCGCGCGGCACGTGGCTGCGGGTTGGTGCACAAGGACGAGTTGATCGGCGTCGTCTACGCGTCGCCCGGCAAGCGCGCGGGCGCGACCGACACTGTCCGCGTCGTGAGGGTGTAGACCGGCTAACGAAGCTCGTTGAGCGTGACCGCGACGATCTCGCGCCCGGACGCGTCGAGGCTGCGCGAGGTGAGCTTCTCGATCATCGAGATGGCATGCGGCCCGTGGTCGACGAACCCCGCGTACAGCAGATAGCCGGCGAGCACCCCGAGCAGGCGGTCGCCGAACTCCTCGTGGTGGAGATACAGCTTCTCGTCAGGATCGTCGAGCAGCTTCGTGAGCGTCGCGAAGATCGCGGTGAGGCGTGGTGCGAGCTCGTCTCGCGGACCGAGCGGGACGTGCACGTACGCAATGCCCGCCTCGTCGTACGCATGCAGGTTGTGCGGGGAGTCGAGCAACGAGACCACGTGGGTGAACGCGTTGACCGACAGCCAGATCAGCTCCTCCTGCCGGCGCACCTTGCGGTGGTTGCGCGCGAAGCCTCCGGGCCGCTCTCCCGCACCGAGTCGGTCCTTGATGACCCACGTGAAGTAGCGGGGCTGCAATCCCTGCGCCCAGCGGCCACGCAATCCCCCGCTGGTCATGCGGCGATGCCGTCCTCTGTCGCACGGTCCATCAGGCCGAGCAGATCGACCGCGCGCCGCGACCGTTCCACGTCGTGCACCCGTACGACCGCCGCGCCGTGCGCGAAGCACCACACCGTGACGGCCAGCGTCGCGTCCTCGCGGGTCCCGGGGCCGTGATCCAGATCTCCGAGCAGACGACCGAGGAAGGATTTGCGCGACGCGCCGACGAGAAGCGGCACGCGGACGATGGAGGCGAGCTCCGGGAGTCGTCGCAGCAGCTCGATGTTGTGGTCGGCGTTCTTGGCGAATCCGACGCCGGGATCGCCAAGGATCGAGCGCGCGTCGATACCGGACGCGAGCGCGCGCTCGACCCGCGTGCGAAGCGCCTCACCGACCTCGCGCACGACGTCTCCGTAGTGTGCCTGGTCCTTCATCGTGCGGGGGGTGCCGCGCGTGTGCATCGCGACGTAAGCAGCGTCGGCGTCGGCGACCGTTGACAGCATCTCGCCGTCGGACGTTCCGCCCGATACGTCATTCACCATCGACGCACCCGCCTCGAGCGCGCTGCGTGCGACGGCAGCCTTCGTCGTATCGATGCTGACCGGCACGCCGGCATCGGCAACGAGCGCGCGCACGACGGGCAGTACGCGACGCAGCTCTTCGTCGGCATCGACCGGCTCCGCGCCCGGTCGCGTCGACTCCCCGCCCACGTCGAGCACGGCCGCGCCCGCCTCGGCGAGCGCGAGGCCATGGGCGATCGCCGCCGGAGCGTCGAAGTACCGACCACCGTCGGAGAAGGAATCGGGCGTGACGTTGACCACACCCATCAGCGCCCGGCGCGGCAGATCGGCGACGATCAGGCGGGGGGAACCGGGCACGTGGCCGAGACTAGCCACCGCTTGTCGTCTCCCGGGTCAGGTTACGAACGGCCGACGCCTGGTCCGAGCAGCGCCATGACCTCGGCACGGGTGGCCGGATTGTCCTTGAACAGCCCTCGCACGGCGGAGGTGACGGTCAGTGCGCCGGGCTTGCGGACACCACGCATCGACATGCACAAGTGCTCCGCTTCGATGAGCACGAACGCGCCACTCGGACGCAAGACTTCGACGAGCGCGTCCGCGATCTGGGTCGTGAGCCGCTCCTGCACCTGCGGTCGCCGGGCGTAGCCGTCGACGAGTCGCGCCAACTTCGACAGACCCGTGATCCGCCCGTCGGCGCCCGGTATGTACGCGACGTGCGCGCGCCCGTGGAAGGTCGCGAGGTGATGCTCACACTGAGAGAAGAGAGGGATGTCGCGTACGAGCACCATCTCGTCGTGCTCCGCCTCGAAGGTCACGACGAGATGCTTCGACGGATCCTCGTGCAAACCGCCGAACAGCTCCGCGTACATCTCGGCGACGCGACGCGGCGTGCGCTGCAAACCGTCGCGGTCCGGATCCTCACCGATCGCGATCAGGATCTCGCGCACGGCTTTTTCGATGCGCGCCACATCGATGCCTTCGGGTGCCGGGTCCGGGAGAGTCACGTCATCAGTCCGTCCATCGGGCCTTCGTACTCGGCGACATAGGGCAGGTTCCGGTAGCGCTCGTCGACATCGAGGCCGTAGCCGATGACGAACTTCGGGGGGATGCGAAAACCGACGTACTTGAGGTCGGGATCGATTCTCTGCAGCCCTTCCTTGAGAAGGAGCGCACACACCTCGAGCGACGCAGGGTTGCGTGCCTTCAAGTTCTTGCGGAGGTACGCGAGGGTGAGCCCGGAGTCGACGATGTCCTCGACGATCAGCACGTGGCGATCCGTGAGATCGAGGTCGAGGTCCTTCATGATCCTGACGACGCCGCTCGTCCGAGTTGCAGATCCGTACGATGACACCGCCATGAAGTCGAACTCCACCGGCAGGTCGATCGCGCGGGCGAGGTCGGCCATGAACATGAACGCGCCCTTGAGGATGCCGACGAGCAGCGGTGGATGATCGTCGTACTCGGCCGCGATCTCCTTGCCGAGCTCACGAATGCGCTGCTGCAATTCGTGCTCGTCGACGACGATCCGACCAATGTTCGGGTCGTTCATGGGTACGCCGGCTCCGCGCTCAACCAGAGGAAACGTCGCGTGCTCGTCGAGACGCGCACGCGGCGATCGACACCGTAACCCACGCTCCAAACGGGTCCCCCGCAGTGGATGGTCGGCGTGCGCGCTCCGGCCCGGATCACTGCCGTCTCGGCCACCCGGTCCGCGTCACAGACGGCGAGCCAGCGCCCGTCGGGCCATGCGGTGGGCGGCCCGTGCTCGATCCACGCCTCGAGCATGAGGCCGCCGAAGCGGGCGCGGCCGGGCAACGACAGCAAGGCGTCCCGCGGGGCCGGGTGGTTCCCGGTGTCGCGACGGACGAGCCGGCCGCCGATGCGGCGCACCTGGGCACCCCCAGCCAGCTCGGTCGCGACGCGTTCGCCGCGCGCGACTGCGAGGACGCGCTCGATCGTCGCCGCCGATGGAGGCGGCGGCCCGAACCGCTGGCGGAGCACCCGGCGCGCGAGCGCGACGGGCATCGCGGCAATTGCCTTGGCGTCATCGGTGCTGCGTTCGGCGGCCAGCATGTCGAGCAGCGTGTCGTCGTCTCGCAGGAGGTCGGCCTGGCGCGCGAGCACCTCGACGAGATCGCGATCGGCGCCGCGCTCCAACTGCGGAATGATCTCGCGCCGCAGCCATACGCGTCGGTGGTGCAGGTCGCCGTTCATCGGATCGTGTACAGGCGCGTAGCCCAAACGCGCACACAGCTCGTGCGTGTCGGCGCGTCGCATCGCGAGCAGCGGCCGGCGCAGATGACCGCGTCGCGGCGGGATGCCGGCGAGCCCGGCGGTGCCGCTGCCGCGCAGCACGTGCATCAGCACGGTCTCGGCCTGATCATCGCGTGTGTGCGCGACGAGGATCGCGAGCGCCTCGACGTCGGCGCGCGCCCGCTCCAGCGCCGCGTACCGCGCATCGCGGGCGCGCGCCTCGAGGTTGGCGCCGGGCGCGACCTCGACGACCTCCACGCGCGATGCGGCGCCCAGGCGATCGGCCACCCCGGCGACCGCCGCGGCTTCGTGCGCGGTGCCGGCGCGCAAGCCGTGATCGACGTAGGCCGCGACGGTGTCGTACCCGGCGGCACACGACATCGCGAGCAGCGCGACCGAGTCGGCGCCACCGCTGCACCCGACGACGACTCGCGCGCCGGCGGGGAGATCATCCAGGGCGACGAGCCGGGCCACCCACTGGTCACACGCCAGGACAGCCACCGCGACCGCCCGAGGTCAGCGGCCGAGACCGGCCCGCGCCGGGCTCACGCGGAACAACCAGCGATCCGGCGCGTCCAGCTCGGCCAAGGTCGGCAGGCTGCTCGGTGCCTCCCACGCGGCATCGACGGCGTTGGGTCCGGCGAGCGCGATCGCGCCACGCACGAACTTCTCGCCGACCTCGTACTGCCGCATCTTCTGCTCCAGCCCGAGCAGCTTGTGCATGGCGGAGGTGAGCCCCCGCTGCTGGCGCCGGGTCTGCAGCACCCGCGACATGCGCTCCTGTCCGGCGACGTGCCGGCTCCCGAGATCGTCCATGACGACGTTGCCGTGCCCCTCGAGCAGCGACATCAGCGCCTGCACCTGGCTGAGCACGCCGCGCTGTTCGGGCGACGCGAACAAGCCGACGACGCCGCCGTCGTCGAGCGGGTTCCTCCCGGCCCGGATCTCGTCGACCGCCTTGGTGACCGCGCGGATGACGGTGCGCGGGTCGGGGTCGACGAGATCGAACGCCTGGCGGACCAGGCCGAGGAAGTACGCACGCATCCACGGCACGCCGGTGAACTGGGCTCGGTGCGTCACTTCGTGAATGGCGATCCACAAGCGGAAGTCGCGTGGACGGAACGCGAACCGCTTCTCCAAACCGAGGACGTTCGCCCCGACGTAGTAGACCGCGTCGCCCACCGGACCGGTCACACGGTGTTCGCCTGCATCTGCGGTCTCGGGAACGAGCAGGTCGTACTGGCCCAGGACCCGTTGCGAGAGATAGCCGAGCAGCGCGCCGAGCTCGCCGGCCGCGACGCGACGGCTCATCGGCGCGAGCGGGTTGTGCGCGAGGCGGGCACCGAAGCGCTGCATCAGCGGGTCGAGCATCGTGCGCATCGAGGTGAGGTTCGAGTCCACCCACTCGCGACGATCGAGGACGCGGGCCGACACGTTGCCCGGCGCGCGCAGCCCGGTGTGCTCGGCGACGAGCTCCTCGGCGCGGACGGTGAGCGCTTCGAAGTCGGCCTGGAGGGACGCGGCAAGGTAGGAGTCCGAGAGGGGGTCGCGGCCAGCGACGAGGCGGGCGATGCGACGCGCAGTCGGCCAGTCGACCGGATCCGGCGCCCTGACCTCGGTGGTCTCGGTGGAGGTCACTTGCGTGGGCGACCCTTGACCTCGAGCCTGCCCACCTTGACGTAGTACTGGGCGATGAGGTTCGCCATGACCCCCGCGAAGCCGATCGCGAGCAGCGGTGCGATCCAGTAGAACCAGGGCTTGTGGCTCCCCCGCCCGATGAACGCAAGGATGCCGAGCGCCAAACCGACCAGCGCGACCACGACGCCGGTGATCAGCGACACGATGGTGGACGGCCTCAACGCTCCTCCTCGAACGAGTCGTTCCATCGTAGGCCGGGCGGCCGTACGTCTCGGAAAGGCGAGCGACCCACGGGCTCAGGTGTCGATCTGGAGTGCCTTGGCGATGCGCGCCCGCAATTCGGCGGGCACCTCCTCGTGGCACTTCGACACGACGACCCGTCGCAGCTCGAGCTCGAAGGTGAAGCCCTCGGCGCACGGGGGACACTCGTCGAGATGCCGGGTGATCGCCCGGCGTCTCCACACCGTCAGCTCACCGTCGAGATACTCGTACACACGGTGAATCGTCCCGTCGCAGTCGAGTCCCACGTCACCCCCCCGAAGCCGTCTCGACGCGCGGGCGCAGGTTGTTCCGCTCCGCGTAGTCCCACAATTTCTTCTGTAGTGCCCGCCGGCCCCGGTGAATGCGACTCATGACGGTGCCGATCGGTACGTCGAGAATGTCGGCGATCTCCTTGTACGAGAAGCCTTCGACGTCCGCGAGGATGACAGCCATTCGGAACTGCTCGGGGATCGATTCGAGCGCCTCTTTCACCTCGGCATCGGGAATGCCCTCGAGCACCTCGGCCTCGGCCGTACGCGCCGCGTCGGCCGCCTCCAGTCCGCCGAGCCGCCGGAAGATGTAGAAGTCCTCGACGTCGTCGAGATCGACCTGGTCGGGGCGGCGCTTCTTGGCGCGGTACTGGTTGATGAAGGTGTTCGTGAGGATCTTGTACAGCCACGCTTTGAGGTTCGTGCCCTCACGGAATCCTCCGAAGCCGCGGTACGCGCGCAGGTAGGTCTCCTGCACGAGGTCCTCGGCGTCGGTCGGGTTGCGCGTCATCCGCAGCGCGGCCGCGTAGAGGGCCGACATGTACGGCATTGCTTCCTCGGCGAAGCGCGCCTGGTCGGCCATGCGTCGAGGGTACCCGGCGCGGCAAATCGAACCGCCCCCGGCCGACTCGACCTCAGGGCACGACGGTGCATTCGACGATGCATCTTCCCGCCGCCCAGCTGGCCTCGGTGATCGGCGTCCAGCCGAATCGCTGCTTGGCGAGGGGTTTGCCGACGAGATAGTGCCTCGCCAGTCGTCGACAGTCGGCGCCGACGATCTTGTTCCAGGCCGCGTCGTCGGCGACGGCCGGCGGCGGCCCGGCGCGCCTACTGAGGTCGACGCGGCCGGAGACCTCGTAGTCGTGCGGCTGGTTGCAGGGCACCGCGAACGCATCGTCGTTGCGCCAGCACGACCCGACGGGCGAGAGACGCGCCTGCGGGACACCTGCGGCCTTCCCGGTGAACGGCTCCCGGTGACCGCCGCTCGGTGGTCGCGACTGCGGCGCCTGAATGACGCCACACCAAGCGGTGTGGTCGCCGCGCGCCCACGCTTCAGTGGTGGCAAACACCGCGCTCGGGATGAACCGACCCGTGGGGTCGATGGCTCCGCCGAGGAGCGCCTCGACGCTCGGCCGGCAGTCGTGATCGAGCACCGCGCCCCACTCGGCGTGCGTCGGGTAGTGATCGAACCGGCCCGTGAGATCGAGGCCCCCACTCACCTCGAGCAGATGCGGAAGCGCGCAGGAGACGACCTTCATCGTCTGGGATTCGCGACCAGGCGTCTGGTCGTACGTGACGCAGTCGCCCCGACCGAACGCGCGCGACCGCAGCGTCAGGAACGTCGTCGTGGTCGTCGCGTCACCAAGCTTCGACACGGGGCCGGCGCTGGGAGTAGGTGCGGCCGAGTCGGTCCGCAAGAAAAGGAGCTGACGGTCTCGCAGCACGCCGAACAACGCGAAGACGACCGCGAACACCACCACGAACACGAGCCCGTACCACCGCCACCGGCGCGCGTTACGAAGACCCCGCACCGGCCCCACGCCCGTTCCCCACGATCACAATCGTACGAGAGCGCCCCGGCACGCGTCTATCGCGCGCTGTCTCGAACCTGCCTGTCGTGTGAGACTCGGGCATGGCGCCGAGCGGGCTGCTCGCCGGGATACGCATCCTCGACTTCACGATCTGGCGACCCGGCCCATACGCGACGCAATTGCTCGGCGAGCTCGGCGCCGAGGTGTGCAAGGTCGAACCACCGGGTGGTGATCCAATGCGCGCGTATCCCGGACTGTTCGAAGCGTTGAGCGTCAACAAGCGCAGCATCGTGCTCGACCTGAAGACCGATGAGGGACGGTGGCGCGCGCTCGAGCTCGCCGCCGAGGCCGACGTCGTCATCGAAGGGTTCCGACCGGGCGTCGCCACCCGACTTGGCATCGGCTACGACGACGTGCGAGCGGTGAATGCGCGTGCCGTGTATTGCTCGGTCTCGGGCATGGGACAAGTTGGCGAGTTGTCGACCGCGCCGGGCCATGACATCAACTTCCAGGCGTGGAGCGGCGCGCTCGCACCCGACGGCGGCGCGCCGGTCGTCGCCGCGGTGCCGATCGCCGATCTTGCCGGCGGAATGGCCGCCGCGTACGCGGTGTGTGCCGCGATCGTGAACCAACAGCGGACCGGTGCGGGCGAGCGCATCGACGTGGCGATGGGCGACGTGCTCGCGACGTGGACCGGCGCGGTGTCCCCCGCGGCACGGAGCGTGGATCCGTCCGCACGGGGTGTGCCCGGGTACGGCGTGTTCGCGGCGGCAGACGGCGGCTACGTCACACTCGGCATCATCACCGAGGACCACTTCTGGACACTGCTGTGCGACGTCCTCTCGCTGGCCGACTGTCGCGAGATGCCGTTCCTCGAGCGCATGACACACCTCGAGTCGCTCCAGGCGCGCGTCGGCGGCGCGATCGCTCGGTACCCGCGCGATGAAGTGGTGGACGCGCTCTTGGCCGCGGGCGTGCCCGCCGCCCCTTTGCTCGATCGGCCCGAGATGCTGCGGCTGTCACACTTCCGCGAGCGCGAAGTGGTGACGTTCGACGCCGGGTCGACCACCCCGGCGACCGGGCACCCCGTCCGGTTCGAGCAGCATCCCGCCACTCGCACCTCGAACGCGCCTACGCTCGACGAGCACAAGGGCACGGGCTTTCGCCCTCGGCCCTGAAGCTCGGCCGCTGCCGCACAGCGTGAGCGTTTTCGCAACGCACAGCGGTGGCCCGGCGCGAACCGATCGTCCGGTCGTCAGCCCGGTCTCTCGGATCCGGGTCGGGCCGGTCGAATGAAAGATGTAGCGCTGCTCGGGGACCTGAGCAGCCAGGGGCGGTTCCACTCTGGGGAGGCGTTTGTGGCACGCGTAGTCACATGGAAGAAGTCCGTCCGCCGGCGCTTTGCGATCGGCGGGGCGGGGCTGACGATCGGCGCGGCGATCCTGTTCGTCGCCGCGGTGACACCCGCATTCGCTCACACTCCGCTGCTTTCCGGCCGCACTGTGTGCAGCAACGGCAGCCACGTCGTCACCTGGTCCATCGGCAACGACTTCAACCTGCCGATGACGATCACGTCGGCCACGGCGACCCTGGGCGGTGCTTCGTACGGCGTGACCGGCTATCACGCGAACGTCGGCGCGAGCGGCAGTCCGTCACACAGCACGCCGGCCAAGACCGTCCTGCCCGCCGGCGCGACCGGGAACGTCATCTTGCGGGTGCGCGTGCGGTGGAGCGACGGCTTCACGAAATCGGGATCGACCTCCGTCCGGTTGATCGGCCCGTGCATGGGCCCGACCACCTCGACGACCCCGACGACCCTCGGGACGACCACATCGAGCGTCGGCTCGCAGGGTTCCACCTTGCCGCCGCCGACCACCACATCCAGCGTCGGCTCGCAGGGTTCCACGCTGCCGGCGCCGACCACCACATCCAGCGTCGGCTCGCTGGGATCGACCCAGGCGCCGCCGACCACCGCCCAGCCCGGCGCGAACAGCGCGGAAAACGGCGGCACCCCGGTCGGACCCCTCGGCGGTCCGGGCGGTCCGCCCAGCGGCACGAGCATCACCCAGCAGCTGCCGTTCACCGGCAGCGGGTATGCCGGACCGATTGTCGGCGCCGGCTCACTCCTGCTCGGTGGCATCGCGGTTGCCATCGGTTCGGCGCGCAGGCGCCGCCGCGAGACCGTCTAACGACGTCGCGCGCAAAGCCCCTCGCGTTGGTGTCGCACCTTCGCGAGGGGCTTTGTCGCGCGAGTCGTCGCCGACGGGTGCCTCAGATCGCGCTCAGCCGGCGGGGGCGATGACGCCGACGTTGTCGATCATTACCGCCGGGGACGCGCCCGACCATGAACCCGACACGTACAAGAGAACTCCGATGTCTCCCGCTGCTTGCAGCGCGGCTGGAGTCGCGGCGGTGCTGGTGAGGAGCCAGCCCTGTGGCTCTTGACCACTCTGGCTCCAGACCTTTGCCCGCAACGTCGTGGTGGTCGTGCCACTGATGACGAATCTCGTGTGGACTATGTCGCCGGGATTCACGTGCAGGCCGGGAACAGTGATGTTGGCGACGACGGTTTCGGTGCCGCCGACCGTTCGGGCCAGGTAGGCGATGACGCTGCCGTCGGGCATGTAGCGAAGCTTGAGGCGGTAGTCGTTGCCGTTGGAGACGCGCCGACCGATGAGCGAGACGTATGCACCACCGCCGCTCGCTGTCCTGTCGAGCGCGACATCCGAGGTTATGTCGATGGCGGTCTGCCTGACACCGGTGAGGAACGCGGCGCGGCTCGTGGACACCGCGCCGACGATGCGGCCGACACCGTTGCCGGTCGAGAAGGCCGATGCAGTGCCGGTCAACGCCCAGGGACCACCGACATCCGCGGTGCCGAGGCCGTTCGCAACGACGCGCTCGAAGGTGTCGGATGCGAAGCCGTCGGTGATGGTGACGGGACCGGTAGTGGTTGCGGTGTCACCCCGATCGTCGGTGACGGTGAGCGCGACGGTGTACGTGCCGGCGGTCGCGTACGTGTGTTGGGGTGCCGGGCCGCTTCCGGTGGTGGTGTCACCGAAGTCCCACGCGTAGGACGCGATGGTGCCGTCCTCGTCGGTCGACGTCGAGGTGAACGCGGCCGTGTGATACGCGACAGTGGCCGCGGTGAACGACGCCTGGGGCGGGACGTTGGCGGGCGGGTCGGTGACGGTGACGCTGCCGGTGACGGCACCGGTGCCGCCGCGGTTGTCGGTGACGGTGAGGGCCACCGGGTAGGTGCCGGCGGTCGCGTAGGGGTGCTGCGGTGCGACGCCGGTGCCGGTCGTGTTGTCACCGAAGTCCCACGCGTAGGACGCGATCGTGCCGTCGTCGTCGGTGGAGCTGCTGCCGTCGAACATGCCGGTGAGGTAATGCGCCGACGACGTGAACCGCGCGGTCGGCGAGATGTTGGGCAGGTCTGTTCCCCGTCCGCTCGCGCCGTAGTGCGCGCGTACCTGACCGAGAGACAGCGCCTCGGGGTAGACCGCAACCTCGTCGAGGTCGGCGGCGATGGCTTCCCGTGACGGGGTGGACGGCCATGACGTGAGGCGGTCGCCGCCGACGCGCCAGTAGCCGCGGTAGACCTGAGCCTTGGTCGTGGCCCCGTTCACGGCGACCTGGTTACCGTCGACGTAGAGCTTCATGCCGTCACTGCCGAGCGTCGCGACGATGTAGTGCCATTGGTTGTCGCGGTAGGCGGCAGAACTGTTGATCGTGACGCGCGTCCCCATGTCGGGGCGGACACCGAAGTAGATCTGTCCGGCGTTGTTCATGTACAGGTTGCGATCGGTGCCGTCGCTGCTGCTGCGGCCGTTGTTCGTATCACCGAAGCCGATGATCTTGCCGCCCGTCGTCGTCGACGTTCGCACCCAGGCCTCGAGCGAGAACGTCTGCGGGCCCCCCTGCCAATACGGCGAGACCGCCGGGACGCTCGACGTGGAAGAAGTGCCGGGGAAGTTCGTCGCGGAATCGTTGTCGGTGAGGAGCGCGCCTCCGACATTGCGGATGTTTGCGCTGCTCAGCGTGAGGTCGTTGGAACCCGATCGGTCGTAACCGATGGTGCCGCTCGATTCGCCGAGGCGCCACTGCCAGTCGGGAGTGTCGGCCAGCACACTCGCGGCGTAGCTCGACGAGCTCGACGCGCCGGCCGGGATCGTGACCGTGGCGGGGGGCCCGGCGAGGCCATTGCCGAACGGGTCGGTGACACGGATCCGATAGGTCTGGCTCGACCCGGGTGGCGCGGTCGAGTCGACGAAACCGAGCGGCGGGCGGTTCCACCACGCGGTGTCGGTCTGGAAGCTCTTCACCACGGTGGACGTGGCGACCGTGCTCCCGCGCAGCACCTCGACCGTCAGTCGTTGATTGTCGCGATCCCACGCCGCTTTCCATCCGACCCGCACGGTCCCCGGCCCGAGAGGCGTCAGCGTCGGCGTCAACTCGGCGTAGCTCTGGATCGGGTCGACGAGCGGGGAGATGGCGCGCCGGGCGAACCGGACCAGCCCCTGTTGTGCGATGCCGTTCACGCGCGGGAACTCGCCGCCCAACACCGTGTAGTCACCGTTGCTGGTGATGCTCCACGCCGCTTGACTCTGACCGGTGTAACTCCCGCCCGTCAGTGTCGGCAACCAGTGCAACGGCTGCGCCGCCGGTCGACCCGGGAACGGCGACCAGTTGGGGTTGGTACCGAACGCGTTCGTCAACGTGGGTGAGCGGTACTTGCTGACCGCTTCGGCCCGCTGGTACTGCCACGGATCCGGATACTGCGGATTCCAGTCCAGCATCCCCCAATCGTGGGGATGCCCGACTGCATACACGACGTCACCGGTGACGGAAACGCTGTAGTTGTCACCCCGACCACCGTCGATCCAATCGATGACACCGGTCAGCGGATCCGCCGCGAACACTCCTTCGAAGTTGGCGGTCGCGCCTCCACCGAAGTACGCCCAGCCGACCCCGTAGATCTTGTCGCCATCCGTCGTCAGCTCCGCGATCGCCGCGCTCCCGCCGTGATTCTGGATCACGGTGTTCGCGGCCCACGGCTGCACGGCGCCCGTCACCCCGTCCAGCGACCCCATACCCCACTGTTGCGACCCGTTGAGCGTGTTGAACGAGCCGCCGACGATCACGCGACCGCTCGCGGGGTGGACCACGATCGTGCGCACCAAGTCATCGGCCGCCGGCGCCCACGGCAACGCCGCGCCCGTCGTCGCGTCTACGGCCGCGAGCCTTGTACGCGCGCTGAAGCCGGTCGTGTTGGTCCCGACCCTCGTGAAGTCACCACCGAGATACAGCGTGTTGCCGTTCAGCGCGAGCGCTTCCACCGTCGAGTTCGCGCCCGGATTGAACGGCAGCACCGCGCCCGTCTGCGCGTCGATCGCCGCGACGCGGCTGCGAGACTGGCCGCTCACCTGATCGAAGTCGCCGCCGACGTAGATCTTCGAACCATCCGCCGACGCCGCGAGTCGTAGACCCTGGGCGTTCAACGTCGGCGCCCACGACGTGATCAGCGCGCCCGTCGTCAGGTCGTAGGCCAAGATGTTCGAACGCGCCGTCTGGTTCGTCCCCGCCGCCGCGCCGGCCGGGCGGGCCTGCGTGAACTTGCCAGTGGCGAACACGCGGTTCCCGACGATGACCTGGGCCCACACGACACCATTGATCTGCACCGTCGGCAACGCCGCCGCCGACACCGTCTCGGGCAATGACGGATCAACCGGCGCCGTATCGGCCACCGCAGGAGTGATGCGCACACCCGCGACGACAGTGGCGAGAGTCGCGCTCAACAACACCACCGCGAGCAGACCTGCCGTCGGCCGGCTGCGACCACGCGCCCATGACATCAGGCGCGCACCGCGCACACACCTGCACCGCACCGGATCATACGAACGTTGGCGGCAGCATTCCTCGTCACAACGCAGCTCGCGCTGTCGTATCCAATGCAGGCCCCACGTCCCAATGCCGCAAACGGGAACGGCAAAACTCATCCGGTATTACGCGGAGCCTAGAGGCTCATGCTCTTCGATGTCACAACGCGAAAGAGGCTCGGCGCCAAAGATCCAATCTCTGTCAAACGCTACGCGTCTTACGTTGTGTGGTCGGCGAGCTGAGATGCTGCGCTGGAGACGGCATGGAGGGTCACGCAACCGTGCGGCCATCGTGGCGCGATCCTTCCCGGTTGGTCGGGTGGATTGGCGACGAAGAGGTACGCGTGCGCGCCGGTTGCTCGGACCGCGTCGACGACATGCGCGACCGTCGCGAACTGCGCCACCCACTGTGGAACGGCATCGCGCGGCTCACCCGAGTCGGCGTGTGTGATCACGATCCAGAAGCGTCGCGCTCGGCGCACCGGTGCGAGCTGCGCCGCGTCGTCGCACCCGGCACGAGGTTCGAGGAAGAATGTGGCGAACGTCGTCAGCCCGAGCCGATGCCCGTAGTAGCCCATAGCCGCGTCACTGTCGCGGTGCACGAGGATCAGGTCGCCCGGCTCGCGGTGCCTGGCAACGTACGCCAGTACCGGTTTGCTTTCCTCTTTCCTTTCGGGATGGACGAGCCGGGTCAGGCCGGTGCCGATGCTGCGATCGAAGGCCAGCAACAGCAGCAGCGCGGGAATGATGCCGAGATATGCCCACCTCGGCGCTGAAACGTCGATCGCCGCCGCGGCCACGAGGAACAACAGCGGCATGCCGTAGACCGCCAAGCGAAGGCCCAATGGGTATCGATCGAGTACCGCGGCGGAGACCGCGATGACGAAGGTTCCGAGCCCGATCCCGGCGAGGAGCGCGCGCTGGCGGTGCGAGGACACCGCGCGCGGAACGAGCAACGCCGCGAGGCCGAGGACGAGGAGGACCGCCACGAGCACACCGGCGGTCGAGCCCAGCGGATTGTCGGCGGCTCGCCGCAGCACTAACGGCAGCCACGAGAGCGTCGTGTCCAAGCGCACCGGTTGGGGCGCGAACATGTGCCGCGTCGTCCAAAAGCCGTGCACGGCAGAGTCGTCGGGCCCTACTTGATTGAGTTGGATTCGGAACACCGCGGCGAAGCTGGCAGCACTGATTACACCGCCCGCGCATACATGGAGCAGCTGTCGCCACTGTCGGCGCCACGCGACGAGGCAACATGCGGTGGCGCCTGCAGCGGCGACCACGAACACGCCGGTATACGAGAACCAGATTGCCACCGCGCACACGACACCCCAGGACACGGCCCGGCCGAGAGTGATCTCTCCACGAAACAGCCACAGCGTCGTCGCGGCGATGACGAGTGTCGCGAATTGCTCGACGCCGTATTGCTTCGCCTCGCCCGAGTAGTAGATCAGTGCGGGCGCGGTGGCGAACAACAAAAGGGCGACGGGCCGAGCCCAGGGACTCAGGACGCGTCGCGCGAGCCACCAGAACACGATCAGGGAGACGAGACCCGCGATGAAGGGCAACAACCTCAGGACGTAGTCGCTGGACCCGAAGATCTTGACGAACGTGTGCGCGACGAGCAGGTATCCGGGTGGTGTGACCTGCTTCGATCCGAGTGCGCCGAACAGATGTGCATAGCCCGTCGCGATGACATCGTTCGACAGCTGAATTTCGTCGAGCCATTGCGACCGGTTCGACAAGAACTGGCGGAAACGGAGCGCACCTCCGAGCGCGACGATGAGGGGCGGCAGGTAGCGCGTCCAGAACACCAGCAACGCACGCGACACGCCGGCGTTCGCGGTCGCCGGTTCAGAGCCGCGTCGCATGAAGAGGAAGCCCGGTTCTAGAGGCCGGTCACGACGACCGGGGTGGAGGTGGCCGTGGTAGTGCCGTTCCCGAGTTGGCCGAAAGTGTTGGCGCCCCAGCACTTGATGGTGCCGCTCGTCAGGTGGGCGCAACCATGCTCGCCACCAGCCGAGATCGCATCGACGTCGCTGAGGCCGGTCACGACGACCGGGGTCGACGCGTCGGCGTTCGTCCCGTTGCCGAGCTGACCGGAAGCGTTCGCACCCCAGCACCTGGCGGTGCCGTTGCTGAGCTGGGCGCACGAATGCACACCGCCGGCCGTAATGACGACGGCAGAGCTGAGTGTGCTCACCGTGACAGGGGTCGACGAGTTACTGGTGTTGCCGTTTCCCAGCTGACCGTTGAAGTTTGCGCCCCAGCACTTGGCCATGCCGTTCGACAGGAGCGCGCACCCATGGGTGATGCCCGCAGTGATCGTGCGGGCACCGAGCAAACTCTTGACGACGACCGTCGTCCGCGCATCGGCATTGGTGCCGTTGCCGAGTTGACCGAACGCGTTCGAGCCCCAGCACTTGACGGTGCCGTCGGCCAGGCGCGCGCACGAATGGGCGCCGCCGGCTGAGATCGCCTCCACTCCGGTGAGGCCGGTCACGGCGACCGGGGTGGACGAGTCGGTGGTGGTGCCGTTGCCGAGTTGGCCGGAAGTGTTGGCACCCCAGCACTTGACGCTGCCGCTCGTCAGCAACGCGCACGAATGATTGCCGCGCGCGGTGATCGCGACCGCACCCGAAAGGGCGCGCACGACGACCGGCGTGGACGAGTTGGCCGTCGCGCCGTTGCCGAGCTGACCGGAGCTGTTGGCCCCCCAGCACTCGACGGTCCCGTCCACCACCAGCGCACAGGAATGCCGGGCGCCCGCGGCGACGTCGATCGCGCCCGAAAGACCCTGCACGACGACGGGCGTCGACGAGCTCGTCGTCGCGCCGTTCCCGAGTTGGCCGGACGTGTTCTGCCCCCAGCACCTGACGGTCGCGTTCCCGACCACCGCGCATGAATGCAGCCCACCGGCGACAACGCTGAGGGCTCGGGTGCCGATGGTCAGCCCGATCACTGGCACCGGCGTCGCCGTATTCGTGACGGCGCCGTTGCCGAGCTGGCCCTCCCAGTTGTCGCCCCAGCACCGCACCGTCTCGTCGGCGAGCACCGCGCACGTCTCGAGCCCACCTGCGTTGAGCGCTTCGACACCCGACACGCCATTGACTGCGATCGGCGTCAGCGACGGGACACCGGGCGAGAAACCGATCTGGCCGAAGTAGCCGCTGCCCCAGCACTTCACGGTCGCGTTCGTCAGCAAGGCGCACGAATGGACCCCGCCCGCCGTGATGGAGGTCGCGCCGGACAGGTTTTTGACCGCGACCGGAGTCGTCGAGATGGCCTTTTGCGTTCCGAAGATCGACGAAATCCCGTTGCCCAGCTGACCGTTGGAGTTGTTGCCCCAACACTTGGCGGTCCCGGCCTGCAGCAGCGCGCACGAGTGTGCGCCGCCGGTCGTGATGGCGGCCACGCTGGTGAGAGCGTGCACCGCGACCGGAGTCGACGAGCCCGAGGTGTTGCCGTTGCCGAGCTGGCCCAAGGAGTTCTTGCCCCAGCAGTCAACGGTCGCATTCGTGAGCAGCGCGCACGAGTTCGCGCCGCCGGCTGCGATCGCGGTCACCGCGGTGAGGCCGCTGACCGCGACCGGGGTCGAGGAACTGGTGGTGGTGCCGTTGCCCAACTGCCCGTCACGGTTGCGGCCCCAACACTTGACCGTCCGACTCGTCAGCAGGGCACACGAGTGGAGGTCGCCCGTGGCAATGGCCGAGACGCCGGTGAGACCGGTCACTGCGACCGGGGCGGTCGAGTTGGTCGTGGTGCCGTTGCCGAGCTGACCGTTGGAGTTGCTACCCCAACACTTGACGGTCGCGCTCGTCAGCAGCGCGCATGAGTGATCGGTGCCCGTGGCGATCGCAGCGACGTTCGTCAGGCCGTTCACCGCGACGGGATGCAACGCGTCGGCGGTGGAGCCGTTGCCGAGCTGGCCGGCGGAATTGTCGCCCCAACATTGCACGGTCCCGCCCTGGCCCAGCGCGCAGACGTACGAGCCGCCGGGACGGACCGCGCTCACGCTGACGAGGCCGGCGACGGTGACGGGCGCCGACGTGTTGGTATTCTTGCCGTTGCCCAGCTGCCCGGACCAGTTGTAGCCCCAGCACTTCATCGTCCCGTTCGCCAGAAGCGCGCACGAGTGCGCCGAGCCCGTGGCAATGGCGGCAACCGCCGTGAGGCCGCTCACCGGTACCGGCGACGCCGAGAACGCGCGGTCGCGATTCCCCAACTGACCCGCGCCGTTGCCACCCCAACACTTGACCGTGCCGATCGCCAGAAGCGCGCACGTGTGCGACGCTCCACCGCTGATCGCTCTCACGCCCGCGAGACCGCTCACCGCGACGGGAGTCGACGAGTCGGCGAACGTGGCATTGCCCCAGCACTTCACCGAGCCATTGGCGAGCAGTGCACACGTGTGTTTCAAGCCGCCCGTGATCGCGACGACGCCCGTGAGTCCCTGCGCCGTGACCGGAGTGGTCGAGTCGGTGAACGTGCCGTTGCCCAACTGCCCGTCGAAGTTGCCGCCCCAACATTTCACGGCCCCGGACGCCAACAGCGCGCACGAGTGTGCGACCCCGCCCGAGATCGTGATCGCGACCGCATTCGTGAGGCCGCTCACGACGACCGGCACCGACGAGTCGGTGGTCGTGCCGTTGCCCAACTGCCCGTAGAGATTGTGGCCCCAACATTTGACGGTTCCGTTCGCCAACAATGCGCAGGAATGCACGTCGCCCGTCGCGACCGAGACCACATTCGACAGGCCGCTCACGACGACCGGCACCGACGACGTGGTGGTGGTCGCGTCGCCCAACTGCCCGTAGCGATTGAGACCCCAGCACGTGGCGGTCCCGTTGCGCAGCCCCGCGCAAGTATGCGCACCGCCCGCCGCGATCGCCGTCACACCGCTGAGACCGCTCACCGCGACCGGGTTGGACGAGTTGGTGACGGCGCCGTTACCCAACTGGCCGAAGAGGTTACGGCCCCAACACTTCACGGTCCCGGGCGTCAGAACGACGCACGAATGATCACCACCCGCGGATATCGACGTCCCGATGGTTCGCGAAGCCACACGCGGCGCGATGCCCGCCGCCGGCACGACGTAGCTCGCGGCCGCGAGAACCAGCAGCGACGCCAATCCGACACGCCGGCGTCGCGCGCGTCTGACCTTGGTCGCGGCAAGCTTCACACGACAACCGTTGCCAGTCCGGACCGCGCGGCGCACCCCTTCTTCGTGACACACGACCCTACGCCGATCACAAGCGGGCGACAGCGGAAAGGGTCGGCGGCGGAAAGATCGGTCGACAGTATTGGAACGAGCGGTGACGAAACCCGCGCGTCCGGGCGACATGGCATCCGATGAGCGGATGCACGAGATCGTTGCAGCCGACAACTGATTCACCCGGGCGCGGGCGTCAAGGGTTGGCCGGGGTGGTGGGGCTCGGTGATGCTCCGGCGGCGTTGAGGCGTTGCGCGACGGCGTCGGGAATGTCGAGATGCCACGCCTGACGCGCGAGCTCGCTGTGACTGATCTGGAGCTCACCGCCGTCTTCGCCTTGGCCAACGAAGTGAAAGATCCAGGTGTCGCCCTGGCTGCCCTCGACGCGGCCGGAACTCTGCCGTGCCGCGCCCAAACGCGCTCGGAGGACATCTTCATGAATGAACGTTCACGCACGCCGTCGGACGACGCCACGATCGCCCGTCGCAAACTATGTGCTGCTGTGCGGCGCGGCGACGCTCGTCATCGGTCTGGTCGTGCTCTTCGCCGTTCTCTTCGTGATGTGAAACAGGAATTGCCTTTCAGATATCGGGGGTGTCGTGTCACTCGACCCGGTACGGGATGGACGTCACGGCCGTTCGTCTCCGGAACAGCAGCCGCCCTTTGAGGATCAGCGCGCTCTGGTTGTGCAGGAGGTGCTGCCACCAGTGTTGGACGAAGAGCTCGGGAATCACGATGGTGATGATGGCGCCCGGCCAGCGTCGTTCGAGCTCGTCGATGAAGCCCAGGGTTGCGTCGGTAAACGCGAGCGACGGCGAAACCACGATCTCGAGCGGTACCTCGATGTCGTGTTCCCTCCATTCCTTCTCGATTCGCTCTGCATCCTCGGCCGTCGCCACAACGGTGGTGCCGAGGAGGTGATCGGGTGCTATCGATTCCGAGTACGCCAGCGCCTCGAGCGCTCCGGCGTGCACCTGACCCACCAGCACCGCGACGACGTGTCGCCTTCTCGGCGGCTTGTAGTCGGGCGGAGCCTCCAGCGCCGCTGCGAAGGTCACGTAATGGCGGTGAATCGTCTTGAACAGCAAGACGATCATCGGGATCACCAGGATCGGAACCCACGCGCCGCTCGTGAACTTCGTCATCGCAACAATGAGAAGGACGAGCAGTGTTGCCACGGCTCCGATCCCGTTGAGCACCGTGCTTCGCCGCCAGCCTGTCTCGCGCAGCCGCAGATGATGACGCACCATCCCCCACTGCGAAAGCGTGAAGGAAGTGAAGACGCCGACTGCATACAGCGGGATGAGCGCGTTCGTCAGCCCGCCGAACGCGACGAGCAACCCCGCGGCGGCCGCCGCGAGCACGATGATCCCGTTCGAGAACACGAGCCGGTCACCACGATTCGCAAGTTGACGCGGCAGGTAACCGTCCTGGGCGATGATCGACGACAGGCTCGGAAAGCCATTATACGCGGTGTTTGCCGCGAGCGTGAGGATCGCCGCCGTCGCGAATTGAAGAACGACGAAGAGAGGCCCACGTCCGAACACCGCGATTCCCAGCTGCGCGATCACTGTGCGGTCGTGACTCGGGTACGGCCGCAGACGGTGCGCGAGCACCGAGACGCTGAAGAACAGCCCACCCAGGAGCACGCCCATCCAGACGAGCGTCGCTGCCGCATTCTTCGGCTCCGGCCGCCGGAACGCCGGTACGCCGTTCGAGATCGCTTCGACGCCCGTGAGCGCCACGGCGCCCGAAGAGAAGCCCTTCAGGAGCAAGAACAATCCGAGGGTGCCGCCGGCTTCGCGGCTTCCGTCGAAGCTCTTCGGATCGAAGGGCACCGGATCGATGTGTCCGAAGTAGGACCGCGAGAGCCCGTACACGACGAGCGCGCCGAGCACGCCCATGTAGATGTACGTCGGCAACGCGAAGATGCGACCCGACTCCTTGACGCCTCGCATGTTCAACAGCGTGATCAGCACGATCAGCACGACTCCGACGATGACGCGCTGATGACGCAGTCCTTCGAATTCGGGGATCGAGATGATCGCGGCCACCCCGGCCGAGATCGACACCGCGACGGTGAGCACGTAGTCGACCATCAACGACGCACCGGCGACGAGCGACGCGAGCTCGCCGATGTTCTCGCGACTGACGACGTACGCGCCGCCCCCATTCGGATACGCGAAGATCACCTGGCGGTACGAGATGATCACGATGGCGAGCAAACCCGCCACGACCACCGCGATCGGTACCAGACGACTGAGCCCCAAAGCGAGACTCGATGCACCGACCGCGGTGACGAAAAGGATCTCCTCGGTTGCATACGCGGTCGACGAGAGCGCATCCGACGAGAAGACCGCGAGCGCGATCGTCTTCGTCAGCCGCTGCTCCTCCATCTGGGTCGTCGCCAAGGGGCGACCCACGAGGATCCGCTTCAAGAACCCCAACATCCCTGACCATCCCGCCGGCGTCGCGCCGTCAACTTGACCTGCCGAGCGATCGGTGCCCGCGTGCGGCCACCGTCGGCTCGCAAGCTATTCGTCGCGGTGACGGTCAGGCACGTCTTGGGCGAGACGTCCGAGGTCTTCGGGGGAGGCGGATGCGAACACGCTTCCGAGCTGATCCGCGAGCGCGATCGCCACGACGCGTTCGTCCAACGTCACAGACCGGTCAGGGTCGCCGATGAGCACGAGCCGGGCCACTTCGCGACCCGCTTCGACGACGGGAAGCTGCAGCCCGTATTCGGGGATGGCGAATCCTCCGCCGAACCACCGGTGCTCGTCCATTTGGATCGTGCCGCCGCGCTCGAGCGTCGGCAGCGGCCACTGGAACGGCGCGAGCTCGAGCCAGCAGTCCCGGAGCCGCAGGAGTGCGATCACTTCATGCTCCACTACTCGCGCGATCTCATCGAGGGGCGCGCCCGTCGACACTCGTTCCGCGACGCGGTGTACGCGACCGATCGCCGCCGCAGCCCGGTCCCGAGCTCGTCGAAATCGACGGCCTCGCGCCGCGACCTCACCGACAATCAATCCGACGGCCAGGAGAATCAGCACCGTCTCGATGTCGTCGGCGCTGTCGATGCGCATCGAAACGAACGGACGCGTCAAGAAGAAATCGAACGACAATGTCGCGCTGACGGCGGCGACCGCCCCTGCAGCTCGTCCTCCGACAATCGCCGCACACACGACGACGAGCACGAGAATCAACGCGAGATTCGTGTTGTCGATCTCCTCCCGAAGTGGGACGAGTGCGACCGCGACGGCAACCGAGCCGAGTCCGCCGAATGCGAGCCCGGCCAATCTCCGCTCGTCGTTGTCCTGGTCGGCGCGCATGACGTGCCTATTCTCCCCTCGAGCGACGACGTATGTCAGAGGATGCCCTTCGCCCGCAACAGCTCGCGCAGCACCGGCGTCCGCGAGCGAACGAATGTCGCAGTCAGATGGGAGAAGTCGCGCCGGACGATCGTGTCGCCGACGATCTCCGGGCAGACGGGTAACGACGGACATGCCACGCGGTCGAGGTCGAGCGTGTAGACGTCGGGCGGGTGGGCCACGCTCCGGTAGAACCGTTCGAGCGCGGTGGGCTCACGGTTCGCCTCATACCCGCACTCGCGCGCGGAGCCACCCCGCGACAGGCAACCCAGCGGATTCATCGAGCCGATCGGGATTGGCTCGATCACGACAATCTTGCGTCCCGGGCGATCGAGGGCGCGCAGCGCAGCGGATGACGCGCCCTCGAGCGTCGGCTCGTAGCCGGCATCGCCGGGCTGATGGACGTGTCCGTCGGCGCCGGACACGGCAAACGACCGCTTCGGCTCGTCGAATGCTTGGTGCGCGAGAAAGATGATGTCGGGGTCGAGTGTCTTGACGACGCGGCGATACCAGTCGTCCTGATGCCGCCGGCAGCCAGGCTCGAACGATGGGTGCGCGACTGGGGCCATGACGAGGCCCCGCTGCCACGGGCACGCGAGGCCCGCAGCAATCGAGAATGTCAGCCCCTCGCGTTCGGCGATCTCGGTGAAGGCAGGGATCCACATGCGGGCGTTGCTGTCGCCCATCAACAACATGGAGAGCCCGTGTCCGCGAACGACCGTGCAACGTTCGGCGGGCTTGCCCAGGCAGTCCGGCATCGCCGGCGTGTCGTTCTTGGCCTTGCGCCAGTCGAGTGACGCGCTCGTACCCGCGACCATGCCGCCGCGATCGAGCACAAGTGGCGCGACGACGAGACCGGCGACGACACTCGTTGCCAACCCGGCTGCGATCACCGGCACGCGATAACGGTCGAGGGCACGCGACGCGCGGATCGGATGCTCGACCACGTGGTAGCTCACGGCCGCGAGCAGCGTCGCCAGCGGCCAGGTGAGCAAGAACAGCGGCAACGGCGAGATGCGGTGGCCGTGCGTCGCGATGACGATGACCGGCCAGTGCCAGAGATACATGCCGTACGAGATCCGGCCGAGGTACGTCACGGGTGCCGCCGAGAGCAGCCGCGTGGTTGCACCTTGGCCCGAGTGCTCGAGGCCGAGGATCAACGCGGGCGCGAACACGGCGACGAAGATCCCGCGTGTTATCGCGCCGACGTCGATGGCCGACGTGGCGAGCACCACCAACGCCGTCAACGCGACCGGCGCGCACCAGCCCAGGAGTGGGTATGGTCGCCACGTCGGCGATTCACGTGAGAGCAGCTGTGGCGTCAGCGCGAGCAGCGACCCGACGAGCAATTGGTAGGCGCGCGTGTCGGTGCCGTAATACGCGCGGACGAGATCGTTCGCACCGAGGTGCACCGCGCTGGCAGCCGATGCGACGATGCCGACGCCGATCGCGCCGCGAATGATCCACCAGCGATACCGGCCGGCGCGCCGCGTGAGGACGAACACGCCCGTGAGCACGACCGGCCAGCACAGATAGAACTGTTCCTCGATTGCCAGTGACCAGAAGTGCAGCGCGGGATGAACATTGATGTCGGCCGCGAAGTAGTCGGTGGACTGGTGGATGAAGAACCAGTTCGCGACGTAGAGGAACGACGCGCGGAACCCGTCGAGTGAGTCGAGCATCTCCGCGGGGGTCGCGACGAGGGCATACACGACGGCGGTGACGAGCAGCGTGATGACGGCGGCGGGCAGGATCCTCCTGACTCGCCGCGCGGCGAATCGGCGGTATGAGACGCGACCGTTTGCGACGAGGTCGCGCCGCAGGATGCCCGTGACGAGAAAGCCCGAGAGTACGAAGAAGATGTCGACGCCGATGAAGCCGCCGTGGAACAAGCCCAATCTCGCGTGGAAGGCGATCACGAGGGTGACGGCGAGCGCGCGCACTCCGTCGAGGTGGGGTCGGTAGCGCAACGTCGCAACTCGCGGTTGGTCGACGGAAGGGGCGGTCACCCGTTCAGCGCGGTCCGGCGCCGTCGCGGTCACACGCACACCACCCGGACGCGCTCGACAGCCAGAAGCGCGGCGCTGAGGTCGCGAGCTCTGGCTGCCATCTCCGTCGTCTCCGTCCTTGCGAGCGACAATTGTGACTCGTTACCGGTGCGACAACAACTCGCGTTCTGACGATTGCGCGCCGACGCTCGTGGCACTGATCACTCGAGCAGCGCCCAGTCGTCCGTGACGATCGCCCAGCCGCTCCGGTCGATCAGGTCGTGGCGCTCGCACGATCGGCGACCGCTTCGGGCGTCACAGGCTCCGACGGCCGGCGGCCCAGGCTTGCGCCAGGTTGCTCATCAACTCATGGCCGAGTTTGCCGTAGTGCTCGGAGAGATCGAACGTTGCAGCATCGAGCTCGCGACCGCCCCGCCGCACGATCGCAAGTCCCTTTCGCAACGCGAGCTCCCGGATCACGCCCGGGCGTCGCGCGGCGACGAGCATCAGCTCGAACAGAAAAAGCGACAGCGGTGTCGGAACGCGGTCATCGTACGTGTTGTGCGTCCATGACCAGTCCTCGATGACATACGCACCACCGTACGAGAGCCGCGGGAACAATACATTGAAGCTTGCGCGTGTCGGCTCGAGCAGATGCGATGCATCGTCGATGACGAGATCGAGAGCCTCATCGCGGAATTCGCGTTCGACAGTCTCCGTGAGCGTGCGCGTGTCTGCTTGATCGATCCCGTAGTGCGTCGCGACGACATTGCGAAAGCCGTGCTCGTCGATGAAGCGTTCGAGAGCCGCGCACGGCCTTTGATCGAGGTCGACCGCGACGAGCTTCCGAGGCAGCACGCGTTGGGCGAGAAACGCAGTGCTCCCGCCGTCGAAGATGCCGAGCTCCACGACGTTCTTCGGCCCCACCTGTGTGATGAGCTCTTCGTAGTTCTCGATCTGCCATCGTGGCTTGAGGATGCAGAACCGTTCGGGCGTCGACTTCGTCTTCGTGTTCGCCCCACAACAGCGGAATGTGACCCCGTCGAGTACGAACTCCTCGTCACTGATCCAGTCGAGTGCCCTGGCTTCCATGCGAGCGGCAGCCTAGGTCAAGCGACGTGGCAGAGAGCCGGAGAGGGGACTCGAACCCCTGGCCTGCTCATTACGAGCCATGGCGGGCGCAACGTTGTAGTGACCAGGGGAAACGCACGTCAGAAACGAGCGTCGTAATGCGAATGAGCGGGCGAGAGCGCGTCAGTCGGGCGCGTCGTCTGGATCGTCCGGCAGGTCCACGGGGAGAACATGTGCGCCGTTCGCAAGTGCGTCTAGTCGATAGGCCTTGAACGTCTCCTCGGCGTCGTCCACCTCGCGCCGCGTGCCCTCGTCCTGCTCATCGAGCCACGGTCTTCCCCAACCTCGGAGCACCTGTATGGCGCTCAGGCCGCGACGGCATTGGTTCAGGAGCTGGCTCGCGTCAAAGGTCGACGTGCGAGGGGCGTTCGACCACGCGATCTGGCGCGCCGCGTCGAGGCGAGTACGCATCTCATTGAGCGCGCGTCGGGCTTCGATGGGAGGCTCGTCAGGCACGTCTCGGAAGTTAGTGGCGGGCTCCAAGCGCGATGAGAGGCCGTCCGGGCGAACGGCCTCTCATCATCAGGAGCGGGGCTTCTTCTTGCAGACAGGAGGGGCGGCCCCTGTCCACGGCTGAACGTAGCGAACGGGCCCAACGGGGATCAACGAAGGCCGGACGCGATGTCAGGCGTCGGGGCTACGGCCAGGTCTTGCGTCGATAGCGGTCGAGGATGCCGCGCTCGGGCAACGAGAAGCCCTCGGCGTCGGTGAGCGCGTACGTCGTCGATTCGGTCGATGCCGTGTTCCCGCCCTCAGTCGAGCTGGTCGAGGTGGTCGAGTGCGACCGCTTGGCGCTCGCGTTGAGTGAGAGCCGGAGCGCGGCAGACTGCACGACCGCGGCGATATCGGATGGCGTGCTCTCGAAGCCGTAGTCGGCGCGCAGCTCGACCGCGCTGAAGCTGTCGCGCCATCCGCTCGACCGCCAAAGCCGCCCGTCTTTTGTGTATCTGAACTCCGCGGTACTGAGCGGCGCACCGTCGAGCACGAGGTTCTCCACGGCCCACAGCGGCCGTAAGCCCGTGTGGAGCGCGAGACCTTGTGTGCCGTTCAGCACGACGGTCTCGAAGATGGGGTTCCCGTCCTCGTCGAGCGCGCGTCCGATCCGCCAGTGGCAATACGCGCGGACGCGCTCCGAAACAACTTGCACGGCCCACTTCGTAACCTCGTCGCCTTCCTCGCGGCCGAGCAGATTCGCGACGAGCCCGTATCCCACGAGCGCGCCGGCCATCAGCTCGTGAGCGTGAGGTCGACGATCGCGCTCGGGAGTAGAGCGCCGATGTCCATGCGGAGCACGACCCTTAGCGCGACCTGGTCGTAATCGAGATACCGGCTTGAGTCGATGACAACAGAGGTATCGAGGTCGCGGCCGATCGCGACCGCACTCGGATCGAGCAGGAGCACCCTGTTCGTCGGCATGAGCGTCGTCACGAGCACGGGGTAACCAGCGAGCCGGTACGCGTTGCCCTCTTGCGGGTCGGGTTGCAACAGGTATTGCCCGGTCGTTTCGCTCTTGAACTTCCTGGCGTTGACGAAGTTGCTCGGGTGCATGATCCAACGGCCGGGGCTCGCGTTCGCGGCGAGCAAGAGGCCGACCGTGTCATGGATGCTGTCGACGCTCCACGCCTTCGAGGCGGTCTGCCGACCCACCATGTGCAACAAGCCAACGGGCGTGTTCTGGCTCCCGTCCCCGCGGATTGCGACGTGATCCCATTCGAGCGCGACTCGTCGCACGAGCGCATCGCGGATCGCGTTGGTGATGTCGATCACCGAATGACGTGCGAGCTCGGCAGAGATCCGGTGAATGATCTTGATCGAGCGCAGGCTCGACGGCAGTAGCACCAGCTCGTCGAAGTCGGGCTCGTCCTCGCCGATCAACTCGTTTTCACCGCGCCAAGCACCGTAGGTCGGGCTCGCGCCAGTGGTCGACGCGCCGGACAGCACGGAGAAGTCGATCAGCTTCGGAACTCTGATCGGCTGCCCGCCGGCCGTGAAGACGCGCATTCCCGTGCGCATCACGACGCTGGTTGCTTCGAGCGGTGCGATGAGGATCGCGGCAACCTGCTCGGCGAGCAGCTCGCTGAAATTGGACATCGACGACGGCACGATGGCTTCCTCCGATGACATCACGGACTCGGAAGCGCTCACACGTCTAGTGCCTGTCGCGCGGTACCGCTCCTGGCGGGATGTGATTCACGCTACTACGGTGCGCGCGCCGCGTGGGATGTCGATAAGGCAGGACCGATGAACAACGCCTACAACCCGAACGACTGGCAGAAGCTCTGGCCTGAGCACGCCGAGGCGATCGACAACGCGATCGAGGCGCTCCTTCTTGCTATCAATCGGCTGTCGCTGGAAGGACCCGGCGACCCGATGGTCGAATACGCGGTCATGCGCTATGCCATCGGCGAACTCGAAGCGGTGGTTGCCGCGGAGATTGAGGGCGACCTCAAGTTCCGTGACTTCTCCAAGGGCGATGACGATTCGGGAGCGGACGGTTAGTCGATCACGATCACCCTCGGAAGCTTCGACAACGCCTCCCGTTGCGCGCGCACGATCTCGTCGCGCAACTCTTCTTGTATCCGCGCCCGCTCGGCCTCGGCCGCGGTGCTGAGGAACGGTTGCGGCGGACCATGGCCGCTACCGAACTCCACGAGCGCGGCGTAGTCAACTTCCTCGCTGCCCGCGATCACGTCGACATACGGTCCCTGCGCGTCGGTGCCGACCTGGTGTCGGATCGAGTCGCGCAGCGCGCCGGTCTCCACGGGCACCAACTCTTTCGCGGCCTGCTCGACGGTGTCGCCCACTTCGTCGAGCTTCACGTCGTCGACCGCGTTCGCGACTTCCTCGATGGGTTCTAGATGTCCGGCCACCACACCTCCTCTGGAAGCTTGCGCAGGATGAACTCATAGGTCTCTTGGAACTCCGCGTCGTCGCTGAGCACGGCCATGAGCACCATCTCTAGGTCCGCGGCGTCAATCGCGTCGGCGAGAAACGCGGCCCCACCGAGGTCGAGCAACGCCCCAATCAGCTCCTTGCGCTTCTCCTTGTCGTCGACGCCGGGCACCCTCACCGCGCCGCGCCCTTCAGCAACGCTCCGAACGCGCCGAGCGCGTCGGGAGCCGGCACCTTGCCGCGCGGGCCTTGCCCTACGTCGGTTGTCGTGCGACGCGCGGCAAGGTGCGGTTTCGACTCGACCAGCTCGTCGACCTTCGCCTTGATCTTCTCGGCGTCGGGTTCACCGTCGTGGTCGACGAGGTCGGCCGGGTCGGCGAACGCGAGCAGGTCGGCCGGGTCGGCGAGTACGCCGCGCGCGTGCTCGTGTACCTCGGAGCGAAGCACGCGCTCTCTGAGCTTCGCGACTCGTTCCTCGGCCTCTCGTGCCTTCGTACGATGCTCGGCGCTCTCGGCGCGCAGTTGCTTGACGTACTCGTTGGTGTATTTGCCTTCGTCGGCCTCCTGGACGCCGCGCTCACGTGCCCTCTCGTGCTCTTCGAGAATCTCCGGGCTCGGTTCGGGTTGCTCGGGTTCGGGTGTCGTCGGGTCACTCACGATGCCTGCCTTTCTCGTCGTCGTTGCCGGCGTATCCGCTTCCGCGCCTTTTCGGCTGTGCCGCCCCAGATGCCGTACCGCTCCCCGAGGTCGAGCGCGTAGTCGAGGCACTCCGCGCGCACGGGGCAGGGTTCGCATACCGCGATCGCTTGCCAAGAGCTGTCGCCGCGGGTCGGGAAAAACAGCTCCGGGTCCAGCCCGCGACACAACGCATCGTCGAACCAACTCGGGCGCGGTATGGCGAACATCATGCGACGGGCTCGATCGAGCAGCCACACCCCGCGTGCGTGAACGGTTCGGTCACGAAGTCGGGCACCGGGCCCGCGAGGTCGATGCAGAGCGGGCAAGCGTTGTCGTCGGCGATGCGTTCGGCGCGCGCGTCATGCGCGCGGGTCGCTTCGAGCGACGAGGACCGCCACGCGTCGAGCGGCTCGGCCTCGGCGAGTCTGCCGACGCGCGCGGTCGGGTCGCCGTCTGCGCCTTCGTCGTCGAGGATGCCCGTGAGCGCGGCTGTGAGCCGGTCTACGGCGTCGGAGGCGACGAGACCGAGCGGGAGCCGGTCGAGCTTCGAGGCGATGCTCACGTCGCCGAGAGCCGTTGCACGGTCGCGGCCCGCTTGGACGGCGAGCGGCGCGGTGTCGAGGAAGTCGACCGGGTCGAGCGCGTCGAGAAGTCCGACGACGTGTGCGCGTGTCTGGCGTGCGATCGCGAGCGCGTGATGACGGGTCACGGCTTTGTTCCGATGTTGAGTGCCACGGTGTCGAGCGCGGAGCGACGCGTCATGGAGCGGAAGCGTGCGATCTGTTGCGGGCTGTATCCGGCGTCTTCCCAGAGCTGCTCGTTCGGGACGCCGAGCGTCGACAGCTTCGTGAGCGCGTCGATGTGCTGCGCCTCGGTGCGGTTCTCCGCGTCCGCCCATACGGTCTCCGCGCCCATGACGTTCGCGCGCGGGTCGCCGAGTACCGCGAAGCACAGCCGTATGACCTCCTCCCATGCCTCGCCGAACCACCGTTGCCGGGTGCGCACCTTCGCGACCAGCGACGCCTCGGCGCTGCGGAGCGCGTCGCCGCTCGGAAACTGTTGCGATGACAGCGCCGACAGGTAGTGCGACGGGATCGCGGCACGCGCGGCAAGATGCTGCACGAGCATTTCGATCGCCTTGACGTAGTTGCCGAGATCGCTCGCCTCGAACGAGCCGAAACGCGTTTGAGGATCTTCACTGACGAACATCCGATTGATTGCCGCGTTGAAGGGTTCCACGACTTGCCCGGTTTCAGGGTCGGTCGGTATCTCGATGCCGGTGACCCACCGTTGACGAAACGAGCTGTATTCGCTGGCGATGATGAGGTCGGCGACGAGCTTGTTGATTGCGTCTTGGATGCCGAGCAGGTCGCTGATCTCGGAGCGGCCTTCGGTCGTGTCCGAGCGCGGCCGGTTGGTGAACGGCACGACCGGCACGACGCCGAGCGGGTTCGCGACGGTGTCGACCAGCTCCCAACCCGCGCCCGGCATCGTCATCGTGACGCTCGCCGGGTCGGGCTGATAGGTCGCGTACAGCGTCTCGGCGCTGACTTTCGTCGCCGAGCGCCACATGCTCACGCTGTCGGGCAGGAACAGGGTCGCGTGCTGGTAGCCGTCCTCGTCGAGCCACCGTTTCACCGCACTCGCGCGCACGCGCCGGTTCCCGGCCGCGTGGTGCACGTAGACGAAGCGCGGACTCTCGATGCTCACGGTCGGTTGTCCATCGGCGTCGACCCACACGAGCGCGTAGCCGCGGCCGAAGAGCAACGCGTCGCGGTGCGCGAGCGAGCTGTCGTTATCGAGCCCGTTGCGTTGCCAGATAGACCAGGCGTCCTGATCGCCGTGCTGATCGGTGAACCGGAACCCGTCGACGCTCAGCCGTTCCTCGATCGAGTCGACCGCGAGCGCACAGAAGTTGTCGGCGAGCGCCCGGAGCCGCGCGCCGAACGCGGTGTGGAACCGTTCCGATGCGAGCGCCAGCGGCTGCCGCCCGTCGTAGTACGCGGCCCGCTGGCCGAAGATCGTCGTGTCGGCGTCGAGACGACGGCACAAGGTGTTGAGGAGGAGGAGGAGGAGGTCGATGTCGCTCAAAATCCAACCGCCCGAAGTCGTCGTGTCGGCACCTGTGTCGATGCCTGGTAAGCGATCGCCGCGCAGACTGCGAGGTCGATCTTGTTCGTGCTGTCGTGGTGCGCCTTCTCGATCAGCACACCTTGTGGTGTCGCCTTGGTCCGAGTGTTCGCAAGATGGCGGGCCAGGCGGGCATCGCCCGACTGCGTGAAGGCGCGCTCGTGTACCGCTGTGTAGAAGAGATCGCACGCGGGTCCGAACCGCTGGCGCGACATTGGATACTCGAGCACCACATCGCCGCCGTAACGCTCCGCCCATTGTTGGAGCTCGGACTGCCAGCCGAAGCGGTCGACCAACAATCGGCGCACGCGATACCGACCGAACATCGCGTCGATCGACGCGTGCACGTCATCGCGCGGCACTCGCCAGCCGGGCTCGCTCTTCTCCCAGGCGTCAATCACGAAGACGTGACGGGGCTGGGCGATCGTGCACGCGACGATTGCGGTCGAGTCCTGCACCCAGCTGCCGTCGAACGCCGCGACAATCTCGGTCCCATCGGGCACCACGCGCTCACGATCAGCGATCGCGCTCCACGCCTCGGGCGCGATCCACGTTCCGGACGCGTGGACGAACTCGTTCAAGCGGTAGGCGCGGAAGATGGGCTCGGGCACCGTCGCCGCCAGGCTGCGCATCGTCGAGCGCGTGACCAGTACGTCGAGGCTCGGGTTGCTCGCCTCCCAGGCGGCCTCGTCGAGAACGTCGCAGCCAGCGGGTGCGGACCATCGCCAGGCGCGCCAGCTCGGCTCGCGTTCGGCCGCGGCGAGCAGGTCGGGCAAGAGTGCCGTACCGCCCGGCACGCAGCTCCCGATCGCCAACAACACCGCACCCGGGCGCTTGCCCTGTGCGGTCACTGCGGCCTCGAAGACGTCGCTCGTCATCGCGCCCACTTCATCGAGGACGCAGGCCGAGAAGTCGAGTCCGAGCAGACCGGCGCGTTCGGCAGGCAAGGCAACGATCTCGGCGTGGTCATAGCAATCGAAGCGAACTCGGTCGCTGTAGACCTTGGCGCGCGCCGCGAGCTGAGGATGTGCCCGCACATACCGCACCACCACCGCGAGCAGCCTGCGCGCTTGCTGCTCGCTCGTCGCGATCACCGGCACGAACGGCGCGGGGTCGCCGGCTGCGACGGCCATCGCCAACGCCCACGCCGCCGCGAAGCTGGTCTTCCCGTTCGCGCGCGGAATGTTGACGATCCCGACTGTCGGACGGGTCTCCGCGAGCAAGCCGCGCAGCACGAGCTGCTCCCACGGCAACAACGAGAACGCTTCGCCGGCACCGTGACCTTGCGGCACCCGCAACGAGCGCATGAGCAGCTCGACGCGCTCGCTCGCGCTGGCGGTCTTCCAGCCCTTCGGATGCCATGGCCGCTCTTCCACCCGCCGGCGCGGGTCAAGCGTGCTCACAGCGCCCCCTGACGCCCTTGTGAGACCAGCTGGCTGGCTGGGAGCGGGATCGTGCGTACCTGCGCGTCGGGTGCCACCCCACCCTTCGATGCGTTGCACGGCCTGCAAAGCACATCGACTCCGTTGCTACGGATGCTCGGCACCCGCGGCGCTGACGGATCACTCAGAGGCTGCACATGATCGGCGGTCAAGTCCGACGTGCTGCCGCACCGACTGCACCACGGCTGCATCGAACGCGCCGCACGACTGGTCGCGCGCCAACTCGCACGGTCGTACACACGTTGACGAACACGAGCACGACGCGCGGGCTGGTGGTCGTCGCAGTAGCTGCCCTCACACGCAACACCGCAACGGATGCAGGGCTTCATGACGCTGCCCGCCGACGCTTCACGATGGCAGCCCGAAGCGCAGCGACCTTGCGGCCGTGATCCACCACGTCGGGCGAACCGAGCAGCCTGTCCAGCTCGGCGGTCTCGTCCGAGAACGGACGGTCGCACCACTCGTCGTATGGGCGGGTGATCCAGTCAGCATCGGCTTGTCGCCGTGGGTTGCGCTCCATTTTGTTTTCGCGTGGTTGCACATCCTGTTTTCTTGCTTCCGCACGCGCAGGACGTACCTCCGAAGCCCGAGACCTGCCTTTCAAACCTTGAGAGACCTTGGATGCCGCGCGTTCTTCGCGCGGCATTGCGTCGTCCGTTCGCGCGTTCTTCGCGCGAGGTGTCGCGCGTTCTTCGCGCGAGGGGGCGTCATTGACTTCGCGCGTTCTTCGCGCGTCGAACCCGTCCTTGCCCCTGCGACCACGATGGGTACGACGCGTCCCTGCCTTCGGCGGCTTCTTGCGGTCGATCTCCGGCAACGGTGAACCTCAAGCCCATCGCGAGCGGGGTTGTGCAGCACTCGCACCACGGCCGCCTTGGTGCCCTTGCGCACCACCTCTACGAGCCCGGCCGCTTCGAGGGATTCAAGCCATCCCTTGACGGTTCTCGTCTGTACCCCGAGCACCTCGGCGATCGTCGTGATGTTGCGCGCCGGAAAACCATCCTTGCCCTGGTGGAGATCGAGGTAGCAGTACAGATACACGCAGCCGGGTTGCGTCCGATTCACGCCGGGCAACTTGGCGTAGAACAGCGACGCGGGAACCATGGCGTACTTGTCCTTCCTCGGTTGTCGTTGCTCGGGGCTACGATCTTCTTGGAGAGACGTGACGCCATCGCCTATCTCTTGAGGGGGCCCGCTTCGGCGGGCTTCTTCATTCACGGCGATCGCCTCATGCGATGCGCCTCTCTGCGGCACGCTGGCGAGCAGTAGCGGGCATCGCGCCTCAGATACCGGAGCGGGGCATCGCACGCGGCACAACGGCGAATAGCCTCGGCAGCGGCGCGCTCAGCGACGATGGTCGCGTCGAGCTGCTCGACATCTTCGAGGTTCTCCGGTACACCGCTGGCAGCGGCCGAAGTCGTTCGTAGGGTGTCGGTGAGCAATCTTTCGCCTCTCTCAATAGCAGGACACCGTGGCTGACGAGCGCTTCGGTTCTGCTCTTGGGAGAGAGTTGCTCTTGGTCCGGGGACACCCCCCGGAGGCAGCTACGAGGTCAAGGTCGTAGCTGGCGAGAATCGTCTCATACCTTCCAGGCGATGTCTACGCACTCACCGATCCTTGCTCGCCTTGCGACGCGCCCGCACCGCGGCGGACTTGGCCGCGATCTCGCGCATGTGCGCGCGTTGGAGCTGGTCAGCGCGACGGGCGCGCTCGTGCTCGGGAAGGCGACGTTCGGGATCGACTTCGTTCTCAAGCTTGCGGCGGCGACCTTCCCGCATTGCTTCGGTCGCGGCGCGCAGGTCGGGCTCGTGCGCCCACCTGCGGAGCTGCGCGGCCGACGCGGCGAGCTTCTGACGAGTCCGGCTCTCTGAGTCCACACGCCCACTCCAGGTAGGGGTGCGGAAACCCGGACTTCACGTCGCACAAGTTCCGCGGGTAACGGCTCAGTGATCGGTTGTCGGCGACCAGTATTACACCGTTCGGCTAGCGGCGCGTCACCCGATCGGCCGGGCTCAGCGCCCGGTGAGTTTCGATCGCACGTTGATCGGCGACGGCGTTGCCGTAGCGGTCGAGCATCGAGCGGGTCTTCCAGCCGCCGAGGCGCATCACCGCGCCTTCGGTTGCGCCGGCCGCGAGCATCGAGTGCGCCCAGCCGTGTCGCAGCATGTGGCAGTGGAAGTGCTCGACGCCCGCGGCGCGGGCGAGCTTGCCGAGCATCTTCGCGACACCGTCGTCGGTCATCGGGCCGCGGATGCCGAGCCAGAATGCCGACGAAGCGCGGGCGCGATGACGGTTCCGGGCGCGGGCGTAGCGGTCGAGTGCTTCGGACGTCGCGGCGCCGACCGGCGCAAGCCGTTCCCGGTCGCCATTGCCGGAGCGCACGATCAGGAGCCCGGCGTCGAGCTTCACGTCATCGACCGCGAGATGTGCGACTTCGGCGCGCCGGAGCCCCGTGTCGATGAACACGAGCAACAACGCTCGATTGCGCAACTGCTCGAATGACTTGCCCTTGCAAAGCGCGAGCATCGCGGTGATCTGCTCGTCGGTGAGCACCGGCGTCAGCTTCTCGGGCAACTTCGGCGGGTGCATCCGTTCCATCGGCGAGCGGTCGATCTCGCCCTCTTCGAGCAGCCACTTGAAAACCTGCGCGAGGCAGCGGTACCGGGTCGCGACGGTCTCGGGTCCGCGGCCGGTGTCTTCGAGGTGGACGAGGAAGGTCTCGACGTGCTCGCGGCGGATCGCGGCCACGTCGGTCGGCATCCCGGTCGCGACGAGGAAGTCCGCGAGCTGGTGCGCGCTGTCGAGGTAGGAGCTGATCGTCTTCGGACTCAGCCGCCGAGCCCGCAGGGATCGCTGCCAGGACGCGAGCAGCGCTCGAAGGTCGCCAGGTGCCAGGTTCGTCGTCGTCGCCGTCACAACGCCCTCCAGCGGCCGCAGCCGATACGCGAATGATCGGGTGAGGAAGCGTTGTAACTCTCGCCGTTTCCGAGCGAGCCGTCGAATGGCCTGGTCAGATGCCTGGGAGCCGGAGAGGGGACTCGAACCCCTGACCTGCTCATTACGAGTGAGCTGCTCTACCGACTGAGCTACCCCGGCGGAAGTCGGTCAGTGTAGTGCGCGTGGGTACCACCTCAGCCGAATCGGAGGAGCTGATCGGTCGCGCGGCGGGCAGCTTCACGTCGGCGTTCGAACGTCGCGCCGATCCACATCAACAAGACGCCGATCGCCGCGAGCGGGACCCACTCCGGCAGCCGGGCTGCGGCCGGCCCGAACGTGTCGATGGCCAGCACGAGCAGCGCCGTCGCACCTATCGCGAGCGGGGCTTGGAGACGCTTCCACGCTCCGAGCAAGACCACGGCGAACGCGATGACCGCGGAGGCGACCGTGCGCACGACGTCGTCGTTCGCGACGCCGATCGCGAGCGTGGGCCCGAGAGCGATCACGAGCGCCGGGCCGAGCGTGAGCCACGAACGCGCGGGACCCGTGCGCCATCCGACGAACCCGGCCACGAGTGCGACCAGTGCGGCCGGGACGGTGTACGCCTCCACGACCGTGACGTGCGCGACTGCGAGCCACGCCCAGGTGGCCGCGAGCGCGGACAGCGCCGCCGCCCAGCTATAGAGCGCGGCACGGTCGCGTCGAAGGGCCGCGACCAACATGAGCGGGACGAGTGCGGTGAGCGCCCCGGCAATCCACGCCGGCGACGATGACGCGAGGACGAGGCCGACGCTGCATGCAACCGCGCCGGTGAGCGCGAGCGCGTCGCCGTCGGCAGCTCGTGCCCGCACGTGCGCGCCGAACAAGATGACAATGCCTGCGGCAACGACGACGGCGAAGCCGGCCGGCGCGGGTCCGACACCGAACGCCGCCGTCCACACGCCGGCCAACGCGATCGCGGATGCGCCCGAGCTCACACCCCCGGCGACACGCACGACATCGGACACCGCTATCACCGCAGCGAGCGCGGCGGTGACTGCAATGACGAGCAGCACGGTGATCGACGCATCACGGGTCACCGCGGCCCAACCCGCGGCGGGGACGACGGCGAACAGCACGGTCGGCAGCACACCGGCCGCCAGACGCGGCGCCGACCGGTCGACGGCGGCGACGGCGACGAGCACCAGACCTATGGTCGCAACGGCGGTGAGCAACGTCACACGCGCCGAAGCCCCCGCCACCACCGGCGCGAGCCCGATGCCGAGGATCGCGAACGCGACCGCCACGCCGGCGCCTCGCTTGGTTTTCGCCGCGACGAATCCCAGCGCGACTGTGGCGACCGCGAACACCCAAACGGCCGGCCAGTACGCCTCGAACGGATGCCGGGTGCGACTGCCGGCGTAGGCGTTGCGCGCGGCAACATCGAGCGACCCCGTCCACGCGTCCCGGAACCACGCCAGCGGGCCGAAGGCCGCCGTCAGTCCGACCACGGACGCCAGTGCCAGGCCCGGCAATGCGTATGCCGCCGCCGCGACACGCGCCGGCTTCTGCCACCGAGTGGGCGCGAACTGCAGGGCGGCGACGGTGGCGACACCACTCACGAGCGTTGCCCATGCGAGGAGACCCTGCGGGCCGAACGACGCCGCGGCGACCGTGACCAGGGCACCGAGGAGCACGGCGACGATGACCCCGGCAAGCAATTCCGCGAGGTCGCGCGACACGCGCCGATGAAGCGCGGCCATGGGCGCGAGCGCAAGCGTGCTCACAACGGCCGCCGGACACAGCGCTTGGGAGAACGTGTGGGCCGTGGTCGCGGCCACGACCGCGTACCCGGCGGCAAGGGCCCATGCAACCAATCCGTGCAATCCGAGCACGTACTCGATGCCCGACGCACGTCCACCCGCCTCCGTGTGACGTGCGACGTCACGCCGCGCCAGCGCAACGGCCGCGGAGATCATCGCCAAGGCGAGGGCAGCGCTCCATGCCGCCCCGGCGACCGCAGGGACGAACAGCTCGGCCGAGAGCGGCAACAGGATCGCGATCGCCACGCGGGCCGTCCGCGCGCCAACTGCACGTCCGAGCACGAACGCGAACGCCGCCGCGACGAGCGAACCGAACGCCCACCATGTAGAGCCGGAGATCTCCGCGCCCAGGCCGGCGCGGTGCAGCGCATGCCAGTCGATGAGCACGAGGCCGATGGAGAGCGCGGTGAATGCGTCGGCGCTTGCGGGCAGACGGCGGCGCAGCGCGAGTGCGAGCCCGGCGAACACGCCCGTCACTGCGCCGAGCAACGCGGCCCGGCCGCTCTCCCCGAGGTGCGACCACGCAACGGCGGTGAACGTGAGCGCGGACGCAGCCAACAGTGCCGCGCCGACCCACAGGAGCACCGAGCGAACGCGGTCGACGGTCCACTCCGCCGCACCCGGCTGCGAGGAAGCGGCCGGGGGCGCGGGCGGCACCGGCGGTGCGGTCTCGGAGATGAGGGACCACCGGCGCTGCTGGAGCTGCGCGGCTAGCGTCTGGCGCTGGGTCGTGAGCTCCATCATGTGCTGGTCGACCTCGCCGATCCGGGCGATCAGCTCACGCAATGCCGTTGCGCCGGCGCCGTTGAGATCGAGCCCGCACCACGAGCAGAAGGCTTCATCGTCGATGGCCGCGCCACATGCTGGACAGCTCACGTCGCCCCCCTCCGACAGATCCCCAATAGACGTCGGACGTCCGGCTCCGCAGCCGCGTTACATCGGGTCCGTCAATGTCCGGGCGGGAGAGACAACAGCAGGTACGTGAGGCGAACGATCCCCTTCTCGTTGATCAGGAAGGCCTCGCGCGCCTCCCGGCAGGCGTCGAGGGCGGCAACCGCGGCGCGTGGTTCGACGTACAGGACGGTGCGGTCGCGGTTGAGCGTCGGCGCCGGTGACGCGAGCACATCGCGGTACACCGATTCGATCGCGGTCACTCCTTCGAGCAACAAGTCGATGCGCGTCCGGCGCGTCTCGCGTCTGTGTCGTTCCTCGACGCGCCTGCGCAACCGTTGCGCGTCGCGATCGGCATAGCCCAACCGCTCCATCTCGGCGTCGAAGTCTTCGAGCTCAGCGCGTTGACGCTCGGCCACCGTCGACGCCGCGGCCTCGACGGCGGCATCGACCTCTTGCGCGAGCGCGAGCGCGGTGGCGCCATGACCATCGACACGGGCCGGCACTGACGCGAACGCGTCGCGCAGCTCGCGCAGCGGACCGATGAACGCCAAAGCGCGCGCAAGCTGACCACCTGCCAAGCCCGCGACCCGCTCGGCTTCCGCCGCCGGTACGCCTTCGCGTTCCAGCGCTGCTTGCACCGTATCGTCGGCAAGCGGCGCGAAGTCGATGCGTTGACAACGCGAGCGGATTGTCGGCAGCAGGTCGTCCGGAACGGACGTGACCAGAAGGACGACGGTGCGCGCCGGCGGTTCTTCGAGGGTCTTCAGCATCGCGTTCGCAGACTCATTCTGATTCCCACGCAGGCGTTCGGCCTCGAACAAGATCAGCACCTTGCGCTCCGCCTCGATCGGCGCGCGTGCCGCCTCCGGCAGGATCCGTTCGCGTACGTCTTCTCGCACGCGATACGAGGCACCGGCCGGTTCGAACTCCACGACGTCGGGATGCACGCCCCGCTGGACGAGTCGGCGGCCGCGTTCGTCGTCGCTGACGCCGATCAACATCGCCGCGAATCCACGCGCGGCCTCTTCGACACCCGAACCACGCGGACCGACGAGGAGGTATGCGTGCACGGGCCGGGCCGCGGCGCGTTCGAGCGCCTCGAGCGCGCGATCCTGGCCGACAACGCCCGTAAACACTCCTCCACCGCCTTCTCGCTGCGACGACCCTGGTTCCTCTGCGTCCGCAGACTACGGAAGGACGCGCGCCACTGCCTCCCTGACGCGAAGCTCCACGTCATCGGGCTGCCCACTCCCGTCGACCACACACCAACCCCGCTCGGCGGCGAGCTCGCGATACGCGGCCCGGACGCGCGCGTGGAACTCGCCGCCCGCGCGCTCGAGCCGGTCGCGCTCGGTCGCGACGCGCGCCTCGGCGAGATCGTCGGGAACGTCGAGGACGACGACGACGTCGGGCACGAGCCCGCCGGTTGCGACGGCGTCAATCTGCTCGACGGCCGCGACGCCGAGCCCACGTCCCACCCCTTGATACACGAGCGTCGACGGTGTGAACCGATCGCTGATCACGACCGCCCCTCGCGCCAGCGCGGGCCGGATGACCTCGGTGACGTGCTGCGCTCGATCGGCGAGCATCAACAGCAGCTCTGTACGCGGGTCGAGGCGGGCATCGCCGTGCAACAGCACGTCGCGCATCTGCGCGCCGATCTTGGTGTCGCCGGGTTCGAAGGTCGACACGACCTCGTGGCCCTGCTCGCTCACCCATGACGCGAGCCGTGTCGATTGCGTGCTCTTGCCGCTCCCTTCTCCCCCCTCGAGCACGACGAACGTCACGGCGTGGCGGCTTCCTCGCGCTGGGTCTTGCGCATTCGTCGCCGCGCCGCGACGCCGGAGAGCACGGTCAAGCCGCCGCCGGCCCACAACGCGAGGCGCACGCCCGGCAGGCTCAGCGTCGCCGACCCGATCGAGAGCTCGCCGTCGAAGAATCGGTTCGCGAGCGCGCCGAGCCCGCTCGACACGAATGGCCCGAGAGTGAGCGAGAGCAGCAAGCACACGCGCACGACGGTGTAGAGCGTCGAGAGGATGCGTCCGCGCATCTCGTCTGCAACTGACTCCTGCAACAGCGTGAAGCCTGTGACGTAGGCGCAACCGGCGGCGGCTCCGAAGAAGGCGACGAGAAGTATTGCGAACGCCAGTGTCCCCACCCATGCCAGCACCCCGATCGCGATGCCCGTCACGATGACCGCCGAAGTGAAGACCGCCTCGCGCGGGAGCCGCCGTTGCAACCACAGCAGGGTGACCACGCCGATCGCGCAACCGATTCCCAATGACGCGGTCAGGAAGCCGAACGCGGAGTCGTCGGCCTTGAGCACGTCGCTTGCGAAGATGGAGCCGAGAGGCACGATCGAGCCACCGCCGATCAGGCCGCCGGCGAGCCCGATCATCACGCCCCGCACGACCGCATTGGAACGGATGAACTGCAATCCGTCGACGATGTCGCGCCACGTTTGTTTCGCGGGCGGGCGTGCGGTTGCGGAGGTCTCGGCGGCGTGCCCCCCGTTCGACAACGTGAGACGCGAGATCAAGAACGCGGACGCCAGGAACGTGAGTCCGTCGGCCCAGATCGCAAGCGACACCTGCTCGAGGCGAAGGCGGTCGAGCACATCGAAGTTCGCGAGCCACGATGCCACCGCCGCGAGCAGCGCGAACATGAGCGAGCCGACGGGAAACGTACCGAAGGCAGCGACGAGCCCGAGTGAATTGGCGGAGGCGAGCTGATCGGGATCCTTGACGATGTTGGGGACGCTCGCATCCTTGGCCGGGCCCCAGAGCAGGGTCAGCACCTCGATCGAGAACGAGATCACGACGATGCCGAGGAGGTTGTCCCAGAACGGCAACACGACGAGCAGGCCGGCGCGACCGATGTCGCAGGTCACCATCACGGCCTTGCGGTTCCACCGATCGACGAGCGCGCCGCCGATCGGTGCGAGCAGGAACCCCGGCAGCATCCGGGCGATCATCACCAGGCCAATGGCGTTGGGACCGGCGACACTTCGCGCCAGCGCGATGATCGCCAAGAGCGCGGTCCAGTCGCCGATGCTCGAGACGACCTGCGCCGAGAAGAGCCGGGTAAATCCGGGCGCCCGGAACACTTCCCACGGCTTCGGCGGGATGGGCTCGTGCTCGGGTGAGGGCGGAATGAACGGCGCTTGGTCGCTCACGGTCCCGCCAGCCTAGGGTCGGCCCTACTCACCCGCGGGTTTTGCGGCCTTCTTCGTCGCCTGCTTGGCAGTCTTCTTGGCGACTTTCTTCGTTGCCTTCTTCGTCGTCTTCTTTGCGGCCTTCTTCGTCGTCTTGCGAGCCTTCGTCGGGCCCTGTTCGGCCTTGGCGCGGAGGAAGCCGACCGCTTCGTCCAGCGTGAGTGCCCCCGGATCGAGGCCGCGCGGCACGGTCGCGTTCACGGTGCCGTCGGTGATGTACGGGCCGTAGCGACCTTCGAGCACGCGCACGGCCGCACCGGTGTCGGGGTTCTCTCCCAGCTCCGCGATCGGCGGTTTCTGCTGCCGGCCACGTCGCATCTTCGGCTGTGCGTACAGCGCCTCGGCCTCTGTCAGGGTGACCGTGAACAACTGGTCTTCGGAAGTGAGGCTGCGCGTGTCGCCGTCGGCGCGCTTCAGGTACGGGCCGAACCGTCCGGGCGAGGCGAGGATCTCGCGGCCTTCGCCATCGGCGCCGACGACGCGCGGCAGGCTCAACAATTGCAGCGCTTCCTCGAGCGTGACCGTGTCCGGCGTCTGCGACGAGAACAGCGATGCGCGCTTCGGTTTCTTCTTCGAGCCCTCTTCCTGGTCGCCGAGCTGGACGTACGGGCCGAAGCGACCGGTGAGCACGTATACCGGCAGGTCCGTCTCCGGGTCGCTGCCCAGGGCTTTCGGGCCCTCTGACTGCTTGGCGATCAACTCGAGCGCGAGCGGAATGGTCAGCTCGTCGGGCGCGATGTCGGGAGGGAGCGACGCGGTCTCGTGCTCCTCGCGTTGCACGTACGGGCCGTAGCGGCCGACCCGCACGACGAGCTCGTGACCGGTCTCGTCGGTCCCGATGGGGATCGTGCTGACGCCGCGCGGATCGATGCGCCCGAGCTGCTCGTCCGATACGAGATCACGCAGTCCCGGGCTGCCGTTCCCGTAATAGAAGGAGTGCAGCCACTTCTCGGCCTCCGCCTCGCCACGGGCGATGACGTCGAGCGCCTCTTCCATCGTCGCGGTGAACGAGTAGTCGACGAGATGGCCGAAGTGCCGTTCGAGCAGGTTGGTCACCGCGAACGCGGTCCACGCGGGGACGAGCGCGGTCCCCTTGCGCCACACGTAGTTCCGGGCCTGGATCGTGTCGATGACCGCCGCGTAGGTGGACGGGCGTCCGATGCCGCGCTCTTCGAGCTCCTTCACCAGGCTCGCTTCGGTGTACCGGGCGGGCGGCTTGGTCTCGTGACCGACGGACGCGAGCTCCGTGCACGTCACGTCGTCGCCTTCGTCCACGGCGGGCAGCCGCGTCTCGGATTCGACCTCGTCACCTTCGTCGACGTCTTCGATGTATGCGCGCCGCCAACCGAGGAAGTCGTACGACTTGCCCGACGCTCGGAAGATCGCCGTCTCGTTGTTCGTCGACGTGGAACGCAAGCGGATGGTCAGCTTGTTGCCGCGCGCATCGGCCATCTGGCACGCAACGGTGCGGATCCATACGAGCTCGTAGAGCCGTTGCTCATCGCCGTCGAGCTCGCCGCGCACGTCGTCGGGCGTGCGGATGCGATCGCCTGCCGGCCGAATCGCCTCGTGCGCCTCCTGGGCGTTCTTGACCTTGCTCTTGTAGGTCCGGGAGTCGGCGGGCAGGTATTCGTCGCCGTACTGCTCGCTGATTGCGGTGCGCGCGGCGCCGATCGCCTGCTCGGACAGGTTGGTGCTGTCCGTACGCATGTACGTGATGTACCCGCGCTCGTACAGCCTTTGCGCGACGGACATCGTGCGAGAAGCCGTGAAACGAAGCTTGCGACCCGACTCCTGCTGCAGCGTCGAGGTCGTGAACGGCGCGCGAGGTCGCTCGGTGAAGGGATCCGAGTCCACCGACGCCACGCTGTACGGCACGTCGCGCAAGCGATCGGCGAGACCGGCGGCATGATCCCCGTCGAGCAGCACGACATCGTTCACTCGTGCGGCGGCGATCGTGCCGGTGGCCGGGTCGAAGTCGCGTCCCTCGGCGACGCGTTTGCCGTCGAGCTCCGCGAGCGCCGCAACGAAAGGCTGCCCGGTGTCCGGCGCGGAGCCGTCGACGACGAAGGTGCCCTCGAGGTCGTACCACTGGCCCGAGCGGAACAGCATGCGCGCGCGTTCGCGCTGGACGACGAGGCGCACGGCGACGCTCTGGACCCGGCCGGCCGACGCGGCCTGGCCGCGACCGAACACCCGCCACAACACCGGCGAGGTCTCCCAGCCGACGAGCCGGTCGAGGATTCGCCGGCCCTCCTGCGCCTCGACGAGCTTCATGTCGAGCTCACGCGGATGATCGAGCGCTTCGCGGATCGCGCGTGGAGTGATCTCGTGGAACACCATCCGCTTGACGGGCACGCGCGGCTTCAGCACTTCCAGGACATGCCACCCGATCGCCTCACCCTCGCGATCCTCGTCGGTCGCGACGATGAGCTCGTCGGCCCCCTTGAGCGCCTGCTTCAACTCGGCGACCACATTCTTCTTGTTGCGGTGCACGACGTAGACGACGTCGAAGTGGTCGTCGGGGTCGATGCCCGCGAGACGGCCGTGCGTCTCCTTCTTGGCGTCCGGTACCTCTTCCTTGCTGCCGGGGAGATCGCGGATGTGTCCGACGCTCGCCTTCACGGTGTAGTCGTTTCCGAGATAGCTCGCGATGGTCTTGGCCTTCGCGGGCGACTCGACGATGACGAGCGGTTTTGCCACAGGGTGCTCTCGAACTCCGGGTTGGGGGTCGCGTCTTTTCTCGGCCTCCGGGTCGCGGACCGTAGCCCGCTCCTCTTTTCCGTAGTGCCATGGACGACCCGCCGGTGTCAAACTGTGGGCGAAATGTCACTCTCAGTCACGGTCTAACGTGCGCCGCTGTGATGGCGCTCAACTGGCTGGACCCCCGGGACCTGATCGACACGTTCGGGGCCGCCGGCCTCCTCCTGGTCGTGTTCATCGAGTCGGGGCTGGTACCGGCACCCCTTCCCGGCGACTCCCTGCTGTTCATCGCCGGGTTCTTCTGCTCGACCAAGGCCGGCAGCGGGGATCCCCACCTCAACCTGGCCGTCGTCGTGCTCGGATCGTTCGTGGCGGCGGTCCTCGGCGCCCAGCTCGGCTACCTGCTGGGCGACCGGTACGGGACGCGCCTGTTCAAGCCCGACGCCCGCCTCTTCAAGAGCGAGTACCTCGCACGGGCGCAGGGGTTCTTCGACCGCTCCGGCCCGCGCGCGGTCATCCTGGCCCGCTTCATCCCGTTCGTCCGGACGATCGTGCCGATGCTCGCGGGCACGAGCCGCATGCCGCAGCGCTCGTTCGCGACCGCCAACATCGCCGGCGCCGCGTTGTGGGCCGTCGGCGTGAGCCTGCTCGGCTTCTTCCTCGGCAAGCAGATCGGCGCGGACAACATCGACAAGTACTTGTTGCCCATCGTCGCGGTGATCATCGCCTTGTCGCTGATCCCACCGTTCCTCGAGTATCGCAAGCACCGCCGCCAGCGCGCGGCGACGGAGCCGGAGTGAACGCGCACTACCGCGAGCCCGGCTGGTTCACCCGCCACATCTTCAATCGCCTCGTCGCGGGTTTGACCCGGCTCGGTGTCTCGGTGTGGGGCTCGCGAGTGCTGCGTGTGCGTGGGCGCAAGACGGGCGAGGTGCGCACCACACCGGTGAACCTGTTGACCCACGACGGCAAGCGCTACCTCGTCGCGCCCCGCGGCGAGACGCAATGGGTGCGCAACATCCGTGCCGCGGACGGCGAGGGCGAGCTCGTCCTGGGCCGCAAGGTCGAGCCTTTCCGCGGCGTCGAGCTCTCCGGTGATCAGAAGCCCGACCTGCTGCGTGCGTACTTGAAGCGATGGAAGGCCGAGAGCGGAGTGTTCTTCGACGGCGTCAGCGCCGACTCCGCCGATGCCGAGGTCGCTCGCATCGCGCCCCAGCATCCCGTCTTCCGCGTCGAAGCCCGCTAGAGGTCAATCACCCGTCGCGATCGGGGCGGGTGTGGCCTTGTCGATCGGTGCGTCGGGTGACGCCGCCAGCGTGGCGCCCGAACGCTTCGAGAACATGATCGCGGTGAGCAGCACGACCAGCGCGGCACCGGCGACGCCGTACCGCGCGGCCTGATTGTCCTGCAGGCTGATCACCGCGGGGAGGATCAGCAGCGAGACAAGGTTCATCACCTTGATCAACGGGTTGAGCGCGGGGCCGGCGGTGTCCTTGAACGGGTCGCCGATCGTGTCGCCGATGACCGCGGCCTTGTGTGCGTCGGAACCCTTCCCGCCGTAGTGCCCGTCCTCGATGTACTTCTTCGCGTTGTCCCATGCGCCACCGGAGTTCGACAGGAAGTTCGCCATCAGCTGGCCGGTGAGGATGACCGCCGCGAGGAACGCGCCCAACGCGAGCGCGTTGATCCCGAACCCGATGATGACGGGCGTGAGCACGGCGAGGAGCGCGGGCGTGGCGAGCTCACGCAGCGATGCGGCGGTGCAGATGTCGATGACCGGCGCGTAGTCGGGGCGCTTCTCGCCGCTCATGATCTTGCCGTCTGCGAATTGGCGCCGAACCTCTTGCACGACGACGTTGGCAGTGCGCCCGACCGCGCGGATCGCGAGCCCGGAGAAGAGGAACGCCACGGATCCGCCGATGAGCAACCCGATGAACTGCTTCGGATCGGCGACATTGATCTTCACGAGATCGAAGACGTTCAAGATCTTGTGCGTGATCGGGTCCGTGGTGCCGATCAATTTCGAGATCGCGTCGTCCTCGTTGCCGATGGTCTCGATGAAGCTCGCGAACAACGCGACCGCCGCGATCACGGCCGATCCGATCGCGAAGCCCTTGGTCACTGCCTTGGTGGTGTTGCCGACGGCGTCGAGGCTCACCATGATGCGTTCCGCTTCACCTTCGAACTCGCCCGACATCTCCGCAATGCCGGCCGCGTTGTCGGCGACCGGACCGAACGTGTCCTCCGACACGACCACACCGGTCGTGGCGAGCATGCCCATGCCCGTGAGCGCCACGAGATAGAGCGAGAACTGGATCTTGCCGCCGCCGAGGCCGATCGCCGTGGCGAGCGCTCCGCAGATTGCGACGACCGCCCAGACCGACGACTCGAGGCCACTGCTGACACCGGCGAGCACTGCGGTCGCGGGGCCGCCCGTCGCCGCCGATTCGGCGATCTCCTGCACCGGCTTGGTCTCGGTCGACGTGAAGTACTCGGTGATGCGCGACGCGACCTGCGCGAGCACCAGGCCGGTGACCACCGCGCCGAACATCCGCCAGCCCACGTTCGACAACAAGACGTCCGGTCCGTCGGGGTTCTTCACGTACACGAGCGCGAGCACGAGCGTGCCGACGATCGTGAGGATTCCCGCGGTGAGGAAGCCACGGTTGATCGGTGCCATCGCCGACTTGTCCTTCTCGGTGGCCCGCACCGCGAACACGCCGACGATCGATGCGAGCACGCCGAGGGCACGGGCCGCGAGCGGGAACAGCGCCCCGATGGCCCACAGCTCCGGACGGTCGGGAAAGATCACTTGGAACGCAGGGACACCGAGGATGATCGATGCGACGAGCGTCACCTCGTAGGACTCGAAGAGGTCGGCCGCCATACCCGCGCAGTCGCCGACGTTGTCGCCGACGTTGTCGGCGATCGTCGCCGGGTTGCGCGGATCGTCTTCGGGGATCCCGGCCTCGACCTTGCCCACGAGGTCGGCACCGACGTCGGCCGCCTTGGTGAAGATGCCGCCGCCGACGCGGAGGAACAGCGCAAGCAGCGAACCGCCGAACCCGAAGCCCACGAGGATCGCCGAGCTCGTGTTCTGGAAGATCATGATGATGACCGTTGCGCCGAAGAGCCCCAGCCCGACGGTGAACATGCCGGCGATGCCGCCCGTTCGGAACGCGACCGACAGCGCGCGCGGCATCGATCCGCTCTTCGCGGCTGCGGCGGTGCGTACGTTGCCGCGCACGGCGAGGCTCATGCCGATGAACCCCGTGAGTCCCGACATGATGCAACCGAGGATGAACGCGCCGGTACGGAAGATCCCGGACTGCGCGTACGAGAGCGCTTCGACTCCCCCGGCCTTCTTCACCGACGTCGACGTGATGAACACGATCACCGCGAGGGGGATCAGGATCACGGCGATCGTCTTGAACTGGCGTCGCAGGTACGCCATCGCGCCTTCTTGGATCGCCTTGGCGATCTCCCGCATCTTGGGCGTTCCCTCGTCTTCGGCGAGCACGCCCTTCATCAGGAAGAGGCCGACGAGGACCGCGAGCACGGCGGTCGCCGCGGACGCGACGAGGATGAGCCACTCGCCGCCGTGCATGGTGAAGACCTGGTAGCCACCTTCGGTGGCGAGTACGTGCGTCATTGGACTTCCTCGGTCTCGGGGCTAGGCCGATTTCTGGACATACACCTGGTTCGCGACGGTTGCGCCGAGCGTGCGTTCCTTGCCGTCGACGCGAAGCACCAGCGGTCCGTCGAAAGGATGCTTCTCTTTCACTTCCACGACCACGCCCGGTCGCAGACCGAGCGTGTCGAGGAAGGCAACGACCTCGGGGTCGGTGGAACCTGGTACCGCGACCACCGCGGTGTCGCCCGGCTCGAGCGCGTACAGCGGAGGCATCAGGGGCAGCTCCGCGGTCTCCTTGGCCGGGATGGGGAACCCGTGCGGGCACGCTTTCGGACGATCGAGCGCGACGAACAACCGGTCCTCGACCTCTTGGGGCAGCTCGTGCTCGAAGCTGGTCGCGAGCCGGTCGGCTTCGTTCCAGGCATAACCGAGCATGTCGGCGAGGAAGCGCTCGACGATGCGATGCCGGCGGATCGACGCAATCGCCGCACGCCGGCCCCCTTCGGTGAGCTCGACCCCCCGATAGGGCTTGTGATCGACGAGGCCGCGGTCGGCAAGGCGCTTCATGGTCGCGGTGATCGTGCCCGGCGAGAGGCCGAGCCGCTCGGCGAGGACCCCGGTGTGGGCGTCGCCGTCGCCGGAGAGGCGATAGATCGCCTTCAGCGCCTCGCGATCAGGTTTGGACAGGGCGTCTACTTCGGATTCGATGGCGAGGAAGTTAAGTTTTGCCCGGCCAAAAGTCAAGATGTTCAGGGGGTGCCGTCCGCCTGTTCCTCGAGGTGGTACGGCACCGACGTGACGACCGTTCCCTTGCGGTACAGGAGCCGGCCCTTGAGGAACAGCGCACTCTGGTTGTGGAGCAAATGGCTCCACCACGACGAGACGACGACCTCGGGGATGACGACGGTGATGATGTCGTTGTCGTAGCGGGCGTCGAGCTCATCGATGAACCGCAGGATCGGCCGGGAGAGCTCCCGGTACGGCGAGTACACGATCTCGAGCGGGATCTCGATATGACGGTCGGACCACGCGTCCTCGATCCGCTCGCGCTCCTCGTCGTCGGACACGACGGTGACCGCGAGCAGCCGATTGGGCGCAAGCGAGCGCGCGTACGCGAGCGCTTCCAGCACACCGCGATGCAAGCTGCCGACGAGCACGACGACGGTGTGGTTCATGCGGCGCGGGCGGAAGTCCGGCGCGACGCGAAGCGCCTGGGCGATCGTGTCGTAGTGCCGCTTGATGCCCTTGAACAACAAGACGATCAACGGGATGACGACCAGCGGCACCCACGCACCACCCGTGAACTTCGTCGACGCGATGACGATCGCGACGATCGCGGTCGCAACTGCGCCGATCCCGTTGACGATCGCGTGGAAACGCCAACGCGCTTCCCGCTCCTTTTGGTGGTGGCGAACCATGCCCGCCTGCGAGAGGGTGAACGACACGAACACACCGACCGCGTACAACGGGATCAGAGCATTCGTCTTGCCGCCGAACACTGCGATCAGGACGCCGGCGAGGATCGCGAGGACGAGCACGCCGTTCGAGAACACGAGACGGTCGCCGCGGTTTGCGAGCTGGCGCGGCAGATAACCGTCCCGGGCGATGATCGACGACAGGCGCGGGAAGTCGGCGTAGGCGGTGTTGGCGGCGAGTGTGAGGATCCCGGCCGTCGCCAGCTGGAGGAACCAGAACACGAAGTTGTCGCCGAACACCTGCTTGCCCATCTGGGCAAATACCGTGACCTCTTCGCTCGGATACGGCCGGAGATGGTGCGCAAGGATCGAAACCGCGAGAAACAGCGTGCCGAGGATCACCGCCATCCACGTGAGTGTCGCCGCGGCATTCTTCGACTCCTGGCGACGGAACGCCGGCACGCCGTTCGAGATCGCCTCGACGCCGGTAAGTGCGACCGCGCCCGACGAGAACCCCTTGAGCAACAAGAAGAGCGTCAGCGTTCCGCCCGTCTGCCGCACGTTCTTCAGGGCCAGATGCGCATCGAATGGGATGGGATGCACGCCGCCGAACCATCCGAGGTACGTCTTGGTCAGCCCGAGGAACACGAGCGTTGTGAGGATGACGATGTACGCGTACGTCGGGAACGCGAAGATGCGGCCGGACTCCTTCACGCCCCGCAGGTTGACGATCGTGATGAAGGCGAGGATCCCGAGACAGATCAACACCCTTGCGTCTCTTCCGCCCGCGAACTGCGGGATCGAGACGATCGCGGCAACGCCGGCCGAGATCGACACCGCGACCGTCAGGATGTAGTCGACGAGCAAGGACGCGCCGGCGACGAGCGACGGGATCTCTCCCAGGTTCTCGCGGCTCACGATGTACGAGCCGCCACCACTCGGGTAGGCGAAGATCGTCTGCCGGTACGACGTCGCAACGATCGCGAGCAGGATCGCGACGGTGATCGCGATCGGCACGAGCTTCGAGAGCCCGAGCGCGAGGCTCGACGGTGCGACCGCGATGACGAACAAGATTTCTTCGGTCGCGTACGCGGTCGATGAGATCGCGTCGGACGAGAACACGGCCAGCGCGATCGTCTTGCTGAGGCGTTGATGCTCCTGCTCGGACGTCGCAAGCGGGCGACCGACGAGCAGGCGCTTTACGGTATCGAGCAACTTCCGTCCCGTCGGGTTGACCCGTTCGTGCGGGCGTCAGCATGCCATCCGTCGGGCACGTTCCCGGGCACCGGGTTTGTACCGGACCGCTCGGAGGGCCGTAGCATCCGGCGACTGCAGGAGCACTGGCGGAATACGGGAGGCCGGGTTGCACGTCGTCGTCATCGGCTGTGGGCGGGTGGGCAGCGAGCTCGCGGCCGCGCTCGAGCTCGCCGGGCATTCGGTCGCCATCGTGGACAAGAACGCGCGGGCGTTCCGCCGGCTCACGCCCGCCTTCACGGGCACACAGGTCGTCGGCTTCGGTTTCGATCGCGACGACCTCGCCGAGGCGAATATCGACAGTGCCGGAGCTTTCGCCTCTGTGACGAACGGCGACAACTCGAACATCCTGTGCGCCCGCATCGCGCGCGAGACCTACGGGATCGAGCGCGTCGTCGCCCGTATCTACGACCCGCGCCGCGCGCTGATCTACCAGCGCCTCGGCATCCCGACCGTCGCAACCGTGGCGTGGACGACCGACCAGGTGCTGCGCCGCCTGCTGCCGGCGGAGACCCGGCACGACTGGGTCGACGCGACCGGCAAGGTCGGTCTCGTCGAGCGCCCCATCCCGCCCAAGGCGATCGGAAAGAAGCTCGCCAAGCTCAATGCGCCGGGCCGGTTCTGGCTGACTGCGGTGACGCGCTTCGGCAAGGCCCAGGTCGTGACCAGCGACCTCGTCGGCCAGGAAGGCGACGTCCTCGTGTTCGTGAGCGCGATGGAAGCGCTCGACGAGCTGCAAGCACACATCGACTCCGGCGGAGGTGACTGATGCGCGTCGCGATCGCCGGCGCCGGCAACGTGGGACTGTTCCTCGCGAACGACCTCGCGGGCGCCGGTCACGAGGTGCAGATCATCGAGGAGAGCCCCGAGGTCGCGCAGCGGTCGCACGCGGCCGAGGGCGTCGAGTGGCTCGTCGCCGACGCCTGCGAGGTCAACTCGCTGCGTCAGGCCGGGCTCGAGCGCTGCGACGTCGTCGTCGCCGCGACCGGCGACGACGAGGACAACCTCGTGATCTCGTTGCTCGCCAAGCAGGAATTCGGCGTGCCGCGGGTCGTTGCTCGCGTCAACCATCCGAAGAACGAGTGGCTCTTCAACGAGAATTGGGGCGTCGACCTCTCGGTGTCGACACCCCACCTCATCAGTGCACTGGTCGAAGAAGCGGTGTCGGTCGGACGTCTCGTCCGGATCCTGCAGTTCGAAGGCGGCAACGTCCAGTTGGTGGAGGTCACGCTTGCCGAGGACGCACCGGTCGTCGACAAGGCGATCCGCGACCTCGACATTCCGCGCGACGCGACGATCGTCGCGGTCGTGCGCGCCGAGCACGTCGTGATGCCGCGGGGCGACACCGTGTTCGAAGCCGGCGACGAAGTGCTCGCGATGGTGACGCGCGACTCCGAAGGCGACGTGCGAGACATCTTGACCGGCAGCTGACGTTGACGCGCTGTTCGGCCTGACGAGCTAGGAAAGCGTGTACACCGGGTTATAGATGAAGCGTTCGGCACCGTGCTTGGTGACGACCCCTTGGAGCACGACGCGGCGGCCGGGGGTGAAGCCGGCAACGCGACGGCGGCCCAGGAACACTGCAGTGATCGCGCCCCGGCCGTCCATCACCGTCGCTTCGAGCGCATCGGCGCCCGCCCGGGGAACGATGCGAACGGACCGCACCTCTCCTGCGACGAAAACCGGAGCACGGCATTCGACCGCGTCGAGTGGCATACCACCGTTCGCGTCGCACCACGACGTGAGCTTCTCGCGATCGATCTCGTCGGTCGGCTTCGTCAGTCGCTCCACGAACTTCCGCAGGGCCACGAGCCCTCCTCGTGCATTTTTCCGTCAATTTTCTGCCGTTGGGTCCGCAGCGTACCCCCGTCCAGGTGGCAAGCTGTTTGCCCAGTGGCCAGGGCAGACACTCCCCGAACTCCCGCGCGATTTGTCGCGGCCGCGCTCGTCGCGCTGCTCGTCGCTTCGTGCAGCGGCGGCGGCAAGCACGCGCGCCCCGAGCCGGAGGCGCCCAGCACGCAAGGCACCAACGCCAAACCGGCAGTGCTCGCGCTCGGCAAGATCGACATCCAGACCTGGGGCGCCGAGGTGAAGTTGTCGAAGGACATGAAGAAGAAGCTCGTGGGCCTGGCGCAGCGGTACTTCGACACCGCGGTGCACGATCCCCTCGGCTCGGGGAAGGTCGGCGCGGGCTACGCGCCGCTCTTCGCGAAGGGCGTGCGGTCGGCCGCGACCGGACGCGACAAGAAGGCGATGACCGACGTCAGCGTCGGGCGGGCGAGCAAGTTCACCGAGAGCGCGTCGAAGGTGCAGATCTCCGGGCTCGCCGACAACACGGGCGCGCTGCTCTACCTCGCGACGACCTTCTCCATGCGCGTGAACGCGACGATCGCGAAAGGTCTCATGCACATCGCTCGCGACGTCGAGCTCACGTATGCACCATCGGGCAAGAACTGGCTCGTGACGGCGTACCGCGTGAAGACGGTGCGCAAGACCCCCAAGGTGAAGACGATCACGACGGTCGCGGCCGGAGGGACGACGACACCGTGAGGCGCGGACCCTTCAGCCGCCCGATGAGTCGTGTGCGGCGCGTCGCGCTCGTGGGCACCGCAATGATGTGCGCGCTCGTCCTGGGCTGCACCGGTTTGTTCGCGGCGTGGCTCGCGGGCGTCCGGATGCCGATCGCGTCGGGCGCGACGTACCTGCGCGTCCAGAAGGTGTCACCCCGCGTCACAGCCAATCGCGTGGCCGGCGCACCGAATGCGCCGTTCTTCATCCTTCTCGTGGGCAACGATTTCCGTCCGGGTGTCAGCGGCTCGCGCGGTGACGCGCTGCACCTGCTCGGCGTGAACCCGAAGTTGAAGCAGGCGTCGATGCTCGACATCCCGCGCGACACGTGCTGGCAGGGCGACAAGATCAACGCCGCGAACACGCACGGCGCCCGCGCCTCGGCCGATGCCGTCAGCGGGTTGATCGGCGTGCCGGTGTCATACGTCGTCCAGGTGAACTTCGCCGGGTTCACCAACTTGGTGGACGGCGTCGGTGGCGTCGACGTGAACGTGAAGACTCAGATGCACGACGCGTTCTCCGGCGCCTACTTCTCACCCGGCTTGCAGCACATGACCGGCGACCAAGCCCTGCGCTTCTCGCGAGACCGGCACGACTACCCCAACAGCGACATCACGCGGACGAACAACCAGGGCTCGCTGATCCTCGACGCGATGCGCATGCTCGGAAAGCAGATGCAGAGCGCGGGCGGCGAGTTCAAGCTGCTCGCGCTGCTGGGCCGCCACGCGGAGCTCGACGGCATCGGCATCAAGGACCTGTACCGGCTCGGCCGGCTCGCCTTCGCGCTCAACCCCGACCAGATCAAGAACATCACGATCCCGATCTCGAACGGCAGCTGCCTCGGCCTCGGCGGCGGTGCCGCCTCGCTCTTCGCCGACTTCGCCGACGACGGCGTCGTGCAGAGTCACTGAGTCCACCGGATTCGGCGCGGGGGGTCGGTACTGTCGGGTTGATGGACGCCCGGGCCGCACTCGACGAGCTGGCCGCCGACCCCGACTTCGAGGGCCGGTGCGTCCACACCGAAGTGCTGGCAGAGCGCGTGGCCCGGTACGGCCACGTCTCGGCGCCGCTCCACCCCGAAGTCGTCGCGCGCCTCCGGGCACGCGGCCTGGACCCGCTGTTCGCGCACCAGGTCGCGGGCATCGACGCGCTGCGCGCGGGCCGGAGCGTCGTGATCGCGACCGGGACCGCCTCGGGTAAGTCCGCGTGCTATCAGGTCCCGATCATCTCGTCGGTCCTGGAGGGTCGCCGCGACACCGCGCTACTCGTGTATCCCACGAAAGCGCTCGCGCAGGACCAGCTGCGCGCGATGCGCTCATGGCTGGTGCCGGGCCTGCGAGCGGTGACGTACGACGGCGATACGGCACCGGACGAGCGCACGTGGGCTCGCAAGAACGCCAACGTGGTGCTCACGAACCCCGAGATGCTCCACATGGGCATCCTCCCGTCGCACAAGCGGTGGGCGACGTTCCTGATGCGATTGCGTTTCGTGGTCGTCGACGAGCTGCACACGTTGCGCGGGATCTTCGGGAGTCATGTCGCGCACGTGTTGCGCCGCTTACGACGAGTGTGCGAGCACTACGACGCCGATCCCGCCTTCTGCTTCGCGAGCGCCACGATCGGCAACCCCGGTGAGCTGGCGTCCGCATTGTGCGGCCTGCCGGTCGAACAGATCGACGACGATGCCTCCCCCCGAGCCGAGCGAGTGCTCGCCTGCTGGCAACGTCCCCTGCTCGACGCGCAGTCGGGCGCGCGGGGCTCGGCGAACGTCGAAACCGCGGAGTTGATGACGCGCTTCGTCCGGGGCGGCCACCAGACACTCGCGTTCACGCGCAGCCGGCGCGGCGCCGAGGTCGTGGCGCAGTACGCGCGCCGCCGCCTCGCCGACGTCGCGCCCGACCTCGCCGAACGGGTCGCGGCCTACCGCGCGGGCTATCTGCCCGAGGAGCGACGCGCGCTGGAGTCAGACATCTCGACGGGCCGCCTGGTCGGGATCGCGGCAACGAACGCGCTCGAGCTCGGCATCGACGTCGGCGGCCTCGACGCGGTGATCCTCAACGGCTTCCCCGGCACCCTCGCCTCGTTGTGGCAGCAGGCGGGTCGCGCCGGTCGGACCGGACGGCGATCGGCGGCGGTGCTGGTCGCGGGCGACGACCAGCTCGACCAGTGGTACGCCGCGCACCCGCAAGAGCTGACACGACGCGCACCCGAGCGCGCGGTCGTCAATCCGCAGAACCCCTACGTGCTGCGCGCCCAGGTCGCGTGCGCCGCGCACGAGCTGCCGCTCCGACTGGAGGACGAAGGTTGGTTCGGCCCGGGCCTCGACGACGCCGTGCTCCATCTTGTGCACGCCGACGTCCTCACGCCGCGCGGCGGACGGATGTACTGGTCGGGCGAACGGCCGCCGGCGCGCGACGTGGGGCTCCGTACGGGGTCGTCGATCGAGTACCGGCTGGTCGACGGGGAGGAGCAACGAATCATCGGCACGGTCGACGACGCACGTGTGTTCTCGGTCGCGCACCCCGGCGCCGTCTACCTCCACCAAGGACGGCAATTCCGCGTCAACCGGCTCGACACCGTCGAGCACATCGCGCTGCTCGAACGCTACGACACCGACGAGTACACCCAGGCGCGCACAGAGACCGACATTGCGATCGTCGACGAGGAGCGCTTTGCCGCCCTGGGCGCGGCGATCGTCCACCTCGGCGCGGTCGAGGTGCGCAACAAGGTCGTCGCGTATCAGCGCAAGCAGATCTCGACGAACGACGTCATCGAGGTGCGCGAACTCGACCTGCCCGAACGCTCGCTGGTGACGCGGGCGTGCTGGTACACGGTGCCGGCGGACATCGTGGAAGAGGCGGGGATCGAGACGGCGCAACTGATCGGTTCGGTGCATGCCGCCGAGCACGGACTGATCGGCATGCTTCCACTGTTCACGATCTGCGATCGCTGGGATGTGGGCGGCGTCTCGATGGCGATCCATCCGCAAACCGGTCAGCCCACGATCTTCGTGTACGACGGCTATCCGGGCGGGGCCGGAATCGCGGAGCTCGCGTTCGACGCCGCGGAGCGACATGCCCGCGCGACGCTCGAGCTGATCGCCGGTTGTCCGTGCGACGACGGCTGCCCGTCCTGCGTGCAGTCTCCGAAGTGCGGCAACTGGAACGAGTACCTCGACAAGCCCGGCGCGATCGCCCTGCTGGGACTGATGACTCAGGTCGCTCCCGCCAAGTCGCTGTGACCTGACCACTTGCCCGTCATTGTCGGCGGGACGCGTGGTCGGTTTCGGTATCCATCACGGTCCTTCGTGCCCGGTGCACCACTCTGGCGTGGGATGCACGGTCCGGCACAGGGTGTTCAGATTCCATTGAGGTACGCACGAACTGAGCGAGCTGACCGCAGCCAGTAGAGCCCCGATGCTCATGAGCTTCCTCATGTCGATGTCCTTCCTTGGTGACGATGCGTCAGTCGACGCAGCTGATGTGTCGGGCCTGATGACACGCGAGCTCAGGGATCGACAACTGCTCGCGCCCGGGCCCGCGCCTCGCCCAGCGCCACGGTGACCTCGGCCTCCCGGCCCGCGCACGCACACGTCAGCAGCCGGGCACCGTTGTCGTCTGCAACCCGACGCGCCGCGGACACGGCGACGGCGGCGGACCGTCCCAGCGCGAGCGCGTCGGCAGCCGCGAGCGCGGCGGCGTCGGCCGCGGTGTCGGCGCGCGCCCGCTGCGCCGCGGCGCCGCCGAGGCGCGCGGCCGCGACACCGCACAGCGCAGCGATCACCACGGCCGCGACCATGAGCACCGCCACGCTGCCGCGCTGGTTCTTCACCGCTCGACGCGCATGACCGCGCGCCCGTGCAACGTGACGTCCGGAAGCATCGAACCGACGATCGGGAGGTCGGTGTTCGAGGTGTAGGTGACGTCCACCTCGACCGGCTCGCCGACCCGGCCGCGACGCGCGACGTGCACAACCGCGCCGGGCAGCGTGCGCGTCGCCGCCGCATCGATGCGTGTCCGATCCGCGGTCACGCTTGCTTCGCGCGCCGCGGCTCGGGCCGCGTGCACGACCAGGATCTCGTCGCGCCCGACGAGCGCGACCTGGAAGACGAGGGCGAGCAAGCCGAAGAACAGAGGGAGCACGAGCGCGAACTCGACGGTCGACTGACCTGCGGTGGGGGGGGGGGCGGGGGGGGGCGCGCCCCCCCCCACATGTGGTGGGCCCACAGACCCGGCCCCCCACAAAAAAAAGAGGAATACAAACAC
>JBBRXX010000029.1:0-57308 GCA_038238245.1 Acidimicrobiia bacterium
CGACATCCCGATGATGACGATCGACCGCAAGCGCCAGGTGTTCCAGGTGCACAACATCGAGCAGTTCCTGTTCCTGATCGCCGAGGACGACGGCTCGTCGATGAGCTGCCCGCGTCTCGACCACTTCGGCCTGTCGGTCGGTGCGGAGTCCGAGCTCGACGACATCCTCGACCGGGCGAAGCAGTGGCAGGCGCGCGACGATCGGGTCGACATCATCGACAAGAAGACCGATGACCACGACATGCTCGCGATCACGAGCATCTACGTGAAGTACCTCCTTCCGATGATGCTCGAGATCCAATACTGGGACTACAAGAACGCGCCGGAGCCCGCGCAATGACTGCCGAACTCCGGTATGGCGCGTTCGCGCCGCAAGGGAGACGACAGCGCAGCGACCGTAGGGGAGCGGAGCGTGGAGTCGACCCGGAAGGCAGGGACGAATCATGACGGAACTGCGGTATGGCGCGTTCGCGCCGCAAGGTTGGAAGCTCGAGTACCAGGGATGGGGTGCCGCCGAGGCGTGGGCGCGTACCAAGGAGCTCGCGCAGCTCACCGAGCGGCTCGGCTATCACCACCTCTGGGTCTACGACCATGTCGAGACCGTGCCGACGCGCGAGCCCACGCACGTCTTCGAAGCCTTCACGACTCTCTCGGCACTGGCGCAGCACACGTCGACGATCAAGCTCGGTCAGATGGTGACGTGTGCGGCGTATCGGAACGCGGGCTTGCTCGCGAAGGAAGCGGCGTGCGTCGACGTGTTCTCGGGCGGTCGTCTCATCCTCGGGATCGGTGCCGGATGGTACGAGCGCGAGTACCAGGCCTACGGGTATCCGTTCCCGCGCCCCGGTGTACGCCTGCAGATCCTCGAAGAGACCGTCGAGGTCGTGAAGCGCCTCTGGACCGAGGAGACGGTGACGTACCAGGGGAAGCACCTGACGTTCGACGGTGCGTACTGCGATCCCAAACCGTTGCAACAGTTGCCGGAGCTCTGGATCGGCGGTGGTGGCGAGAAGGTCACCTTGCGCATCGAGGCGCGCCATGCCGACAAGACCAACTGGCAAACCGGGCTCGACGGCTTCGTGCGCAAATCCGGGCTGCTCCGCCAGTACTGCGACGAGATCGGCCGTGGTTTCGACACGATCGTTCGTACGCATGGTCCCGACTGTCGGATCTTCGACACGGATGCCGACATGCAGAAGTGGCTCGACTCGCCGACCGGCGGCTCGCTGTGGCGCGGTGGAGCACCACCCGCCGATTATGTCCGCGACAACTTGGTCGGCACGGTGCAACAGGTCGGCGAGAAGGTGCAGGCCTTCGTGGACGCCGGGTGCCGGGAGTTCGTGCTCTGGCTCCGCGACTTCCCGTCGTCGGAGAGTCTCGAGGCGTTCGCGCGTGACGTCACGCCGATGATCCGGCTTTGAGAAGCAACGAACGCTAGGTTTCTCGACCGTGACGGCACTCTCGGACGCGCCTGCACGGGAGCCCACGCAGCCGTCACTCATTCCGGAGCCTCGCCCGCGCCTGCTCATCGGTGCCGGGATCGTCGTGCTCGTCGGCGGGCTCTTCTTCTACTTCTATACACGCTCCGACCTGTGGTTCGACGAAGCGCTGTCGGTCAACATCGCGCGGCTGCCCTTGTCGGACCTGCACGAGGCATTGCGCCACGACGGCGCGCCACCGCTCTTCTACGTGCTGCTCCACTTCTGGACGGCGGCGTTCGGCACCAGCAGCGTCGCGGTGCGCTCCATGTCCGGCGTCTTCATGCTCGGCGCGATCGTCGCGATCTGGTTCGCCGCGCGGCGCCTCGGCGGCCGGAAGCTCGCCTGGCTGACGGCAATGATCATGCTCGCGAACCCGTACGCGATTCGCTACGCGACGGAGACGCGCATGTACGCGCTCGAGATCCTGCTGGTCGCGTGCGGCATCGTCGCCTTCCAGCGGGTCGTCGACCGCCCGTCGTACCCGCGCGCCGCGGTCTTCGGCCTCGTGGTCGCGCTCGCGCTCTACACGCAGTATTGGTCGTTCTATCTCCTGGCCGTCATCGGTGTCGTGCTGGTCTGGATGATGTGGCGCGACCGCGATCGCGAAGCGGCCCGCTCTCTGCTGGTGGCGGCGGGCGTGGGAGCTCTCACCTTTCTTCCGTGGCTGCCGACGTTCGTCTACCAGGGGATGCACACGGGCACTCCTTGGGGGACGCCGGTCCTTCCGGCATTGCCGTTCGGCTACACGCTCCGGGACTTCGCGGGAGGCGCGGGCTACGGGATCGAGGTGCAGGAGGGCTGGCTGCTCTTCCTGACGCTGTTCCCGCTGTTGCTGCTCGGCATCTTCGGACGCGGGCTCGACAACCGGCGCATCGAGGTCGACGTGTTGCCGCAACGCGAGGTGCACTCGATCGCATTCGTCGGCGGGGTCGGACTTGCCGTGGCTCTGACGCTGAACTATCTCGCGGGCGGCGCGTTCCAGTCTCGTTACAGCGCCTTCGTGTTCCCGTTCTTCGTGCTCCTCGTCGCGCGCGGGTTCACGACATTGCGCGATCCGAGGGTGCTTGCCGGTGCCGCCGTGCTGGCCGTGCTTCTCGGCTTCGCAGGCGGTGTCCGCAATGTCCTGACCCAACGGACGCAGGCGGGCGAGGTCGCGTCCATACTGCGGCGCGACGCCCACCCGGGCGACCTCGTCGTGTACTGCCCCGACCAGGTCGGGCCCGCGGTCCATCGTCTCGCGCCGAAAGGGCTCGACGAGCTTGTGTACCCAAGCTTCGCCGGGCCCGAGCGGGTGGACTGGGTCGATTACAAGAAGCGGCTCAAGCGCGCCGACTTCCGCGTCTTCGCACGCACCGCGCTGGCGCGCGCGGGCTCGCGGACACTCTGGTACGTGAGTGCCCCCGGGTACATCACGCACAAGAACGTGTGCGAGGCGATCGACAACCTGTTCGCGACTTCCCGACACCGTGTGCCGCGCTCACTGCCCGACGAGAAGATCTTCGAGAAGCCGTCGCTCGACGAGTTTCTCCCCCGATCCGCGAGCAGCTGAGTGTCGACCCGCGCCGGCACCGCTCGTGCGGTGCTCGTCCCGTACGTGCTCTCGCGGGTGATCGTCGTCGTCACGCTTGTCGTGTGCCGGCACGTGCTGACGACGTTGCAGGTCTCCGGCCGATTGCGCATGCAGGCGACCCTGATCGGATGGGACGGAGGCTGGTACCGCGATATCGCGCACGGCGGGTACGACGCCGTCGCGCGCGAGGGACTGCGCTTCTTCCCGCTGTTCCCATTGCTCGGCCGCGCGGTTGCATGGTTGCCCGGCGTCAACGCGGCCGCCGCGGTGGTGGTCGTCGCGAATGTCGCCGCCCTCGCGCTCGGGTTCGCCGTACGCGCGCTTGTTCTCGAAGAACGTGCCGACGAAGAGTTGGCGCGTCGCGCGGTATGGCTCGCGTACCTGCTCCCACCCGCGTTCGTGCTGGTGATGGGCTATGCCGAAGCGCTCTTCATGACCGTCGCGGCCGTCGTGCTGTTGGCGCTCCGGCGGCGCCAGTGGTGGGTTGCGGCCGTCGCCGGTGTGGCCGTCGGTCTGACCCGTCCGGTTGGCATACTGCTCGCCGTGCCCGCGCTCGTCGAAGCCGTTCGCACGCGCGACCGCGCTTCGGTCGCGGCCGTCGTGGCGCCGGTCGCCGGCACATTCGCGTACCTCGGGTGGGCCGCGCGCCGCACGCACGACTTCTGGTATCCGCTGCGCGTCCAGCAAGACCCGACCCGGCGCGGACGGTGGCTCGATCCGGTCCGAGCCGTGGCCCATGCCGTGCGCGAGCTGTTCTCGGGCGATCACCTGAGCGCGGGCGTGCATGCGGTCGCGGCCGTCCTGCTGGTGGGCCTTCTCGTCGTCGTGTGGCGACGCTGGCCGTTGTCGTTCGCGCTGTACGCGACGGTTGCGCTGGTCGTCGCGCTGAGCAGCCGGAACCTCGACTCGCTCGAGCGCTATGGGCTGGCGACGATTCCGTTCGTGCTCGCGGCCGCCGACGTCGTCTCCGACGTCGCATGGGAGCGGGTCGTGTTGGTGCTTGCGAGCGCGGCGCTCGTGATCGCAAGTGTCCTCGCGTTCGCCGGAGTCATGGTGCCGTGAGTGAGCGTCGTGACTCATGGGCCGCATGAGACGAATCAGGGCCCAGTACCGCAGCCGTGTGACGCGAACGGGTACACGGCAGGGCGGCGTCACGAGTCGCTCACCCGATCGTCATCCCACCACGCGCGTTGCACTTGCGGTTCTTGCAGGCCTGAGCCTGCTACTGGCCTACGAGCTCGTGCGTGCCATCGGTATTGCGTCACGACTCGCGAACGAGGACACCTCGATCGTTTGGGTCGCGGCACGTGACTGGATGGCGAGGAGATTTCGCCAGCCGAATTACTACGGCCAGTCGTACGGCAGCACCCTCGAGGCGATTCCGATCGGTGTGTTGCACGCGCTCGGCGCCTCGTACGGGTTTGCCACCTCGGTCGTCGCTGCGACTCTTGAATTCGCGGCCTGGGCTGCGCTGGCATGGGCGGCGTGGCACCGCGGTCGCCGCGTCATGGCGGCGCTGGCGTTCGGGATACCGCTCGCACTCGCGGCATATCACACGGTGTACGTCACGATCGAGCTGCAGGTGCCGGGTCCGCGCTTGTTGGTTGTCGTAGCGTGCGCGCTGCTCATCGCATTGCCGACGCGGCCGGTCGCACTCGGTTGCGCGGTACTGCTGTTCGGTGTGGGCCTGCAGTTCGACGCCTCGAGCGCATTGCTCGCCGCGCCCGCGATCGCGTGGTACGTCGTCTCGTACTTGCGCACCCGCCATCAGCTGTTCGCAGTCGCCGGGGGTGCGGTCCTGCCGGTCGTGCAGTTCGTCGGGACGCGCCTGTTCTACCGTCGCCATCCCGACTACGAGCTCCATCCGAGCCCTTCGATTCGGCCGAGCGTGAATACGCTGACGGGCAGTGCGCACCACCTGAGCGAATTCTTCGGCCTCTACGCGCCGGAGCTGTGGCGTTCGTGGATCGTGCCGCTCGCAGTGTTGGCATTCCTCGTCGTGCTCCTGCTCGCGACGCGGCGCCTTGCGTATGCGCTCCCGGCGGCAGCCGTCGCGGTCATCGTGCCGTACGCGATGTCGACGTCACGCGCCGAGGCGCAGGCGTCGTTGGGTCCTTTGCTGCCGAGGGGCCGCATTCTGCTCGCGCTCCCAGCGACGCTCTGGTTTCTGACGCTCCTCGTCGCCGAGTCGGGGATACTCGGTCGCGTGCGAGCTAGCCGAGGAACGCGCCGCGCGCTCGCTGCCGTCTGCGTGGTGTGCGCGACGTCAACGGCTGTCCGTGCCGCCGACTTCGGAGGCCGCGAGGGCTTTTGGTATGGCAGGTCGATCGCGCTGCAGGCCATAGGCCAGTACGGCTTCGCGCCGAACAGTCTGATGCAACGGCAATGCGACGACGACGTCGCGTTCGCACGGCGGAACGCCGTGGGGCTGATCGTCTACGCGGACCAGCACGCCGCCTATAGCTGTGCCGCGTGGGCACCGTCCGGCATCACCACCCTCGTGCACTACGAGCGGCGTACCTGGGTTCTGTACGCGGAGCTCGAGCACAGTCGGTCGGGTGTTCTCCTCGTGGACCATCCGGGCGCGTGCGCGCTTGCCGCGCAACGTGCGACGTGTACGGAGAGGAGTCGGTATACGGTGCTCACTTTTTCGCGCCAACCGGCGGTTCCTCTTCTTGCGTCGATCGGCATCGGGTATCGCGGCTTCGGACCACGTTGCCGTCCCAACGTGTGGTTCGGCGCGTGCCGCCGCGGTGGAGCTGACCTTGTCCGCAAACCGTTCGCGCCGGGCCCCGCGAACGCCGAACAGGCGCGCATAGCGATCGTCCGCGCCTTTGGCGCGATGTTCGAGATCGCGCCGGACGCCGCGACGCTCAGGAACGTCGAGCTAGGGGGTCGCCTCCGCGAGCTCGCGCCCGCGCTGCAACGACTCGGCTCGGGCGTCGCACCGGCGGTGACGGAGGTGCGCTTCCTCGACAACCACGAAGCAACAGTGCGCTTCCGGCTGCGATCCGGGACGCTCTCGGGGGAGGCTGTCGTCGAGAGCGGCCGCTGGCGCGTTGCCCTCCCTACGTTCTGCAACGCCCTGCCAGCGAGTGGCGAGCTGGATGTGTCGCTCGTGACGAAGTGCTTCGCTGCCGGGACCGGAGCCGGTTAGATGTCGTTGTTCCGCCGCCGGCCGTTGCGTGTCCGATCCCCGGAGGAGCATGTCGGACGCGCGCCGAAACGGTCACGGTCTCACGCCGAGCGGCGCCCGTCCATCCGCGTTCCGGCGGGCCGTCGGCACGGGTTCGCTGTAGTCGCCATGGCAGAGACGCGCCGCCACGCCGGCCGCACGTGTCGTGTCGGGCGGCTCACGAAACCGGTAGACGAGGATCGATCCGCCGAGCGTGCCGATCGGACAGTACGTTCGCAGCCACGCGATGTCCTTCGGGTTCGCCAATGACTGGTACGTGAGATTCGCCATGCTCACCGCCACCCAACCGCGGATCTCGTTCGGTTCGGCACCGGCGAGTGGGCGGGTGCCGGAGATTGGTGGCGCGGGACCGAACGGTCCGAAGTACGCGACCAGCGCGTCCTTTCCGGTGGCCCAGTGCTCCAAGCGGTAGTAGTCCTGACCCCAATCATTCGTGTCGCCGATGACGCGGTAATTCGGGCGGAACGGAGGCGTCGTCCACGCGAGCGAGTGCGGATACGCGTTCCAGAGCGACGCGAGCTGTACGACCGCAAGCACGGCGAGCACCACGCGTCCGATGTTGTAGCGCGACGCCGCCGCGAGCACCGCGGCACCGAGCACGAAAAGCAACACCATGCCAGGAAGGAAGTAGCGGAAGCTCGGCCGCTTGTACGGCACCACGAGCGCAACCACGATCGCGACGGGAATGACAACGGTAAGGAGTGCTTGTACGCGCGCCCGTCGCCGGCACACGAGCCAATAGCCGCACGCGGCGACCGCCAACAACGTCGCAGGTAGGGGCAGCTTGACGAGCAGCGCCCCCGGCCAGTACCACCAGTGCGCGCCGCTCGCGTGCCGACCGAACAGGAAGACGTCGCTCGACGCGCTCGCGAGCCGGCCGGTCTCCTCGAGGCCCACCGCGTACTCCTTCGGCCACGGCACGACCCGCGCGAGACGCGAGAATTTCGATTCGGGCAAGTAGCCGCCGATGTCGGCCGCATGCCGGAACACCGGCATCGGCGAGATCACGCGATAGACCGCCCATACGCCGGCCCACGCGATCAATGGCACGCTCAGCGCCATCGCGGCACGCCGCATCACGCTCGCACCGACGGCGCCAATCGCAACTGCGAGCGCGATGCCCGGCACGAGCGCCAGTCCGGTGAAACGTGTCAGCAGCATCACGCTCGCGGCGACACCCACGAGCACGAGCCGGCCGACCGTTTGGTGCACGTACCAACGTTGCAAGGCGAGGCACGTGAGCACGACGGCGAGCGCGAACGGCAGGTCGCTGCCGTCAATGTGACCGAACGCGACCGCGAGGGGAGTCGTGAGCCACGCGCCGGCCGCGATGAGCCCCGCCGTCGGACCGAATAATCCCCGAGCAAGGGCATACAGCGCCAAGCCCAGCGCGATCGCCTCGGCGATCGAGACGAGTCGCGCAAGGAAGAAGACGCGCTGCACCTTGCCGCTCGTCTTTTGTGCCGCGAGGAACGCGCCGTAGTAGGCGTTGCCGTCGCCGTCATGCCAGGCCTGGTTGTCCGGAATCGCGGGACGCGCGAGCAGCGCGAGCCCCGCGCCCAAGACCTTTGGCAGCGCGTCGTGTTCGGGCGTCAAACGCCACTGATGACGTGTCAACGCGGTGGCGCCCGACGCGAGGTGAAATACTTCGTCGAACGTTGGTGCGTCGCGCCACGCTTCGACGGTGCTCAAGACGGCGAACTGCGCGGACAACAACACGAGGATCGCGAGCACCACGCGCTTCGTCGGTCCCGGCGCGACGGCCGAGTCCGTCGCGTCGCTCGTGCCAGCCTCCGCCACTGCGGACTCGTCTGTGACGGATTGGCTCACGGCGCCGGGATCGTAGCCCACCGTTGATCGCCGCGGACGCGGTCGCGCCGGCGAGCACCTCGTTAGGCTCCGCCTCAATGAGTAGCCCGCTCGCGGTGCCGAGAATCACGCGCGGCGAGGCGAGACCCCCCCTCGTGAGCACGCTCACCGGGTGGCGACGAAACCGTTGGACGCTCTTGCTGGCGCTGCCGGTCGTCATCCTGTGGATCGGTGCATGGAAGTACCACTGGATGTCCGACGACGGATTCATCAACCTGCGCGTGACCAAACAGGTGCTCGCCGGTCACGGGCCCGTCTTCAACCGCGGCGAACGGGTCGAGGCGACGACCAGCCCGTTGTGGATGTACCTGCTCGTTGCAGCGGGCGCGCTCACTCCCTTTCGTTTGGAGTGGATCGCGGTCATGGTCGGCATCGCGCTCACAGGCTTCGGGCTTGCGGCCGCGATCGTCGGCTCGTCGCGGCTGGTCCGCGCGCGTGCTTTGGACGAGGTCATGATCCCGCTCGGCGCGCTCGTCGTCGCGGTCCTTGCACCAATGTGGAAGTTCTCGTCCGGCGGTTTGGAGAACGGACTGACGTTCGCGTGGCTCGGCGCTTGTCTGTGGGCCCTCGCGCATTGGTCGCGCGGAGCCCCGATGTCGGTTCCCGCGCTCGTCCTGATAGGTCTCGGACCATTGATCCGGCCTGACATCTCGCTGTTCACCGTTGCGTTTGTCGCGTTAGTGCTGCGTTTCGAATGGGCGGCGGGATGGCGACGCCGCGTCGTCGTCGTTTCTGCGGCTCTGGCGCTCCCGCTGGCGTATCAAGTGTTCCGCATGGGCTATTACGCCAGTCTCGCCCCCAACCCGGCATTCGCGAAGGAGGCGTCAAGCGCGTACTGGTCGGCGGGCTGGACGTACCTGCGCAGGACGATAATGCCCTACGGATTGTGGTTCCCGCTCGGCGTGATCGCCGTCGCCGCGTACTTTCCGTTGATCGTTCGGCTCCAAAGGAGCGCGCGACGACGAGAGCTCGGAGTCGTGTTGACGTTCGGGATCGTTGGAATCGCGCACGCGCTCTATGTAATCCGCGTCGGCGGCGACTTCATGAACGCTCGACTGCTGCTGCCCTCGCTGTTCGCGTTCGTGGTACCAGCCGCCGTCGTCCCAGTCCGCCGAATGTTCCTCGGGACGTTGCTCGTTGTTCCGTGGGCCATCGTCGCGCTAGTGGCACTGCGGTCAGTCGACGATCAACCAAGAACATTCGGGAAGGACACGATGAACGCCGTGACCCTCAGCGATTTCGGCTGGGGTCGGAACGGTCGGTTCCGTGCGCAATACTCGCGGCCTGGCGTGTACTACACGTCAGTGCTGTTGCCCGCGACGGCGAAACCGGGCGAACCCCCGCTCGTGATCGCCGCATACGGCGTCGGTGAGGTCGGCTACGCCTTCCCGGACGCGTACGTGCTCGATGCCCTCGGCCTCGGCGATGCATTCACCGCCCACCTGCATCTCGTGCGGCGCGGCATCGTGGCGCACGAGAAGGCACTGCCGCTGTCGTGGATTGTGGCCCGGTTGACCGATCCCGCGACGCAGTTGCAGTCGAGCGACTTCCCGCAAGGAGGTCCTCTGTTTCCGGTCGACGGACCGAGCAGTTTCCCGTTCGGCGAACGGGTGTCGCAGGCGCGCAGCGTTCTCGAGTGTCCGACGCTCCGCGACTTCTTCGACGAGTACCGAGGACGACTGACGGTCGGCCGCTTCGCCCGCAATCTCGGCGCGTCGTTCTCCAACTGGGGCTTCCGCATTCCTCCGGAGCCGCACGACGCGTACGAGAAGTACTGCCGGCGCTGACACGTGGGCCGGGAGCACGTCGTGGCGTCAGCGTTGGCGAGCAGCGCCGGCGCTCGCAACGGGCGCTGTGTCCTCCGTCACCGCGAGCGTTTCCGGCGACGGCCGGCGGGCGCGGATGATGGATACCGCCCCGACGGCGGCGAGGATCGCGAGCACCGGCTCCGCCGGTGACCGGAACCGTGTGTTGCCGTAGGTGAGCGCCGCGAACACGGTGACCACGATTGCAGGCACGAGCATGACCCACAGCGCGAAGCCGGCGCGGCGCCGGCGCAGCGCAACGACGCCCGCGACGGCCGCGAGCGCCGTCGGGTAGAACACGAGCAGGCCGATGCGCGTCGCCCATTCCTCGCGATCCTCGCCGGTGTTGTAGCGCACCATGTCGAACGGCCTGTAGAGGTTCCACTGACGAGCGACGCGGGCGACAACTACGACCGGCACGCGGCCGAGGTGATCTCCGATGTAGTCGAACGCGCGGTGCCTGTACGTGGTCGACGCCTGCGACTCGTCGCCGCTGAGGAATCCGCCGGTGCACGACCCGAACTGCCACAGGCCGATGCCCTTGCCGTAGTAGGTGCTGTCACAGTTTGCGCCCGCCAGCGTGATGCCGTCGTTCGTCGACACGAACGTCGTGTCGTGGAAACGCGCGAGGTTGAAGAGCACCCACGGTGACATCACCACGATCGCGGTCGCAGCCGCCACCGCCGCGAGCAGCCGTTTCTGCGCTGCGGGCAGGGCGAGCGTGAACGGGACGACGAGCACGAGCAGCGGGATGAGGAGCGTGAATTCGACGCGCGCGAGACCGGCAATCCCACAGATCGCCCCGAGCATGATGGCCCGGCGGACCGACGGACGATCACGGAACGCGAACGCACACAGCAGCGCCCCGACGACGGTGAGGCTGGTGATCGTCTCCGACATGACGAGCCCGTCGGTCACCCACAGCAAGGGGCTCACGGCTGCGATCCCGGCCGCGACCAAGCCGATGGTGTCGCCGGCGACGCGCCGGCCGAGCAGACCTATCAGCAGCACCGAGAACGTTCCCAGGACCGCCATCGCGTAGCGGTGTTCGCGCACGTGATCGTCCAAGCCCTCCTTGATCCACCACGACAAGGGCGGATGCGCCGTCAACCACGAGACCGATGTGAGCACGATGACCGTCGCCGGCGGGTGCGCCGCCGACGGTGGCGACTTCTGACCGGGTCGCAGGATCGCAGCGAGTGGCTCATTGAACCCATGACCACGCGCCAGGTAGTTCGCTTCGGCGTTGTAGTACAGCTCGTCGCCGGCGAGGCACTTGCTCGGGCCCGAAGACAAGAAGACGCGACACGGACCGTGCTTTGCGATCGCCACGTACGCGACGCGGACGCCGAGCGCGACGACGACGATCACGAGCAGTATCCGCGCGAACCGTTGCACCCGTTCGCTCGGCGCCGGCGCCGTGTCGATCAGCGTGGGTCGGCTCGCTCGTGTCACACGCTGACAGTCTGGGCCGGGCTTTCCTCGTCGAGCGAGACCGTGTCACGCACCGCCGTCGGGAGACGTGTGAACGCGATCGCGGCGACGGCGTAGACCAGGAGCGCGGCGAACTGCACGATGCGAAAGCCGAGCGCCATCGACAAGATCGTCGTCAGCACCGACCCGACGACCGAGAAGAAGCCGTTCACCGCCCAGGCCCACGCGACGTACTCCTCGCTGTGATCGGTCAGCGCCGCGACGCGGCCCAGCCCAAGCGGCATGAACATGCCGAGACAGAGGCCCAACGGCATCAGCACCACGACCGCGAACAGCACTCGAACGCCGAGGCCGGTGGAGAGCAGCGGGCCCGTCAGCAGCGGCGGCAGCGCGAACAGATAGAAGACCGTCAACACGGCGAGCGTCGCGAGGAGGTAGGGCATCGCGCGGCGCGGCTGCCCCGCGAACCGGCGACTGAGGAGCGCGCCGATGCCGGTCGACACGAGAATCGACGCGAGCGTCACGGTCAGCGAGTACGTGGGATAGCCGAGGAACAATACGAGCCGCTGGATCATCGTGATCTCGAAGAACATGAAGCCGAGACCGAGCGCGGCGAAGTACACGGCCGACGTGCCCTTCGCAGGGAGTGCGCGCCACTTGCGACGGACGGCGAAGAACGGGGCGAGCAGGAAGACGGCCGCGTACACGAGCGAGATCCCGAGTAGGAGCAGCAGGACCCGTTCGCCGATGACGTCTTCGGGGTTGGTGACGTCGAGCGGCTGGGCGATGTGCGCGATGACGTCGCGGAACCGGGAGAAGTGCCAGAAGTACGGAGCGTCGTCGGAGATCGGTCCGATGGCACGGTCCGCGTGGTCGACGATCGAGGTGACTTCGGCGGGCGTGCCGGTGGCGAGCCGGCTCACGATGCTGCCGTCAGATGGATAGCCGGGCGCGGCGACGACGTGATGATCGGGAAGATTCTTGATGCCGGCGACGAACCCGTCTGCTTCGGTGGGCGTGATCGGTGTGCGCTTGACGATGATCGTCGAGAAGTCGGGGGTCTTCCCGAGCTCGGCGGCGACGAGGAGATGGTTGTTCGCGTCGCTTACGCCGAGCTCCTCGAGCGCCTTCCGCGCCGTGACGACGTACCGGCTGGTGCGATTGGGCGACTTGGTGAGGTTGAGCTCGCCGAACTGGACCGCCATGATGCCGTCGGGAGTGAGATGCTTCAGCGTCTCCTTGATCATCTGCTTCGTGTAGAGATAGCTCTCCGAGAGGACGAAGGCGCCGGACGACGCCGCGTTGGTCGCGGCGTAGCTGTCGGGCGCGACGTACCAGACAAGGTTGTATTTCGTGTTGCTCCGGGCGAGATACGAGCGTCCGTCGCCCTGGTGGAGGTGTACGTCGGGTCGCTCCGCGAGGTGACCCGTGTAGTCCTTGAAGTGGTTCGTCAACAGCGAGGTGGTGACCGGGTTCAACTCGACCGCTTCGATGTCCGGCGCGCGGAAGTACAACGAGGACAGGATCTCCTGGCCGCCGGCGGAACCGATGATCAGTTCGTGTGCGGGCGGCGTGGCGCCGAGCACGTGGAACGGGATCGAACGCGGATCCTTCTCGTACTGCGTGAGCGAGCTCGCGTTCCCGTTGAAGCGGCGGATCCCCGACCCGAAGGTGCCGTCGTGCACGAGCAGATAGTCCGAGGCGTCGGGCTTGACCTGCACGACGTCGACGCGGAAGACCGGCCCCCAGGCCGAGTACTTCGACTCCCGCACGTGGAGCTTCGTGTCCTCGGTGCGCACGTCCGGGAGCTTGAGGATGCCGCCGCCCTGCACCGGGAAGACGAGCACGACGGCGGTCACCGCCGCGAACCCGAACAGCAAGGATCTCGGCGTGGCGTACAGCAAGCCCACGACCGCGAAAACGAGTGCCGCGAGCATGATCAGGCGTGGCGGGCCGATGCGCGTGATCAGCGGGATCGCGAGCAGACAGCCGAGCGCCGCGCCCACGAGGTCGGAGAAGTACATCCGGCCGACGGCGACACCGGCCCGGCCGAGGAGGACCGACACGATGACGCCGAAGGCGATGAACGTGGCGAAGATCGCGAAGCATATTGTTGCGAGCGCGAAAAGGTTGCTGAACGACGAGCGGGATCCGTAGTCCCAGATCGCGACCGTGTTGACATGGAGCTTCGCAACGACGAGGTAGCCGATCGCGATGCTCACGGCACCCCAGATGGAAGCCACAGCGATGATGCGTTCGGTCGACCATGCCCGCAGCCGCGAAGAGATCGCGACCAACACGCCGCCAGAGCCGATGCCGAGCAGCGCGAGCCCGATCACCAGATAGGTGTAGTAGTACCAGAGCTTGTACGAGACGATCCTGGTGTAGCCGACCTCGAGAAGGAGACCTGCGAGACTGACGAGGAAGATCGCGAGCCAGCGGGGCATGCGAATCGTGTCGCCGCGAACCGCAGTCATCGTCAGTGTCCCCCAACCGGTATGCGAGCGATGGATCCCGCCTGTATGGCAGGCGGATGGTACTGCAACGGCCGGCGTGCCCAATGGAGCTGCACGAGCTGATGACCGTCGCCGAACGACAGGCACCGAGCGTACGCGACGCCGCGTACATCGGCGGCCTTGACGGTTTGCGCGCGATCGCGGTCGCCGCCGTCATCGTCTATCACTTCGCACCGTCGGCGTTACCCGCGGGCTTCCTCGGCGTCGACGTCTTCTTCGTCGTATCGGGATTCCTGATCTCACGGCTGCTCGTGAGCGAGGTCGCGCGGAGCGGGCAGGGCTCGCTGCCGAACTTCTGGGGAAGGCGGGCGCGCCGCCTGCTTCCCGCGCTTGCGACGATGACGGTCGTCGTCTGCATCGTGGCCGCGAACGACTTCACGAAGCTCGAGCTGCACGACGTGCGATCGCAGGCGCTGGGCACGCTGTTCTATTGCGCCAACTGGGTGATGAACGCGGGCCACCAGAACTACTTCGCGACGGTCGGACGCCCGTCGCCGTTCTTGCACATGTGGTCGTTGGCGGTGGAGGAGCAGTTCTACATCGTCCTCCCGCTCGTGTTCTTCTGCATGCGCGGCATGCTCGTACGGCGGCCGGTACGCGTCGCGATCGTGGCGCTCGTGGGTGCAATCGCCTCGGCGCTTTGGATGTACGCGTTGGTGGCTCCGGGAGGCGATCCTTCCCGTGCGTACCTCGGGAGCGATTCGCACGCCATGGGCTTGCTCGTCGGTGTCGCGCTCGGTGTGCTCGCGGGCACGGGTGCTCCGTGGGAGGCGATCGCGGCGCGTGTGCGCCGGAACGAGACGGCCGTTCGATGGTCGTTCGGTCTCGGGCTGGCTTCCCTCGTCGGGATCGCATGCACGATGTGGTTCGCCAACGATCAGACCTACGGTCTGTACCGCGGCGGGTTCCTTGCGTTCTCGCTCGCGTGTGGTGTGTTGATCGCGAGCGTCGTGCTGACACCGACGACGCCGCTGGCGAAGATGCTCGGCGCGCCGTGGCTCGTCGCGATCGGGCTGCGCTCGTATTCGCTCTACCTGTGGCACTGGCCGGTACGTGTGTTCATCGGGCCGGACCGCCTCGACGGATTCGGGTTGTTCGTCGTGCGTCTGGCGGTGTCGATCGCGCTCGCGGAGCTCTCGTTCCGTCTCGTCGAACGGCCGTTCCGCAGCGGCACGATTGCCCGGCGCTCGGGAAGTCGGGGAGCGGTTGCGTATTTCGCCGCGCTCGTCGTGGTGACGAGCGTGCTCGTTGTCACGATCGCCGCGCCCACACGGCGTCCCACCCTTGCCGCGCTGCACCAGGTCGCGAGCGAGCCGAACACTTTCCACGTCGACACCTTCGGCGACTCGACCGCGTTGGTGTTCGGCTACAACGGCGCGGTGCACGGCAAAGAGCTCGGCATCGCGGTTGGAGGAGACGCCGACCTGGGGTGCGCGATCGTGCAGGCCGAGCACTTCAACGGCAGCGTCGTGTTCCACGACCCGGGCAACTGCAACGGCTGGCAGGAACGATGGCCGCGCAAGCTCCACGCCGATCCGGGTGCGGTCGTCGTGCTCATGGCCGGTGCCTGGGATGTGCTCGACCATCGCGTCGCCGGTGCACGCGTGCGGTTCGGCACGCCGGCGTGGACCCAGCTCGTCACGTCCTCGTATCGCACCGCACTCCGGGTGCTCGGCGAGGACGGGCGGACGGTATATGTGTTCGAGGTGCCCTGTTTCGGCCCCGGGGACCCGGTCGATCCGATGCCCGATCGGGGCGACCCGCAACGCATCGCGGCGGTCAATGCGATCCACGAAACACTCGCCCGTGAGATGCCTCGTGTGAAGATCGTGCACTGGCGCGCGCTGGTGTGCCCCGGTGGCAGGCGCGCGGAGGAGATCGATGGCGTACACATGTGGGAGCCCGATGACGTGCATCTCACCGAGGCGGGTGCGGTCATCGTATGGAAGTGGTTCCTTCCCCAAGTGCGCTGACCGTCTAGCCTCCGGGCGCAGTTCCCCGAGATGCGCACCTCCTCCGCCACGCTCATGAACGATCGCCTCCGGCTCGCCGCGCTCAGCTTCCTCATGCTGTTCGTCGAGCTCGCGCTCATCCGCTGGGCGGGGTCGAACGTCCTGTATCTCTCGTACTTCTCGAACTTCGTGCTGCTCGGGAGCTTCCTCGGCATCGGCATCGGCTTCCTCCGGGCGCAGAAGACCCGCCAGCTCTTCCCGTACGCGCCCATCGCTCTCGCTGCACTCGTCGCCTTCGTGCGATTCTTCCCGGTGAAGCTGCGGAGCAGCAGCAGCGGCGACGTGATCTTCTTCGGCGAGCTCCAGCGCAGCGGTCCTCCCCGCTACGTCGTGCTCACGGTGGTCTTCATCGTCGTCACGTTGGCGATGGCGTTCATCGGTGAGGGAGTGGCGCGCGCGTTCGCCAGGTTCTCACCCCTGGAGGCGTACCGTCTCGATCTTCTCGGCAGCGTCGCCGGTATCGCGGCGTTCACGCTGCTGTCGTTCCTCGGTGCGCGACCGCTGGTGTGGGGCTCGATCGTCGCGGTCGTGCTCATCGCCCTGTACTGGCCGCGGGTCAACGCACTCCAGGTGCTCGGCCTTGCCGCGTTTCTCGTGATTCTCGGTATCGAGTCGTTCGCGTCCGGCACGAGCTGGTCGCCGTACTACAAGATCGAGGTGAAATACGACAAGAACCTCAGCTCGCAGCTCGTCTATGTGAACGGTGTGCCCCACCAGGCGATTCAAGCGCCCAACGGACCCTCCCGCATCGTGTACCAAACGGTCTACGACCGCGTCGCGGTCGGTCCGCTCGACGACGTCCTGATCGTGGGCGCGGGCACCGGGAACGACGTCGCCGGTGCGCTCGCTCGGGGTGCGCGTCGCATCGATGCGGTCGAGATCGACCCTCGGCTCTACGAGCTCGGCAAGAAGCTGCATCCCGATCATCCGTACGCCGACCCGCGGGTGCACATCCACATCGATGACGGGCGTGCGTTCCTGCAGCGGACCGACCGTCGGTACGACCTGATTCTCTTCGCACTTCCCGATTCGCTCACGCTCGTCGCGGGCCAGTCGAGCCTGCGGCTCGAGAGCTACCTCTTCACGAAGGAGGCGATGGAGGCCGCGCGGGACCGTCTGGCGCCCGGCGGCGCGTTCGGCATGTACAACTACTACCGCGAGCGCTGGCTGGTCGACCGCCTGGCCGGCACCCTCGACGAGGTGTACGGCCGCGCCCCGTGCATCGACGATCTGGGGAGCGCGGTCAGTCATCTCGCGTTCCTCGAAGCGGCGAAGTCCCCGTCGGCGTTGCGCTGTGTCGGGGTGTGGATGAGCGCGATCCATCCGACGCCGAAACCGGCGACCGACGATCACCCGTTCCCGTACTTGCGAGATCGCTCGTTGCCCGGCTTCTACCTGGCGACGATCGGGCTGATCTTGTTGGCATCGCTCGTGATGATCCGCGTCTCCGCGGGTCCGTTGCGGCCAATGGCGCGCTACACAGACCTGTTCTTCATGGGAGCCGCGTTTCTGCTGCTCGAGACGATGAACGTCGTGCGCTTTGCGCTGTTCTTCGGCACCACGTGGTTCGTCAACGCGCTCGTATTCTTTGGCGTGTTGTTGAGTGTCCTGCTCGCGGTCGAGGTCTCGAGGCACGTCTCGTTCAGGAGGCCGACTCGCCTGTATCTGGCGCTCATCGCGTCGCTTGTGGTCGCGTTCTTCGTGCCCTCGAGCTGGGTGCTGTCGCTCGCGGTGCCATTGCGGTTTCTCATCGCGGTCGTGCTCGCGTTCGCACCGATCTTCACGGCGAACCTCGTGTTCACGCAGCGTTTCAAGGACGTCGGCTCGTCGACGGTCGCCTTCGGCGCAAACCTTCTCGGCGCGATGGTCGGTGGTCTGTTGGAGTACGGTTCGCTCATCGTCGGGTACCGAGCGCTGCTCATCGCCGTTGCCGCCCTCTACGGGCTCGCCTTCGCGTTCGGTCGTCAGCACCTCAACGCGATGGCCGTGCGCGTGTAATTGGTCGCGTGGTGAGGCCGCCCCCTGTTCGTGCGAACGTCGAGCAGTTCCCTTGCTTCAACGGGATCCGCGCGATCGCAGCCCTGATGGTGATCGTCTACCACGCGGTGTTCTTCGCATCGTGGTTCAGGACACCCGGTGGCACGCTGTTCTGGAACCTGAATTCCGGGGTCTGGATCTTCTTCGTGACGTCCGGGTTCCTGCTCTACCGCCCGTTCGCCGTCGCCCACCTGAGCGAGGGGTCGCCGGTCGACCTTCGGGGCTACGCGATCCGGCGCTTCGCGCGTATCTATCCCGCGTACTGGGCGGTGCTCGCGTTCTTCACGTTCGTCGTTTCGCGCGCGAGCTACGCCGACGGGCTCAGCGGAGTATTGAGCGTGACGCTGACAAAGACGTATGTGCACGAGGTGAACCCGTATTTCATCGGTCTTCCGCCGGCGTGGAGCCTGGTGGTCGAGGTGACGTTCTACGCGTTCCTTCCGGTCTACGCCGTCGCGATCGGCGCGCTCGCCCGCAGACGGAGGCCCCTCTCCGTCGAGTTCAGCGGCCTTGCGGTGCTCGGTGCGATCGGGATCGCGGCGATCGTCGCGGTCGCGACCGGCGCTGACGTGCCGTGGATCACCGTGCTCCCACAACACCTCGCGGCCTTCGCGCTGGGCATGCTGCTTGCCGTCCTCAGCGGGCAGCGTTGGAGCGATCGCATCGCGACGAGTCTCCAGCGCATCGGCCGCCCGGCGTGGATCTGGTGGACGCTCGCGCTCGTCGCCTTCGTCGCGATCCCGCTCAGCTTCAGGGTCGAGCCGTTCGAGGAGCCGAGCACCGTGCAGGTGATCGGCATCAACGTGCTCGAGACACTGCTCGGCTTCTTCGTCGTCGTGCCGGCCGTGCTCGGTCCGCAGCAGCACGGCACGATTCGCCGCCTGTTGCAGACGCGTCCGCTCGTGTTCCTCGGTCTGATCAGCTACGGCCTCTACCTGTGGCACTGGTTCCTGCTCGGCATCGTCCTCGGTGACTGGCTCGGATGGCCACTCCAGAAGGGGAACTGGTTCACGCTCTTGGTCGTCACGCTTCCGGTCGTGATCGCCGCGGCCACGGCGAGCTGGTATCTGCTCGAGCGACCAGTCCTGCGGTGGGCGCGCGCGTTGAGCGGCCCCGCGGTCCGGCGCGTCCCGACCCCGACGGGCTCGACGCCCGGCCGTGCGCACGACGCCTAGCGCCGACGGTCTCGGGCGCGCCCGGTCCGACAAGCTGCTCGCCCGGTGGCCGGCCGGCGCCCTCGCAGAGATCGGCACGTACGCGCTGGCGATCGGTCTCGTACTCTGGCCGGCGCTGGTCCACGGGCGCGACGAGATGCTCGGCGGCGGCGACGACGCCCGCTACTACACGTGGCTCGGGTGGCGGATCGGGCGCCTCATCGCGCACGGCCATCTCGTGCCCGTGCGGATCACGGACGTGATCTCTCCGTTCGGTCTCGACCTGCGTCTGCTCGACGGCTACCTGCCCTCGTATGTGGCAGGCCTCTTCAACCTGGTCGCGGGCCCGACGCTCGCGTACAACCTCACGTTCGTCACCGGCGCGGTCCTCAACGTCGTGTGCGCGCGCTCCCTCGCCCGGCGGCTGAGCTCATCGCGTCTCGTGCACGCGCTGACGGCACTGGCATTTCTCAGCGCGCCCCCGCTCGTGCTGTGTGTGCAGTCCGGGCTCCTCCCGCTCTTCTGGGCGTTCACTGTCCCTCTGCTCGTCGCCGATGCGCTCGGCGTCGTGAGCGGTGAGCACGACGTCAGGCCCGTACGGCTGTCGCTCCTGCTCGTCGTCGCGTACCTCTGCAGCGTCTACTTTCTGATCTTCGGCGGTCTTGCCTACGGAGTGATCGTCGGCATTGCCGCGTTGCGCACGCGCAACTGGCGCATCCCGATTGCGACCTTCGTCGCGACCGCGATCACCGCCGTCGCGCTCCTGCCCTTTATCGTGCCACGCTTCAACTTCGACCGCGCCGAGAACGAACGCGGCACGAACACCGCGCTCCTCGCCGACAGCGAGCGGTTCTCGGCCGATGCGCTATCGATCGTCGCGCAGCCGACGCGTGCGACGTTCGACCTGCCGAGGCCGGACACCCTCGACCGCAGCATCGTGAGACTTCCCGATCCGACGCATTCGCTCGAAGCGACGCTCTTCCCCGGCCTGCTGCTGCTCGCCGGCTTTGTCGTCTTCCTGGTCGGGCGCGATCGGCGCCGGCTGCCGCTGGTGTCGGCGGCGCTGATCACGTGGATCCTCACGCTCGGCCCGTCACTCAAGGTCGGCGGCAGCTTCGTGTGGGAGCACGCGGACGGACCGGTCGCATGGCTGCCGTACCGGTTGTTGCTTGCGGTCCCCGGGTTCGGCGCGCTCCGGGGGCCGCTGCGGGCCGGCGAGGTGCTGGTCGTGCTGCTCACCGCCGGCACGGCGATCGCGCTGCATCGCGTGCTCGCGAGCCGGCGCGTGGCGGCGGTCGTGTGCGCGGTCGGCTGTGCCGTGCTCCTCGCGCCGAATCTCCTGGTCCCGCTGCCGACCCTGACGATGGGCACGACCGCGGCAAGCGAGCACGCGCTGCGCGCGATCGGCCGGCTCGCGCGTCCCGGCGACACCGTGCTGAGGGTGCCGTCCGACTGCGACCCGGCGTTCGAGCGCCTGCAGATCTTCCATCACACACCGATCATCGGGTGCGCGGGTTCGTTCGCGGCGAACCCGTGGTCGAAGCTCGAGACCTACGCGCACTCCGCGGCGCTCACCAAGCTCCGCTGTGATCGCACGCAATACGGCCGGATCAAGACCGCCGACACCGTGCTGACGCCGTTCGGACCCGACGACCTTGCCCAGGCGCGCAAGCAGTTCGGTGTGCGCTTCGCCGTCATCGATCGCCCGGCGCTCGCGTTCGCGTGTGGCACGGCGAACGAATCGCTTCCCTTCCTCGAGCAGCATCGCCTGCTCGGCCGCGACGATCGCTTCGAAGTGCTCGACCTCGCGGCCCCCGCGAACAGCTAGTGGCGCGTCGCTGAAAGGGGCGAGAGCCACTGGAGCCGTCGCGTTCAGGGGCCCGGCCAATACGCTTGACGAACGTGGTCGTGCGACGCGAGATGCTGCGGGGTCTCGAGCGGCTGCACGCAACGACCACGGTCCTGCAGCGCGCTCGCCTGGCAGATCCGCTCGCCGGCATGTGGGAGGCCGCTGACGTGCAGTGGTGGTGGCGCCGACCCCGGCCGACCGACGAGCTCGCGCTGCCGGTCTGGTTCGACGAGGTCGGGCCCGTGGCGTCCGCAGGGCTGACGGCCTGGGACGACACCTGGCAAGCAGACGTCTTCGCCGTGCCGTCGATCGTCAAGGAGGAAGACGTCTGGGCCGCGACGTTGGAAGTCATCGCCGGACATCGGGGCGAGGTGCTCGTGCGCGAGGACGACGCGCTGCTGGCGGACCTCGCCGTCCAGAGTGGATTCGCGATGACCGAAGAGTTGTCGGGCACCGCGTGGATGGACGCCGACCAGCGCCCGCCGGTCGCGCCGGTCGATGGGTTCGCGATCGTCGATCGCGTGACACACGCGGATCGTCCGCACCCGATGATCGCTCGCAACGGTGAAATGGTCGAGCCGCGGCTGCGACAGTGCTCGCTGTACGATCCGACGCTCGATCTGGCAGTCGAGGACGCGGATGGCAGGGTCGCCGGCTACGCGTTGTTCTGGTTCGATCACACGACGCTGGTCGGACTCCTCGAACCGATGCGCGTCGAGGACGAGTACCAGCGACGCGGCCTCGCCCGCATGTTGCTGACGGACGGCCTCGATCGGCTCGCACGTAAGGGCGCACGCTGCCTGAAGGTCGGCTTCGAGACCGACGCCGCCCGCAACCTCTACCTCGGCGCCGGCTTCGTGCAGACGTCGGTCGATCGGCTCCTCATTCGACCCGCACCGCGCGAACAGTCCGGGCAGTGACGCTTGCGAACCACTAGCCCTCCGCCGTCTTCGCCGCACAACGGAGGAAGAGCTTGTAGCCGCCGCCGAAGTCGCCGCGGAGGCAGAACTCGTCGCGCAGCACTTCACCGGGCCCCGGATCACCGGGCTGCATCGAGGTGTTCGGTTCCGACCATCCGGCGATCCAACGGTCGGACGCAATGAACGCGTCGGCGCGGCGCATCTCGCCGGTGAGCGGCGTGCCCCGGCGGTTGGTGAGTCCCGGCTCGAACTCGACGGAGAAGGTACCGGGCTCGTATTCCGGCAGGAGGTAGTAGAGGAAGCTGTCGACGTTCGGCACGAGCCGCAGATCGGTGTTGCCCACGATGATCCGGCCTCCTGGCTTCACTTCCTGCGCGACCGCGTCGAGCAGCGACTCGATGCTGTGCGCGAGCGCCGGATCGTCGGGAATGTAGAACGTGCGGCCGTGTCGCGTGATCGCGATCGTCTTGGGCAGGTCGAAGGAGTCCTGGACGAGCGCGATGTACCGCCGGGCGGTGAACGTCGGCAGCAACAGCGCAGTCGCGAGGATCACCGAGAGGCCCGCGATGGGGCCGACACGCGCAAGCGACCACGACGGCCGCAGCACGGAGACGAGCTCGGCGATCGCGGCGGGCACGAGGACGACGACGATCGCGCTCACCCACGCAAGATGCGCGGAATCCGCGCGTTGCAACGCCTGCGGGAACATGCCCAACCCGAAGAGTGCTCCGGTGAGCAGCACGCGCGGCCGGAATGCGCCCGGCGCCCGGCGCACTGCCCAGGTACCGAGCCCGACGAGCGCGATCGCCAGCAGCCCGAGGAGCATGAACCACACGAACAACTGCTGTGGTATCGACAGCCTCGGGAGCGGCCACGACCGGTCGAAGAGAACGATGACCTTCGCGATCCCTTCGAGGTGGTCCGGGTTCGGTGGGATCGGAAGGCTCCGTCCGGAGCGCAGATGGAAGATCGGGTCGATCAGCATGCCGCGCCACACCGTGCCGGGCCCCGCGAGCGCGAGGTGCACGACGTAGGGCACGAGCCCGATGGCAAGCCCGATGAGCGCACGCTTCACCGTGGCGCGCGGCAGGCGCCACAGCGCGGCCGCGCCCGCGAGCGCGAGCGCGAGCGCGAGGTCGATCCGGTACAGCATTGCGAACGCGGCGAACATGCCGCCGGCGATCGCCCATCGGTTCGCGCGCGTGTCGTCGCCCGAGCCCATGTCGTGGCGGGCCTGGAGGAGCGAGACCATCGACGCGAGCGCGAGCGCGGCGCCACCCGTCCACGGGATCGCGGTGAGCAACAACGTCGGCAGGACGAACACCACGCTCAGCAACACCGCGGACACTGCGACCCACCGCCCCCACCACCGCACGAGAGCGGCCGCACCGAGGGCCATGCCGGCGATCTGGAGCAGCCCGACGATCCGCTCCACGACGAGATGGGTTGCGAAGACTTTGTAAACGGCCGCGAGCACCCAAAGACCACCGGGCCCGTAGAGCCAGAGGAAGTCCTTGTTCGGGATCGCGCCGTGCAGCACCCGGTCGGGAAGCACGAGCATGAAGCCCTCTTCCATCGCCGGGCCGGCCGCGTGCAGGGCGGCACGGAGCGGAAGCAGCAACGCGACGAGCGTCACCACGACAATCGTGGGCCAGCCGGTCCGGCGCGGCCGCGACGGGGCGCGGCCGACGGCTTCGGGCGTCACCGCGGCGGCCGGCTCGTGTCGCGCGTTGGCGGGATGGATCACTTTACCGAGCTTCGCGCCGAACGAGCGTGCCCGAGTGACACACGTCTGGCTGTGAGGGCCGTACACTGCGCCCGGCAGAGCGGGAAGCACGCGGGGTCAGTGACGTCCCCACAACCTGAAGACGAAACGCGTGAGCTCCATCGACGAACCAGTGAACGAACCCACGACCACACCCAAGGTCGTTGTCGTCGGCGCCGGACCGGCTGGGTTGACGGCTGCGTACGTGCTCGCGAAGAAGGGTGTGACGTCGACGGTTCTCGAGTCCGACACCGTCGTCGGCGGGATCAGCCGCACCGCGGAGCGCGAGGGTTGGCGTTTCGACATCGGTGGCCATCGCTTCTTCACCAAGGTGCAGGCCGTCGAGGACCTCTGGTTCGAGATCCTGGGCCCCGACGACTTCCTCCGTCGCCCGCGCCTCAGTCGCGTCTATTACCGCGGCAAGTTCTACGACTACCCGATCGTGCCGATGAACGTGTTGAAGAACATCGGCCCGGTCGAGGCGGTGCGCTGCGTGCTGTCGTACTTGTGGGTGCGCATCCATCCGCCGAGAGACAAGGCGACGCTCGAGGGCTTTGTCGCCTCGCGCTTCGGCTGGCGCCTCTACCGGCACTTCTTCAAGACGCAGAGCGAGAAGGTGTGGGGTGTGCCCTGTACCGAGATCCAGGCCGACTGGGGCGCGCAACGCATCAAGGATCTTTCCCTGTTCCGCGCCGGGCTGGAAGCGATCAAGCCCAGGTGGCTGAAGGATCGTCAAGGAAAGTCGAAGCAGGTCACGAGCCTGATCGAGGAGTTCAACTACCCGAAGTACGGCCCCGGAATGATGTGGGAGCGGTGCACGGAGCTGATCACGGCCAAGGGCACCAAGGTGGTCTTCGACTCGCATGTGACGAAGATCGAGCACGCTGACGGGCGCGCCTTCGCCGTGACGGCGCTCACCGACGGTGTGCCGACCCGGTACGAGTGCACGCATCTCATCTCGTCGATGCCGATCAGCGAGCTGCTGCGCGCGATGGATCCGCCGGTGCCCGGCGACGTGGTCGAAGCGGCTGCTTCGTTGCGCTACCGGGACTTCATCACCGTCGCGCTCGTCGTCCCCGAAGCCGATGGCTTCCCCGACAACTGGATCTATATCAACGACCCGAGCGTCAAGGTCGGCCGGATCCAGAACTTCGGTCAGTGGTCGCCCTACCTCGTGAAGGACGGACGCACGTGCCTCGGCCTCGAGCTGTTCGTCAACGAGGGCGACGAATGGTGGACGATGGCTGACGCGGACCTCATCGAGAACGGCAAACGCGAGCTCGAGCAGATCGGCCTGGTCGACGCGTCGCACGTCGAGTCCGGCTATGTGGTGCGCATGCAGAAGGCGTATCCCTTCTACGACGCGCTGTACAAGGAGCACGTGGCCACGCTCGCGCGCTGGCTCGAGGAGCACGCGCCGAACGTGTATCCGGTCGGCCGCAACGGCATGCACCGGTACAACAACCAGGACCACTCGATGTACACCGCGATGCTTTCGGTCGAGAACATCTTCGGGGCGCACCACGACATCTGGTCGGTGAACGTCGAAGAGGAATACCACGAAGAACGCGTCGACGAAGCCGCGAACTAGCGGCGGCGTTTCAGTACGCGATCACGCACGCCCCACCAGGTCACGAGCGCCAGCTCCTCGGCTGCGACGCTCAAGGTGAGCTTCGACTGCCCGCGTACGCGGTCGGTGAACGTGATCGGCACCTCGACGATACGGCCGCCCTGGCGCCGCACCCTGTAGGCCAGCTCCATCTGGAAGCCGTAGCCCTTGGCCCGCGTGCTGCCGTAGTCGACGGCCTTCAGCATGTCGGCCCGGTACGCGCGATACCCGGAGGTCGCGTCCCTGATCGGCATGCCGAGCACGAACGACGTGTAGCGGTTTCCCCACTTCGAGAGCGCGCGCCTCGGCCACGGCCAATTCGGGATCGATCCGCCCGGCACGTAGCGGGAGCCGATGACCGCGTCGGCGCCGCTCGAGATCTCCCGGAGCATCATGGGCAGCGCGGCAGGCTCGTGCGAGAGGTCGGCGTCCATCTGCACCAACACGTCGTAGCCCCGTTCGATGCCGACCGAGAACCCGGCCCGGTACGCGTCGCCGAGCCCGATCTTCTTCGGTCTGCGCAGCACGTCGATGCGGCCCAGGTCGGTCGCGACGTGGTCGGCGAGATCCGCAGTGCCATCGGGGCTGTTGTCGTCGACGACCAGGATGTCGGCATCGGGGACGGCATCCCGCACCCGCCGCAGGAACTCGGTGATGTTCTCGGATTCTTGGTACGTAGGCGTCACGATGAGCGGCCGCACAAGAGAAGGACGCTACAGGGTGGGGACGTGTTTCAACGGCACCGGCGGTACAGGTCGTAGAGGTCGAGGTACGTGCCGACGAGGCAGAAGCGCTGGGTGAGCACCTTCGCCGCCTTGTCCGAGCCGATCTTGCGCGAGTCGTTGGGCTCCTCCCAGTTGCCCCAGATCCGATCCAGGATCGCGATGTCGGCAGCGGCCAGCTCTTTGTCGAGCCCGGAGTCGTCGGCGTTGGCCATGCCCGGATCCATCTCGATGTAGTACGTCGCAGGCTTCAGCTCCGGCAGCATGTAGTACAGGTACGCGTCGCTGTAGGGCGTCTTGCGGAGGTCGACCGGTCCGACGAAGAGCTTCTGACCCGGTCGCGAGATCCGCGCCGCTTCGGCGATCACGAGGTTGGCGGCGTCCGCCCGGTCCTTCTTGCCGTAGTAGAAGATCCGTCCGTCGTGGTCGATCCGGTAGGAATGCCGGTGGGCGCCGAACGTCTGCAGCGCGTAGTCGGTGTAGCGCGTGATCGTGTAGGCCGGGATCACGAACACGATGACCGCGAGAGCGGCGGCGGTCGCCCCGACGACGAGCCGTGTCTGCCTCACGCGCGGCATGCGACGCCGCGCGAGCTCGAAGAGCGCGACCGGCAGGAAGCCGAACGGTACGCAACCGACCCATGCGAAGTGTGCCGAGTCGACGCGTTGGACGGCCTGCGGGAGGATGCCCGCGCTGTAGAGGGCGACGACGAGCAGCGTGCGCGCCCGGAGCGACGTGGGGTCCGTGCGCATGAGCCGCCACGCTTGCACCAGCAGGAACATCACGACGGCGATCAGCAGGAAGAACCAGATGAACAACTGTTGCGGTCCCGTCGCGTCCGGGATCGGCCACCACAACTGTTGCAACGAGCCGGCCTTCTGCAAGAACCCGTCGTAGTGCGACCACGACGGGGGGAGCGGGAGGCTGCGCCCGCCCCGGAGATGGAAGACGGGGTCCAGCACCATCCCGCGCACGACGTTGCCGGGTCCGGCGGTCGCGAGGTGGATGAGGTACGGCGCGACGCCGGCGCCGAATCCGATGAGCAATCGCTTGCGGCGTACCCGGTCGATGCCCCAGACGAGCGCGACGATCGAGAGGCCGACCGCGACGACGAGGTCGAGCCGGAAGAGCACGGCCAGCCCGAGCAGGACGCCCGCCGCGATCGCGAAGCGGCGGGCAACCCGGTCGTCGGCGCGGGCCCGCGCCTCGAGACCCGCCGCGATGCCGAGGAGCCCGAGCCCGGCGGCACCGACCCATGCAAGCGCGGTGAGACCGAACGGGATGATGATCAGCGCGGAGCTGACCGCGCCCGCCGTTGCCAGCGTGCGGTTCCAGCGGCGCGCAAGTAGGTACACCCCGGCAACGATCGCGAGTTGCTGGAAGAGCGCGAACACGCGCTGGGTGAGCAACGAGACGCCGAACACCTTGAAGACGCCCGCGAGTGCCCACAGGCTGCCCGGACCGTAGAGATGGAGGAAGTCGCGATTCGGTATGTTGCCCTTCAGCACCCGTTCGGGGAAGACGAGCATGAAGCCCTCTTCCATGGGCGGTCCCGGGGCCCGGAGCAGCCCGCGCAGCGGGATGGCGAACACGAGGGCGATGATCCCGAGTGCGATCGCATGGCGCGTCCGGCCGTGCGTATCCGGCTCCGCGTGCGGAAGCACCGCCGGCTCGGACGCCGCCGCGGCGGGCGGAGCGTCGGGCGGGGCGTCGGGCACGCCGAGACAGTAGGCCAGCACGCGCGCGACGAGTGTCCCGAACGCCCTTGACGGGCAAGCGGTAGCGTCACGGGCCGTTCGAACGTGCGAGGAGTTGTGGTGATGAACAATGGTGATGCCACGGTCGCGCCGACTGCGGTCGTCACCGGCGCGGCGGGATGGCTCGGCCAGAACCTCGTTCGCGCGCTCGCCGAAGATCCGACGCGCCGGCGCATCCGGTGCCTGGTGCGCAGCGCCGACGATGCGGCGCTCCTCGAGGTGGTGTCACCACGGATCGAGACGCTGGCCGGCGACGTGCGCGACCCGTCGGTCATCGATGCACTGTTCGACGGTGTGGACCGCGCGTCGGTGTTTCACGCGGCAGCAGTCATCCATCCCGTGCGGTTCGTGCGCGAGCTGTTCGACGTCAACGTCGGCGGCACGCAGCTCGTGCTCGACCGAGCCCGACGCGTGGGAGCGTCCCGGTTCGTCCACGTCTCGTCGAACTCACCGTTCGGCGCGAACGCCTCGGCGTATGACGCCTTCGACGAGGACTCGCCGTATGCGCCGTACATGAGCTACGGCCAGTCGAAGCTCGAAGCCGAACAGCTCGTGCGGCGCAGCAGCGAACGCGGCGATCTGGCGACGGTGATCGTCCGCCCGCCGTGGTTCTACGGCCCCTTCCAGCCGGAACGCCAGACGACGTTCTTCGCGTCGGTTCGCCGTGGCACGTTCCCGTTGGTGGGACCCGGCACGCAACGCCGGTCGATGGTCTATACCGGCAACCTCGTGCAGGGGATGCTGCGTGCCGAGGTCGCGCACGCCGCGCCGGGCCACGCGTACTGGATCGCCGACGCCGAGCCGTATGAGCTCCAGGCCGTGCTGGCCACGGTGCGCGACGCGTTGGCGGCGGAGGGGATGCATGTGTCTCGCCGCGGGCCCGTGCGCGTCCCGCGCGCCGCCGGAGTGCTCGCGGAGAAGGTCGATGCCGCGCTGCAGGCGAGCGGCCGTTACGTGCAGGCGGTGCACGTGCTCGGCGAGCTCAAGGACACGATCGTTTGCGACATCGCCCGTGCGCGCAAGGAGCTCGGCTACGAGCCGGCCATCTCGCTGTTCGAGGGCATGCGTGCGAGTGTGCGCTTCTGTCTCGAACGGGGCTGGAAGCTCTGATGAGCCGGTCGGTGCTCGTCACGGGGGGCAGCGGCTACTTCGGGAGCCTTCTCGCCGAGCGCGCGCTCGAGCAGGGAGACGCCGTACGCATCTTCGACGTGAACCCTCCCGGCGCGGGTGCGGCGGCGGAGTTCGTGCAAGGCGACGTGCGGGACCGTGGCGCGCTCCGCGAGGCGTGCGAAGGAATTGATGTCGTGTTCCACAACGTCGCGCAGGTGCCACTTGCAAAGGATCGTGTGCTCTTCGATGCGGTGAACGTGACCGGCACCGCGCACATGCTCGTTGCGGCGCGCGAGGCGGGCGTGGCAAAAGTCGTGCACACGTCGTCGAGCGCGGTGTTCGGCATCCCCACGCACAACCCGGTGACCGAAGCGACGCCGGGCCGACCGCTGGAGGCCTACGGGCGCGCCAAGCTCCAAGCCGAGCTGCTGTGCCGGGACGCCGCCGGCAGCGGCCTCGACGTCACGATCATCCGGCCTCGCACGATCCTCGGTCACGGCCGCCTCGGGATCATCGCGTTGCTGTTCGAGTTCGTCGCCGACGGTGCGCCGGTGTTCGTCCTCGGTGGGGGCGCGAATCGCTACCAGTTCGTCCACGCCGCCGATCTTGCCGACGCGTGCATGCGTGCGGCGGACCGTCCGGGGCCTTCGGCCTACAACATCGGCGCCGCGGAGTTCGGCACGATGCGCGAGACATTGCAGGCGCTCGTCGACCACGCCGGCACGGGCTCGCGCGTGCGAACACTGCCGATCGCGCCGGCACGGATCGCGATGCATGGTCTTGCCGGCCTGGGACTGGCGCCGTTCGCGCCGTACCACTGGTTGTTGTTCGGGGAGTCGCTCTACTTCGACATCACCAAGGCGCGCACCGAGCTCGGCTGGGAGCCCACGCACTCGAACGCGTCGATGTTGATCGAGTCGTACGAGTGGTTTCTCGCGCACCGGGACGGACTCGCCGGGACGAGCGGGTCGCACCATCAGTCGCCGGTACGGCCGGGACTCTTGCGCGTGCTGAAGATGTTGCCGTGATCGGTGGTGACGAACCAGCCGACGCGGAGTCACCCGGCCAAGCGAGAATCCTCTCTGCGCTGGTCGTGGTCCTGTCGATCCCGCTCGTCATCGCGCTGATCGTGCTGCACCAGCCGCGCTGGTACCCGCTGCTCGACTGGGCCCAGACCGAGATCCGGGTACGCGACGTCTTCAGCATGCACCCGCCGCTGATCGGTCTCGCGGGCCGGATCGGCCCGTTCGGCGTGGACGGAGGCAGCCACCCCGGGCCGTTGAGCTTCTACGCCCTCTGGCCCCTCTGGCAGCTCTTCGGCGGGTCGGCCTACGGATTGCAGGTCGGGAACGTCGTCCTCGACGTCGCGGCGATCGGGCTCTCGCTGTGGATCGCGTACCGACGCGGTGGCGCGACGCTCGCGCTGTCGATGGCGTCCGTGCTCGCAGTGTTGTTGCGGGCCTACGGACCGTTCATGCTCACGTCGCCCTGGAACCCCTACCTTCCGGTCCTCTGGTGGTTCGTGTTCCTGCTCGCGGCGTGGTCGCTGCTCGCCGACGACTTCGTGATACTTCCGGTCGCAGTGTTCGCGGGGTCCTTCTGCATGCAGACCCATATCTCGTATCTCGGGTTGGTCGGCGGTCTCGGCGTGCTGGTCGTCGGCGTCATCACGTACTCGGTGCTCCGCCACCGGTACGACGCGCGTTCCCGCCGGAGTCTGTGGCGGTGGGGAGCGCTCGCGATCGGTCTCTTCGTCGTGTTCTGGACACCGCCGGTGATCGACCAGGTCGTGCACACGCCCGGCAACATGACGGTCATCCGCGACTACTTCAGCAGCCCGCCCGATCGGCCCATCGGCCTTGGTGACGGCGTCGACGCACTGCTCACGCAACTCAACCCGTTCAAGCTCTTCGGTGCACAGCTCGTACGGGACGGGAACCAGCGCTCGGTGAGTGGCGCGGATTGGCCCGGCGCGCTCCTGCTGGTCGGGTGGGTCGCATCGGCGGTGGGGGCATGGCGCTTGCGCATGCGGTCGCTCGTCCGGCTCGATGTCGTGCTGGCGGTCGCGCTCGCGCTCGCGCTGGTCTCGGCGGCGCGCATCTTCGGAAAGGTGTGGTTCTACCTGCTGCTCTGGGCGTGGGTCTTGGCGGCGCTTTTGCTGTTCGCGATCGCGTGGACCGTCGTGGCGTTCATTCGTACACGTGTCGACGACACGCGCGCTCCCAAGGTCGCCAGAGCAGGTGTCGGAGCGCTCGTGACGGGGATCGTTGTTGCGACCGGGGTGTTCGCGTCGTCGGCATCGCACGTGAACGTGATGTCGCCGCGCCTCAACTCCGAGCTCGGCGCGCTCATGACCCCGACGATCTTGGAGCTCGCCCGCGTCCGCGACACCGGCCAACGCGGGCCGTATCTCGTCACCTGGCTCCCCGAGGCCCAGGCCATCGGCGCCGAAGGCTTCGGGCTCCTCAATGAGCTGCTCCGCCACGGCTTCGATGCCCGCGCCAGCGTCGTGTTCCAACCGGGAGCTACCCGGTATCACGTCGTCGCGGACGGCCGAGCGACGCTGCAGGTACACCTCGCAACCGGCGTCGACATCGCGCGCTGGCGTGCCGACACCCGATTCCACGAAGTCGCCTTCTACGAACCGCGATCTGCCGCGGAACGCGCGACGTTCGACGGTCTGCACGCGCAGGTGCTCGACGACCTCCAGCGCGCCGGCCTGCGCGATCTCGTCCCGCGCGTGGACGACAACCTGTTCATCTTGGCCCTCGATCTCGAGGTGCCGGAGAGCACTCGGCGCGTGATGGCGCGCATGCTGGCATTGGGCCTGCCGGCCGCCGTGTTCATCGGTCCACCGGTAGAGCCCCCGAATCCCGCGTGACGCACGACGCCGCCCGGCAAGGTCGATGGTTCGGTTGGGCGCTCGCCGGTGTCGCAGTCGCCGCGCTCACCGTGCGTGTTGTGTATGTACTCGTCTATCGACGCGACATCGTTCTGGCCGGTGACTCGTACTTCTACCACTCGGCCGCGAATCTCCTCGCGGACGGCAAGGGATTCATCTCGCCGTTCTTCCTGCCCGCACATCGCCAGGCGGCGGAGCACCCGCCGCTCTATACGATGTTCGTCGCGGTCGCGTCGGTCGCCGGTCTGCGGAGCGTCCTGGCGCACATGTTGTGGTCGTGCCTACTCGGTACCGGCACGGTGGTGCTGGTCGGGCTCGTGGGCCGGAGGGTCGCCGGTGACCGTGCGGGCGTGATCGCCGCCTTCCTCGCCGCGCTCTATCCGAACATGTGGGCACCGGACGGCGCGCTCCAGGCCGAGACGCTCGGCATGTTCCTCACGGTGCTCACGATGCTGCTGGCGTATCGCTATTGGGAGAGACCGAGCCTCCGACGCCTCCTCGTGCTCGGCGCGGTGTGCGGCGCCGCGGCATTGACCCGCTCCGAGCTCCTGTTGCTGGTGCCGCTCGTCGCGGTGCCGCTCGCCCTGCGTACGTCCGCGCGGCCGCGGCGCGACCGGTTTCTCTGGCTCGGCGCGAGCGCGCTCGCCGCGGTACTGGTCATCGCGCCGTGGACCATCTACAACGCGACGCGTTTCAAGCATCCGGTGCTGTTGAGCGCGCAGATCGGGCCGCTGCTCTCGTCTGCGAACTGCGATTCGACGTACTACGGCGCATTCCGGGGCTATTTCGACATCCGGTGCCAGCGCGCGGTCAACGACCGCGAGGGGCTCACCGACGCCGATGACCAGTCGGAGATCGACGTGGTCGACCGGCGCGCCGCGCTGGAGTACATACGGAAGCACTTGCATCGCCTCCCGACGGTCGAACGCGAGCGGCTCCTGCGAATCGCCGGCCTGTACCACCCCACGTTCTATGTGTACGTCGACAGCCTGATCGACCAGCGCGAGCTCAACGTGTCGTGGGCGGCGCTGTACAGCTTCTACGCGCTTTCGCTGCTTTCGATCCCGGGCGTCATGGTCCTGTGGCCGCGCCGCAAGCGCATCCCACTGTCTCCGATCGTCGCACCGATCGTGGTGGTCGTCATCACCGTGATGGTGACCTACGCCAACACACGGTTCCGTACCACCGCCGAGCCGTCACTTGCGATTCTCACGGCGGTGACGATCGACGCCGCGATACGCGCCGTGCACCGTGCGCCTCGCCCGGGACGGGCGGTGACGGTGGCGCGCGAGAACTAGGCCTGCGCCAGGAACTGGTCGCTGTTCCGGGCCGCGATCGCCATCACCGGGCCCTGGGGGTTCACTCCCGGTGCGTCGGGGATCAGCGACGCGTCGTTGACCCGGAGGTTGTCGAATCCCCAAACTCGACCGAAGCTGTCAGTGCCGGTGCGCGAACGGTCCTCGCCGATGCGCACGCTCGAAGTGAGATGCACGGTCATCAAGTTCGCGCGGTTGCGGGTCATCGCATCCCACCACTGCAGGAGATCCTTGGAAGATCGCGCGGTGATCCCGCCCGTCACCGACGGGTACAACTCCGTAGCACCCGAGGCGAGCAGCACTTCCCCTAGGTGTACGAGTGCGCGCGCAAGGCGGCTCATGTCGCCTTCGGTGAGGTTGTAGGTGAGCAGCGGTGCGCGCAGCCCGGGGAGCGCGAGCACGCGGCCGCCACCCTCACTGCGAATCGCGGCGTAATAGACGGCGACGTTCTCCCAGTTCGCGAGTGCGTCGGCGAAGTCGGCGCCCGAGTCGGCGAGTGCGAGTGCCACGTGTCCGCGCCGGCTCGCGGATCCACCGATCGTCAATGCCGGTGCGAACTCGGTGACGCGGTACATGGGCACCTCGCCGTGGTCGATCGGGTGCGGGAACCGAGCCCCGATCTTTACGGTCGGGTGCATCTTCAGCCCGTTGCCGATGTTCCTGCGGATGCCGCTTCGTTGGAGGAGGTTCGGCGTCTGGGTCGCGCCCGCGCACACGAAGACGTGCTCGGCCCGGATCATGAACTTCTCGGTCGAGCCATCGGGGAGCTCCCTGACGCAGCGCGCGCCGGTGACTCGGTTCGCGTGCCGAACCAACCGGCTCACGCGACAGTCCGCGATGACCTGCGCGCCCGCGTGCACCGCGCGGGGCAGCATCGTGCGCGCCATCGTTTGCTTGACGGCTCGCCCGTTCGCCTCGTAGCGGAAGACGCGCGAGAACTCCACTGCCTGCCAGCCGAGCTTCGCCGCGCCTCGCTCGAGAACGGCCGAGGACGTCGGCGGTGCGCCCGGCAGGCGCGAGACGGCCAGCTCGTCCTCGATGCGCGCCGCGTATCGATCGAGCGCGTCAGGACCGAATTCGTCGATGCAATACGTGCGTGCCCACTCCTCGGTGAGGTCGGCGGGCAGGCGGTGATAGAGGCCGCTGTTGATCTCCGTGCTCCCGCCGACGCAGCGGCCCTCCGCGAACGCGATGGCCGGGCGGCCGAGCGCGGCGGACGGGCCGCCGTACCGGTACTTGGCCACCATCTCCTCGAGCGAGAACGGTTCCATCGCGTCGGGGTCGACCCAAGGACCTTCCTCCACGACGGTGACCGCGCGGCCGGCGCGGGCGAGCGTTGCCGCGGTCACCGCGCCGCCGGCGCCCGAGCCGATGATGAGGACGTCCGTGTCGAGCATGGCGGTCATACGGTCTCGGGCGCGAACTCGTTCTCGGCGAACAGCACAAGCGAGTGGAGCAGGCGCACGTACTGGCGCAAGGGATCGATGCGGCTCGTCTTCCAACGCTCAATTCGGCGCGCGACGTCGTCGGGGTCGAGGCGTCCGAGCGCGTGCGTGATCCGCGCCCACGCACCGAACAGCAGGGATTCCGCGGCGACGCCAGCGCGCAGGTACTCCGGCATGGAACGCAAGGTGTTGTCGACGTACGACTCGACGGAGCTGCGCGTGTGCTCGTCGAGGGTGGGGCTCACGAGGGTCGCCACCACCTGACGCTCGAACCAAAGCATCGCGGGAGAAGACTACTCAGTGGTTGTGTCCGGCACGCATTCCGCCTCGTAGCATCTGCACCCGTCATGACCACCCGTCTCCCTCGCGCTGAGAGCGCCGAGCCGCTCGCCTCGCCGGCGCCGCGGGCCATTTTCGGCGTGTCGGCGTGGGCGTCGTCGTCGTCCTGGTCATGGTTCCGCTCGTGGTGACGCTCATCTCCGGTCGGCACACACCGTTGACCGGTGTGCAGTCACGATTTGGTTGGGACCATCCCGGCCCTTGTTCGACCAAGCCTTGCTGCCCGCAGCCGGCATCGAGCCCACACAGATCGAGACGTTGCGCGAGCTGCGCCGACCCGGCCTTGCCTATGCCGTGTTCGTCTCCCTACCGCGGTGATCGACGCGGGGTTTGGGCCGGCGCGCGATCGCGAACAGCACCGGCGTCGTCGCCGCGATGCGGTTCGTGATGTAGAGATGCGACGCGTCGATTCCGGACCCGACGCCGGATCGCTGGCTGCCGAGCATGCGGTACACGACGGGCAGCGCGTGCTCGTACGACCAGACGTACGCACGCCGGGGCAGACGATGGCGCAAGCCGAGCACGTCCATCCGCAGGATCCGTTCACCGCTCGCGCGGCGAGCCGCGAAGTCGGCCTGGAGCACCTCGTCACCCTCGAGGCCGAGACACTCGACGTCGTCGAAGAACAACGACAGCATCGACGCGAGCTGCTCGGGTTCGAAGAGGTACACGTGGAAGGGGTTCTCGAAGTCGGCAGGCGCGTTGGGGGTGATGACGAACGCGGTGCCGTCCGGACGCAGCACGCGCGCGAGCTCGGCGACGTGCCGCACGGGGTCGGTGAAATGCTCGATGATGTGGGACGACACGACCGTGTCGACCCCTTCGTCGCGTACGGCGAGGCACGCGCCGTCCATGCCCGCAAAGCGAAGGCGGTCGTTCCCGCGCACGCGCGCCGCGTCGACGACGGTGAGCGGGCTGTAGTCGGCGCCGACCACCCAGCGGTCGGGCCCGGTCAGGGTCGCGGTCTCGTCGCCGACCCCGCATCCGATGTCGAGGACGACGCCGTCGCCCAGGCGGGTCACGACTTCCCGGTAGCCCGCGTCGTGCAGGGCGAGGAGCGCGTCGGGCGTGGCGCCTTGCATCGGGCGCTCGCCCGTGAGTCCGGCCATCCGGCGGGACAATACCCATCTCGTTGCGCAGCCGCGAACGCGCGAAAGCATTTGCGTAGACTCCTGTCCCGCTCGTGACACGCGACCCGATTGCAAGCCCAACTTGCAGGCCGATGGGTGGGCCGATGTGTAGGCCGGTGTGCAGGTCGATTCGCGCACCCCGGACGAAGGCTGCGACCTGGTGACCGATCCCCGACGCGTCGACGACGTCGTCACGAAGCTCGGCGACATCGCCGCCGGTGCCGGGCTGCGGCGCATCACGATGCTCGCGTGGCGCGACCTCGACGATCCGGAGGCGGGCGGGTCCGAGATCCACGCTTCTCGCGTTGCCGAGCTCTGGGGTCGCGCGGGCATCGAGGTGACGATGCGCACGTCGTACGCGCCCGGCACCGCGCAGGTCAGCTGGCGCGACGGCTACCGGGTCATCCGCAAAGCGGGCCGGTACATGGTGTTCCCGCGCGCGGCGTTCAGCGAGATGATGGGCTGGCACGGCGCGAGCGACGGCCTGGTAGAGATCTGGAACGGCATGCCGTTCTTCTCGCCGGTATGGGCGCGCCGGCCCCGTGTGGTGTGGCTGCACCACGTCCACGACACGATGTGGGGGATGACCCTGCCGCCCCGGCTCGCACGCCTCGGGCACACCGTCGAGTTCCGGGTTGCACCACCGCTGTACCGCGGCACGCCGATCGTGACCTTGTCGGAGTCGTCGAAGGACGAGCTCGTTGACAAGCTGCGCCTCCGCCCGGGCAACATCACCGTCGTGCCGCCCGGCATCGATCCGTCGTTCACGCCCGGCGGTGAGAAGGAGCCGACGCCGCTGGTGGTCGCCGTCGGGAGACTCGTGCCCGTGAAGCGATTCGATCGCCTGATCGACGCGCTCGTCAGCGTGAAGTCGCGCCACCCCGGTCTGCGGGCGGTCATCGTGGGGGAGGGATACGAGCGGGACGCGCTCGAGCGCCAGATCATCGGCGGCGACGCGGCCGGATGGATCAGCCTGCCCGGTCGTCTCGACGACGACGAGCTGCTGTCGCTGTACCGCCGCGCGTGGCTCCTCGCCGCCTCGTCGGCGCACGAAGGCTGGGGTATGACGATCACCGAGGCCGCAGCGTGCGGCACCCCGGCAGTGGCGACACGTATCGCCGGCCATGTCGATGCGATCCTCGACGGCACCACCGGTGTGCTGGTCGACGACGCGGCGGGGTTCGGTACCGCGCTCGACCGATTGCTCGCTGACGACGCGGCGCGGGCCCGCATGGCACATGACGCGCAGGCCCACGCGGCGCGGTTCACCTGGGGCGCGACGGCGTGCGGCACGCTGGAGGTTCTCGCCGCAGAGGCGCTCCGCCGCGCGCGCACGTGAGCACGCTTCTCGACCGGGTTCGCACGACCGCAGGCGTGACGCCTTCCGTCGAGCGTCGCACCCGGCCTTGGCTCGGGTACGGACTGCTCGCGCTGCTCGCGTATGTGCCGCCGTTGCTCTCCGCGCGCGGCAAGGTCGCCGCGGACACGAAGCAGTACCTGTATCTCGATCCGGGCCGGCTGCTGTCGCGCGCGGTGTCGATGTGGGATCCGAACGTCGGCATGGGCTCGGTCACGCACCAGACGATCGGCTATGTGTTCCCGCTCGGTCCGTACTACTGGATCGCCGACAAACTCGGCGTCCCGGACTGGGTGGCGCAGCGGTTCTGGCTCGGCTCGATGCTGTTCTTCGCGGCGGCGGGCATGCTGTACCTCTTTCGGGATTTCGACCTTCGCGGGCCGGGCATCGTGGTCGCCGCGCTCGCGTACATGTTGTCGCCGTACGTGCTCGACTACGCCGCACGCATCTCGGTGCTGCTGCTGCCGTGGGCCGCGCTGCCGTGGATGATCGGCGTCATCCGCAAGGCGCTTCGCGCGCCTCCCCGCGGTCTCGCGAGCTGGCGCTATCCGGCGATCTTCGCGTTGATCGTGCAGGTCATCGGCGGGGTGAATGCCACCGCGCTGCTGTTCGCCGGCCTCGGACCGGTGTGCTGGATCGTGTACGCGTGGCTGGTCGCACACGACGTCACTTTTCGCAGGGCGCTCGTGGTGACCGTGCGTACCGGCGTGTTGACGCTGCTCGCGTCCCTGTGGTGGATCTCCGGGTTGCGAATGCAGGCCGCGTACGGCCTCGACATTCTGCGGTACACCGAGACGGTCGACGCCGTGGCTCGCACCTCGTCGCCCAACGAGGTCCTGCGCGGTCTCGGCTACTGGTTCTTCTACGGGCAGGATCGCCTCGGCCCGTGGATCGAAGCCGCAAGCACCTACACGCAGGTGCTTCGCGTCATCTTCGTGGGCTACCTCCTCACCGCGCTCGCACTCTTCGGCGCCGCGTTCGTGCGGTGGCGCCATCGCGTCTACTTCATCGGGGTGCTGGTGCTCGGCGTGGTCATTGCCGTCGGCGCCCACCCGTACCAGAGCCCCACGCCGCTCGGCGCGCTCTTCAAGTCTCTTGCCTCGAGCTCCACTGCGGCGCTCGCGATGCGGAGCACCGGCCGGGCGGTGCCGTTGGTGGTGCTCGCGCTCGCGGTCTTTCTCGGGCTCACCACGAACTTCGTCAGCGAACGGCTACGCGCGCGGGGACGGGTCGCGTTCGCGCTCGCCGCGCCTGCCGTCGTCATCGCGCTGCTCGCCGTCAACTTCCCCGCGCTCTACGACGGCACGTACTACGGAAAGAACCTGCAACGACCGGAGGAAATCCCGTCGTACTGGAAGCAGGCGATCGCGTCGCTCGGGAACAGCAGCGACAGCCGGGTGCTCGAGGCGCCCGGCTCCGACTTCGCGTCGTACCACTGGGGCAACACCGTCGACCCCATCACGCCCGGCCTGACCGATCGACCGTACGTGGCGCGCGAGCTGATCCCGTACGGCACGGCCGGCAGCGCCGACCTGCTGAACGCGCTCGACCGCCGCCTGCAAGAAGGTGTCGCCGACCCGTCCGGGATCGCGCCGCTGCTCCGGAGGATGGGCGTCGGTGACCTCCTCGCGCGCAATGACATCCAGTACGAGCGCTACGACCTCGTCCCGCCGCGCGAGCTCGCCCGCCTTCTCGCGCGTACTCCGGGCCTCGACGCGCCCACGACCTACGGGCCCGCGACGCCCTCGGCGCCGGTGGGCGTGCAGGACGAGATCAGCCTCGCCGCACCGCCGAACGAGCCGCTGCCCGCGCCGGTCGCGGTGTACAAGGTGAAGGACCCCGTCCCGATCGTGCGCGCCGAGTCGAACGATCACACGTTGATGGTGAGCGGTGACGGAGAGGGCTTCGTCGACGTGGCCGATGTCGGCCTGCTCGACCACGCGGGCGTGGTGCGATACTCCGCGTTCTACTCGTCGGGGAAAGCATTGCCTGCCGCGACGAACGGCGGCGCGATTCTCGTGATCACCGACAACAACCGCTTGCGGGCGCGCCGCTGGACGTCCGTGAAGGACAACGTCGGCTACACCGAGCAAGCCGGGGAGGCCGACAAACCACTCGACCATGACACCGGCGATGCACGGCTGCCGTTGTTCCCGAAGGAACAGCCGAGCGCGTATACGACGACGGTCGACTCCGGTGTGCGGCGCGCGGCGGCGTCCGCGTACGGCAACACCATCACCTACACCCCCGAGGATCGCGCGTCGCGGGCGCTCGACGGTGACCCGTACACGTCCTGGCGCGCGAACGCGTTCGGCGACGCGCGCGGGCAGCGGATCAACATCGACCTCGAGGGCCCGATCACGACCGACCACGTCAACCTCGTGCAACCGCTCAATGGCGGTCGCAACCGCTGGATCACGCAGATCGAGCTGCGGTTCGACGGAGGGCGGGCGTTCCCCGTCACGCTCGACCCCTCCTCGCGCACAATCGGTGGCCAAACCGTGGCGTTCGGCCGGCGCACCTTTCAGCATCTCGATGTCACCGTGAAGCAGACGAGCGACGCGCGTACGAATCTGTTCGGCAAGGACGACGCGGTGGGCTTCGCCGAGATCCGCCTGCGCGACGCGCACAGCGCCCAAGACGTCGTGATGCACGAGCTCGTGCAGATGCCGACGGATCTCGTCGACGCGCTCGGCGGTGAGGTCGCCGCGCACCCGATCGTCCTCGTCATGCGGCGCGACGCGGTCCGGCCGGTACCGCCGCGGTCACAGCCGGAATTGAGCATTGACCGGCGGTTCACCTTGCCCGGTACCCGCACGTTCGTGCTCACCGGCAATGCGGAGATCACGCCCGACGCACCCGCGAGTGAGCTTCAGGCCGCGTTCCGAATTCCCGACGCCGCGCACGGCGGCGTGTCGACGTCATGGAGCCAGTTCCTGTTCGGTTGTATGAAATGCACCGCGAACAATGCGATCGACGGCGATCCCGAGACCGCATGGCAGACGCCGTTCATCGGCGTTCGGGGCGAATGGATGCAGTTCAAGAGCGCGGCACCGCTGTCGTTCGATCACATGGACCTTCGGGTCTTCGCCGACGGGCGCCATTCGGTGCCCAAGACCTTGCGACTCGAGGTCGATGGCAAGACGCGCGTGCTGACGCTGCCGGACATCGCCGACCACCCGGCCGAGAACGCGTCGACGCCGGTGCGTCTCACGTTCCGGCGCATCACCGGTCACACCGTGCGCGTCACCGTGGGCGACGTGCGGGAGGAGCGCTCCCGCCGCTTCGCCACGTCCGCCACCGACCTCATGCCGGTCGGGATCTCCGAGCTCGGCATCCCCGGTTTGCACCTGCCGGCCGCGACGCCCCGGATCGACAGCGGCTGCCGGTCGGATCTCGTCGCGATCGACGGAACCCCCCTGCCCGTGCGGATCACCGGACGCGCGGCGACGGCGGATCGGCTGATGGCGCTCACCGTGACGCCGTGCGATCCGCGCGACCCGGCGCGTGTGCCCGAGCTCACCCTCGGCCCCGGCGCGCACGCCCTCACGTCGGCGCGCGGCAAGGACGTCGGGTTCCTGCTCGACCGGCTCGTCCTCGCATCCGGGACGGCGAACGCACCCGTGACGGTCCGGGACGGGGAGGTGACGGGGGTCGGCGCGCCCGCACCGCCGGCGCCGCGTGTCGAGGTCGTGCGCAGCGGGCCGACCTCCATGCGCGTGCACGTCTCCGGTGCGACGGCACCGTTTTGGATGGTGCTCGGTGAATCGCAGAGTCCGGGCTGGCACGCGCACGTGGTCGGTGGGCACGGGCTCGGTCCGCCGCAGCTCGTCGACGGCTACGCGAACGGATGGCTCGTCACGCCGGCGGCGAACGACTTCGACATCGCGATGGAATGGACCCCGCAGAAGCAGGTCCGCGCCGCGTTGTGGATCTCCTTGCTCGCCGCGGTCACGTGCCTCGTGATCGCGGGTCTCACCACCCGTCGACGAATCCTCGCGGCCGAGACCGACGCCCATCCCGACATTGCATGGACCTGGTCCACGACGCGCGACCGGAACGCTTGGATCGCGCCGCTGCTCGCGGGCGTCCTGACCGCGATCACGGTCGCGCCGTGGGCCGGCGTGCTGGTTGCCGCGCTCATCGCCGTGGTGCAATGGCGACCAAGACTGCGGGGTTATGTCCTCGTGCTGCCCGCGGCCCTCCTGTTCTTGTGCGGCCTCTACATCACCGTGCAGCAAGCCCGTCATCACTATCCGCCCGTGTTCGAATGGCCGACCGTGTTCGGCCGGGCGCGCACACCCGCGTGGATCGCGGTGATGCTCCTCGCCGGAGACGCGATCGCGCACGCGTTGGGCCGGCGCGGGTCAGGTCCGGACGATTCCCTCTGATCTGATCCCGGGCACGTCGTAGTGCGAAGATGCCGCATGGCGACGATCCTGACTGGTGAGGACACATCCGAGGTCGACGCGATCGCGCGTCCGGCGACGTTGCTCCTCGAGCCGGCAACATTGCGCGACGTGACGGGCTGGGAGCTGAAGCCCGAAGGACTCTGCCGCGACGACGTCTGTGTGCCGATCCGCAACCGTTCCGATGTGCAGATCGACGGTCACGTCGACCTGCGCGTCGTCACCGAGCTGCTCGGTCGTCCGCTCGCGATCGACGAGGAGACCGCAGTCGCGGCGATCGGCGAGTCGGCGGCGACGCGGGCTGCGCAGCTCGCGGAAGGACATCTCGCCGACCTCGTGCTGCACGACGTCGACGGCCGCCCGTTCTCGTGGCCTGCGATTGGGCGCAAGAAGAAGGTCCTGGTCACCTGGGCATCGTGGTGAGGATGCCGCTACGACCTGCCAGGTTGGCAGGCACTTCACCTCGAGCTCTCGCCGCTCGGCTGCACGATCGTCACCGTCGCGCTCGACGAGCCCGACGCGGCCCGTGAATGGATTGCGGCCGCGGCGCCGACGCACCCGTCACTCGTCGACCCCGAGCACCTGGTCGCAGACCGGCTCGGTATCACCAACGTGCCGTCGTCGGTGTGGATCGACGAAGACGACCGGGTGGTGCGGCCACCGGTGATCGCACCGGTTGACGATCTGTTCAAGGACTTCACCGGTGTCGACTCCTCGGTGCACCACGACCAGCTCCGCGCCTGGGTGCGCGACGGCATCATGCCGCCGGCGCGGGACGCAGAGGGGCCGACGCCCGAGGAGCAGTTGGCGCGCGCCGAGCGGCGGTTGGGCGCGTACTTGCACCGCGGCGGGCGCGACGATCGCGCGGTCATGCACTTCGCCCGAGCCGCCGAGCTCGCACCGATGGACTGGACGATCAGGCGCGGCACGCTCCCGCTCGTCGGTGACGATCCCTTCGGGCCGACGTTCTTCGAGTTCATGAACGAATGGACCGAGGCCGGGCGCCCCGGCTACGGCGCCGCCGACGGCAAGTTCTAACCCCCCGCTTGCACGCCCACGCGGGTACGGGTGAAATCGGACCGGAGCGGGTGGAGCCGGACCGTAACCTGGACCCTCATGTTGCAGGTGCGCGAGCTCGCGGTCGAAGTCGGAGGGCGGTACACCCTCACCGACGCGTCGTTCTCGCTGCACGCCGGCGACAAGGTCGGCCTGGTCGGTCGCAACGGCGCCGGCAAGACCTCGATGCTGAAGGTGCTCGCAGGGGCGGCGCCCGCGGCGCGGGGCGTGGTGCTGCGCCCGCACTCGGTCGGCTACCTCCCGCAGGACCCGCCCCCGCGTGGCGCGGGTGTCGACGGCAGCGCGCTCGCCCACGTGCTCTCGGGACGCGGGCTCGACGAGGCGGCGCACCGTCTCGAGGAGCTTCGTACCCGGGTCGACACCGATCCGTCGGCACGCAACGTGCGCGCGTTCGCCAATGCCGAAGATGCCTTCACCGCCGACGGCGGCTATGCCGCCGAAGGCGAGGTCCGACGCATCGCCGCCGGGCTCGGGCTCGCATCCGATCGTCTCGACCTCCCGCTCCGCGCGCTCTCCGGCGGTGAACGGCGTCGGGTCGAGCTCGCGCGCATCCTGTTCGCGGGCAGCGACCTCCTCTTGCTCGACGAACCGACGAACCACCTCGACGTCGATGCAAAGCACTGGCTGATGACATTCCTCCGGTCGTTCCGGGGTGCCCTGCTCGTGATCAGTCACGACCTCGCGCTGCTCGACCGTGCAATGACCCGCGTGATGCACCTCGACGAAGGTGAGCTGATCGAGTACCGCGGCACGTATTCGCAATATCTCGTCGCCCGGAAGGCCGACGAGGAGCGGCGGGCCAAGATCGCGGGCCGGCAGGAGTCGGAGATGAAGCGCCTGCGCACGCTCGCCGACTCGATGCGGCACCAGACCGCGAAGCGGGCTCGTCTCGCCAAGACCCTCGACCACCGCGTCGAGCGCATCGCGGCGGAAAAGGTCGAGGTGAAGAAGGGTGAGCGCACGATCCGGGTGAAGCTGCCGGAACCGCCGCGCGCGGGCCGCACCGTGCTCGAGGTCGTCGATCTCGCGAAGGCATTCGGCGACAAAGTTGTGTTCGAGGACGTAACGTTCGACGTGGGGCGGGGCGAGCGCGTCCTCGTGCTGGGTCTCAACGGTGCGGGAAAGACGACACTGCTGCGCAGCATCGTGGGCGAGCTCGAACCCGACCTCGGCGACGTCCGGCTCGGGCACGAGGTGTCGCTCGGCTACTACGCCCAGGAGCACGAAGGCATTGCGGCCGGCCGCAGCGTGATGGCGCACGTCCGCGACGAGTCCGGTCTTGCAGATCAGTACCTGCGCGGGTTGCTCGGCATGTTCGGGCTGCGCGGCGACCTCGCGTTCCAGGATGCGGGGACGCTGTCCGGCGGCGAGAAGACGAAGCTGGCGCTGACGATGCTGATCGCCAAGCGGCACAACCTGCTGCTGCTCGACGAGCCCACGAACAACCTCGATCCGCCGTCGCGCACCGCGGTCGGTGCCGCGTTGCGCGAGTGGAAGGGTGCGATGGTCCTCGTGAGCCACGACACCGAGTTCGTCACCGAGCTCGCGCCCGATCGGGTGCTGCTGATGCCCGAGGGCGTCATCGACCATTGGTCCGACGACCTCCTGGACCTCGTTTCCCTGGCGTGACCCGGGTTCACCCGAGATCGACGCGCTGGTCCGGGGATGTGGTGCGTTCGGCCTCGGCGACGCGCTCTTGGATCGCCACGGTGTCGGGACGCGTCTGACACTCGATGAACAGGTGGCCCTCGAGACGGAGGCCTTCCTCGATCGGCATCCGCAACCCGTCGACGATCGCACGCTTGGCGGCGCGTATCGCGGCGGGCGGCTTGGTCGCGATCGGCGCGACCCATTCGAGGACGCGCTCGACGAATCCGTCGTGGGGGAGCACGGCCTCGACCAGACCTATGCGCAGCGCCTCGTCGGCGTCGATGATGCGGCCCGAGAGCACGAGCTCCGCGGCGCGTCCGGCGCCGACGAGCCGGGGGAGACGTTGGGTGCCGCCGGCGCCCGGGATGATGCCGACGGCGACCTCGGGCTGACCGAAGTGGGCGCGGTCGCTCGCGACCCGAAGTGTCGACGCGAGGCAGAGCTCGCAACCGCCGCCCCACGCCTGCCCGTCGACGGCCGCGACGACCGGCTGCGGCATCGATTCGAGGAGCGCGAACGTGCGCGCCCACGAGCCGGGATCCCCCTCGACCGGCTCGCCGCGGCCGAGCGCCGCGAGATCGTCGAGATCGGCGTGCGCGACGAAGTAGCCGTCGATGCCGCCGGTGAGCACGAGCAGCTGCACGCCGGCATCGCCCGCGACCGCGCCCGCGAGCTCTTCGAGCTCACCCATCGCCGCCATCGACATGAGGTTGCGGGGTGGCCGGCGGAACGTCGCCAGCGCAACGGTGTCGAATCGTTCGAGCATCCAGGAAGTCATGCCGAACCGTACCTGTCGTACAGTCCGCGTCATGCGTGGCCGAAGAGCTCGTGGCGTGGGCATCATCGTCCTCACGGTCGTCCTGGCGGCGGCGTGCGGGACCAGCGACAAGAAGCAGTCGTCGCCGACGCCGACAACCGGCGTGCAGTCGACGGAGCTCGGCACCGGCGTGACGGCCGATGCCATCAAGATCGGCGTGATGATGATCGACTTCGACTGCGTCAAGCAGTACGTCGACGAGCTGAGGCCCGATCAGCAGCAGGCATTCCAGATCTTCATCGACGAGATCAACGCCAAGGGCGGCATCAACCACCGACAGCTCGAGCCGGTGTTCAAGACGTTCTGCCCGATCAACCTCGCGTCCGAGCTCGCGGCGTGCACGTCGCTCACCGAGGACCACAAGATCTTCGCGGCGATCGGCATCTTCTACGACCCCAGTGGCGATGCCCAGCTCTGCTTCGCCAAGCGTCACCACACGGTCATCGTCGCGAATGCGCTGACGCAGGGACTCGTCGACAAGGCACCGCACGGGCTGATGGTGACACCGGACATCCTGCCGGAGCGACGCCTCAACGTGATCATGTCGTTGCTGAAGTCGGAGGGAACGCTACGCGGCAAAAAGGTCGGCACGATCAGCAACGCGGCGAACCGGTCTCGCGTGACGAAGGTCGTCGTCCCGGGGTTGCGCGACCTCGGCGTCGAGCGCGGTGCCGACGCCGCGCTGACTATCACCACGGCTGACACAACGGAGGCCCAGGCGCAGCTCGACAGCTTCATCGAGCGGTGGAAGGACGAGCGCACGAACGCGTTGATCATCGTCGGCGAGGACGTTGCGAACAAACAGTTCGTCGAGAAGATCAAGAAGGCGATCCCCGACATGTTGCTCGTGGCCGATACCACGAGCATTCTCGACAGTGCCCGTGAGGAGCAGAAGGCGCACGTCTCGCCGAATCCGTACGACGGCGCGATCTCCGCGGAGGGCCAGACCGGCACCGAGCACACCAAGACCCCGCACTTCGCGTTCTGTCGCGATATCTGGGAGAAGGCGACGGGTCGCAAGGTGCCGTCGCCGAACGCGGTCGTGAAGCTGCCGAACGGCAAGCAGGACGACATCTATGCCGAGGTCGAGGACGCGTGCCTGTTCACCAATATGTTCGCGACGATCGCCACGCGGGTCGGCCCGTACCTCAGCAACGACAACTGGGTGCGCACGGTGAACAACTTCGGTCCGATCGATGTGAACTCGACGATCTATGCGTCGATCCACGACGGCAAGTACGACGCCGACGACACTTACGGCCTCGTCGCCTACGACCCGACGATCCCCGAGACCGGGGACTGGCGAGCGGTCACACCGGTCCGCGACGTCAGCGGCTAGAGATGCACGACAAGCTGACGGGAGCGTCATAGTGTTCCTCCCGTTCGCATGAACAGGGGGGATCTACATGCGGGTGCAGGCAGGCAGGTGTCGTTCGCGTTCCTTCCGCTACCTCGTCGGCGTGCTGGCGACCATCATGGCGCTGGCCGCGTGTGGGAGCAGCAGCAAGACCACCGTCACGCCGGGCAAGAACGGCACGACGCCGGCTCCTGCCGGGACGGCGCCACAGACGACGGAGCTCGGCCAAGGCGTGACCGACACGACCGTCAAGGTCGGCATCGTCATCGTCGACTACGACAACGCCGTCATCTCCGGGAACATCGACTTCTCGCGTGGTCCGCAGCAGAAGATCTTCCAAGCGTTCATCGACGACATCAACAACAATGGGGGTGTCGCGGGCGGAAAGAAGCTCGACCCGGTGTACGACGTGTACGCACCGCTCGGGAGCGACCCGCCGCTGCAAGCCTGCACGAAGCTCACCGACGACTCGAAGGTGTTCGCCACCATCGGCGTGTTGATCGACTTTGCGGGCGCCGCGCAGTTGTGCTTCACGAAACAGCACAAGACGATCCTCATCACCCACGAGTTGTCGCAAGACGTCGTGGACAAGGCTCCGGGTGGTTTGCTGCTCACGGATGACGCGCTCGCCGAGCGCTCCGCGCGCGACATGCTCGAAGCCGCGAGTGCCAAGGGTCTCCTGACCGGCAAGAAGTTCGGGATTTTCGCCGAGACCGGCAACAAGTCCCGCATCAACAGCGTCCTCAAGCCCGAGTTGAAGAAGCTGAACATCCCCGTCGGTACCGCCGGCGTGATCCCGTTGGATGCGTCCGGCGACACGACCGCAGCCCAGGCCCAACTCGACAGCTTCATCGAACGATGGAAGAGCGAAAACGTCAACGCGCTCTTCGTCTCGGGTCTGGTGGCAATCTCCAAGGTGTTCGTGCAGAAGATCCGCAAGGCCATGGGCGACGTGCTGATCCTCACGGACGGCGACTCGAGCGCGAAGGGAGCCGGCCAGGACGCGGTGAACGCGGGACTGAATCCCAATCCGTATCAGGGCGTGCTGGCCATGGTTGGCCTGACCGACCAGCAGCAGTTCGAGACGCCGTCGCTCCATGAATGCGTGAAAGTCTGGGAGCAGGCGAGCGGTACCACGGTCGTCGCACCCAAGGATCTGAAGAAAGGTCCCGACGGGAAACGCGCCGAGATCTGGATCACCGTGCGCGACGCGTGCCAGGACTTGAAATTCTTCAAGACCATCGCTGACCGCGTCGGCAAGTATCTCAACAACACCAACTGGGTCGACGCGGTGAACAACTTCGGTCCCATCGACGTCATTGCGACGCCGAAGGCTTCGTTGGGCAAGGGTAAGTACGACGCATCCGACGCCAACCAGTTGGCCGAGTTCGACCCGACCTCCGGCACCACCGGCGACTGGAAGTTCGTGCCCTAGCTCTGGGTCGCATTCGCTGCGGGCCGGGATACCCGGCCCGCGGGCGCTCATCGCTCCCGCCAGTTCACTCCGCGCCTGCCGGCGCTGCGCTCCGCGTACGACGCGGTGAGCGGAGCAGCCCGGAGGGTGCGCAGCGAGCTCGCCGGAAGCAGCGAATCCTCCTTCTCGCGGCGAAGCCGCCGCTCGGAGGTGAGTCGCGACCCAGAATGGCGAATGCGACCCAGAATCACGCGTTCGAGCGTTGGATGGCGCGTTCGTCGGTGCCGAGGTATGACGCGACGACCCGCGGGTCGGCACGCACCTCGGCGGGCGTGCCGACCGCGATCACCGTGCCCGCCTCGAGGCAGTACACGCGGTCGCTGATCGACAAGATGAGCGGGAGGTCGTGCTCGACGACGATCAAGGTGGCGTCGAGCTCCTGTTGGACGCGTTTGATGAGGGGTCCGAACGCTTCCGCCTCGCGTTGCGCAACACCCGCCGTCGGCTCATCGAGGCAGAGCACACGAGGCGCGACCGCGAGCACCGACGCCAGCTCGACGACTCGACGGGTCCCGGTCGAGAGCTCGGCGATGAACCGGTCCGCGTAACGGCCGAGGCCGAGGTAGTCGATCAGCTCGGCGGCTTCCGCACGCTTGCGGCGCTCCGGTTTGATCGACGGGAGCCAGAGCAACGAGCCCCAGAACGAGGTCTGCTCCCTGGCCTCGAGCGCGAGCTGCACGGTCTCCCGCACAGTCAGCTCGGGAAAGAGCGACGCGGCCTGGAACGTGCGGCCGAGTCCGAGACGCGCCCGTTGGTAGGAGGGAAGCCCGGAGATGTCGCGGCCGAGCAGCGACACACCTCCGCCGCTCGCGACGTAGCCGCCGATCGCGTTCAGCAACGTCGATTTGCCGGCGCCGTTGGTGCCGATCAGTCCCACGACCTCGCCGGGATTTGCGTGGAAGTCGACCTGGTCGACCGCGACGATGCCACCGAACCGAACGGTGAGCGCTCGCGTCGCGAGCACGCTTCCATCGGAGTTCGCGACGAGCTCGGCGCCGCCGACGCGTCGCAACGACGCGGGCGGCGCGGTCATCGTCTTCGTCGCCTGGGCGGGGAGACGCTTCTCGAGCCACTTCAAGATCTCGCCCCGTACCCAGAAGCCGATCTGGGTGAAGCCACCCGGGATGTAGAGCAAGATGATCAAGAGTCCGATGCTCGACGTGAACAGCGGCACGGTCGTGTTCTTGGGCCAGAACGCCGGCAGGCCGATGACCCACAACGCACCCATCACGGCGCCGGCGAGACTGCCGAGGCCCCCGATGACCGCCATCGACACGAGCTTGAGTGAGTCCTCGACGCGGAAGTACTGGTTCGTGTAGCCGATGTTGACGACGAGCCCACCGAGCAACGCGCCGCCGAGCCCCGCCACGAAGCCGCCGAGCGCGAAGGCCGTCAGCTTGGTACGGGTGGGAGAGACGGTGAGCGCCGCCGCCGCGGCCTCGTTCTCGCGGACTCCGATGATCGAGCGCCCGACGCCGGTCCGCCGAAGGTGACCGACGAGGACGAGCACGACGACGAGGACGCCGAGCACGAACCAGTAGTACGCGCGGTTCCGGAAGGCGAGGTCGATCGGCCCGAGCTTGCCGCGATCGAGCTCGACCAGGTTGATGCCGTCGGGATCGAAGATCGGACGGGGGAAGATGTAGAGCTGCGCCGCGATCGCGAACGCCATCGTGCTGATCGCGAGGAGGAGGCCCTTGACGCGTAGCGCCCCGATCCCTACTGCGACGGCCGTGATGCACGCGATGACGGCACCGAGGAACAACGCGAGCACGAACGGGACCGGGTGCGGTGTCCCGGACCGGTCGGTACCGGCGGGGAACAGCACCGCGGCACCGCCGACGAGCAGCACGGTGGCCGCGATCGTCGCCAGGCGCGCCCGGCCGCGGACGCGGCGATTCATGACGAGTCCGATTGCGGTCGCGGCGAGGATGAGGCACACGACCGCGAGCCAGAACGGGACGGGTCGGATCGCTCCTTTGATGAGGCGGTTGGACCGGTATCCGATGTTGAGCGTGAGGCCGCGGGTGAATGCCGCCGCGCTCAACGCGCCGATGCCCGCGAAGGCCATCTGACCGAGCGAGAGTTGACCGCCCCAGCCGGTGAGCACCGTCACGGACACCGCGCAGATCGCGAACCCGAGGATCTGTGCGTAGGTCTGGTGGTGCTCGGATTGCGAGATGAAGAACGGCACCACGATCGCGAGCGCGAGCGCGACTCCGGCAACGAGTTGCGGCATGCGCCGCACCCACCAGATCTGGCGCAGCCGTTCGGGCACGGGCGGGACCCGCGGCGCGAATGCGAAGCTCTCACCGCCGGTCTCGTCGGCCCGACTCATGCGCGCGACGAGCACGAGCACGAGGATGAAGAGCAGGAACTGGGTCAGGCCGGCCTCGGTGGGCGAGAAGAAGTTGAAGAACAGCACCTGGCGCGCGATGCCGATCGCGATGCCGCCCAGCGCGGCCAGTGGGAACGACTTCATGCGACCGATCAGCGCCGCCGTGAGACCGGCGAGCAGCGTGTCGGGACCGATCGAGACGAGCTCGGTCGAACCTTGCTGGGTCGCGTAGAGGATCACCGACATCGTCGAGAGGAATCCGGCGATCGTCCAGATCGCGGTCGACATCATCTTCGGGCTGATGCCGGTGAGCCGCGCGAGGTCGGAGTTCGTCGCGGACGCGCGCACGGCGTCGGCGAAGCGCGTGTGGCCGAGCAGCCACCAGAGGAACAGCGCGATGATCGGCACCACGATCAACACGACGAGCTGTGGCCCCGTGACGGTGACGCTGCCGACCTTCCATTCGCTGCTGATCGGCGTGGGGAACTGGCTCTGGAACTTGCCGGTGCGGTACTGCGGGATTGCGAGGGTCACCCCTCGGGCAAGCTCGGCGATCCCGATCGTCGCGACGAGGACGATGACGCGAGGTGCTTTGAACAGGCGGCGGATCACCACGAGCTCGACGACTGTTCCCGAAAGCGTGCCGACGACCAACGCGAACACGAGCGCCGGAAAGTAGGGCCAGTGCGACTTGGCGACATAGAGGCCGAGCAACGCCGTGGCGGGAACACCGAGATCACCAACTGCGAAGTTGATGATCCGGGACGACCGGTAGACGAGCACGATCCCCATCGCGACGAGCGAGAAGCTGAGGCCCGCCACGAAGCCCTTGAAGACGATGTTCGCGGTCATGATGTGGAGCGCGAGCAGCGTTGCCGCCATCAGCCGCCCTCGGTTCCGAAGAACACCGCTCGGGCGAGGTCGTCGCGCTGGACGAGGTCGCTCGCGGTTCCTTCGAACTTGACCTCGCCCTTCTCCAGGAAGATCGCGCGATCCGAGATCGAGAGCGCGACGTTCAACGATTGCTCGACGATGATCATCGTCTGACCGGCCGCCTTCAGCTCGTCGACGAGCTCGAGCATCCGCTGCACCACGACCGGTGCGAGGCCGAGTGAGAGCTCGTCGATCAGCAGCACCTCGGGTTGATGTATGAGCACCCGGGCGAGCGCAAGCATCTGCTGTTGACCGCCGGAGAGGCTGCGCGCCGGTTGCTTTCGTCGCTCCCCGAGCTCGGGGAACAGCTGGATCACGCCGTCGATCCGCTCCTCGACTTCGGCGTTGTTCCCCGCAAGGAGCCGGGCGCTGACCGCAAGGTTCTGTTGCACGGTCAGGCTCGGGAACACGCCCTTGCCGCCGGGGAGTTGCACGATCCCGAGGCGGACGCGTTGCTCGGGCGCGACGTAGGTGATGTTCCGGCCACCGAGGCGCACGACGCCCCGCTCGGGCACCTCGAGCCCGCTGATGACCCGCAGGATCGTGGACTTCCCCGCACCATTGGTCCCGAGCAAGGCAACGCACTCGCCCCGGAACACTTCGAAGTTCACGTCGAAGAGCACCTGCACCGAGCCGTAGGAGAAGTCAATGTTCGCGACCTGGAGCACGGGGGTCTCCGCGGCGTCGATCGTCCGCTTGCGGTGTTCCTCCTGCTCTTCGAGGAGCTCTTCCACGACGAGGGAGAGGTCGTTGCGGATGTAGCGGGCGCCGTTCATCAGGAGGAGTCCGCCGATGATGCTGGTGGGGATCCCGAGGATGAGGACGGCGCTGCGCACGCCGAACGCGTTGGTGAAGAAGTCGGCGAGGATCCCGCCCGCGAAGCCTCCGATCAAGATGACGTACATCACGCCCATGGCCACGCCGAGGCCGCGCAGACGGTACGGGCACACCGCTTGCAACACGGGCGTCACCATCGCGAATGCGCACGCCGTCAGCACCGATTGCGGAACTCCCCAGATCACGAACCACGTGACGCTGTGCGTCGAGACTTGCAGCGGCGTGAAGAGCGCCGACGGAAGGATCATGATGCCGACGATCAGAAGCGCCTTCGCCGGATCCTTTCGATACGTCCGGTCGAAATACGCGCCGACGGGATACAGGAACGGAACTGCCGCAAAGCCGGAGATGCTGAGGATGAGTCCCCGATGGAGGATGTTCGTCTGGTGCAGCGTGTCGTTGAGGTAGAGCACCTGGAGGCTGCCCAACGCGAACACGCCGAATCCGAGTGCCGCGAACGCAGCGATCGACGTGCGAATCGTGGAGATCTTCTTGAGGCGCGCGAACGCCGCCTCCATCGAAGGATGCGCGGGGTTTTCGTCCTCGATCACCTCGCCCAGCACGTCGTCCTTCTCGTACTGACCGCGGGGCGGCTCACGCATGGCGAACGCGACGAGCGAGATGATCGCGGTCGGGAAGCCGAGCAGGATGATTCCCCAGCGCCAACCTTCGGTGCCGCCGATCCACACCGCGATCGCGCCGACGAGCACCGGGCTGAGGTTGCCGAGGATCTGCTGACCGAGGTTCATCACCGCCGACATGCGTGCTCGAATGCCGATCGGATAGTTGTCGGCGATCAGAGGCGGGTGCACCGCGATGTTGTTCGCCTTGGCGATCCCCGTCAGGCAGACCATCCAAAAGAACATGAACGAGCTCACCGCGGCGCCGATGAGGACGGTGAACAGGGAAGAGAACAGCCCGGCGATCCCGACGATGGGCACGCGCCGCACGCGATCGGCGAGCCAGCCGAGGGGAATCGCACCGAGCCCGTAGAAGAGACCGGACGCGGTCGTGATGAAGACGGCCGAGCCGCTACTGATGTGGAAGGTCTTGCGGATCTCGGGGCCGATGAGCTGCACGGCGTTGAGCGTGAGCTGGTCGAGCGAGATCAGCAGACCGAGCACGACGAACATGAGCTTGCCGCCGCGCGCGAACGCGTTGGTGAAGGTCACCGGCTCGGAGTTCACGCCCGGGAGCAGGTCGTCGGGGAAGATGACCTGTTCTCTGGCGCGGGCCTGCGCTTCCTGGCGCGCCGCCTCCTCGTCGAGGACCGCCGCGGCAAGCGACGCAGCGTCGGTGCGGGTGCCGGTCTCCTCGTTCGCTGTCACCGCGTCCCCCGACCGGTGGTTCCGTCCGCCCTCGGTCGCAGGATCGTACGCTGTGCCTGACACGCGTGTCATGGAGTCGACAGCGAAGCGACCGCAGCGGAGCGGAGCGTGGAGTCGACCAATAGACATGGAGACGACAGCGACGCGACCGCAGCGGAGCGGAGCGTGGAGTCGACCAATAGACATGGAGTCGACAGCGACGCGACCGCAGCGGAGCGGAGCGGAGCGTGGAGTCGACCACTGGACATGGAGTCGACGTCGCTAATGTCCCGGCGATGGCCGACCCGAAATCCTTCCTACTGACACCCGAGCTCGGTGATTATCTCGTCGCGCACGGCACGCCACCCGACGACGTGCAGAAGGAGCTCATCGCCGAGACGGCCGCGCTCGGCGCGATTGCGGGCATGCAGGTCGCGCCGGAGCAGGGAGCATTCCTCACGATCCTCACCCGGGCGATCGGCGCCCGGCGCGCGATCGAGGTCGGCACGTTCACCGGTTACTCGGCGCTGTGCATCGCGAGAGGCCTGCCGGCGGACGGCTCTCTCGTCGCGTGCGATGTCTCGGAGGAATGGACGGCGATCGGGCGTCGCTCCTGGCAGAAGGCGGGCGTCGCCGATCGCATCGACCTGCGCATCGCGCCCGCCTTGGAAACGCTCGCGAAGCTCAGCGCCGACGACGTCTTCGACCTCGCGTTCATCGACGCCGACAAGCCGAACTACTGGAACTACTACGAAGCCCTGGTCCCGCACATGAGAGCGAACGCGCTCCTGCTGGTCGACAACGTGCTCTGGAGCGGCAACGTCGTCGACTCGAAGGCCACCGACGACAACACCAAGGCGATCAAGCACTTCAACGACAAGCTGGCGGCGGACGCCCGGGTCGAAGTGGTGATGCTGCCGGTCAGCGACGGTCTCACGATCGCGCGCAAGAAGTAGCCGCGTACTACATCCCTCGGAGCATCTTGTAGTACGGCGCCATCTTCTCCCGGGTGTCGTCGGGGAGCGCGACGATGGTGCCGAGCTGGCGCGCGCCCCAGATGATCTCCGCCGTGAGCTCGACGAGGTTCGCGATCTTCAGCGCATCCTTCGGCGACTTCCCGACGGTCAGGAGGCCGTGGTTCGCCATGAGCACCGCCGCGCGGTCGCCGACCCACTTCGAAACCTCGTCGGCGAGCTCCTGGGAGCCGGTGAACTCGTAGTGGGCGACGGGGACGTCGCCGCCCACGAACACCTCGACCTCTTCGATCACGCACGGGATCGGCTCGTGCGTGAGCGCGAACATCGTGCAGAACTTCGCGTGGCAGTGGATGACGGCATGAATGTCGTCGTATGCCTTCAAACACGCCAGGTGCAGCGCCTTCTCTGTGGTCGGCCCGTTCGTGCCCTCCAGCACATTGGCGTCGAGGTCGGTCACGACGAGGTCGTCCAAGGTCATCGTGTCGTACGGCAAGGTCGACGGGGTGAGCACGACGTTGCCGTCGGGCAGCCGGGCGGAGAAGTTGCCGGCAGTGCCATGTACCAGGTTCGTCCGGAGTGACTCCTTGGCGACCCAGAGCAGCTCTTCCTTGATCTCCTGCGCGGTCCCTTTCAGTTCGCCCATGTCAGTGCAACACCTCCGGGTTGACGCAGTTCGCGGGCTTCTCGCCGCGCAAGATACGCACGACGTCGTCGGCGATCAGCTTGGAGTGATTCGCCTCGGTGTCGTACGTCGCGCCGCCGATGTGGGGCGTCAGCACGACGTTCGACATCGCGCACAGCGGGTGGTCCGTCGGCAGGTTCTCGCCCTCGAAGTGGTCGAGGCCGGCCCCGCCGAGGTGGCCGGACTGCAGCGCAGCGACGAGCGCATCGGTGTCGTGCAGCAGGGCACGGGCGCTGTTGACGTAGATCGCACCGGGCTTCGTCGCGGCGAACTGTTGCGCGCCCATGAGGCCCTCGGTCTCCGGTGTCACCACGGCGTGCATCGACACGACGTCGCATTCCGCGACCATCTCGTCGATCGAGTCCCGGTGGGTCGCGTCCGCGTTGTACGGGTCGAAGGACAGCACCCGCAGGCCCAAGCCTTCGAATCGCCATTTGGTCGCGCGCCCGACGGCGCCGAGCCCGATGATCCCAGCCGTTCGGCCCGCGAGCTCCCACGCCCGATAACGCTGGTACGGGATCTTGCCACCGCTGTACACCTTGCCCTCACGCACGTCGCGATCTGCGGGTACGACGAAGCGATTGACGGCGAACAGGAGCGCGACCGTCAGCTCGGCGACCGCGTTGGCGTTCCGGCCCGGTGCGCGCAGTACCGGGATCCCGGCCTTGGTCGCCGCGGCCACGTCGACATTGTTCGGGTCTCCGCGGCACGATCCGATGACGCGGAGCGGCAGGTCGAAGACCGGTCCGTTCACGAAGTCGGACTCGACGATCAGGATGTCGGCACCCTCGTCGCGCACGCGGGCCGCAAGCTTCTCGCCGTCGTAGAGGCGAAGGGGTACCTGCTCGATCCACGGGTCGTAGACCACGTCGGCAACGGATTGCAGCGTCTCCATCCCCTCGCCGCGAAACGGGGCCGTCACCAGTGCCTTGGGTCTCTCGGCCGTCACGTGACTCCTTCGCGGGGGACCGCGTATCCTCGCACGTTGCTGACGCGCACGTCAGGTCCGGAGGTTGCATGCCCATCCACTTCGATCAGGACTCCGAGCACGTCGTCGTCATCACGATCGACCGCCCGGAGGCGCGCAACGCCGCGGACATGGAGCACTTCAAACTGCTGCGCGAGGCGTGGGAACGGTTCGCCGCCGACGACCAGGCGTGGGTCGCGATCGTCACCGGAGTCGGCGAGGCGTTCTTCGCGGGCGCCGACCTGAAGAAGTACGTGCCCGAGATCACGAAGTTCCAAAAGGAGATCGCCGAGAAGGGTCTCACGGAGGTGAACGGGTACCGGCTCGATGACGGAGTCCGCTCGGTGCTGCGGAACTGGCCGCTGTACAAGCCGGTCATTGCCGCCGTGAACGGCTTCTGCACGGCGGGCGGCATGGAGATGCTCGGTGGCTGTGACATCCGGGTCGCGTGCCCCGAGGCGAAGTTCGCGGTCATGGAGCCCAAGCGCGGCCTGTTCGCCGGCGGCGGCACGACGGTCCGTCTGCCGCGGCAGATCCCGTGGCCGCAGGCGATGGAGTTCTTGCTCTGCGCCGACCTGGTGCCTGCCCAGCGCGCGTACGAGATGGGCTTGCTCAACGCGATCGTCCCACGGGAGCAGTTGCTCGACGCCGCCCGCGGATACGCGCAGCGGATCATCGCGAATGCGCCGCTCGCGGTGCAGGCGACCAAGCAGAGCGCGCTGCAAGGTCTCTACTTCGACGAAGACGTCACCAAGCAGCTGCGAGCCGCGGTGCGCGAGCTGCGCGCGGCCGTCGTCGACGGGGCGGACGTCGCGGCGGCCGCGGAGATCCTCGAGCGGCTCGGCAAGGAGCTGCGCACGCCGTTCGAGAAGGAGTCGAAGCTCTCGAGCTACATCTTCCAGACCGAGGACGCCAAGGAAGGGCCCAAGGCCTTCGCGGAAAAACGCCCCCCGGTATGGCAAGCACGTTGACGGTCGCGCTCGCTGCGGCCCGGGATACCCGTGCCGCGGACGCTCGCCGCTCCTGCGGGCTCGCTCCGCTCCGCTGCGCTCGTCGCTCCTGCGGGCTCGCTCCGCTCCGCTGCGCTCGTCGCTCCTGCGGGCTCGCTCCGCTCCGCTGCGCTCGTCGCTCCTGCGGGCTCGCTCCGCTCCGCTGCGCTCGTCGCTCCTGCGGGCTCGCTCCGCTCCG
>JBBRXX010000030.1:0-54038 GCA_038238245.1 Acidimicrobiia bacterium
CTTGACCCGCGCTACCAGCTCGCGGGCCACGCCTCGATAGGCGAACGCGGCGGCCCACCCATCGACGCCCGCGGGCGGCGCTGCCGCATGCGCCGGGCTGAGGTCGTCGTGGCAGCGGGCGCACACCGGCGCCCCGCGACCGCCGCACCCCGGGCACGTGAGCGGCAGCAGGGCATCCAACACGGCGCGGACGCTACGACCCGGGTACGACACCCATCGGCTTCAGATTTCGGCCGTGTTGCCGATCAAGAGGACACGCAGGCGGGGGCCGCGACCACGAAGGCACGACGAAAGGACGACCCCCCATGCACGTCTTCTTGAGCTGGGCACGATCGACGGTCACGCAGATCGAACGCTCGCTCGGCCGCAGCGAGAACTACTTCGATCGGATCCTCATCGGTGTTCTGGCCTTGCTCGCGATCGCGGTGCTCTTCCTCTTCACCGCGACCTGAGGCCGCCTCCGGATCCACTGTGCAACAACAACCGCCTGGCGATCGTCACGGCACAGTGAACCGCGGAGTTGCCGGAGAGTCGTTCAGTAGCGGTAATGGTCGGGCTTGTAGGGCCCGTCCACCGGGATACCGAGATAGGTCGACTGGTCCTCGCTGAGCTCGGTGAGGCGCACACCGAGCTTCTCGAGGTGCAGACGCGCCACCTCTTCGTCGAGGTGCTTCGGCAGCGTGTAGACGCGGTTCTCGTAGAAGTCGCGGTGTCCGAAGAGCTCCATCTGCGCGATCACCTGGTTCGTGAAGCTGTTCGACATCACGAAGCTGGGGTGGCCGGTCGCACATCCGAGGTTGAGGAGCCGTCCCTCGGCGAGGACGATGATCGCGTGTTCGGGCTTGCCGTTCGCGGCCGGGAACACCCACTCGTCGACCTGCGGCTTCACGTTGACCCGCTTTACGCCGGAGACCTTGGCGAGACCCGCCATGTCGATCTCGGTGTCGAAGTGGCCGATGTTGCCGACGATCGCGTTGTGCTTCATCTTCGCCATGTCGTCGACCGAGATCACGTTCGCGTTGCCGGTGCACGTGACGAAGACGTCCGCGTCGCCGACGACGTCGGTGAGGGTCGTGACCTGGTAGCCCTCCATCGCGGCCTGGAGCGCGCAGATCGGGTCGATCTCGGTGATGACCACGCGCGCACCCTGCCCGCGCAACGATTGCGCGCAGCCCTTGCCCACGTCGCCGTACCCGCACACGACTGCGACCTTGCCGGCGATCATCACATCGGTCGCGCGGTTGATGCCGTCGATGAGCGAGTGTCGACAGCCGTACAAGTTGTCGAACTTGGACTTCGTCACGGAGTCGTTCACGTTGATCGCGGGGAACAGCAGCGATCCGGCGGTCTGCATCTGGTACAGCCGGTGCACGCCGGTGGTCGTCTCTTCGGTCACGCCCTTGATGTCACCGGCCATCTCGTGCCAGAGATCCGGCGCTTCCTTCTGGAGGCGCGCGAGCAGCTCGAGCACGACCGCGAATTCCTCGCTGTCGGCGGTCTCCGGTCCGGGCACCTTGCCGGCCTTCTCGAACTCGACGCCCTTGTGCACGAGCAGGGTCGCGTCACCGCCGTCGTCGAGGATCATGTTCGGACCGCCGCCGTCCGGCCAGCGCAAGGCCTGCTCGGTGCACCACCAGTACTCGTCGAGCGACTCACCCTTCCACGCGAACACCGGGATGTCGCGTGCGGCGATCGCGGCAGCGGCGTGATCCTGGGTGGAGAAGATGTTGCAGCTCGCCCAGCGCACCTCGGCACCGAGCTCGACGAGCGTCTCGATGAGCACGGCGGTCTGGATCGTCATGTGCAGCGAGCCGGTGATGCGCGCGCCCCGCAACGGCTTCTCGGGGCCGTACTCGGCGCGGCACGCCATCAGACCGGGCATCTCGACCTCGGCGAGGTCGATCTCCTTGCGCCCCCAGTCGGCGAGCGACAGGTCGGCAACCTTGTAGTCGGAGAACGTGCCCGTCTTCGAACGAGCGTTGGTCGTGGTCATGTGCAACTCCTTGGCTTGTGCGCGCGGCGCGAGAAGCGGTTGGAGTCGGCCCGGATCACCGGATGACAGCCGCAGAGGGCCCGACCAGGTCTTGATGTTAGCAACGTCGCGGCGCGAGCGTCTCGGGCGTGCACCACACCACGATCGCCGCCGTCCGGGCCGCCCCGGGCTTCCGCGACCGCCAGGCCACGATCGACAGGGTCGGCCTGCTCGCCGAGGAAGCCGCCCGGAACGACGCCCGGCCCGTCGGGTTCCGGCTCGACGTGCATCGCGACTGACGCGCGTGTCGCTCGACGTACCTGGTGACCCAACGCTCCGTACGACGTTCAACGAAGTCGCGGAGCACTACGACGGGGCTCGGCCTCCACTTCCACCGGGACTGCTCGACGAGCTCGTCGCACTGACCGGTCTCCCGCCGAACGGGCGGGTGCTCGAGATCGGTTGCGGCACCGGTCGTGCCACGACCGCGCTCGCGCGCCTCGGGTACCGCGTCATCGCCGTCGAGCTCGGAGATGCGCTCACGCATGTCGCGCGTCGAAACCTCGCGTCGTTTCCCGACGCCGAGGTGATCAACGCGCCGTTCGAGGAGTGGACGCTGCCGAGCGAGCCGTTCGACGTGGTGACCGCGTTCGACGCGTGGCACTGGCTCGACCAGGAGATCGCGCTCGAGAAAGCGGCGGCTGCGCTCCGGCCCGGCGGCGCGATCGCGATCGTCGGCGGCGACCACGTGGCGGGCGGCGACACGACCTTCTTCAACGAGATGCAGGACTGTTACGAGCGCCTCATGCCGGGGACGCCGAAAGGGTTGCGGCTCGCCGACGCGGAGGACATCCCGCACAAGGATCGCGGGCTCGGCGCGCACGACGCCTTCGACGCTCCGGTCTTCCGCCGATGGATGCAGGAGACCGAGTACACGACGAAGACCTACTTCGACCTGTTGCGCTCGTTCTCCGGGCACATCGCGCTCGCCCCCGACGATCGGGCCGCACTGTTCGCGTGCATCGCGGAGCTGCTCGAATCTCGGTACGGCGGACGCATCACGCGCGCAACGCTCACCGAGCTGTGCGTCGCCCGCCGGCGGAGCTAGACCGACGACCAGAGGACTTCGAGCTCACGGGCGACCTCGGCCGGCTTCGTCGCCGGCCACCAGTGCCCGCTGTCCGAGAACATCACGAGGCGGGCCCCGGTGCGCTGCGCGAGCCGTTCGCCGAAGTCCTGGGTGACGTAGGGATCGTCGGCGCCCCAGAACACGACACCCGGTCGCGTGATCCCGTCCACGGCGTCGGCCCATTCCTCGCCGACGTTCACCGCCGAGCGGTACAGCGCCAAGATGCAAGCCTTCATCCCGTCGTCGATGTTCTTGGCAACCGCGATCGCGCGCTCGCGGCCGAGCTGGTCCTGGAGGGCCTCGACGAGCGCGTCGCCGGTCATCGCCTCCATCACCTGCTCGCCGACCTCGGGCGTCTGCCACATCTGCGCCAGCTCGTGCCACACGTATTGACGGTCCGCGGTGCCGGCGCCGGCGGCCCAGGTGCGGATCAGCTCGGGCCGGGTGGACACGACGCGTTGCACGAGCATCGAGCCCCAATCGTGACCGACGAGGTCGACCGGGACCCCGATGGCTTCGATCTCCTTGACGAGCCACTCGACATACGCCTCTTTGCTCGCGTCGAAGCCGGTGGGGACCGGTGTGCCGAAACCCGGAAGGTTCGGTGCGACGAGGTCGGCACGCGAGAGATGGGCGCGCACCTCGTCCCAGAGCTGCGGCGTGTCAGGGACACCGTGCACAAGTACTGCCGGCATGGTTCATCTCGCTTTCTTGACGTTCATCTTCATTGTTCGACTTGCGCGTTCGCCAGCCTGGCCTTCAGGTCGAAGATCGCGTCGATGGGGCCGGGATCGACGTCGTTCTGCAACGCGAGATAGCAACTCACCCAGTCGCCCACGTACATCAGGTCGAGCAGCTGCGCGAGCCGGCCTTCGCCTTCCGCGTCGACCGAGAGCACCTGGTGCAGGCACTCGCCGATGATCTCGCGCGTCATGTCGAAACGCGGGCCGAGCCGCTTGTGCTCGAAGCCGTGGCGCAGCTCGACGAGCGAGATGAGCTGGCGGGTGACGTCGCCGTGCTGACCCCACGCACAGATCTCGTTGTGATCGAGCTCGGGGTACTGGTGCCAGAAGGCGGAGGCTTTGGCGTTCTCGTTGACGTCGCACTTCCAGCGGTACGCGGCGACCCCGCCGAGCGCCCCGCCGCCGTAGATCAACGGCATGGTTCGGCCGATCTTCCGTGCGAGCTCCCGGGCCGTGTTCGCGGCACCGTCGACGTCCGGCGCACACTTGACGCGTCGCCGCGCGAGCTGTTGTTGCGCGTACATCAGATTGGCGTGCGCGCCCGGCGCGAGGCCCAGCCGGAACAGTGTCACGAGCAACGGTGCGACGAGCGCACCGATCGCCGCACGCGGCAGGTATCCGTCCGGACACGCGAGGTGCAAGGCCCCGGCCCGCGCCGCGAGGTCCGCGAGCTCGCCGCCGCGCGAGACCACCACGAGCTGGGCGCCGCATTCGACCGCCGCGGTCGCCATCGACACCGTCTCTTCGGTGTCGCCCGAGTACGACACGGCGAACGCGAGAGTCTCGGGACCGACGAACGCGGGAACCCGCATCTGCTTCAACACGGTGATGGGCACCGGCAGCTCGTCGTTGAAGGCGGCGGCGGCGACGTCGCCGGCGATGCCGGAGCCGCCCATGCCCATGACCACGATGTTGCGGATGCCGTCACCGCGAGGGAACCGGTCGGCATGCACCCTGCCCGCCGCTTCGTGGGCGGCGGCCAGCTGCTCCGGCAGGCCGGCCACGGCGTCCAGGAAGTTGAGGGAGTCGGCGGTCATCCTTCGAACGTTGGCTTGATCCCGTCCGCTTCGGCCTTTTTCGTCAGCCGAGCGTGCTCGGCGTCGTCGACGGTCTCGGCGTCGTCGATGAGCAGGTCGGGGATGTCGCCGTCGAGCACGCGATACCGCCGTTTCAGTCGCGGGTTGTACAGCGACTGCTCGTCACCGAAGTACAACAACGGACCCTTGTCCTCGGGGCAAGCGAGGATCTCGAGGAGTTTCGGATCGAGCGCCATGCCGCGCAGGCTAGCGGGGTTACCCGTCGCGGAGGATGGCCAGCATCTCACGGGTGTGCTGTTCGCAAGAAGGTGCGTCGGGCGCCTCGAGGTTCAGCCGCAACAGCGGCTCGGTGTTGCTCGGCCGGAGGTTGAACCACCATTCGCCGTGATCGACGGTGAGACCATCGAGCCGGTCCTGCGGCGAGTCCGCGAACGCGCGCGCGACCCGCTCGATGACGGCGACCGGATCGTCGACACGCGAGTTGATCTCGCCGCTCTGCACGTACCGCTCGAACGGCTTGCGCAGCTCGGACAAGGGCACGTCCGCCCGGCACAGCTGCTCGAGCACGCACAGCGCAGCGATCGAACCGGAATCGGCCCGCCAATTGTCCCGGAAGTAGTAGTGCGCGGAGTGCTCGCCGCCGAAGATCGCACCGGTCTCGGCCATGACCTGCTTGATGAACGAGTGGCCCACCCGCGTGCGCACCGGTGTGCCGCCGTGCTCACGGATGATCTCGGAGACCGCGCGCGAGCAGATGAGGTTGTGCACGATCGTCTCACCGGGATGACGATCGAGAATGCCCGCAGCGACGATGGCCGTCGTCGTCGACCCGCTCACCGGCACGCCGTTGTCGTCGACCAGGAACACGCGGTCCGCGTCGCCGTCGAACGCGAGGCCGAGGTCGGCACCCAGGTCGACGACCGCGCGCTGGAGATCCTTCAGGTTCTCGGGCTGGATCGGATCGGCGGGATGATTCGGAAACGTGCCGTCGAGATCGCCGTACAGGACCGTGAGACTGAACGGCAGGCCTTCGAAGACCTTGGGAACGACGAGGCCGCCCATACCGTTCGCCGTGTCCGCGACGACCGAGCGAGGCGCGAGCACTGCACGGTCGACGAACGACCGCACGTGCTCGCCGAACTCTTCGAGCAGGTCCCGGCGCTCGACCTTGCCCGCGACCTCACCGCGGGACGTCACGCCCGACGCGACCATCTCCTTGATCTGCTGGAGGCCGGTCTGCTCGCCGACCGGTGCCGCGCCCGAACGGCACAGCTTGATGCCGTTGTACTGGGCGGGGTTGTGGCTGGCGGTGAACATGGCGCCGGGCGCGTCCAGGCGACCGGCGGCGAAGTACACGACGTCGGTCGAGCAGAGCCCGATGTCGACGACGTCGGCGCCCGCGAGGGTCGCGCCCTCGATGAAGGCGTCGGCGAGCGGCTCCGACGACGGTCGCATGTCCCGACCGACGATCACATGCTGCGCGCCCGTGAAATGGGCGAACGCATTGCCGATGCGGCGGGCCAGCGGCTCGTCGATCTCGTCGGGATAGACCCCGCGAATGTCGTACGCCTTGAAGATGGCATCGAGCGACGAACTCACTGGGCTCCCTCACTGCGCCGTCCGTGGCGGCCTTCCGGTACCGGAAGGCCGGTCATGGTAGCGCCGGAGCAGGCTCCCACCGTTTCGGGTCCGGCGGGCGCTCCGGGTCTGCGCGCTCGTCGTTGCCGTCACCGCCGTTCCCGTCGCCCTCACCGGAGCTTTCCCCGTCGTCGTGGCCGTCCTCACCTTCGGCCGGACGTGGCGTGCCCGCACCGAAGCGCTGGGCGCCGGCCCACAGCCCGAGCAGCAAGAGGCCGATCAACCCGAGGAACGTCAGCCCGCGCCCGAGCCAGTCGTACTTGCTGAGGCCGTACGAGAGCGTGACGTCGTTGGACGTGGGGACGACCACCATGAGGTTGGGCGCCAGCCGGTACGGACCCTTGGCGCCGCTCACGTGCCAGTTCGGGAAGTACGACTCCTTCACGACGACCGGCTTGCCGACCTCGGACACGTGGAACGAGATGTCCTTGACCGAGCGATGGATGCCCGTCACCTCGACGGGGTCGATGAACTTCGGCTGCACGTTCCCGAGGTCGCGGCCGTCGACGCGCTTCCACTCGGGGGGACCTGTCTGCGCGAAGGCGGTATCGAGCTCGCTGCGATCCGTCCACCACGGCGCCACCGTGCACTCCCATGCGGGAAGGTGCGGCTCGGGAGTCGTCGAGTCCGGGTAGGGAGTTCCCCAACACTTCGAGTAGTTGCCGCCGTGCGCCGTCGCGACGACGGGCTCCTGGTGCATGCCGACCACGAGGTCGCTGTTCGCAACCTGGTACACCTTCCAGCCCTTCAGCTGCGTGCCCGGAATCGGACCGGGAATGGTCCTCACCAGCGTGAGGTCGCGGCTCTGCGCGGCTTTGGCCTCCGCCTGAGGCGTCCACAACATGAGGTAGCGGACACCGAGCATCTGCAGGTGTCTCACGCAGAGATCGAAGTCGTCCGACGGATTGCCGTATTTCAGCCCGCGCACCGGATTGGAAGGATGCTCCGAGCACTCGGCGACCGTGAGGAAGTGGTACGAGGTCGTCGCGGAGGACTCGAAGTAGATGCCCTCCATCGAGCCGATGCGCCCGTTGGTGAAATACGGCAACAGCTCGAGCGCGAGGCTCGTGCCGTAGCTGTTGATGGCGTCCGGCTCTCCCGATGACGGCTCCCACAATGCCCGCCCGTTGCCGTTCGTGCGGGCGACCTCGTCCATCTTCGCAATGAGGTCGAAGTACTGCTGCTCCGCCGGCTTCGATGGCGACTCGTAGCCCGAGTAGTTCCACGCCGCCCAGCCGCTGATCGCGATCGTGGGGGCGCCGCCGGTGCGCGCGTCCCATGCGCGATTCAGTGCGACGATTCCCGCGATGCCGACGACCGCCGCGAGCGCAATCGAGCCGATGAACTTCGCGCGCCGCTTCGTATGCTCGGGCGAAAGCTGCGCCGGCGGCTGCCATCCGACCGGATCGACGTCGAAGCGACGCTCCGCGAGTGCCCACGCCGCGCTCTTGCGCACCGCCGGATCGAGTGCGGAATCATCGTCCGCAGTCGCGATCTCGGCCCACGCGCGGGCGCGCGCGTCCTGCAGATCGCCGTCCCGGATCCACACGTAGGACCAACGAACGAGTTGCGCGACCCAACGGCAGATCTCGGTCGCGCCGATCGCGGCGAGGAATCCCCACGTCAGCAACCAGAACGGCAGGAAGCGCGTGTTCCACACCGCGAAGTCAGCGGGCCACTGCACGAACAGCACACCCATGACCAACGCGAGCACGAGCAGGACGAGCGTCGAACGCCTCCGGTACCAGCCCGCGGCGACAATGGCGACGGCCGCGAGCAACCAGATCCACCACGGCAACCACAACGGTTGCTTCAGATGCTTGTGCAAGACGGGATCGAGATATGTGCCGAGGGCGCGCACGAAGTCGTTGGCCGCGCTGCGGACCGGTCCCGGGAGCGGCAGCCACGACCACGTCGTGAAGGTGCCCTTCGGGACGAGCTTCGTGTAGCGCATGCTCTGCGTGTACGCGGAGTTCCCGAGGAGAGGTACCAGCCACACGGCGGGGATCGCGATCGCGACGCCGCCGATCCACGCCGCGAGACGCCAGGTACGGAACGGACGCCGGGTGAGCCAGAGCAACAGCGCCGCGATGCCGATGAACAACGCGACGACGATGTGCGACATCACCGCGCCCGCGATGAGCACTGCGGGCAACCAGCGGCGCCGGCCGGTGTCGAGGGTGTACGCCAGCGCGCCGAGTCCGAACAGCGCCAGCGCGAGACCGATCGTGAAGGAGAACTCGCCGGCGAGGGTGCTCGCGATGTTGCCGCCGTAGATCTGCCACTGGTCGCGGGTCTCCATCAACATGCCGAGGGCAGCGAGTGCGAAGGCCGGCGGTGCCGGCCACGGCGCGCGCACCCCCCGAGCGAAGGAGGAGGCGCCGGCCGGCAACAGCAGTGGTCCGGTGACGGTGACGAGCTTGAACGCGACGTTGTACGGCACGAACGGCACCGTGTCGAGCACCCAGACCATCAACGCCGGCAGCGGGAAGTAGTACTGGCCCACCGGGAAGCCCGCATACCAGTCGGGCGCCCAGCCCGACAGCCGCATCTTGAACGGGTTCCAGCTGAACCAGTGGTCGGCGAGGAACTTCGGCCACCACACGTGCGCGCCCATGTCGCCGCCGTTGGTGGTCGTGTTCAGGAAGAGGTCACCGAACCGGAAGTGGTTCGGGTGGATCGTCCAGGTGTGGTTCGAATCGAGCACGCAGAACACGAGCCAGGTCGCAACTGCGACGATGCCCCAACCGATGGCGCGCTCCCAGAGCGCGCGTGGTTGATCGTCTTCGTCGAGGGGGTCGCGACGCGGCAGGGTCCCACCCTTGGGGCGCGCGATCGCCTGCATGATCGTGGGTGCAGCCACCGCGCTCCAGAATGCCAGACCACGGCCGACCCCCGGATTCACCACCCTGAGGAGTCGCGGCCCGTTTCGGTGGCGCAGCCGCCCTCAGTGGTGGCGAATTCGACAGTGTTCGTCGCCAGGAGTCGCGGCCCGTTTCGGCGGCGCAGCGACCCTCGGTCGGCGTGGCGAATCGCTCGCCCTATGACTCAGCGACCGGCGCGAGCGAGCTCGAGGACTTCGTCCAATGAGAGGTCGGCCGCGCCGTCGTGCCACATGTTCGCTTCACACTTCGAACAGCGGCGGAAGACGATCTCGCGCCCTGCGACGCGCATGCGGATCGTGACCAAACCGACTTTCGCACATCCTGTGCACACAAGCATTCCGTGCCTCCCTGACACAACACCAGGAGTGTTGTTCGGCAACCTCGGCCCCAGACTGAAGCCCACTTGGTCACTCGCCGCGATTTTCCCCGGGGGCAACCCCGTCAAAAGGCGGCGAGCGTCGTGATGAGGTTGAAGCCGATGTGCATGAGGATCGACGCCGAGAGGTCGCCCCTGGTCTCGGCGGCGAGCCCGGAGGCGACGCCCAGGAGGAACAGGGCGGGAACGACCACGAGGTCGCCCAGCGTGGGGCTCAGCAGGGGGTGCGCCAGCGCGAACACGAGCGCCTGGACGCCGATCGCGATTGCGGGCGGGAACCGCCGGCGCAGCGCACGCAGGAGCAACCCCCGGAAGAGGAGCTCCTCGCTCACCGGGGCGACGAGCGCCGCGATGACCGCGAACACCACGAGCTTGGCGCCACTCGCGGCGTTCAGGTCGTCGACGACCCGCTGGCTCTCGTTGACCAGGTCGTGCAGCGGCAGGATGAGCAGCGTCGCCACGACGAACAGCCCCATGCCCGCGAACACCGCCCACCAGTCGCGCACGTCGAGGCGCAGTCCGAAATCGTCCCGGAGCGACCGGCCCTTGGAGTGCGCGACGTACGCGATACATGCGACCCACCCGCCGAACTGACCGAAGGCGGCCAGCGCGGTCGTGACCGCACCGGTATGGCCGGCCTCGTCGCCGGTGATCGCAAAGCCGATCGAGACACCGACGACCGAGATCAGGATCCCGGCGACGTAGATCCATAGGAAGTCACCAAGACCCCAGCGCCGCGGCGGCTCGCCGGGCGGCAACGGCGCCGGGCGCTTCTCGCCGGGAACCTGCTCCACCGGGTAAGGCTAGGGCGGAACCGTCACGCACGGGCGTTGCCGGTCGACAGGAAAGTCCGGGCGCAATTGGGGAACAGGCCCGGTCCGTCGCCGGTTCACCCCGCAACGGGTCAGCCCGCCCGGTCGCCGTAGCATGGCGATCTACGAACGCTGTGGAGCAAGACGTATGAGTCCACCCGAAGACCAGTGGCGACCGCCGGAGCAGCCGGGCCGTCCGCCGCGCATGGGTGGCGGCAGCGGCGGCACTCCCGGCCGGCCGGGTGGCCGACCTCGCTGGATGCCATGGGTGATCGTCGGGCTCATCGTCGCGATCTTCCTGTTCTGGCAGGCGGCGCCGAGCACCACGCCGGACCGCGCCAAGCGCGACTACGGCACGTTCCTCCAGGACGTCCGCGAGAACAGGGTCGCGAGCATCAAGTACGACCCCTCCGGCGGCAAGATCACCGGCAAGTTCGCCAACGGCGTCAACGTCGACGGGAAGTCGGAGTTCACGGCCCAGGGCCCGGAGGGCACCCTGCCCGACGAAGACATCAAGTTGCTCAACGACCACAACGTCTTGCGCAACTACAAGCCTCGCTCGACCGACTGGCTTGCCACGGTGCTCGTGTGGGTCGTGCCGTTCGCGTTGCTCGGCTTGATCTGGTGGTTCATCGCGCGCCGGGCGCAGGGACAAATGGGCGCGGTCATGAACATCGGACGGTCACGCGCCAAGATCTACAACACCGACAAGCCGAAGACGACCTTTGGCGACGTCGCCGGCTACGGCGCGGTGAAGGAAGAGATCACCGAGGTCGTCGACTTCTTGAAGCTGCCGGGCAAGTTCAAGGAGATCGGCGCGCGCATTCCGAAAGGCGTGCTGCTCGTCGGCCCGCCCGGGACCGGGAAGACCCTGATCGCGCGGGCGGTCGCCGGGGAGGCCGGCGTGCCGTTCATCTCGATCACGGGCTCCGACTTCATGGAGATGTTCGTCGGTGTCGGAGCGGCTCGCGTGCGCGACCTGTTCCAGACCGCGAAGAAGCAAGCGCCCGCGATCATCTTCGTGGACGAGATCGACTCGATCGGCCGCAAGCGCGGCGCCGGGCTCGGCGGTGGGCACGACGAGCGGGAACAGACGCTCAACCAGATGCTCGCCGAGATGGACGGCTTCGAGGCGACCGAAGGCATCGTGATGATGGCGGCGACCAACCGCCCCGACATCCTCGACCCTGCGCTGCTGCGTCCCGGCCGTTTCGACCGTCAGATCCTGGTGCCGCTGCCGACCCAGGACGAGCGCGTCGAGATCCTCAAGGTCCACATGCGCGACAAGAAGATCGACCCCGACGTCGACGTCAACGTCGTCGCGCGCGGTACGCCCGGCATGAGTGGCGCCGACCTCGCCAACCTCGTCAACGAGGCCGCGCTGTTTGCCGTACGGCGCGGTGTGCACGAGGTCCACCGCGAGGACTTCGACGCCGCGCGGGACCGGGTGCTGATGGGCCTCAAGCGCGAGTCGTTGGCGCTCTCCGAGGAGGAGAAGGAGATCGTCGCGTACCACGAGGGCGGCCACGCCGTCTGCGCGTACGTGCTCGAGCACGCCGATCCGCTCCACAAGGTCACGATCCTGCCGACAGGGATGGCGCTCGGCGTCACCCATCAGCTCCCCGTCGAGGAACGGCACATCTACAAGCGCGAATACATCGCCGACTCGTTGGTGGTTCGGCTCGGCGGACGCGTCGCCGAAGACCTCGTGTTCGGTCACCAATCGACCGGCGCGCAGAACGACCTCGTCGGCAACACCGAGCTCGCCCGCAAGATGGTTCGGGAATGGGGCATGTCCGACCGCATCGGGCCGATGGCATGGGGCTCCCAGGGCGCGGTGTTCCTCGGTGAGGATCTCATGCACTCGCGCGACTACTCCGACGAGACGGCGCGCGTCATCGACGAAGAAGTCGAACGCATCCTGCGCGACGAGGAAGACCGCTGCCGCAAGGTGCTCTCCGAGTACCGCCCCGGGCTCGACTCGGTCGCGAAGGCACTGCTCGAACGCGAGACGCTGGAGGGCAAAGAGGTCGAGGACCTCGTCGACCGCGCGATGGGCCGCAAGGTCGGTGGACCTCGGATCATCACGCACGCCGACGGCACCGAGGAGATCGCGGATCGCCCGCTGCCGATCCCGATCCCGGGCGGCGATGCCGGCGCCGACGTGCTCACTCCGCTCGAGCCCGACTGACTCCTACGCGCTCCGTAGCTCGGCCACTGCATTCCAGAGGTCGGTCGCGCTGAACGCGCCGAGGAAGGTCGCGCGCACGACGCCCTCGTGATCCGCCACCAGCGTCATGGGTGCGGCCTGCACGTGATAGCGATCGTGGAGCGCGCGCCGCGCGGGGAAACCGATCTCGACGACCGCGACGTCCTCCGAGGCGAGCGGTAACGCCTTTTCGTACAAACCCTCGCACGACGCGCACGCGTCGGAGGTGAAGACCACGACGAGCCACGGCGCGTCGGCGTGGTCGAAGTCGAGACGATCGAGCTGCTCGGGCGTCGAGGTCGTTCCCTGCGAAGGCGCATTCGCGCGTCGCCGACGCTCGAGCCACCACGCCACGGCGCTGAGCACCACGAACAACGCCACCGCGATCGCGAGACGTACCGTCATCGCGTTGCGCTCACCCGACCGCGATACCGAGCGACCGGCTCATGTCGCCGGTACCGACCATCGAGCGCTCGACGACGACCGGAGCCGACGCTTCGACGACCATGGCCCGCGGCGCCGCGGCGGGGCGCGATCCTGCGACGATGCGCACCGATGCACGATGGCCCGGCGGGACCGTGATGCCCTGGAACCGGGCGGGATGCTCGATCTTGCCGTCGTGCAGAATGGAGATGTCGAGGCGCGCCGGTTGCGTGAGCGGGTTCAAGATCGCCAAGGTGGTCGAACGCTCCTGGTCGACGCGATCCCGGGCGAAGACCCAACTGCGCGCCGGTTGCGGCGAGCCGAGCGATGTCGCGGCGCCGGGTTGCGCCGAATTCTTGGCGCCCCGCGTGAGCGTCTGTGCCACCATCGCGGCGCCGCCTTCGGTGTGCACGTCGACGGCATAGGGAACGCTCGCCGGCGCGGGCACGCAGTTGTTGGCGCCACCGGCCGGCGCACAGCCGCCGAGTTGCGCCCAGACGACCTCGTCCTGGGCAACGCTCAGTGTCACTGCGGGGACGACCTGATTGTTCTCGGGAAGTATCTGCACGTCGACCTCGGCATCGACGGTGCCGACATTCGCGATCGCCAGCCGCGTCGTTGCACCGCTCGCCGTTGCACCATCGGCGAAGAGCCGGCGGTCCGACGGGATGGGCGCGCCGAGCGTGGTCGCGATACCGGGCAACCCCGCCTCGGTCGTGAACACGAGCGTCTGTGCCGCAACCACCCGGCCCGCGCGCGCGTCCACCTGCACGGCAACCCGGTCTTCCCGCACCGCAATGTCGTGCAGCGCGATCACGGCCCGGGAGCGTCGCCGGATGTCGAAGCTCTGCAACCGCTCCGGCTGTCGCACTCCTCCGCTCGTACGCAGTGTCACATCGACCTTGGCATCGGACGCGAACGGGTTCTCGAGCACGAGCCACTGCTGTACGCCGCGCGGTGTCATCCCGGCCGCGAAGTTCCATTGCGCCGCACCCTGCGTCGCGCACGGGGTGACGTCAGTGCCGGCCCGGCCGTCGATTCCTTCCTCGATCGCGATGCGCCCCCCGAACGCTTCGATGGTGAGCGCGCCCGGTGGTCCCAGGTCACCGCGCGCCTTGATCGCAACCGACGACGCACCGACGGTGTACGTGGTCTCCGATCGTTGGCCCTTGTCGGGAAGCACCGTGACCACGACGTCGGCGGGCGCGTCGCCGACGTTCGAGATCGTCACGCGGTCATCGCCTACGGGAAGCCCGCTCGGCAGACCGGGACAGAACCACACGCTCCCCGCACGTGGCGACTCGGCGGGCAGGCCCGCCGCGACCGGAGGCACCGCGGTTTCCTCGGGCCGCGGCCGCTTGGCGTTCCCGAGCGCGACGGCGACGGCGAGCACGGCAATGAGGACGCCGACGAACAGTGCCCGGCGTGGCTTCATGCGGGATGGGTGCGCGTGCGCCGGCGGGTGACGAACCACCCGGCCACGACGCCGGCCCAGCACAGCACCTCGAACCAACGCAGGAGCTTGCCGATCGCGCCGGCCCGGAAGTGCACGGCGACCGGTGCACGCGTCTCGACCGTGAACGCGTTCGTCCAGCCGAAGCCGTCACGACGCGCGAGCGCGCGCCCGTCACTCGTGGCGTGCCAGTGCTTGCTCGCCGCTTCGGACCACAGCAAGGTGCCCGGGCCGATCGGGCCCGTACGCGCGCCGGACGTCGGCACGCCGATCACGTCTCCGGGTTCGGTACGGAGCGCGCCCGCGAGCGGGTCGCGCTCGTCGACCTTCACGCCGGATGCGCCGGGAGGCGCGAGCGCGTGGACGGGGATCCACGCGTCGTTCTGGTACACCGTGCCCGTCGTCTCGACGCGCGACAGCGTCAGGTCGAGTTGGCGGGCGAGCGCATCGGCCAAGCGCGGCCGGGGCGTGCCGATCGCCCCCGACGACGGCGCCGCGCTCGTCACGAACGCGACGTAGCGGATGCCGGCCGGCGCGAGCAGGTGTCCGAGCCGCGAGGTCTGCCCCGAGGTCGCGGCGTCGATGGCGCGCGCGAGCACACGATCGGCCCGCTCCTCGGGCGCCGCCCATTGCGCGCGCGCGTCGCCGGGGCCATCATGCGTCAGCGCGAACCCGGTCGTCCCCACCCGTTTCGCGTCCGCAGGCAGGATGTTCGGATCGCCGACCCAGAGCACCCGGAAGCCACCTGCGGGCGCGTTGCTTCCCATCCACGCGTACGTCGAGGCCCAATCCTCCGCGTCCAGGCCCCAGCGTCCCGACCACGTGTCGGCGGCGAGTCCGAGCATGGCCCAACCGAGCCCGACAGTGGCGACGACCGTCACGACCTGCCGCCATCCGAAACCGAAGCTACGGAGGTCGTCGAGGACCGCCGCGACGCCGAGACCGCACGCGAACGCGAGGCCGATCGCGGCGCCGACGAGCACCCCCTCGGGTGCCGGCACCGAAGCTCCCGGCGACACGCGGCCCGGCACCCACACCAACGCGAACGAGCACGCGGCGAGCATCCACGCCCGCGTCGCCCACGCGAGGCGGTTGCCGGTCGCGATCGCGAGGGGGACAGCCGCGGCCGCGACGATGCCCCATGGCGCGAGACCCGCACCGGCCCGACCGGTCTGGAAGTGCAGGATCGCACCGAGCGACAGAGGTCCGCGGGGTTGCAGACCGAGTGTCGCGCCATCCGCGCCGAGCAGCGACCACACCCAGGGCGTGCACAGCACTATCGCGATGCCCGTGGCCCCCGCCGCGAGCGGCGCCGCGCGAAGGGCGGACCGCGCGTCGCGGATGAAGGGTGTCGTGATGCAACACGCGAGACCGATCAGAAGCGCGAGCACGAGCGCCGGTGGCCACACCGACGCCGCGACTGCGACGAGCAGGCCGACGGTGAGCATGGGATGCGGATGCGGACGCGCGGGCCGGGCGTCGTCGCCGTCGTCCATTGCCCGGACGAACGCGCCCAGAACGAACGGCGCGACCGCGAAGCACACCAGCGGCCCGAGCTCGCCGCGCCATATCGCGTTTCGCGCGATGGGGTTGGCGGCATACGCAACGGTTGCCGCGGCGGCCGGCAATGCCGATACGGCGAACGGCCGCACCAGCCGGTAGGTGCCCCACGCGCCGAGCGGCAACGCGCCTCCGACCACGAGCGATCGGGCGAGTCCACCGTGACCGAAGAGCACCGCGTCGAGGATCGAGATCAGGCCGAACGCAGGCGTTGCCGCGTGCGCCGAGCCCATGAACGTCGTGCGCCATGAGCCCGCGAACGTGGCCCACGCCGCGCCCACACCGGGCCAGGACTGGAAGTCGCCGACCTGGGGGACCCGGCCGAAGAACAGCGAGCGCGACCCGAACAGCACCAACACCGCCAGCACGGCGCCGACCACGGCCGGAGCACGCCGTAGCTGTTGCGCGGTGCTCTGCATCCTGACCCGGGTACGACTCGAGACCTCCGTGAGGTGGTCGCCCGCGTGCAGCCGCGAGGCGACCAACGCGCGCAGCCGCGCGCTGCCGCGGATCATGAGATCGCGAACGTCGCCATCGTCGACGCGACGTAGCTCTTGCGTCCTGACTCGCGCGCGTCGCAGCTCGCCGGGATGCGCAAACGCAGAGAGCCACCCCGCGAGGAGCGCAACGCCGCGCCGCACTCTCCCGGTCAACACGAGTCCCAGGACTTCGGCGAGCCCGAGGATGAACGCCGTCGGCAGCACCCAGAGCAGCGAGAGCCCCGAATAAGACTTGCAGAGCACGCGGATTCGGCTGCGCGTCTTCGCCCGCACGTCCTGCGGCTCCAGCGCGGCGGGTGGTCGCGTCTCGTTGGTCGTCGACTGGCGGTGACGTACGCGCGCGGCGGGCACGACGATCACCCGTGCGCCGGCGAGGCGAGCGCGCCAGCACAAGTCGACGTCGTCCGCGCCCGGGAAGGTCGCCGGGTCGAATCCCGAGAGCTCGTGGAAGAGGTCGGTGCGCACGAGCATCGTGGCGTTGGACACGAAGAACACGTCGCGCACCGCGTCGTGCTGCTCCTGGTCCACCTCGTCGGGCTCGATTCCGGAGAACGGCACGCCGTAGCGGTCGACGGTCATGCCGACCTCGAGGAGGATCTCGGGGTGATCGTCGTGGACGAACTTCGGACCGACGATGCCCGCGTTCGACCGGTACGCCTCCTCGACCATGAGCCGCACCGCGTCCCGGTCGGGGGTCACGTCGTCGTGGCAGAACAGCAAGAAGGTTGCGCCCTCGACCACCTCGAGGGCCTCGTTGGCCGCGGCCGGGAAGCCGAGGCCGTCGGCCGCCCGCTCGGCGCGGCGCCGCACGAACGCCCCGGGCATGGCCGCCGCGATACGCGCCGTCGGGTCCTCGACCGAGCCGTTGTCGAGGACGAGCACCGAGAGCGACGGATAGTCCTGGCCCGCGAGCGCGGTGAGGGCCTCCTCCAGCCATGGACCGGGGTTGCTCGTGACGACGACGGCGACCACCGGCGGCGCGATCTGGACGGCGCCGGTCTCGTCGTCATCCTCGAGCAGCTGGGCGCTGATCGCAGGCTCGATGGTGTCCATGAGGCCGAAAGAACATACCCCGTCCCCAAACGACACCTTGTGCTCGAGATCACGAATGCTTGCAACAGTTAGCACTCTGTGTTAGTGTCGCGAGCATCCCGACCGTGCACCACATCATTGGTGCCACGGCACCGCCCCCGCGTGAATGACGCCGTAAGGAGCTCGCAATGGCGACCAGCAACGTCCGCAAGACCCTCACCGATGCCGGATACATCGCGATCGGCCTTGGCGTGATGGGCTTCCAACAGGCCCAGATCGGCAGCCGTGAGCTCCGCGAGCGTGCATTCAAGGCCGGCGAGTGCGTCCACAAGAACACCCGCGACGCGCAGACCAAGCTCCAGGAGCAGTCGCGCGCCGCTCGCTCGCGCTCCCAGGAGCAAGTGCGCACGACCGTCGCCCGGGCCGCCGACCTGCGCGAGCAGGTGGGCAAGCGCGTCGAGCCGGTCGTCGGCAAGGTGCAAGCGCAGCTCGGTGAGATCCCCGAGCGCGTCGTGCAGGCAATGGAGCCTGTCGCGGCGCGCGTTCGCGAGCTTGCCGGCACCGCGGCCTGATCGCACACTCCCTTCTGCAGGGACAACGCGGCCCTTCGGGGCCGCGTTGTCGCGTTGAAGCCCGGTCGGATTAGCGTCCGTTCATGTTTGCCGCGCTCGCCGGTGGAGTCGGCGCCGCTCGATTTCTCGCCGGACTCCTGCGCGTCGTTCCTCCCGCCGACGTCGTCGTGGTCGTCAACACGGCCGACGACGACGAGTTCCACGGCTTGCGCGTCTCCCCTGACCTGGATTCGGTCACCTACACGCTCGCGGGCGCGTCCAACACCGCCCAGGGTTGGGGGCTCGAGGGCGAGACGTTCGCCACGCTCGATGCGCTCGAGCGCTACGGCGTGCCGACGTGGTTCCGCCTCGGCGACAAGGATCTCGCGACCCATCTGTTCCGCACGCAGCGGCTGCGCGCGGGCATACCCCTCTCTGCCGTGACCGCGGAGATCACCGCCGCGTGGGGACTCGACGTGCGACTGCTCCCGATGTCCGACGACCGCGTCAGCACCCGCATCACGGTCGCGCGCGAGACCGGCACCGAGGAGCTGGCGATGCAGGAGTGGTTCGTCGGCGAGCGCGCGGAATCGCCCGTGGTGGCGGTGCGCTTCGAGGGCGCCGACTCGGCCCGGCCGGCGCCCGGCGTCCTCGACGCCTTGCGCGACGCCGACACGATCGTCATCTGCCCGTCGAACCCCGTCATCTCGATCGGTCCCCTGCTCGCGGTGCCCGGCATCCGGGAGATCCTTGCGGCCCGGCGGGCTCGGGTCGTCGGCGTGAGTCCCATCGTCGGGGGTGCGCCGGTCAAGGGTCCGGCCGACCGCTTGATGGCGCCGCTCGGCATCGACGTGTCGTGCGTCGGCGTCGCGCGTGAGTATGCCGACATCTGCGCATCGTTGGTCATCGATGCGGTCGACGCCGCACGTGCGCCGGAGGTCGAAGCCGTGGGTGTGCATGCGGTCGTCGCCGACACGATGATGCGCAGCCCGGAGATCGCGGCCGCGCTCGCCGAGCGGACGCTCGCCGCGGTCGCGTGACGCTGTCGATCATCCCGATCTCGGGCCTGCCGGAGATCGGCGCGGGGGACGAGCTCGCGGTGTACATCGCCGATCACGCGCGCGCCCAAGGGACGCCCCTCGCCGACGGCGATTGCGTGGTCGTCACCCAGAAGATCGTCTCGAAGGCCGAGGGAAGGCTCGTGCCGCTCGATCCCGAGGATCTCGCGGCCCGACGCGCACTCGTCGAGTCGGAGTCGGTGCGCATCGTGCGGCGACGCGGCGATCTCATCATCAGCGAGACGCGTCACGGGTTCGTGTGCGCGAACGCCGGCGTCGATCTCTCCAACGTCGAGAACGGCTGGGCGGCATTGCTTCCCGTCGACGCGGACCGCTCCGCGAAGCACATCCGGGATGCCTTGCGCGCGCGCGCGAATGTCGACGTCGCGGTCATCGTCTCCGACACGTTCGGGCGACCGTGGCGACGGGGACTCACCGACGTGGCAATCGGCGTGTGCGGCATCGCCGCAGTGTTCGACCTGCGCGACACGACCGACGCGCTCGGCCGCACGCTGCTGGTCACCGAGGTCGCCATCTCGGACGAGATCGCGTCGGCCGCCGAGCTCGTGATGGGGAAGGCGTCGGGGGTGCCCGTCGCGATCGTGCGCGGCCTGTCGCGCGACTGGTTCCGCGACGCGTCCGTGCGCGAGCTGATCCGGCCGGTGAACGAGGATCTTTTCCGGTGAACGTGCCGGCGTTCGTCGAGGCCCGGCGCTCGATCCGGGCCTTCCTGCCCGAGGCGGTCCCGCGCCCGACGCTGGATGCGTTGGTGGAGGCCGCGTGCCTGGCTCCGGCGCCGCACCATTCGCGGCCGTGGAGGTTCGTCGTCGTCGACACCGCTGCCGCGAAGGAGTCGCTCGCGACGGGGATGGGCGCGCGATGGCGCACCGACCTGCTCGGCGACGGCGTCGCGACCGCCAGGGTGGACGAGCTGGTCGACGCGTCACACGGGAAGCTGACGGGTGCGCCCGCGTTGGTACTCGGCTGCCTGACGTGGGACGGCCTCGATCGCTACCCGGACGAGGTCCGTCGCCGCGCCGAGTGGGGCATGGCGCTGCTCTCGTTGGGCGCAGCGGTCGAGAACATGATGCTCGCCGCGGCCGACCACGGCCTCGCGTCGTGCTGGATCGCCGCCCCGATCTTCTGCCCGACCGAAGCGCGTGACGCGCTCGCCCTCCCCGCGGAGTGGCTGCCGCACGCGATGGTGATGGTGGGTGTCCCCGACCCGTCCTACAGCGGCCGCCCGCGCCCTCCGGTCCCGCTCGAGACACTCCGCCGGTTCCGCTGAGGCCCGGTGGGGGAACGTGCGTGGCAGACGGCCCTTATGGGGCCGTGAGTCACGCAGGTTGGGAGCGAAGCGCCCGGATCGCGGCGATGAGATGCCGACCCTCGTCGCGAAGATCACGACGGCGCGCCACGACCGGGAACCAGCCCGCGCTGATGACGGCGTTACGACGATCGTTGTCGTTCGCAATGGTGATCGGGTTCGTATGTTCCTGATCGCTGTCGTACTCGACGGTGACGCGCAGGTCGGGAAGGCCGAGGTCGACCCGGGCGACAACGTTGCCGCTCGCGTCCGTGACGACGAGCTGCGGGACCACCCGACCGAGCCCCGCGTCGCGCAGGATCTGCAACAACGTCGTCTCCGGCGGAGACTCGGGCACGGCCGAAAGCGTCGGGTCCCACCGCGAAAGCACGGCTCGTGCGACCGCGACCCCGGGACGACCTCGCTTCGCGAGCCGATTGAACACGGCGACGGTCGAAGCAATCGTTCCGAGGTTCTTGCGCAGCATGGCGTGGAACACGAGTTCGATGAAGTCGGGGCGACCTGTAGATCGACGCGAGCTCGATCAGCACGCGCTCGGGCCGTGTGACCGAGATCCCATCGATCTCCTGCAGGTCGCTCGGGTCGATGCACTTGCTCTCGTGGACGACAAGACCGCCGGAATGCGCGGTACGCATCCATCGCGGGCAGGTCACCTCGGCGATGTCCTGCCGGCCACCCGGAAGACCGTGCAAGGCCGCGGCTGCACGATGTGACGCCGCGGCGTTCGGCGCACCAGCGAGGCACGCGGCGCGGATCATTGCGCGTGGCGTAAGCGATGCGCCCGCGACGATGTAGACGCCCTCGTAAAGGCGAAGCCAGTCCCGTTCCCGACGCACGCGAATCTCCTTCTCGGTCAATCCACACGCGCGGGCGTCATCGATCGTGAACACCGCGTCCTGGCTCGCAGCGAGAGCGCGAAGGTCATCCATGCGCCGGGAGTTTGTCGCGGCGGTGAGACACTCTGAACTTGCGTGGCAGACGGCCCTTATAGGGCCGTGCGCCACGCATGTTCGTGCTTTAGCGACGGGCGGCGCGCTGGCCTTTGAAGTGCTCGAGGGTGCGGGCGACGCCTTCTTCGAGCGAGGTGAACGGCTTCCATCCCAGGTGGATCGCGGCGCGACCGGGATCGAGGGCGCTGCGCGCCAATTCACCCGTGCGCGCCGGCGCGTGCTGCGCGGGCTCCCGGAAGCCGGTGAGCTTCGCCATGACGTCATAGAGCTGTTGCACGCTCGTCTCGACACCCGTCCCGATGTTCAAGAGCAGTCCGCCACCCTTGTCGACCGAGCGGACGAACGCGTCAACGACATCGTCGACGTACACGTAGTCACGGGTCTGCGAGCCGTCGCCGAAGATCACCGGCCGCTCCCGATCGAGGAGCTTCCCCGAGAAGATCGCGACGACGCCCGCCTCGCCGTGCGGGTCCTGGCGCGGGCCGTACACGTTCGCAAGCGCGTCGATCGTGTACTCGAGGCCGCGCGCCTCGCGGTAGTAGTGGAGATAGTCGCCGACGGCCTTCTTCGCGACCCCGTAGGGCGACTCGGGATGCTGCGGTGCGCCCTCACGTGTCGGGATCTCCTCTGCCACGCCGTAGAGCGTGCCGCCCGAGCCGGCGAACACGACCTTCTGCACGCCGGCCGCGACCGCGCCCTCGCACACGTTGAGCGAACCGATGATGTTGACGGTCGCATCCAGCGCCGGGCGAGCCACCGACACCCGCACGTCGATCTGGGCGGCGAGGTGGAAGACGACGTCGGGGCGGCGGTGGGTGATCAGGTCGATGAGCGCCGGCGATGCCACATCGAGGCGGTGGAAGGAAAACCGGCGGTCCGGCAACGCGCGTGCCACGGCGAGGTTGGTGAGGGAACCGCTCGACAGGTCGTCGACGACGTCGACCTTCCAGTCCTCGGCGAGCAAACGGTCGACCAGTGTCGAGCCGATGAAGCCGGCACCGCCGGTGACCAAGGCCTGCACGGCCGCAACCTACTCCCGGTCGGCCGGCACCCGGCCGCCCGAGATACGCGTGCCTGCCAGCACGGTCACACCCGCTCCCACGACGGTATCGGCACCCAGCGCGACTTCGGGAGAGAGCACGGCGTCACACCCGACCACCGAATTTCGCACGCTGCTGCCGCGCGAGGCGCGCGCTCCCGCGTGGAGGACCGCGGCGTCGAGCTCGGCGCCTGCTTCCACGACGGCACCGGCCCCGACGACCGACCGTCGGACGCGTGCGCCCGCCTCGATGCGCGCGCCGTCCCCGACGAGCACCGGCGGCTCCACGAACGCCCCTGCGTCGATCGTGCCGTCGCCTTGGACCCATACACCCGGCGACACCTCCCGCGCGTCACGGGCAGGCGCCTTGCCGACACGGCCGGCGAGGAGATCCTGGTGCGCCTGCAGGTACTTCTCCGGGGTGCCGATGTCGAGCCAGTACGCGTCGCTCTGGTAGCCGAACAGCAATCCGGGTCTTGCAAGCATGCGCGGGAACGTCTCCCGCTCCACGGACACATTCAGACGCGGCGGGATCCGGTCGAGGAAGGAAGGCTCCATCACGTAGGTGCCGGCGTTGATCCAGTTGCTCGGCGCCTTGCCGGGCGCGGGCTTCTCGACGAACGCGATCACGCTGCCGTCCGCGTTGGTCGGCACGACACCGAACGCGCTCGGGTCGTCGACTTGCGTGAGCGAGATCGTGGCCACGGCACCGTGCGCATCGTGGAATCGGACCATCGCGCCGAGATCGAGATCGGTGAGCACGTCCCCGTTGCACACGACGAATCGCTCCGTCATGCCATCGGCGGCGAAGCGGATTGCGCCCGCAGTGCCGAGTGGCTCGTCCTCGACCGCGTAACGGAGCACGACGTCGCCGAAGACGTCGTCGTCGACATCGTCGGTGAAACGATCGTGGCGGAAGTGCCGGTGGAATGCGTCGGGGAGATAGCCCATCGACAGGACGACCTCGGTGACGCCGTGCAACGCGAGCCACTCGAGCTGGCGTTCCAGGTGGGGCTCGTTCGCGATCGGCAGGAGCGGTTTGGGGGTCGTGAACGTCAGCGGACGCAACCGAGTGCCTTCGCCGCCGACGAGCACGACCGCTTTCACGAGGTCACGGTTTCGGGGTCGAGGTCGCGCTGGATACGGGCGTGCTCCCCCCCGCGGGCGTACTGCCGGAGGCGGGTGTACTGCCGGTGTCGGGCGTCCCGCCCGACGAAGGTGTGGGCACGCCCGTCGCCGGCACGCTGGGCGTCGCCGGCGTCTCCTCGGCGCCGAGCGCGGCGGGAAGCTTGGCGTACGACGGCGGGTTGCCGAGGCTCGTCACCGACTTCCCGGCCGGCAGGAACGCGATGATGATCACGTCGCCCTGGTAGAGCTTGTAGTCCGCGGGGTTGCCGGTGCGCATCGTGAATTTCAAGGGCTTGCTCGTGTCAGTGCTGCCGTCCCATTTCGCGAGCGCCCACTGCACCGTGCCCGCGCCGCCGGCGGGACAGCTGTCACCGTTCTTCACCGGCTTCCCGTCGACGAAGGTGAAGCCGGTCGCCGAAAGCTTCCACCCGCCGTACGTGAAGTACCGGCCGATCGTCGCGTGGCGCCCGGAGTCCTCGGTGACGTTTGGTTCCATGTGGATGATGCCGTCTTGATGGCTGTGCAAACCCGCGTAGACGTTCGTGCCGGCCCGGAAGAACCCGCCGCCCGCTCCCCCGGTATCGCTGGGCCAGCGCCACAAGCCGTCACCGGTACCGTCGCCGACCCAATGGTCGCAGTCGTACACGCCGAACGCCGCGTGCCAGTGCGTGTCCTTCTGCTGCGGATTGTTCTGGTCGAGCACGAAGGGGCCAACCGGCGTGGGTTCGGTCGCACGGGCGTACACGATGAGCGCGATGCCGGTGATGACGACGAGCGCGGTCAACCCGTACCACCAATTGTTGTGGCGCGCGCGCTTGGCCGACCGTACGGCGGCGCGACGGCGCTTCGTTCGAGAGGCCTTGCCCATGGGTCCAGGCTAGCCGCCGCGCACCGGCCGAAACGCGCGCCACGCGTGCTCCGAGACCGCCAACATCGCGCGAAATACCAGGTAGACGGCCGCGAACGGCAGCAGCGTGACGCGCACGCCGTGGAAGCGCTTGCGGGCGAATCGCCACGCGGAGCGGTGGTGCTCGACCAACATTCGATACGGGTGCCGTGACGTCGCGGCCCCTTGCACGTGGACGACCGTGCCCGCCGGTTCGTACACGTTGCGGAAGCCCCCGCGGCGCAGGCGCCAGCACAGATCGACGTCCTCCATGTACATGAAGAAGCGTTCGTCCCATCCTCCGACCGCGTCGAGCGCGTCGCGCCGCAGCCACACTGCAGAACCCGACAGCCAGTCGACCGCGCGCGCGTGCGCGGGGTCCGCATCGAGCTCCCGATACCGCGTCGTGAAGGGGTTCGAGCGCCACCAGAGCCCGAGCAGGCCGTGCCCGACCGCGACAGGAATCGACGGCAGACGCCGCGCCGAGGGGTAGTCGGAACCATCGCGGTTCCGGACGCGTGGACCGACGGCACCGACACGCGCGTCCTGCTCGAGACGAGCGACGAGCGCGCCGGCACTGCCCGGCGCGACCGTGAGATCGGCGTTCAGCACCGCAACGACCGGTGCGTGCGTGGCCGCGATGCCGAAGTTCGCGCCGCGCGCATAGCCGACGTTTTCCGGAGACCGCACGGCGCGCACGTCGGGGAATGCCGCGTGCAATTCTTCGATCGAAGAGTCGCGCGAGCCGTTGTCGAGCACGACCAACTCGACGGGCCCGGCGCTCGTGTCGGCGAGCACCGAGCGGACGCAGTCGATCAGCAGCGGCCCCGTTTCGTAGTTGACGATGACTGCCGCCCAACGGGGGCGCACGGAGACCTCAGTCACGGAAGCGGTACTTGACCAACGTCCAGAGCGCCGCGAAGCCGTCGTGCCACGTGATCTTCTTGCCCTCGTCGAACTCGCGGCCCGTGTAGGAGATCGGCACCTCGTAGATACGGATGCCGCGCTTCAGGATCTTGGCCGTGATCTCGGGCTCGATGTCGAAGTGGTCGGCCGACAGCGCGAGCTCACCGAGGAGACGGCGGTCGAGGAGCTTGTAACACGTCTCCATGTCGGAGAGCGTGGTGTTGTACAGCACGTTCGTGACGAACGAGAGGAACCGGTTCCCGACCCAGTGCATGAACAACATGTTGCGGCGCTCGCCCGTGAACCGCGAGCCGTACACGACCCGCGTCCGGCCGCGTATGACGGGGTTGAGCAGCTTGGGCCAGTCCTCCGGGTCGTACTCCAGATCGGCGTCCTGCACGAGCACGTATTCACCCGTCGCGTTCGCGAAGCCGGTACGGACGGCCGCACCCTTCCCTCGATTCCGTTCGTGCATGATGACACGCACGGTGCTGTCGCCCAGTTGCTTGAGCACGTCGCGCGTTCCGTCGTCGCTGCCGTCGTCGACCACGATGATCTCGCGCTCGATGCTGTCGGGTAGCTCGACCGCGCGCATGCGACGCACGATCTCGACGAGTGTGTTCCGCTCGTTGAACACCGGGACGACGACCGAGAGCTTCCGCAACTTCGGCGGAGGCGTGGTGTCACGCGCGACCACGGGCCCGTTCCTCCAAATACCAGTCGCGCAGGTGCGCGAGACCTTCGCGGAGCTCGACTGCAGGCTGCCAGCCGAGCCGGGTGCGGGCACGCGTGATGTCGGGCTTCCGCCGCGACGGATCGCCGACAGGGAGCGGCTCGAACACCGTCTCCGAGCTCGAGTCGGTGACCTCGCGGACGAGATCGGCCAGCTCGAGCATCGTGAACTCGTTCGGGTTCCCGATGTTGACGGGTTCGCCGACGTCCGAGTCGTAGAGCGCGACGATCCCGCGCACCTCGTCGTCGACATAGCAGAACGAGCGCGTCTGGGTGCCCGCGCCGTACACCGTCAGCGGCTTTCCGTCGAGCGCCTGCACGACGAAGTTCGAGACGACGCGCCCGTCGGCGGCCCGCCGACGCGGGCCGTAGGTGTTGAAGATGCGTACGATCGCGGTGGGGACGTCATAGAGACGTTGATACGTCATCGTCAACGTCTCGGCGAACCGCTTGGCTTCGTCGTACACGGCGCGCGGACCCGTCGGGTCGACGTTTCCGAAATAGGACTCCGGCTGCGGGTGCACTTCGGGATCGCCGTACACCTCGCTCGTCGACGCGAGAAGAAAGCGCGCGTCGTTCGCGCGCGCCAGGTCGAGCGCGCGGCGGGTGCCGAGCGAGCCGACATCGAGGGTTTCCAGTGGGATCGCGAGGTACTCGGGTGGGCTCGCCGGGCTCGCGAGGTGCAACACGCCGTCGACGCGACCGTCGACCGGAAGCTCGTAGCTCACGTCGGCGCGTACGAATGTGAAGCGCGGATGGTCGACGAGGTGTTCGACGTTGGCGAGTCGGCCCGTACAGAGGTTGTCGATCGCGACGACCTCCTCGCCGCGCGCGATGAAGGCGTCGCTGACATGGGAACCCAGGAAGCCGGCACCGCCGGTGATCACAATCCGGGGCACTACCGGCGTCCTACGGCGTCGTAGGTGAAGCCGCGCCGGCGGAGCGCAGCCGGATCCAACATGTTGCGACCGTCGACGATCGCCGCGTGCCGCATCACGCTCGCGACGCGCTCGAAGTCGATCCAGCGGAACTCGTCCCATTCGGTCACCAGCAGGACGACATCGGCGCCGTGGGCCGCATCGTACGCGTCGGTACGCAGGTCGAGCCCCGGCAAGAGCCCTTGCGCGCGCTCGCCCGCGGCCGGGTCGTAGGCCTGCACCGTGGCGCCCTCTTCGAGCAACCGGCGGCCGATGACCATCGCCGGCGAGTCGCGCAGATCGTCGGTGTCGGCCTTGAAGGTCAGACCCCAGAGGCCGACCACCGCACCGGTGAGCGTCCCGCCGGCCGCCGATCGCACCTTCTCCACCATGCGCTCGTGCTGGGCGCGGTTGGCCTCGACCACGCCGGCGAGCAAGCCGAACTCATAGCCGGCGTCGCGCGCGGTATGCAGCAGCGCGGAGACGTCCTTCGGAAAGCACGAGCCTCCATAGCCGGGCCCGGGATGAAGGAACTGAAAGCCGATACGGGCGTCGTATCCCATGCCGATGGCGACCTCACGTACGTCGGCGTCGACCGCCTCGCACAGATTCGCGATCGCGTTGATGAACGACACCTTCGTGGCCAGGAATGCGTTCGACGCGTACTTGATCATCTCCGCCGACGCGGGGTCGGTGACGAGTACCGGCGCGTTCACACCCTTGTACAGCTCGCTCACGCGCACCGCGGCCTCGGGCCGGTCGCATCCGATCACGATGCGATCGGGATTGAGGAAGTCGCGCACGGCTTGGCCTTCGCGCAAGAATTCGGGATTTGACGCAACATTGACATCGTCGGCTTGGACGCCGGCCTCCGACAACAATCGCTGCACCAAGCGCGTCGAGCCGACGGGGACGGTCGACTTGTTCACGACAACGGTGTGCGGGCCGAGGACAGGAGCGATCTCGCGAATCGCGTTGTGCAGGAACGAGAGATCGGCGGAGCCGTCGGCACCCTGCGGGGTCTGCACGCACAAGAAGACGATGTCGGCGGCGCGGGCGGCGTCGACCGGTCCGACGACGAATCGCAGACGGCGGGAGGCAAGCCCCTCGGCGAGCAGCTCCGGAAGCCCGGCTTCGAGGATCGGCACCTCGCCCTTCTGCAGACGGGCCACGCGCTCGGCGTCGATGTCGGCGCAGACGACGTCGTGGCCGAGGTGCGCGAAACAGGTGGCGGTCGTGAGGCCGACGTAGCCGGCGCCGACGACGGCGACTCTCACAGCGCGAACGCGGCTTGCACGAGCGCGAAGTTGGGCATGAGCGGCGATTGTAGAGGGGTCAGCAGCCGACGGGCGGAAGTGCATCGGCCGGGGCGGGCGCCGGCGCGGCCGCGGGGGAGCCCGATCGCGTCGCAGGCGCACCGGAGCTCGGTGCCCGAGCGGCCGGCGCCGACACTCCGGTGAAGTCTCGACCGATTACCAGCACCACGTCGGCATCGCCGTCGGCGGCCGCTCCCTGGAGCGGCGCGAGCTTGCCGGCGCCGCCGAGATACGCGAGCACGAGGCGCGCCTTCTTCTGCGCACCCGACGCGTACCGCACCTCACTGACGGCATAGTCGTTGCGATCCGCGTTGGCAGCCTGTCCCAGCACTGCGAAGCCGCGGCGCCGAAGCGCCTCGAGCGTCGTGCTCCCGATGCCCTGACGGCCGCTGCCGTTCTGCACGGCGACGCGCACACTGTCGGGCGAGACGCCCGCAGGCGGAGCCGGCGCAGGCTTGTGCTCGACGCCGCGGAGGCGATCGAGGAGTGGCTTCGCCTTTGCGTCGTCCAGGACGAGCGCGGCTTGCCCGTCGATGTTCTGCGCGCGGGTCGGCAAGGTGAGGGTCTCGATGCTCGCGTTGTCACCATGGAATGCGTACGCGAGCGCGCGGAACGAAGAGAAGCCGAATTTCGGATCGCGTTGCAGGCTTGCGAGTGTCGCGTCGAGGATCGAGAGACCCCGCCACGGGGCCCGCTGGCTCGTGTGCAGTGCTTCGTGCGCGAGGGTGCGCAAGAAATACTGCTGGCGCTTGATACGCCCGAGATCCGACGTCGGATCGGTCTGCCACTGTCCGTTCACGAATGACTCGTAGTGCCGCGACCGGACGTACGCGAGGGCCTCCTGACCGGAGAGGCTCCGGCATCCCGCCTGGTTGACGTGGAGGCCGCTGAACGCGTCCTGCGCGGGTGCGGGGAAGGCGATCGGGATCGTGCCGATCGCGTCCACGATCTTGCGGAAGCCGGCGAAGTCGACCTGCAGGTAGTGGCTGATCGGGACCGCGAAGTTCTGCTCGATCGTCTCGATGAGTCTTTGCGGCCCGGCGTTGAACGCCGCGTTGATCTTCGCGTGCCCGATTCCGGGGATGTCGACCCACAGGTCGCGCGGGAACGACAAGAGAAATCCGGTGCCCTTCCCGCCGTCCACGTGCGCCACCATGATCGTGTCGGACCGCTGTCCCGACTGTGTCTGCGAGCTCCCGAAGCGCTGGGCGTCCTGGGCGGACTCGACGAACGATCGCGAGTCGGAACCGACGAGCAGGTAGTTGCCGCCCGCCTGGAGCACCGACGTGTCGATCTTCACCTTGGGCACCTGCGCGACCTTGCGGGCCGCGAGCCAGTACGCGCCGCCGATCGCCAGCACGGTGCAGAGGACCGCGGCGATCAGCGCGTTGCGCAGCCGTTGCAGAAACGCGCGGGCGTCGATCTGGTTGCGCACGTCAGGCGGGGCAGCCGACCAACGGCTCGTGCGTCTTGGGATCGACGGGGACGAAACGCGTGTCGACCGTCGGTGGCGCCACGGTCGTGCTGGTCGTGGTCGACGACGAGGTCGACGACGCGGCCGCCGTGCTCGACGAGACCGATTGCGACGGCGTCGGCGTCGCGCCCGTCACCGGGCGCAGCTGCGTGTAGTCCCGGCCGACGACGACGAGGACGTCCGCGCCAAGTGTGTTCTGCGCGGAGATCGCCGGGATCAGGTTGAGTGTGCCGACAGCCAGCAAGGTCGTGTATCCCTCCGCGTACTTGCCCGGCGCGTAGCGGATCTGGGTCTGCTGGTAGTTGGTGCGATCACCTTCCTCGGCCGATCCGCTGACCTGGAACCCCGCGGCCCGCAACTGAGTCAGCGCGAGCTGCCCGGCGTTCGGGTCGCCGGAGCCGTTCACGACACGTATGTGCACTCGACTCGCCGGCGGCGGCGGGTTCGGGACGGCGGGCGACGGATCACCGAACTGCATGAGGCTGCGGATCACGCCGTCCGCGGTGTCGGTGGCGCGCACGTGGCCCTCGAACGGCGCTGGTGCCTCAGCCACCGGCAGCGTCTCCATCTGCACCTTCCGCGGGTTCAAGCCGTTGAACGTGCGGATCAGTGCCTTCAACTCGCCGAACGTCAATGTCGTGTCGCGGGTGAAGTTGTTCTTCACCGCGTTCAGAAGGCCGATGAGCTTCGTCGGGTTCGCCGCGGTCTTGTCGATCGCCGCCTGGCTGATCGTGCGCAGGAAGTACTGCTGGCGCGGGATGCGATCGAGGTCGCTTCCCGTTTGGATCCATCCTTGGCCGCCGCGGGCGTCGTCCGGGATTCCCGGTGCGTAGTTCCATTGCCAGGGCGCAGGATTCTGAGGGTCCTTCGGAACGAAGTAGTGGCGCGAGCGCGCATAGGCGAGCGCCATCGCGCCATCGGCGGACGCGCAGCCCGCGGTCTCGACGTGCAAGTTGCTGAACGGATCGTGCACGGGGGTCGGGAACCACAGGTGGATGCGCCCGATCGCGTTCACGATGTTCTGGAAGCCCTTGAAGTTCACCTCGATGTAGTGGTTGATCTTCAGCGGCGGGAAGTTGTCCTCGAGGGTCTGGATCACCAGCGCCGGGCCGTTGGGGCCGCCCAGGCTGTAGGCGGCATTCAGCAGGTCGCGTCCGTGGCCCGGTATTTGCACGACAAGGTCGCGCGGGAACGACACCAGCCTGCCCGTGTGGGTCGCGGGATCGACGTGCAACACCATCATCACGTCCGAGCGTTGGCCCGGCGCGTCCGCCGCCGAACCGAAGGACGAGTCGAGCTCCCCGAGCTGGCGCGTATCGGAGCCGATCAGCAGGTAGTTCGCGGGCTCGTCCGGTCTCGCTCGGACGAGGTTCGGGACGCGCACCTTGCGGCTCTCCTCGAAACTCTTCCGCGCGAACGCGTCCCCGGCGAGCACACCACCGGTCGCCACGAGGGCAACGGCCAGGCACGCGATCGCGAAACGGCGAAGGAACGAGAGCAGCGACAACGAGACGACCACGCGACGCGGGAGCATACCGGCGGCATTCGCTCGCTCTCCGACGCCTTCACGGAACTTTCACCCCGGGGGTCGCACATGCTCCCCACTCAGGAAGTCCCAAGAATCGCGATGACCGGGCCGGTAGCGTTCGAGCGTGGACGGCGGAGTTGCGATCGTGCGCGACGGCGGGCGGTGGCTCGTCGCCGACGAACCAACCGACGTCGTCGTTGCGAACGGTGCTGACGCCTTCGAGGCGCTCGACACAATGACGCGGGGCGGCTTCTGGGCCGGCTTCGTCGCGTACGACCTCGGGCGGACGATCGAACGCGTCACCGCCCGCGCCGCCGACGACCTGGCGCTCCCGGACCTCGCCTTCGTACGGTTCGATCGCGTGCGCGAGACGCGCATGCTGCCCCCGCCGCCCGCGGGAGAGACCATGCAGCTCGGTGCCGGGCGGTCGAGCCTCTCCCGGGCCGAGCACTCGGCGCGCGTCGAGGCGATCCACACATTGCTGCGAGACGGCGAGTGCTATCAGGTCAACCTCACGCGCCGGCTGGAGTTCGACGCCTCGCCCGACCCGCGCGCGTTGTTCGGTGCGCTCTCGCGCGCGAATCCCGCGCCGCACGCCGCGCTGTGCACCTTCGGCAACGCCCTCCCGGGCGTCGCAGTCGCGTCGGCATCACCCGAGCTGTTCCTGCGGGTGGACGGTCGCGCGGTGGAAACCCGCCCGATCAAGGGAACCGCCGCCGACCGGCGCGCGCTCGCATCGAGCGGCAAGGACCGCGCCGAGAACCTGATGATCGTCGACCTGGCGCGCAACGACCTCGGGCGCGTCTGCGAGTACGGCTCGGTGCACGTGCCGGCACTGTTCGACATCGAGCCGCACCCGGGCCTCCATCATCTCGTCAGCTCGGTGCAGGGCCGGTTGCGTGAGGACGTCTCGCTCGGCGAGCTCGTCCGCGCGACGTTTCCGCCCGCGTCGGTCACCGGTGCGCCCAAGCCACGGGTGCTGCAGGCGATCGAGGATCTCGAGCCGGTCCGACGAGGCGTGTATTGCGGCGCAATCGGATGGATCGACGGTGATCGCGGGAGGGCCGAGCTCGCGGTCGCGATCCGCACGTTCACGACCGCCAACGACCGGACGTACCTCGGTATCGGGGGCGGCATCGTCGCCGACTCGCGGGCGGATGCGGAATGGGCCGAGACCGAGCTCAAGGCCGCGCGCCTCCTTCGGGCGGTCGGAGCGTACGAGACCGTGCCGGTGCCCAGCCGATGACCGCCTGGGTCGATGGCGCGCTCGTGCCACTCGAGCAGGCGCGGATCTCCGTGCTCGACCACGGGCTCGTCGTGGGCGACGGCGTGTTCGAAACCCTCCGCGTCTACCGCGGCATCCCCTTCGCGTGGCGCCGGCACCTCGCGCGTCTGCGCGTCTCGGCCGGCGGCCTCGGCCTCGTGGTGCCTGCGGACGACCACCTCCGCGGCGCGGCGGACGCCGTGCTCGAGGCCAACGGCCTGCAGGAGGCCCGACTCCGCATCACGGTGACCGGAGGCCCCGGTCCGCCCGGCTCGGGAAAGGGCTCCGCGCCGGCGACCGTGTTCCTTCTCGCCTTCCCCATCGAACCGGCCGCGCCCACCACCGACGTCGTCATCGCGCCCTGGACGAGGAACGAGCACGGCGCGCTCGCCGGGTTGAAGACGATCTCGTACGCCGCGAACGTGCGGGCCCTCGCGTATGCACGCGAGCACGGCGCGGGTGAGGCGATCTTCGCGAACACCCGAGGCAACCTGTGCGAGGCGACCGGTTCGAACGTGTTCGTCGTTCGCGACGGCACGTTGTGCACTCCCCCGGCGAGCGCAGGCTGTCTCCTCGGGGTGACGCGGGCGTTGCTGCTCGAGCTGTGCGAAGAGCTCGGCATCGCGGCCATGACGCGCGACGTCGAGCTGGGCGCACTCGAAGGCGCGGACGAGGCGTTCCTGTCGTCGACGACTCGGGAGGTACAACCGATCGCGCACGTCGACGGGTTCGCGCTGCCGGCCGCACCCGGCCCGGTGAGCACACAGCTGGCGGCCGCGTTCAAGGACCTCGTCACCCGGGAGAGCGACCCCTAGTCCGCGCGGAGGTGGACGACGTCGCCCGCGGTCACGATGCGGTCGTCGACCACGAGGTAGCCCTCATCGGTCAGCGCACGCGCCGTGCCCTCGAAGCTCTCGCGGGCGAGCTCGACGCGAACGCGTCGGCCCAACGTCGCCGAGCGTGCGATCGCGTCGGGGACCGTGTCGTCCAGGGCGTCGAGGCGCGTGTGCAACCGGCACAACCACGCCACCAGGAGCTCGCGGCGATCGATGTCGCACGCGGCCGCGATGTCGCGGACCTCGGGCGCCAGGCCGTCGCTTCGCACGTTCACTCCCATCCCGATGACGATCGCCCCGGCTCCATCCGCCTCGGCGAGGATCCCGGCGAGCTTGCGGTCGTCGACGACGACGTCGTTCGGCCACTTCAAGCGCGCGTCGACGTTCGGCAACGCGTCGATCGCAGCCAGCGCGGCGGCGAGGGTCAGCAGGTGTACGCGCTCGCGGGCAAGCTGCGGTCGCAGGAGCACTGACACGAGCAGCGCCGCACCGGGCGGCGCAACCCACGTGCGCCCGAGCCGGCCGCGCCCGGCCGTCTGCTCGTCGGCGACCGCCACGATGCCTTCTCGGGCCCCGTCCGCCGCGCATTCGAGCACGTAGCGATTCGTCGAGTCGACGACGTCGAACCAGCGCACGTCGTGAAAACGAGTACCGACAAGGCGCGGATCGCTCCAACTCGCAGGCGCTCGCGGCATCTCATGGCTCCCTCGCTCGGCCAGGGGCCGCTTCGCGGCGAGCGGCACTTCGCTGCGTCCGCACGGTCTCCCCGTAGGATACGCAGCCGTGCTCTCGAAGATCCTCATCGCCAACCGCGGCGAGATCGCTGTTCGCGTGATGCGCACGTGTCGCGAGCTCGGCATCGCGACCGTCGCCGTCTACTCCGAGCTCGATCGCGACGCGGCCCACGTGCGGTACGCCGACGAGGCGTACGCGCTCGGCGGGAAGACTGCCGCCGAGAGCTATCTGAACACCGACGCAATCCTCGACGCGATCCGCAAGAGCGGCGCCGAGGGCGTGCATCCGGGCTACGGGTTCTTCTCGGAGAATGCCGACTTCGCCCGCGCCGTCGCCGCCGCCGGCGTGACGTGGATCGGGCCCCCCGCCGAAGCGATCGAGGTGATGGGAGACAAGATCTCGTCGCGCATCGCCGCGCAGGGCGTCGGCGTCGACAGCGTGCCCGGCACCAGCACACCGATCACCGACGCGAACGAGATCATCGCGTTCGGCAAGGAGCACGGATTCCCGATCGCGATCAAAGCGGCATTCGGCGGCGGCGGGCGGGGCATGAAGGTCGTCGCGCGGGCCGATGACGCGCAAGCCGCGCTCGACTCCGCCCAGCGCGAGGCGCAGGCCTACTTCGGCCGGTCCGAGTGCTATTTCGAGCGCTACCTCACGCGGCCGCGTCACGTCGAGCTCCAGGTGTTCTGCGACACGCAGGGCAACGGCGTGTACATCTCCGACCGCGATTGCTCCACGCAGCGGCGCCACCAGAAGCTCATCGAGGAAGCACCCGCGCCCGCGATCCCCGACGAGACGCGCCGCGCGATGGGTGAGGCAGCCGTGAAGGTTGCTCTCGGGTGCGGCTACGTGAACGCCGGCACCGTCGAGATGCTCTACCAGGACGGCGAGTTCTTCTTCCTCGAGATGAACACGCGGCTTCAGGTGGAGCACTGCGTCACCGAGGAGATCACGGGTCTCGACCTCGTCGCCGAGCAGCTGCACGTCGCGTCGGGCGAGCCGCTGCGGTTCACCCAGGCGTCGATCGAGCGGCGCGGCCATTCGATCGAGTGCCGCATCAACGCCGAGGACACCGCGAAGAAGTTCCTCCCGTCACCCGGAACGATCACGCACCTGCGCCTGCCCGCCGGGCCGGGTGTGCGCTGGGACGGCGGGTACGGCGAAGGCGACACGATCTCCCAGTACTACGACAACCTGCTCGGCAAGCTCGTCGTGTGGGCGCCGGACCGCGACGCTGCAATCGCGCGCATGTTGCGCGCCCTCGACGAGTTCGAGATCGCCGGCGTCAAGACGACGATCCCGGCCCACCGCGCGCTGCTCGCAAGCGACGCGTTCCGCGCCGTCACCCACTCGACCAACTGGGTCGAAGACGAGGTGGATCCTTCGACGTTCGTTGCCCCCATCACCGGTCTCGAGGTCCCCGCGCCCGCGGACGCGGACGCGCCTCTTGTCGAGCGCACGGTGCCCGTCGAGGTCGACGGCCGCCGGTTCAGCGTCAAGGTCTGGCTGGCCGACGCGCCGGCGGGCGCCCCGGCGCGTGGCGCCGGCACGCGCCGGCCCAAGCTCGGGCTCTCCACCGGCGGCGGTGGCGCGGGCGCGGCGGGCAGCGGCACGGTCATCGCACCGATGCAGGGCACGATCGTGAAGGTGCTCGTCGAGGTCGGCGCCACGGTCGAGACGGGCCAGGCATTGCTCGTGCTCGAGGCGATGAAAATGGAGAACCAGATCAACGCCGAGACGTCGGGCACCGTCAAGGAGATCCGCGTGCAGGCCGGCCAAGGCGTGGGCACCGGCGACGTCGTCGCCATCATCGAGTAGCGACGAGCGATGGGGCTCCCGCTCTTTCTCGTTGATGCGTTCACTGCGGAAGCGTTCCGCGGCAACCCCGCGGCCGTCGTACTCGGCCACGGGGAGGATGCATGGATGCAACGCGTCGCCGCCGAGATGAGACATTCCGAGACGGCATTCATCCGGCCCCGAGACGACGGCGGCTACGACCTGCGCTGGTTCACCCCCGAGGTGGAGGTGGACCTCTGCGGCCACGCGACGCTCGCGAGCGCGCACGTGCTGTGGGAGACGGGAAGCGTGGAGCTTCCGACATTCCACACTCGCAGCGGCGCGCTGCCGTCCGCGCACAACGGTGACGGCACAATCACGCTCGACTTCCCGGTCGCCGAACCGGTGACGGAAGAGCCGATGCCCGAGCTCTACGACGCGCTCGGCGTCGATCCGATCGACTTCCTGCGTACCGACGGCGAGTTCTTCCTCTGCGTCGTCGGTCACGCCGACACGGTACGCAAGCTCGCGCCCGACTTCGGACGGTTGCGCGGGCTCGCGGACGTCCGCGGGGTGTACGTGAGCGCACCCGGTGACGAGGGCTACGACATCGTCTCCCGGTGCTTCGCGCCCCGCGTCGGCATCGACGAGGACCCGGTCACCGGGTCGATGCACTGCGTGCTCGTTGCCTACTGGGGGCCGCGACTCGGCAAGGACGAGCTGCACGCGTACCAGGCGTCGGAACGCGGCGGTGAGCTGACCGTCGTGCGCGCCGGCGACCGTGCGCTCCTGACCGGCCGCGCCACCACCGTGCTACGGGGCGAGCTCGTCCCTTGACCGGTGCCACGCGAGCTGCGCCATCACACCATCGCGCAAGCTCACGGCCGGCTCCCATCCGAGCAGCGTGCGGGCGCGATCGATTGCGCCGCCGTTGCGGAACGCGTCGCCGGGCTGCGCAGGCTGCTCGTCGAGCTTCACCGGTGCGCCGGCCAGCTCGCCCACGAGGCCGATCAGCTCGTTCAGCGTGATCTCGGCGCCACCGCCGAGGTTCAACACCGTGCCGGGCACGACGTCGGCACCGGCCGCGGCCAGGTTCCCGCGCACGATGTCGTCGATGTACGTGAACTCGCGCACTTGGGTCCCGTCGCCGAAGCGAGGAAAGACGGCGCCGTGCTGCGCCGCTTCGCACAGCCGATGGATCGACATGTCGGGACGCTGGCGCGGGCCGAACACGGTGAAGTAGCGCAACGAGACCGTGCTGACGTTCCAGTTCTCCGCGTAGAGACCACACAAGTACTCGGCCGCGAGCTTGGTGACGCCGTACGGCGAGTACGGCTTCGGCAGGTCGTCCTCGCGCGTCGGATAGCGCGGCTGGTTGCCGTACACGGACGACGACGACGCATACACCACGCTGGTCGACGGCCGCGCCGCATGCACCGCTTCGAGCAGTCGCTGCGTCGCCAGCACGTTGTGGCCGACATAGTCGGAGAAGCCATCGGACCACGACAGCCGCACGCCCGCCTGCGCCGCCTGGTGGAACACGACGTCGACACCGTCGAGCAGGGTCGCGATGTCGCACGTGCGCATGTCCGCCTCGACGAGCTCGAACCGCGGATCGGCACGCGCACCGGCGACGTTGCGCTCCTTCGCCGCACGTCCGTAGTACGGGGTGAAGCAGTCGACGCCGACGACCGACTCACCTCGCGCGAGCAGCGCGTCGGCGAGATGACTCCCGACGAAGCCCGCGACCCCGGTGACGAGTGCGCGCATCCCAGGAGTCTCGCACGGCTCAACGGCCCGGCAGGCGCTGCAGGGCCCGATCGAGAGTCGACCGTGCTGCGTCGTCGTCGATACCGAGCTGCCGGGCGACGACCGCATACTGCTCGGCGGCGGCCAGCAGCTGGGCATTGGCCTCGCGGCGGGAAAGGTCCGCGGCGCCGCGTTCTGCGACATGCGTCCCGCGCCGTCCCGCGCTCGTGACCACTCCCGCGCGGAACAGCTCGTCGTAGGCCTTGCTCACCGTCCCCTTCGCGAGCCCGAGGTCCGCGGCGAGTTGCCGGATCGTCGGCAGCTGCGCGCCCGGCGCGAGGGTCCCGGACGCGGCCATGTTCGTGATCTGGACGCGCAGCTGCTCGTACACCGGCACCGCAGACGTCGGATCGACCCGCAGGATCAATGAGGCGCTCCGTCGACCTCGAGCTTGCGCTGCGGCCATGTGGCCCGGCGCGCACGGAGGGCCGACGCGATCGCGGTGAAGAACAACCCGATGCCCACGAGTGCCATGACGACGCCGACACCATCCGCGTCGACACCGGCGGAGACCGCGAACGAAACCCCGGTCGTGAGCAGCGCGACCAGGCCCGCGCCACCGAGCGACAACGTGGTCATCGTCGCAGCGCGGATCGCGTCGTCGGCGCCGGCGAGATCCTCGGGAAGCACGGGACGCGCCCGTTCCACGACGGCCCGTTCGGCAGCTTCCACGAGTGCCCATACCGCGAGCACGGCCAGGCCGTATCCCAACAGTGAAGCGGCTTCGGAACGCGCAACGAGCACACCGGTGCCGACGAGCACCAGCGCGAGCACGCCGAGGACCCGCATGAACCATTGCTCGCGCCGGCTGACGTAGTCCTCCAAGCGACGCGGTGCGAGCGATGCCATGCGGACACCGGAGGGACCGCGGCGCAGGTGGTGGAGCTCGGCGACGATCGCCCCGAGGAGGTAACCGGCGAGGCCCATCAGGAGGAGGTCCCGGTAGAAGGGCTGGGCGCGGTGCCCGATGCTGACGCTGTGCGACCCGAGTCCCAACCCGAGCACGAGCGCGCTCATCCAGGCGGCAACGCTGCACCCGGTGCGGTAGCGGTGAGAGCGCGAGAGGTACGCGGCGAACAGGCGACGGGTCGATGCCGTCGGCACAACGCGCGAGAGCTCGTGCAGCGCGACGTCCCGCTCGTCGACCGGCGCGAAGGCCTTCGAGCACAGCTCGCGGTGGCGGCGACCTCCACCGACGACGAGCTCATCGACCTCCTCGTCCCGCCCCCGCGACCGTGCTGGCAGACCGCGTTGATCGTGCTCGCGCCCGCGGTCGCGCTCACCGGCATCGTGTTGCTCTCCGAGAGCGGCGCCTTCGCGCCTCGCCTCGACGCAGACCTTGCGCAGTGGGGCCCGAACAAGCACGCCTTCACCGTCGTCTTCCGCGTGCACAACAACGGTTGGACCTCGACACAGGTGCGTGCGGTCGACGCGTCGAAATCGATGTTCGGTGCGACGCACGTGCTCACGCCGCTTCCGCAGACGCTCGCTCCTCACAAGACGCTGGAGGTCACCGTTCGCTTCGACAGCTTCAACTGTGAGGACGATTCCACCAATGATCGGTCCGACGAGATCCGCGTCCGCGTGAAGAACACGCTCGGGTTCACCATCACGCGATGGGTGAAAATCGTGACCCCCGGCGGCGAGCAGGACGGCTGGCCGGCCGAGACCACGGCCCATGCCTGCGCCGCGAAGAACGGCTGAGTCTCAGTACGCGGCATCGGCGAGAGACTCCGCGAGCGCGGGGTGCACGAGCAGCGAGTCGACGATGTCGGCGACCTTCAAGTGGTTCGTCACCGCCACCGCGATCACCGAGATCAGCTCGGCTGCGTTGCGGCCGACGATCGCGCCCCCGAGCACGACGCCGGTCGCGGGATCGCTGAGGATCTTGACGAAGCCGCGGGTGTCGCCGTTGATCAAGGCCTTCGGGTTCGCCGAGAAGGGCACCTTGGTGACGCGTAGCTTGCGTCCGGCCGCGAATGCCTCGGCTTCGGCGACGCCCACCTCGGCGATCTCAGGGTCGGTGAAGATCGCCTGCGATGCCTTGTCGTATTCGAGATGTCGATGCGCGCGTGCCGTCAGGCCCATGACGTGCTCCGCGATCTTTCGGCCCTGCATCGCCGCGACCGAGGACAGGGGCAGCCGGCCGGAGACGTCACCTGCCGAATAGATGTGCGGGAGGTTCGTCTGGCAGTGCCGATTGCCCGGCACGAAGCCGCGGTCGTCGAACTCGACGCCCGCCACCTCCAGCCCGAGGCCCTCGACGTTCGGGACCGATCCGATGCAAAGCAGCGCGTGCGAGCCGTCGACGGCGCGGCCGTCGTCGCACGCGATGAACACCTTGTCGTCCTCGCGCCCGATCGCGGTCGCGCGCGCGCCCTTCAACAGCTTCACCCCGCGACGCATGAACTCGGCCTCGAGCACGGCCGCGACCTCGGGATCCTTCGCCGGCAACACCTGTTGCCGTGACACGATCAGCGACACCTGCGACCCGAGCGCGCTGAACATGTGCGTGAACTCGACACCGGTGACGCCGGAGCCGATCACCACGAGGTGCTCCGGGATCTCGGGCGGCGGATACGCCTGGCGCGTGGTGAGCACGCGCTCGCCGTCGATCGCCGCCCATTCGGGAACGCGCGGACGCGAGCCGGTCGACAGCAGGATGGCATCCGCCTCGAGCTCGAGGGTGCCGTCATCGGTGTCCACCGCGACGGTGTATGCGCCGGTCAGCCGCGCCGTCCCGCGTACCAGGCGCACGCCTTGGGACTCGAGCAGGCTCGTGACACCATCGCGCAGGGTGTGTTCCATGTTCGTCACCCGGTCGCGCAGCGCCGGGACATCGAGACGCCCCGTCGCCTCGAGGCCCATGACCCGGGCGCGCGCGAGCTCGGTGAGCTCGTTGCCGGTCCCGATCATCGCCTTGCTCGGGATGCAGTCCCACAGGTGCGCGGCACCGCCGATGATGTCGCGCTCGACGAGCGTCACGTCGGCGCCGAGGGACGCCGCGACGGTCGCGGCGGTGTTGCCGCCCGGCCCACCACCGATGATCACGAACCGCACCGCCATGCGGTCAAGGCTACGTGCCGGACGGCCCTAGCCTGACCCCCTCGAGGAGGTGTGGCTGTGCAGGAGCTGCTCGTCGACGAGCTCACCGGTGATCGCGTCATCCTCGCACCCGCGCGGGCGCTGCGGCCCGACACGTTCCGTGTGCAACACGAACCGGTGCCGGCGCGGGTCGAGAGCTGCCCGTTCTGCGAAGGAAACGAGGCCGAGACGCCGCCGGAAGTCGCGCGCATCGGCCCGGGCAAGCCGGAGACACCCGACTGGCGCGTGCGCGTCGTGCCGAACAAGTACCCGATCGTGGGCGACGGCGTCCCCGGCACACACGAAGTCGTGATCCTCTCCCCGCAGCACCACGCCGATCTCGGCGCGCTGTCGGTCGAAGAGTGCACCGAGGTTTTTCTCGCGCTCCGAGATCGGGCCCGATTCCATCTCGATCGCGGCCGTGCGTATGCACAGGCGTTCGTGAATCACGGCAAGGCGGCGGGCGCGTCGATTCAGCATCCGCACGCGCAGCTCGTCGCGCTGGATGTGGTGCCGCCGAAGGTGGAGGCGCGGGTCAAGGGGTTCACCGTCGACGCGTTCAGGCGGAATCAGGAGCACTTCGTCGACGACGGCGACGTCAAGGTGTGGTGCCCACGCGCGTCGATCTCACCGTTCTTCGCGCGCGTCACGGTCGGAGACGGCGGCCCGCGTTTCGACGAGGCGACCGACGACCAGACGACCGCCGTCGCCGCCGGTTTGCAAGACACGGTGGCTCGACTGCACAGGCTGCTCGGCGCCGTCGACTACAACCTCGTGGTCGAGACCGCGCCGCGCGACCACACCGGACCCTTCCACTGGTGGGTCGACGTGATCCCGCGCCTCGCGGTGATCGCGGGCTTCGAGCTCGGCACGGGCATGTGGGTCAACATCGTCCCACCCGTCGACGCCGCAGCCGCGTTGCGCAACGCATGAGAGTCCGCGTCGGTGTGACGATCGACGCACCGCCGGCTGCGGTCTGGCGGATCATCGAACCTATCGAGCGCCACGTCGACTGGATGGCCGACGCGGAGGCGATCACGTTCACGGGGACGCAGACCCGGGGTGTCGGCACGGCCTTCGATTGCCGCACGAAGGTGGGCCCGTTCCGGCTCGTCGACCGCATGTTCGTGACCGAGTGGAGTCCCGCGAGGATCATGGGCATCGAGCACCGCGGCGTGGTGGCGGGTCGCGGCCGCTTCACACTGCGCCGGCGACCTCGCGGTCGCACCCGGTTCAGCTGGTCCGAACAGCTGCACTTCCCGTGGTGGATGGCCGGACCGGTCGGCGCGTTCGCGGCGCAGCCCGTGCTCCGCGCGCTCTGGCGCCGTAACCTCCGCCGCCTGAAGCAACTCGTCGAGACCGGAGAAGCATGACCGAGCGGGGGATGAGCGTTGCCGGCTTGCAGACCATGGGCGCGGCGCTGTCGCTCGACGTCGCGCGCGAAGCCGACGAGCTCGGATACTCGTCGATCTGGGCGGCCGAGGCGAACGCGGCCGAGAGCATGTCGCTGCTCGGCGCGATCAGCCAGGTGACGAAGCGCGCCGCGCTCGGGACGGGCGTCCTCGCGCTCCAGCTGCGCACTCCTCCATTGCACGCGATGGCGGCCGCGACGCTGCAGCAGCTTGCTGGCGACCGTGACGTCTATCTCGGCGTCGGCATCTCGTCGCCGGCGGTCGCAGGGCAATGGCACGGCGCCGGTTACACCGACCGGCCGATCGCGCAGGTCCGCGAGTTCCTCACCTTGTTGCGGCAATGCCTCACCGGCGAGACGGTGACGTTCGAGGGCGACTTCTACACGGTGAAGCGCTTCCGCCTCGGTGTGAAGCTCGGCGAGCGCCAGCCGAAGATCGCGCTCGCGGCGCTCAACAAGCAGATGCTCCGCCTCGGCGGTGAGCTCGCCGACGCGGTCCTGCTGAACTACCTGCCCGCAACGATCGTGCCGTGGTGCCTCGAGCGGGTGCGCGAAGGCGGCAACGCGCGAGTGTTCGCATACGTGCACTGCGCGGTGACCGACCGCGACCGGTACGCCGACCTCGCCCGTCGGGATCTCCTGAACTACGCGGTCGTCCCCGCGTACGCGGCGCAGTTCGAGCGGGGCGGCTTCTTCGACGAGGTCCGGCACTTCCAGAATCGGTGGGCCGCGCGCGACCGCGACGGCGCGCTCGCCGCGATCAGCGACGAATGGGTCGACGCGATCCAGATCATGGGCGATCCCGACCACGTGCGCGCGGCGGTACAGGAATACGCCGACCGCGGCGTCGACGTGCCGATCGTGTTCGCGATCCCGTGGGGTGAGGACCGCCGGGCCACGATCAGCGCAACGCTCCGCGCGCTCGCTCCCTGACCGCGCTCGCGGTCACCGTCCGCGGAACGTCGCCTTGCCGGGACCGTCGGCGAGGAACGACTGCACGCCGGTACGCGCGTCCTCGGTACCGAAGACCTCGACGAACGCGTCACGTTCGAGGTCGAGCCCGTCGGCCAGCGGCCGGCCGAGACCGTCGTCGATGACGCGTTTGGCGAGTCCCATCGCCACGACCGGCCCCTTTGCGAGCTCCGTCGCCCAGTGCCGGGCCGTGTGTTCCTCCTCGCCGGCCGGCACGACGCGATCCACGAGGCCGATTGCGTGCGCTTCGTCGGCGCGTATCTGGCGCCCGCTCCAGATGATTTCCTTGGCGCGCGCGGGCCCGACCAGGCGCGCCAACCGCTGCGTGCCGCCCGCGCCCGGAATGATGCCGAGCAGGATCTCGGGCTGGCCGAGACGGGCGGTCTCCCCCGCCACGCGCAGATCGCATGCCATCGCGAGCTCGAGCCCGCCGCCGAGCGCGTACCCGCGGATTGCCGCGACGACCGGGCGCGGAATCGCTGCGATCGCATCGAACGCCTCGCGGAAGTTCTGGGAGATCGCGCGGGCCGCGTCTTGATCCCCGAACTGCGAGATGTCGGCGCCCGCGGCGAACGCCTTCTCCCCTCCCGCCACGACAACCGCCTTCACCGCGGCATCAGTGCCGAGCTTCCGTGCGATGTCTCGCAGTTGCTGCAGCAGCTCGCGTGAGAGCGCGTTCATCGGCGGGTTCTGCAGGCGCACCACGACCACACCGTCTTCGGATGGTCCGATCGCCACGAGATCCGCGTGACCATGGGTCGACTCCACGCTCCGCGCCCCTCCGGTCGCTGCGCTGTCGTCTCCCATGCGCCCGACCCTACTGGGACCGCGGGAACAGGACCTCGGCCGCGACCGGTGTAAAGCCGCCTGCGATCGTCGACCGCATCGATGCCGCGTTGCCGGGTGCGACTTGCGCCCATACGGGCTCACCGGCAGGCACGAGCCCGCGTGCGGCGGCAACGAGCCGGCGGCCGAGGCCGGCGCCGCGCGCATCGGGTGCGACCTCGTAACCGATCTCCCATCGCGCGCAGATGCCGCGTCCGACGATCAATACCGCGGCACCGTCGTCGGTCGCGTACATGCGCATGTCGCTGCGATAACGAGCGGCGCGCGCGACGCGAGGATGGTCGAGCCCGTCGACCTCGTGGAGCCACGACGGCGGGCCCCCTCCGTCGCCGGTCGCGCACAACAACGCGTCGAACGTTGCCGGCCGTGAGCCGAGCCGCTCCGCAAGCCACACGAGGAACGGGGCGGACATCGGCACCGAGAGATCGCCGGCGGGGATCCGCCCCGCAACCTCGGCGGCTTCGATCGAGGCGGCGAGCACGAAATGACCCGTGAAACCGAGCATCACGTCCGCGAGCCCGTCGGGAGAAGGGAGCACGTCGAATCCCCCGTCGGCGGGCGGGTACTGACCGCGCGCCGCCGCGTCGAGCAGGGCGCGCAACGGTTGCATGCGCTAGATATGTTGCCCGCGGAGCAACGCGTCGGCCGCGGAATACGGGTCACGTGTCCGCGCCGCGACCTCATCGACGATCGCGTCGAATTCGGGGCCGCGGCACACCGCGTCGGCGCGTTCGAGCATGTGCGCGGCGACGAGCCCTCGCAGCTCTTCGCGCAGCCGGGCGCGCCGTCGCACATCGGCTTCGCCAGTTGACTCCAGATGCGCGCGGTGCTCGGTGATTGCATCGAAGAGCTCGTCGACGCCTTCCCCGGTGGTCGCGACGGTCTGCAACACCGGCGGGCGCCACGCGCGCTCACCGGAGAGCTCGAGCATTCCTGCGAGATCGCGCACTGCATCGGCCGCGCCGGAACGGTCGGCCTTGTTCACGACGAAGAGGTCGGCGATCTCCAGCAGACCGGCCTTGGCGGCCTGCACCGAATCGCCCCAGCCCGGGTTCACGACCACGACCGTCGTGTCGGCGTGCCCGGCAATCTCGACCTCGACCTGCCCGACGCCGACGGTCTCGATCACGATCCATCCCTTCCCCACGGCGTCGAGCACGCGGACCGCCTGTGGGGTCGCGAGCGCGAGGCCGCCGAGATGACCGCGTGTCGCCATCGAGCGGATGAACACGCCGGCGTCGTCGGTGTGATGTTGCATGCGGACCCGATCACCGAGGATCGCGCCGCCGCTGAACGGGCTCGTCGGATCGACGGCGAGCACGCCCACCTCCTCACCACCGGACCGCAGGCGTATGACGAGCTGGTCGGTGAGCGTCGACTTCCCCGACCCGGGCGCGCCGGTGATCCCGATCGACCATGCGTGCCCGGTCCGCCCGTGCAACCGCACGAGCGCGGTTCGGGCACCCTCGCCGCCCTGTTCGACGAGCGAGAGCACCTTGGCGATCGCACGGCGGTCGCCTTCGAGTGCGCGTTCGACGAGCGCTGCCGGATCCTCGCGCACGGCTGTGAACTTAGTCGTCCGCTACACAGGCACATCCGACACCATCCGACACGGTCCAAGAACCCAGGTTCTATCCGGCGTTGTGTCCGAGGCCGTCCGGTGTGTTGGCACCGTTCCGGCCCGGTCCGTTAGAAAATCCGGTAGAAGCGAACTACCCGTGCTGCACGCCGCAGTGGTTGCAGCCGGCGAGCGACCAGATCGGCAGTTATGGGCGGCGCTGAGAGATCGACGCGGCGATCGACGGCCAGCGCACGCCCGTCCTGTTAGGTCATGGCGTGGCGGCCGTCACGCCGACAGAGCCTTGCCCGTCGTATGTCGGCCGGCGCTGAAGATGAGGTGGTTCGAACGCCCGCCGGTAGTCCCCCTACCGAGCGGCCAGTCAGGTGTCGTCGCGTCAACTCGCGCGCGGGAACCTGGACTCAGTCGATCGGCTCGCGATGCAACCACTCGACGACGTCGGGGGACGCGAGTGCGCGCACCCGCGCGGCGTACCGAGCGAGGTCGGCTTCATCGAGGAGATCACGCCACTGGCCGCTCGTTCCGCGGCTGAAGAACGCGGCGTCGTCGAGCCAGTGTCCGCGATCACCGCCCGGCACGGTCATTTCGGCCATGCTTCGCATCGAGTTGAACGTCGCCGATTGGACCAGGGCGGGCCACCGATCCTCGTCGACCGCGATTTCGAGGTGCGCGGCCAACTTCCGCATCTGCCCCATGAGGTCGGCCTTCAGTTCGTCGTAGTGCAGGAACACGACATCGAGATCGCCGCCGGCGTCCCAGAACGTCTGCACATGCTCGACGGTGAACCGAAGCGACACGCCTCCAGAGTCTGTCGAGGGGGTCTCGTCGTCGACCCACTGCCAGAACCGGCGCCGCACGCCGTCGGGGCGCGGCACCGGTGGGGGCAACGGGCGAAGCTCGATGCCGTCGATCGCGGCCGCCCGCTCGCGGGCCGCGAGAAACGTGCCAATGTCCATGTTGTCGAGGTGCCGGTCCATGGACAGCGCGACGTCGCGCGGGTCGCGTCCGACGCAGATGTACGTAACCGTCGGATCGTTTGGGATTCCGTCGAGCGGTGTGTGCGTCTTGATGAACCGGCGGTGCGTCTGGGCCCCCAGGTCGGCGAACACCTCTCTACGGGCGCGGGTCACCATGTCGAGCCAAGGCGAGAGCGTGTCCAACGGCAGCGGCAGCTCCGCCTCCTGCAGGACGACTAGCGCGCAGATCATCTGCGTCCACGTCGTCCCGCACTTCGGCGGTGTGCTGATGATGATGTCGCCGGCGCGAAGCTCGAAGCCGTCCCAGCGGCTGCTGTCGAAAACGGCCCCCTCGTAACGGCGCACGAGCATCATCCTCGCAGCGAACTCGACGACGCGACGCCCAAAAACTCGACGCTCACGTACAGGGTCTTAGCCGCCCGATACCACGCTGCCGTTCCACGGCGCACGCATAATGCCCGCTCTGGCGTGTTATTGCGAGCCGCTAACCAGCCTGCACGCCGCAATAGTTGCAGCCGACGGGTGTCCAGATCGATCGGCGCAGCATGGCGTCGGTTCGGCGACGCTGACCGGGTACTCCGGGGCGTTTGGTCGCGCGTGCAGTAGCCAGCGACGCGCCGACCTTACGGTCGGAGCGTCGCCGCTCTACGATCCGCGTACGGCGAAGAGATGTACGGGCGCGGACAACCCTTTGAGCTCCTGGCTGCCACGATCGACGAACACGAGCCCGGTTCCCGCCAGAAGATCGGCCATTACACGCGAGACCAGAATCTCGTCGGCGTTGGCGCGATCGGCGATCCGGGCTGCGGTGTGCACCGCGATACCGGCGATGTCGCCGTCAGCGCGGGGTTCGATCTCGCCCATGTGCATCCCGAAACGCAACGACACGCCGAGCGCCTGCACTGCCCGTCGCACTCCGAACACCGCCGAGATAGCCGCCCCGGGACTCGCGAATGTCAAGAGATGGCCGTCGCCGGTCTGTTTGACTACGGAACCGCCGAACCGCCGGACCTCGCGCCCCACGACATCGTTGCAGTTCTCCAAAAGGATCGTCCATTCCCGATCACCGCGGCGCGCGAGTTGTGTCGTCGACTCAACGATGTCGCTGAACACCACCACCGCGAGCTGACGCTCCGCCCATACGTCCTCGCTCGACCCCGTAAAGAACTCGACGTAGCGGCGGCTCGCGTCGGTACCCAAGTCGTAGTACGTCGCGCTCGGCGCTTCGAGAAGGTCCGCGCCCGCAATGTGCTCGGCGAGCAAGCGCGCATGGTCCGCTCCGATGTGCGTGTACTCGCCGGTGTAGAGCACAACAGTCGGGCATGTGACGCGCGCAAGTAGGTTGCGGATGTCGGAAGCAAACATGGCTCGGATCATTGTGGCTGCGACCGCCGGACTGGTCGCGAGGCGCTCGTATCGCGCGCACAGGTCCATGTAGCCGCGCGACAGCTCCGGAGCGACACCGCCGATCACGGTGCCTGTGCCCCACATTGAACGGGCTCGCTCCGCGACTACAGCACCCTGATCCACAGCCAAGCCGTTCCGGTAAGCGTCGTCCCGCACCAGACGCGCGAAACCATTGACGAGGAGCAATCGATCTACGCGGCTGGGATAGTCGACCGCGAGCGCGACTGCGACGTGGCTTGCCCAACCCTCGCCCGTGACTGCCGCGCGGTCGCACTCCTCCGCGTCGAGCACGGCGATCGCGTCGTCGGCCCATGCGTGCAGGTCGTCGACGTCACCGTTCGGCGGGTCTGACGAACCAATCCCACCGCGATCGAAACGCATGACACGAGCGAACGAGCCGAGAAACCGCCACATGCGCAGATGACCGGGGTGCTCCCACATCGCGTCACAGTTCGAGGGCCAGTCAGCCATGACGAGGTGGTCGATCGTTCCCGAACCCCACGTCTGATACGCGATCCTCCGGCCGCCGTTCCGCGCATAGCGAACCTCGGGCGTGTCCATGACGACATGGTCGCGCAGGGTCTGGCCAATAGGCATATGAAAGGCCCTCGCCCGCGAATCGCCATCGACCGAGCAATGACGCGTAAGCGGAGTAGGACTGCCCCTCGACTGAACGTGCACAGATTGCCCGCTCTAACGTCTTCTTGCGAGGGTCGGAGTCAGCGGGCGGCCCCGGCGATGAAGGTGGCGACGATATAGGTGGCGTGGCGGTCGAGGCTGACGCGGGCGCGGTCGTAGCGCATGGTGGTGCGGGGATCGGCATGGCTGGCGGCTTCTTGGACGTCGCGAAGTGGGACGCCCGCGTCGAGGGCGGCAGTGATGAACGCGTGCCGCAAGGTGTGGCCGACCCGTTTGGAGATGCCTGCCTGGCGGGCGATGCGGCGCACGATGCGGCTGGCGGCATTGCGGTCGAGCCGCGTTCCGGTCTGGTCGCAGAACAGCGGGCCGTCGCTTCGTTCGCCGACGGCGAGGTCGATAGCGCGCGCGGTGCGGGGCGGGAGCGGGATCATCACGATCTTGGCGCCTTTGCGGACGATGGTGAGGGTGCGGTGGCCGCGTTCGAGGCCGAGCTGTTCGATGTCGGCACCGAGCGCCTCAGAGACCCGCAGACCGTTCAGGGCCAGCAGGCTCACAAGGGCATGGTCGCGAGCATTTCGGAGCCCGGCCGCGACCAACATGGCGCCGACCTCGTTGCGGTCAAGACCCGTCGCGTGGGACTCGTAGTCGAGACGAGGGCGCCGGACGTGCACCGCGGGGGACACCGCGATCATGCCTTCCTGTTCGGCATAGCGGTAGAAGCACGCCACCGTGCACAGCCGCCGGGTGATCGTCGCACAGGCTCGACCCAGGCCTTCGAGATGCCGCCCGAAGCCTTCGATGTCCGCGCGCCGGGCATCGAACAGCGCGACCTGATGATCGGCACACCATGCCAGGTACTGGCGCAGATCCAACTGGTAGGCGTCGCGGGTGAGGCCGCTGTAGCCGGTCAGGAACCCGAGCAGCGCCTGCTCCTCCTCGGTTGTAAACAGCACCTCGCGGACCGCCACCGTCGTCACCGCAACCACCCGCATCTCTCACCTCCACTCTCACCCGCGGGCACACACCCACGGACCAGAGGAGAGGGAAGAACTACAACCGGACCGCTCGCAAGATGGCGCCAGAGCGGGCAATCTGTGCGGATGGAGGCGGGAAACGACCGTGGGCTCGGCGCGCCCGAGGATTCGACGTTGGCGCAGGTCGTCGCGGCATGGGGCGGGGCGGGCTACTTCGCGTTTGCGGTTGACGATTGCTGGCGCGTCACGCACACGACGGCCGAGCTGGCGTCGGTCAGTGACAACTCATTGTCGGCGAGTTCCTGTTCGGACCGGAGCAGATCGCGGCTCAACTGGCCGGCAGTGCGGGTGCGAACGCCGCGGAGGAAATACGCGACAACCTCAGGTGTGTCGGCCCACTGCTGCTCGCCGACATTCCGGGCGGACGTGACGCGTTGCGCGAGATGGTGCACCCAATCTTTTGTGACCTTATTGACGAGCTCGAACCCAGCAATGTCGCAGCCATCGCAGTCGAGCAACCCACCACGGCGTTCGGCAACCGCATCGGTTCGACGACGGTATACGAGCGCGTGCGAGATGCGACCGGACGTGTCGTGGGGACGCTGTCCATCATTAAGCCTGCCGTGGGAATGAGCACCCTCTTCTTGTTGGCCGCTCCTGGTGATCTCCGCCACTTCGAGCGGATGCAGCAGCTCGCGGCGGCCGGTCGGCGTCCCGCCGCGGTGTTATTCGCTGATCTCGAGGGCTCGGCGCCGTTGGCGAAGCGCCTTCCGACCGCGAGTTACTTCAGGCTCGTACGCCACCTCACCCGGGCCGCCGATCAGTGCGTGGTCGACGCGGGCGGCCTCGTCGGGCGGCACGCGGGTGATGGCGTCACCGCCTTTTTCGTCGCGGAAACGTCCGGCTCGAATCCGCGGCCGCGCGCGGCTGCATCGAGGCGGCGCGAGCGCTGCAAGTCGAGGCACACGATGTCGCGGTGCGCCACGACCTACAGGCGGACGAGGTCACGATCCGGGCCGGTCTGCATTGGGGCGCGACGCTCTACATCGGCAGCATCATCACGCGCGGCCGCACTGAAGCGACGGCGCTCGGCGACGAGGTCAACGAAGCCGCTCGCATCGAAATATGCGCGATGGGTGGACGGGCACTCGCGTCCAAGGACCTCATCGAACGCCTCGATCACGACGACGCCGCGGCGCTCGGAATCGACCCGAACCACATCACATACACCCAACTCGCCGAGCTCGACACCGCAACAGACAAGGCCCGCCGAGACGCACCGGCCGTACCTGTCTATGACATCAACGTCACGCGCTGAGCTCGCCCATAACTGCCGACCTGATCGCTCGCCGGCACGCAACCACTGCGGCGTGCAGGCTGGATAGCGCTCGCAATAACACGCCAGAGCGGGCATTATGCGCTGCCTCTTGCGGCGCGGCACTGGGCGTTCGGATCGCGCAAGACTTAGGGTCGTGCAGGGTGCCGAGGTCCGGTATGCGGAGCGCGATGGCAAGTGTCTCGCGTTCGAGGTGTTCGGGGATGGGCCATGCGACGTTCTGGTTCAGCAGGTCTGTTATCCGATCGATTTGACGTGGGATTTGCCGCAGCTCGCGTCGTTCATGGCGACGTTGGGCAGTTTCGCGAGGGTGATCGCCCTCGATTCGCGGGGGGTAGGGGCGTCAGATCCGATTTCTGATCCGGGCGCGGCGACGTTGGAGGGGTGGTGCGACGACGTGTTGGCGGTGCTTGATGCCGCGGGTGCGGATCGGGTCACCTGTTTCGATATGACGGTCGGTGTCGGTGGTGTGATCCTCGCGGCGACGTATCCGGAGCGCGTCCGGTCGCTCATCCTGATGCATCTTCAGACGTCGGTTCCCGAGACGCGCAACATGTCATCTCAGGAGCTGAGTGCCGCGGCGCGGGCGTACCTCGGGGTCGAGAGCTTGGAAGCAATGAATCCTCGCGTTGCGCATGATCCGGTGCTGCGGGATTGGTGGGGCCGCGCCCATCGGCTGCTGCTGAGTCCCGAGGCTTCCCGCGACTACTTCGAGTGGTCCACGCGCATGGATGTCGGACCCGTGTTGCCCAGTGTGCGAGTTCCGACCCTGGTGTTACACCGCCGCGACAATCACATCTATGACATCGAAGCGAGTCGAGCGATGGCCCGCCTGATTCCGCAGGCGCGCTTCGTCGAACTGCCCGGCTCGGAGACGGAGGCGTTCTTGGGCGACACCGGTCCCCTCCTCGCCGAGGTGAGAGAGTTTCTTGCCGAGCCAGATGCTGAGGTCGCGCAGGATCGACCGCTGGCGACGGTGCTGTTCACCGACATTGTCGCCTCGACCGAACAGCTTGTTTCGCGCGGCGATGAGGGTTGGCGTCAGTTCCTCGATGACCACGATCGAACGATGAGCCGAATCGTGACAAAGTTTCGAGGACGCGTTGTCAAACAACTCGGCGACGGGCTGCTCGCGACATTCGACGGTCCAGCACGAGCGGTGCGCTGCGCCGCTGCCCTCCGTGAGGCCGCGAGCCGGCAGGGCATCACACTACGGGCCGGTCTTCATACCGGCGAGATCGAGCTACGGGCTGCAGACGTGACCGGCATCGCGGTGGTAATCGCCCAGCGCATCAGCGCGCTTGCTGCCCCGAGCGAGATCGTTGTCTCCCGTACCGTCGTTGACCTCACGGCGGGTTCCGGCTTGGAGTTCGAGCTGCGCGGCGAACACGAACTCAAAGGCGTCCCAGGCACCTGGCCCACATTCGCCGCCCAGATGACGGCCTGACGAACCGCGCCATATCTGCCGATCTGTACGGGACCTACGAGCCGCCCGAGTCCTTGTCGTCAGTCGGACGGCGCAGGCCCGCGAGGGCGTCGGTAGCGAGCTGTCGAACTCGCTCCCACTCGAGCAACTCTTCCCTAAGCCCAAGTCTCACGCCGGTCGATGCGGGGGGCGGGGCTCCTGTCACCGGGGGCCGCGACGTCGGTATCGCCAGGAACGCATCGCAGATCCGGGATGGTCGTCGGGTGACGCGTTTGCCCGTGAAGGGGAGCGGCCACGGGCACGTCCCGGACCCGGCCGATGGGGAACCCATAAGCGCCGCATTCACAGGTCGGCGCTCCGGATCGCGCCCCGCCGGGATTCGTCACGTAGAAGGCGCCACCGCCGTGAGCGATACACCGCCGCCGACGCGGGAGCTTGGGCGTGCGACGATGAGCCATGTCGACCGTTGACGGGAAGCCATGCACGCCGTGGGCCGTGTGGACCGACCTCAGGTTCACGGTCCGACAGCGGGTGGTGACGTCGGGCCGATCTGGACGCCGGGTCGGCAAATCCCCGGAGTCTGCTGCCGTCCCGATCGGACCTCACATGTGATCCAGGAGCACGCGAGGCCCGCTCTGCGCATGCCGGTTACGGGTGGGTCTTGACCTCGGTCCAGCCGGGAGGACATTTCCCGTCCGGGAGGCCGAACGTGACATCCCAGATGATGATCGGAACGTCCGGGAGGGGCGTGTCAGGAGGGGCGACGCAGACATGCGCGTGGGAGGACACCAACGCCGGATTCACCACCGAGCCCGACGCGTCGACGGCCTTGCCGACATGATCCAGCCAGTCCTTGGGTCCGTTTCGGATGTCCCACGCGTTATTGGCGAAGGTGGAACCGGTGACAGAGACGTCGGCCCAGGGAGTGAGGAGGTTGACCTCGAAGCCCGGGTTTGCATCGACGCCGACCGCTGCGTAAGTCACCGTCGATGAGCTGATCGTGACCGTCGAACCCAGTTCAGCGCGGATCCCCGACCACAATCCCGGCTCCGATGCGGTTCCATCGCCGTTGGTGTCACCACCGGCGGAGTCGTCACCTTGCTCGGTGAACGTCGCGCTCGTCGCCTGCAGCGTCCCGCCGTCCATCACATCCAGGTTGCCTACTCCGATTTTGATAATTGCGCCGGGGGTGACGGTCATGGTCGCGCCGCTGGCGACCTCCACGAACCCGAGTTCGTAGATGCCCGACGACGCCGGGCCGACCGTCCAGGTGGTCGCGACGGTGCCCGAGATCCTGAACACCCGCTGTTTCGGTGTCCCGGTCGTGGTGTTGGATCCGACCGCGGTCAGATCACCGGCGCCATACACCTCAAGGGGGTAGTC
>JBBRXX010000031.1:0-52646 GCA_038238245.1 Acidimicrobiia bacterium
CTTCGATCCTGCTGTCGCTGCAACTCGACGCGGACGGCATGGTCACGGATAGCTGGCTCGGAACGAACTTCATCGCAATGCTCGGTCAACTCGGCTGGGGTGTCGCACCACAAGGCCAGACAGTCCCGATCTCAAACTGAGCCACTACCGGCGCTCGGGCGCCGTCCGGTCCCCGCGGACGCAAGGGCATGAGCCGAGGACAATGTGTTCCGGCATGGACACACGGTCGACGAGTCCGTCGGCTGCGAGGTGACGAACAGATCGTTGCGACGCGTCGTGCTCGCCGGCCGTGTGTAGTGAGAACGTCGAGAATCGCCGGGAGACCTCTACGGTTTTGGAACGGTAGGACTGGTCCTACTGACGTGCGCACGGCGCGCTCGGTTTTCACCCCATAACTTGCGCTGTTTCGCTCGCTGCTGACGTGCGTTTTCGCAGGTGAGCGCATCGTTTACGGGCTGGTCCTTGACGCGGATGAGGTCAGGCGTTCGAGTCGCCTACCGCCCACTTCCGTCCTCCCTGGTCAGACACCATGTGCGGCCGTGTCGGCGATCGGCGTGTCGCGGTTGTGGCCGCGGCCGCGAGTTCTTGGAGGTCGAGCAGGTGCCGGAACTCGGCCCCGACGTGTGGCGTTACCGCTGCGCGCTTTTGCTGGGACGTGCGCCGACCTCCGCAACCCGTTGGGCGCGACGTTCACGGTCGTCGCCCCGGAGCACCGGAGCCCAACTGGTCGCTGAAGGTGGACGTGCCCGGGATTGGCGGCCCCGGGGCGGCTTGGCTCCTCGTAGGAGGAGTCCTTGACCCGACTCCGGGATCGTGCCGAAAGCCTTGTGCGGAGCCGCCGACGAGCTTCCTGAAGCAAAATCAAAGGCGGCCACAGTGGACGTTGCGACGTATTGCGGGAACTGCGGTGGCCGATCGGTGCCCGGAGATCGGTTATTGCCGAGGGTGCGGCAACTCACTGTCTGCACGACCTGAGGTCATCGCCTCCAAGCCGAAAACCGATCGACCGCAGCGATGGGATCAGTTCGTCGCCGAGACGCGGACGGAGCGCCCGACGTGCGGGGCGCGCAGGCGACCAGAGCAGCGGGCGTGCGGAGTCTGCAGCGCCGAGTTTGGTTCTGACGAACAGTCGGAGTCCGGCCCCGAATGGCCGCTCGACGATGACGGCGCCGCTTTGATTCTTACGAAGAGGTGGTGCCTCTGACCACGAACGGAATTGCGATCGCTTCGATGGTCCTCGGCATTGTCTGGCTCTACGGGCTCGGCTCAATCCTCGCATTGGTCTTCGGCTATGTCGCCAAGAATCAGGTCGACTTATCCGACGGCCGACACGCCGGGCGCGGTATGGCCATCGCCGGCATAGTTCTCGGCTGGGTCGGCGTCGGAATCGTCATACTCGTCAGCATTGGTTTGGCATCGCGGTCGAATAACGCCTACCGCGGTGGCTGAGCCCCTGAAGGAAATTGCCGGGGGTGCATGATTCCGGACCGGCAGGTCTTCAAAACGGCTGTGTAGATGCCGTGAATTCGGGTATTGGCTCAGTTTGATTTTCAAACTGAGCCACTACCTGAATTCGGTTGCACGTGGCATCCCGGCTACCTCTTGCGACTCTTGCCGATTCAGCAGTGGGGGTCGCGGCGGAGCGACATCGAGGGGAGCATCGTGACGGACGTCGCGACGCGATGCGAGACAGGCGTCTCGCAAACCTCGGCGGAGCCAGAAGTGTCACGACGCGCCGAGCGTGCTGCTCTCGCCGCGTTCGTTGCAGTGGAGGCGTTCGCTCTGCCGTATTTCGTTGCGCTCGGTCGGCTCTGAGTGAGCCTTGAGTCTTTCTGCACACGCGGCTGCGATGACGTTTCATCGCCGCGTATTGCCATTCGATAGCGGGAAATTCGCCCTGTGCGTTAACGAGTGATGAGAAGCACTGCCAAGAACAACGCGAGTACGGCAACGCTCGCCACGAACCGCCAGGATCCCGATCCCCAGAAGAAATGTGCGGCTTCGCGAATAGTTTCCCGCCAGGCTTCTCGGCGTCGCTCAGCGTTCTTCCATTCCTCCCGCCAGTTCTCGGGAAGGTCCTGAGGCTCCTTCGCCACGCACCGAAGGATATGGTCCATTGCCCCCCCCCGGCGACGGATCTACCGTCCTACGAATGCGACGCATCTGCATCTGGTTCTTGGCTCTCATACTCGGATCACTCTCGGGACGGGGCCTCGCCAGTCTGACGGCCGGCCACGGGTGGGCGGCTCTCCTTCTGGCACTCACGAGCGTCGCGGTCGATCTGTTCGTGGCCGTCTGTGTTGTGACCGCGATGGAATCGGTATTGCCCTCGCGCCACAGCGCTTCTCAACGAGTTCGTGGTCGTGGTTCGGCGTTTCGCTAGCTGAAAATCGTCGGTCCGATGATCCCTATTCAGGGCGTGTGGCGCGGGTTATGAAACGCCGGGCCAATCCGGTGCGGTGGCTTCTCGATCCTGGCGCAAGTCGCTACGTACAACGCTCCGGCCAGCTTCAATACTGGGCAATCATTCGCGTCGCATTGTTGATCGGTGTCTTGGGCGTGAGCTACTGCGCGTTGCACGTAGCGCGAGACCTTGGCCGCGTCGATGCTCTGACAGAACTGCGTGGCGACCGCGGATTCAGCAACGTGCCGACCGGCGGTGTCGTAGTTGCGGAGGACTCCTCTTGTGACAGCGGGGATTTCTCGGCGTCCCGAGTCTTGCGTGCGCGCAGCGCGCCCGAAGCGGTGCTCGCAAGCTACGAGGACGGCCTGAAGAAGGTCGGATGGACCGAGATTGGGGCGGACCATCACACCTATGCGCGCTTCCTAGGAGATCATTGGAGTTACTCGCTAGAGGTCGGAGGGCCGAACGAACACGGCGACTTACACATCACCGTGTCGGCGCGCGTCACCGACTGTTGACGCCGTGGGGTGCAAGTTCTGCCAGGCCGCGACCGCGCGAAGGTGAATGCCGGAGCATGAGCCGGTGTGAAAGCAGCGTGACGCGGGAACGCCTCCTCTGTGACGACAACAGTCATCGTGGTCCTCGTTGCCGTGGGCCTGGCACTTCTTGCCGATGCCGTTGTCGTTGTCGCGAGGCGTCGTGCCCTGGCCAAGGATCACGGACGACGGCGCGGCGTGCAGGAATCGCGGCGCATGGCCGACGTCATCGACCTCGAGCCCGCGCGCCGTTCGGCCGGACCCGACGACCGGGCCGCGAGGCCCGAGGGCGCACACCTCCGGTTCGCCGAGCGGGACGTCGGCGAGTAGGCCTGCGGTCCCGATCCGAACGTTCGTTCGCCTCCCAGGGCGCCGTTTGCCGCCCCGGCCCGCAGCCGGGCGATGTGGCGGAGCGGTCAAGCGGCCCGTCTCCCGGCCGATGATCTCTTAGATGTAGCAGCGACCACGGCGGGCGGTGGCGGACGTGCTCGAGGTCAATCATGTGTTTCGGGCGGAGGGCTGACGTGTTCCGGGCAAGGGTTCGACGTCGTAGTGGAACGTCTGAGCGCGGCGCGACGATGGTCGAGTTCGCGTTGGTGCTGCCGTTGTTGTTGTTGTTGACGTTCGGGATCATCGAGTTCGCGCTCGTGTTCAATGCCAACTCGAATGTCGCGCATGCGACGCGGGCCGGTGGCCGTACCGCGGGGATCTCGAGTCTGGATCCGCAGCTGGAGTTCAAGGCTGCCGAAGCGGCCGCCAATGCGTTGAACATCAGCCCGTCGGACATCCAGGGCCAGCCGACGGTCTGTGTCGGCAAGTACGTCGCCGGCAGCTCGAACCCGTGCGGCGATTATTCGATGACGTTCTCGTTGGTGCACCCGGGTACGCCGGACAGCCCGGTCTGGGAGGTCCAGGCGGGAGGTCTTCCGGCGGGGCAGTATCCGCCGAGCGACAACTGGCCGATCGCGAACCGCAACTACGGGTGTCCGGTCAACGGGACGCCGGGGACCTTCGACAAGGTCGCGGTGCACGTCTTGGTCCGCCACGAGCTGCTCGTGCCCGGGCTGTTCTCGGTGTTCTTCGGCAACGACAGTGCGCCGGCGCTGTCGACGACGTCGGTGTTCCAGCTCGAGCCGGTCCCGAGCTCCACGTGCTCATGAGTCAGGGTCGACTGTCTCGGCTCCGCATCACGTCGCGTCGCCGCGGTGACGAGCGCGGGTTTGTCGCGGTGTGGTTCTCGCTCATGTTGGTGGTACTGCTGGGGATGGGCGCGTTCGCGGTCGACGTGTCGTACTGGCACTACACCCAGACCCGCGAGCAGCGCGCGGCCGACGCGGCTGCGCTGGCGGGCGCGGTCAGCTTTCCGGGGGATCTCGTGAAGGCGAACGCGGCGGCGCTGAGCGTGGCGGCGAGCAACGGCTACACGGTCGGCGGCATCACGCCACTCGGGCCCGGTGACAGCTGCCCCCTCGGTGGCGCCACGCTGGCCATCTGTGCCGGTTCGGGCGATCTCACGTATCAGTACCGGGTCAAGATCGTGCAGAAGGTCAAGAACACGTTCGGGCAGATCCTGGGCATGGACGCCACCAACGTGAGCGCGACCGCGACCGCCGAATACCTCAAGCCGTTGTCGATGGGAAGCCCGTCGAACCAGTACGGCAACGATCCCGACAACACGAGCTGGCCCATCGACGCGACCGACCCGCCGCAGACCTACCCGAACTTCTGGGGCAACATCGAGGGCGGCGGCACTGCGAAGCAACAGGGCGATGCGTACGCCGCCAACTGGTGCGAGAACGGTTCAGGGGGCGGTACGGACGGCTGCAACGCCAACGGCGACGGCCAGAACCTCAACTACATCGCCAACGGCTACTACTACACCGTCGACTTCACCAGCTCGGCGACGGCCAACCTCCAGGTGTTCGACCCCGCGATGGTGCATGTCGGCAGTCTCTGTTCCGATACGTCGACCATCCATCTCGCCGATGCGTCGAACCTCACGAACATTCCGGACTATCCGCAGGGTGCGACCAACACGGGCGACATCCACAAGCGCTTCCAACCTGTGATCAGCACTGGCTCGCCGACGGACGCCGGCTACCAGTACTGCACCGGTGACCAGTCGTTCCCCAACAGTGCCAACGCGAGCCCGCCACCGGCCACGACGTATCGCGTGCTGAAGGCGTCGGTGCCCGGCGATCCCTCGACCGCGCAACAGGTGTGCGGTCCGATCACATTTCCGGGTTACAACGGCAACGTCGCGACCGCGCTTCAGGGCGGCACGCTCCCGGGCGCGCCGGCTCCGTTCGCCACCTACTTCCGGCAATGGGTGAACCTGTGCCAGGTGTCGGGGCAGCAGGGTGACGAGTACTTCATCCAGGTGTCGACCGACAACGGGAGCGGGAGCAACCACTTCTCGCTACGCGGCGCGACTTCGGGCGGCGGGGCTGCGCCCGTCACCGTCGCGGGCAATACCTACATGAGCATCTTCACGAACGTCGGGAGCAACCAGCTGACGAAGTTCTACCTGGCTCGCGTGCCGACGGCGGCCGCCGGCCACACCTTGGTATTGAACTTCTACGACATCGGCGACGCGAACCAGGGCACCGTCGGCCAGCTCCAGGTGATGCCGCCGGCGGACAGTGTCAGCAGCATCGGGCCCACCTTCTCGAACTGCACATGGAGCGGCGCGAACGGATCTGCCATCGGCACCGCACCGAACTCGCGCACTGCTCCCTGGGGACCCCCCACTGGGATCTCTTCATGCCTGATCCCGGGTGTGAACAGCAACCCGGCGAACTGGAACGCGCAGTGGAGCACCGTCACGGTGCCGATCCCTGCCGGCTACAAGTGCACCGACGACGATCCGAACGGCTGCTGGATCACGATCAACGAAAAGTTCAGCGGCGCCGTCCACGACGTGACGTCATGGAACGCGTACCTCCTCGGAGACCCGGTCCGTCTCATCAAATAGCGAGCGGGCCACCAGGCTCAGCCTTGCTCAGGCGCCCGACCATCTCGCGATCCACGAGATGATCGTGCGACCCGCGCGTCAACGTTCGTGAGGGTCGGGGAGCGGGTGCGCGTACCACGCCGCGAGGTCGGGGTGCTCGACGAGGTGGCGTCCGTGGCCGAGCTTCGTGATGGTCCAGCCGCTGAGGTCGTGAGCGTTCGCAAGGTGCTCATCGCGGAGAAGTTGGATGCCGTGGGCGTCGGGCACGAGCCACCAAGCCGCCGACGAGCGCGATCGCGTCACCGAGTTCCGAGCGGCGTAAACAACATCCTCAGCATCAACCGCGCGATCATGCCCGGCCGGATCAGCGCGATCTTGGTGAGGCAGTCGCTCGGTTTAGTCGGCAAACGCGCAAGGTTCTCGGTAGCCGATCGTAGAAAGAGGCGGGAATTGAAGTATGGAGATGGTCCCTCAACCGAGGTTGACGTTCTGATCGACGCGCCGATCGAGCGGGTGTGGCAGTTGGTGAGTGACATCAACGTGCCGGCGCGGTACTCGACGGAGTTTCTCGGCGCGGAATGGCTGGATGACGTGCCGTGTGTCGGTGCCCGCTTTCGCGGCCGCAATCATCACAGCGCGTTGGGGGAGTGGGAGACCACGTCGTTCGTGAACCGGTATGACCCGCTGCGCGCGTTCGGCTGGGTGGTCACTGATTCAGAGAATCCGTCATCGAGCTGGTGGTTCGAACTGGAACAGGAACCCGAGGGTGTCCGGCTCCGGCAGGGCACGCGCATGGGGCCGGCACCGTCGGGGCTCACGATCGCCATCACTGCGATGCCGGACAAGGAGGAGCGGATTATCGCCCGCCGACTGGCGGAGTATGAGATCAACATGCGCGCCACCGTGGGCGGGATCAAGCAACTCGCCGAGGCGCAGCAATGACGCTGCGCGTCGGCGTCGGCGCCATGCCGTTCACCTCTGACGGCGTCGAGTTCGTGCGCGAAGCGGAACGGCTCGGTGTCGACTCGGTGTGGGTGCCGGAGTTCTGGGCGGCCGACGCGTTGACCCCGCTCGCTTACCTCGCCGCGTGCACCACGCGTGTGCGCCTCGCGACCGGCATCGTGCAACTTGGAGCGCGCACGCCGGCGATGCTCGCGATGTCCGCGCTGTCGCTGCAGGCGTTGTCGGGTGGTCGGTTCGTGCTCGGTGTCGGTACCAGCGGCCCGCAGGTGATGGAGGGTTGGCACGGCGTCCACTTCGACAGACCGGTGCGCCGCACCCGCGAGTCGATCGAGATCGTCCGCTCGATCAGCGCGGGCGAGCGCCTCGAGTACCACGGTGAGATCTACGAGCTGCCTCTGCCCGATGGCGAAGGACGCCCGATCCGCTCCCTCATGCCTCCGGCGCACATCCCGATCTATGTCGCCGCACTGGGGCCCGCGAACCTGCGGCTCACGGGCGAGCTCGCCGATGGATGGATCGGCAACTCGTTCTTCCCCGAGACCGCGGACGTATTCCTCGACCCGATCCGTCAAGGTGCGGAATCGGCCGGCCGCACGGTGGCCGACCTCGACCTGACCGTGTCGGTTGGCGTCGAGTTCACCGACGACGTCGATGCGGCTGGACGCCGTCACGCCGAGGGCTACGCGTTCACGTTCGGCGCGATGGGGTCGGCGGCGACGAACTTCTACAACAATGCGTTCGAACGTCAGGGCTATGGCGATGACGTGCTCGCCGTCCAACAACTGTGGCTCGCCGGCGACAAGGACGCCGCCCGCAAGCGTGTCCCGATCGCTATCGGGCTCGGCACGAACCTGATCGGCACCGACGACCTCATACGCGACCGGCTCCGGCTCTACCGGGACGCCGGCATCAACACCGTGCGCGCCAACCTCGACGGCAATCCCGCCGGAGATGACCTCGGCTTCCGACTCGACGACCTCGGCCGACTCCTCGACCTCGTGCGAGACGTCAACGCCGAATCCCCCACGCAGCGTTCGTCGAACGCGTAGTCGCCGGCGTCAGCGAGCGGCCTGATCGTTCATGCCGAGGGCACGGTCGCGGGCTGCACCGAGGACGAGGAACCGGAGGGGTGCCGCGGCCGCGAGCTACGTCACGAAGCGACCCGGTGTCGTGCATCGTGTGGACACCCGCCGGCTGCACTACTGCGGCGTGCACTGACCTTCGCTTTTCAGCTCATCCCACCAGATCGGGCCATCTGCTCGGGTCCGCGGTAGGGATCTTCTCCGACTGCGGAGCTGGGGAGATCGGCCCCGCTGCATGGGAATTTATGCGGATGTCGCTGTCATCGCGTTGACAGGTCGTGCTGGCGACGAGCTGACGGATGAACCATTGCGCGGCCCAGGCCGCGCCCTGGGGCGAGAAATGGGTGCTGTCGGGCCGTGGATGATGGCCGTCTACCTTCGGTGCGCATGGCGTGCCGTTCGGGCAGACGAGGTGGGCAAGATCGATGAGCATGGTGCGGTGCGGGTGGGACGCGACGAAGCGCCGGAGCAAGTCGTCGAGGTGAAGGATGCTTCGCTCGGTCTTGAGACTTGGAGTGAAATGCATTCCAAGGGCCGAGCCTTCGGTTGCTGGTGGGATCGTGACGATCGCGAGGCGGGCGCCGTGGGCAGTAAGTCGTGGTAGGGCGTCGTCCATGCGAGCGAGGATGATGTTGTCACCGGTAGGGGTGTTCGCCGCGATCGTAGATCCGTCGATGTCGAGGTTGAACCGTTCCCAGTTGCTGAACCACACGACGACGTCGGGAACGGACCGGGCGAGCGCCCTGGTCACGGTACGTTCGACGAGCGAATGGCAGATCTCGTCGCCGATCATTGCCCTTTCGCCGCCGGTGGCTTCGACTTGGTCGCTGACGATCCCGCATCCGATAACGGATCCTTGGTCGACGACGATGCCGGCATGGCGACCGACTGCCCACAATCCCGTATAGAAGCTGCAGGCGATCGAGTCGCCGAGGATCAGGATGCGGTGGACGGTCCCGCGTGGCAGTACGCGGTCGCCGAGCTCCTGTCGAACGGTGTCGAGGGCCTGTTGCGCTTCAGCGGCCGACGGGCCGCCGCATGTTGAGGGATGCCCGAAGCCGCCGACATATCCGGGCGGCTCGGCCGCGCCTGCTGCGGAGGCAACGAGGGCGCCTGATACCAAGGGAACCACGGCGAGGAACGCCCACGTGCGCCGGCGGGAGTGCGCGGCCCTGTGACGGATGGGACGTTCGACGAGGCAGTACGACGCGGTGGCCAACAGGAAGGTGAGAAGGAGGCGAAGCAGGTTGAGCTGCGTAGCACCGATGTGGAGTCGAGAGGAAACGAGCCACACATCGACGGGCCAATGCCACAGATACAGGCCGTAGGAGATGCGGCCGGTCCAGGTGAGGGATTGCCAGGAGAGGACTCTCTGCAGGGGTCCCGGTTGCAGCGCGGCGGTGATGACGACTGCGACCGCGACCGCGTAGAGCGCTGAGCCACCTCGGTAGTAGCTCTCGCTGGTGCCTGAAACCTGGGTCCAGGAGATGACGATGGCCACCGCCGCCAACACGCCGAGTACCGCGATCACGCGCCGGGCGGTAGGCCGAGGTGTCCACACGATGAGGAGCACGGCGAGAAGCGCGCCGATCAAGAGGCTGTGGGCGCGGGTGTCGGTGCCGTAGTAGGCCCGTGATGGATCATGCGGGTTGAACGCGCGCGCCATCACGATGGTCGACGCGCCAATGCCACATACGCAGATTGCGGCGAGGAGGCGGACCGAACCGCGTGCAAGCTTCAGGCACAAGGCCGTGACGAGCGGCCAAACGAGGTAAAACTGTTCCTCGATCGCGAGCGACCACATGTGGCGCAGCGGTGATGGCGATGCGAACAGCTCAAAGTATGAATGCCCGGTCGCGATATACCGCCAGTTGGCCACATAGAGCAGGCTCGCGAGCCCGTCATTGCGGAGCGCGACTCGGTCCCACGATGCGACGTCGAGACGTACATACGCCGCAACCACGACCAAGACGACGACCAGTGCGGGAAGGAGACGACGTGCCCGCCGGGACCAGAACCGGGTGAGAGAGATGCTTGCGTGGCGGCGATACTCGAGTACGAGCAGGGTCGTGATCAGAAAACCCGACAGCACGAAGAAGGCATCAACACCGAGGAAGCCACCACGGACGATCGGATAGTCGTCGTGGTACGCGATGACCGCCAGCACCGAAAGCGCGCGAATGCCGTCGAGCGCCGGTTGATAGCGCAGACCCCCGTCCACTGCGCAGACCTTGCCCACGAACGTCCCGCGTCATGCCTCCATTTCGCAGCATGTCGTCGTCTGCGGTCCTCAACCTATTTCACCCGTCGATCGAGGGGCCCGCCCGACGAGTCATCCGAGCTCGCGGAGCCAATGGATTACTCACATGTCAATCCCTGGGAACCAAGAAGCGCCAAGCATCCGCCCGGCCGCGGCCGACGTTCTCAGAGTGCGCGGAGCATGAGGTCGAAGGCATGGCGCGATATGGGAGGACGGGTTTGACTGTCGGCTGCGCTCGTTGAGCCAGATGCTGCAACTCGCGCTGACCGTCTTTCTCGCCGTCGGTATCGCTGCGCTGGCATTGAAGCTTTGCCTCTTCGAGTACGACGACGGACGCGTCCTGCTCATGGACGCCGTCATGCTCCTCATAGGAATCTCCGGGCTCTACCTGGTTGTCACTCAGTAGCCGCCGGAGCCGCGCGTGCAGCATCAAGCGCCCGAAACAGGTGCGGCGCGCGCGCGATGAGAACGAGCGTTTCCTGCTTGACCGGTTCGGCGAACCTCGCCATGGCCGTCTCGCAAGCCCAGTAGCTCACGGGTTGGCCGTCCAGATGCGCAGCCACGAGAAATTCGCACAGCTGCTCGAGGTCGCCAGGATGCAACGCTGAAGATTGCTCGGCAAGTGCGACGAACGTCTTCCGGGCGATCGTCGTGCGTTCGGAAGAGGCCATCGGCAGAACCTCCTTGATACACCTCCGTACCCGCCGCCAGAATTCTCTCGGCATCGTTCGAGTGTTCTGGAGGATCGACTCGACGAATGGCCACCCGAAGGGTCTGCCGAGAGCGCTGGCCGGACCGCGCCGAGCGCCTGGCGCCGGCCCAGGCAGGGCGGGGCGGGGCGGGGAGTACTTAGGTACCGCGAACGGTCCCACTTGATCAGATGGAAGTGGCGTTGACTACCCGTCGTGCCATAGCGACGATTCCGGCAGCTTGATCGTTATGCCGTGCATCGTGTGGTGGCGTTCGGGCTGCAACTACTGCGGCGGGCACTAACCCTCAGCGCGAGGAGTGATTCGGTCCGCTGTTTGGCGGTCGCCTGATGTGCGGTACTGCGGCGTGCGTTTGGAACTTCCCGGCAGTGGGAAAAGGCGCCGGTCTGAGCGATGGAGATATCGCATTGGAACGGCGCTTGTCGAGCACGTGGATGCTTGCGGTTGTCTCGCTGGTTCCTGTCATTCTCGTCGTGCTGCTGCAGCACAAGCCTGTACAAGACGATCCTTATATCTTCTTTCGCTACGCCCGGAATCTCGCCCATGGCGCAGGCTGGCGTTTTAACCCAGGTGTGCGTGACGCCAACGCAGTCACGTCTCCGTTATTCGTGTTGGTGCTCGCTGCCGCGACACGATTGGGCATCAGCACGACCGGCGCCGCGACTGCCGTCTTCGTCGTAACCACCGCCGGAGCGGGCTTCTTGACCGGTGCCGCGCTGCGACGCTTCGGCTTCCCAATCGGTGCCCTCGTGGTGGCGGCCCTCGTGGGGTCGGCGCCCGCACTCGGAGCCGTGCGTGGGATGGAAGCGTCGCTGTATCTCTTCTTCGTCGCTGCGTCGTTCATGGCAGCGTTCGCACGTCGGCCGCTGATGACTGGCCTCTGCTTCGCAGCGCTCGTTCTCACGCGACCCGATGGGGTGATCTTCACGTTCGCGATCGCTGCGGTGGTGTTCGTCGTTGACCGTGCGGGGCGCCTGACACGAAAACAGTGGAGCGTGCTCGCGCTCGCGTTCGTGATACCCCTCCTCTGCTGGTTTGCTTTCGCTCAGTTCGCTGTGGGCCATGCGATCCCAAGCACCTTGGCCGCCAAGATCGCGCAACGCCAGAGCGGGCTCTTCGGCCACGGATCGGTCTTTTTCAAAGGTGCGCGAGACCTGTGGAGGAACGGACACGGAAGCCCGAACGCGCTGAGAACGTTCTTCTACCTGCTCCTGGTTCTTTCAGTGATCGGACTCGGCTCCCGACTCCGTCACAGCAACGGCTGGCAATTCTTTGTGCCGTTGATCGGTGCAGGAGCCGCACTTGCACTCTTCTACGGAATCATTTTCAACGCTCCTCCCTATCTCTGGTACTACGCGCCGTTTGTTTGGATCGGGCTCGTCTTCGTCGCCGTAGGTATCGACGCCCTGTCGCACACAATTGGACCGGGACCGCTCCGAATCGCCGTCGCAGCGTCCGCCGTCGTGGCGCTGACCACGGTCGGGCTCGCCCAAACTCCACGCTCCAACCCAGTACGAAGCGACTACTTTCCGCTTGCCGCCTGGATCCGAGCCAACACACCCAAATCGAGCACGGTCATGTTCACCGAGATCGGAACAATCGGCTGGGCCAGCGACCGGCGCATCGTGGATTGGCTCGGACTGCTCGACCACGCCGCCTTGCCATACCTCCGAAAAAGGCAGCTCAGCTGGTGGGCCGACTACTACCGGCCCGACTACTGGATCCGATTCCTCTACGGCATCGGCGACACCTCGAAGCGAGTGCGCGAAGGCCACCAGTGGTATGTCCCCGTTCACAAGAGTGGATTGCTCATCGTGTATCGACGAACAGGGAACTGACGGCATGGATGGCCCGTTGGTGCTCGCGCAACGCAACCGTCCGCCACTCCCAAAACAATTTGTCGAGTTCCGCGCTGCGCCTCGGACCTGCAGACGCACTTCCTCGACGCGTAATGCGTTATAGAGCAAGCGCGCGTCACACGCACGCAACGTGAGATCAGAACCCCGCGACGACGGTGCGTTACCTGTTCGCCTTCCGGCGGCTGCGCGACGACTCAAGCCACGCACGCACGTCGGCCGGGTCGAGCAGCCGCGAGCCGTGACCTCACTTCCATCCCGCGACCAGGCCACTTGCGCTGGAACGGACTACCCCGATACACCGGGACGCATGGCTTTCGGCGCCACCAACAGCGGAGCGAAAGACATCGCGGACTGATTGCGGACCTTCTTTGGTCCGGGGTTCACAGGCCCTGGCCAGATGGCGTGGTGGTGGCGAGTCGGCCGGTACGCCGGATTCTGTCGGCGGCATTGCGTCAATGCAGGTCACGAGCACGACGTGCGCTCTGACCTGCGAAAACACTTCGCGACAGTCCTCGGAGGTCCCCGTGGTCTCAACACATCTCGCGGCCCCGCCGCGGCCCCGACGCTCTCGCATCGTTGCTACCCGATGCTCTGCACGCCGCAGTAGTTGCAGCTGTATCTACTCACCGTCTCCGTCCGGTTTTGCTCGCGGTCGCGCGAGCGCCCCCAATCGGCACATCGGTGACACCGCATCGGCCGCCGGCGCGCGGTATGGGACGGCCGTTCTGCTCGGGTTCGGGTGTTGACAGGCGTACACGGAAGGCGGTGATGTGTGGGCACGGCTGCAGCGGGTGATGATTTCAACGGCCAGCCCCTACGGCCAGGGTCCCGAATACGTCGCGGTCACGTGCCGATCTGGGTGAGCAGCGCGCGCGCGTCCCGCAGGTCGCGGGTGCCGAAACCCTCAGTGAACGACGAGAAGATCGGTTGGAGACACTCGCGTGCCTCGTCGCGCCGCTGCTCGCTCAGCAATATGCGGGCCAGGCCGATCGAGGCGCGCAACTCGAACCACTTCGACTCTTGGGTCTGGGCGATTTCTACTGCCTGGCGGAACTCGACTTCTGCGGCCTTGCTGCGAGCGTCCAGCGATTGTCGGTCGTCGACCAAGATGATCTCGGCCTTCACGCGATGAAGCGGCGCGTCGTAGTAGTGCTGACGGGTAGAGACGCCGAGGTCGAGGCCGGCATCGATCATCGCGAGCGCATCGTCGTACAGACCCTGCGCGCGATACGAGTCCGCAACCCACATGCACGCGGACGGCGCCATCAACAGTGTTCCGGTCGACGCCAAGACGCCGGTGCCCTCCAAGATCACATCCAGGTCGTTGCGCGCGAGGCCGAGGAAGGCCGTTGCTGCGCCCGACATGGCCGGGAAACCCTGCTCGTCGCAGTAGCGCCGCGCATCGATGGCCGCGTCCGCCATTGTTGCGGCCAGCAGATTGTCGAGCAGCGCCAGCCGCCACACGAGCGCCTGCGCGAGGCTGTACGCCGAGGCGAGGGAGTTGGCGAGGCGCACGGCCTCGTCGCAGCGCGCCATGCCTTGGTCGGGGAAACCGAGGTGCAGCAACCCCCAGCCTGAGGTCGCGAGTGCCGACACGCCAGTGTCGTCACCGACGGTTGCGACCAGGGTCCGATGGTGCTGCGCCGGGTCGTAAAGCGCGACGGCGCGCTCGGCTGCCTCGTGCGCCGCGCGGAACCGACCTTGGAAGAAGACGGTCAAGGCATAGGTGCCGAGCGCGGCCACCATGTGCGCCACCGCCCCGGCCCGCTCCGCGATGACGAAGCCTTCCACGACCAACTCTTCACCGCGTTCGAAGTCGGTCGACGTGTACGCGGCGAGTCCGAGACCAATGACTGCACCGGCATGGCTCTGTGTGTCTTCACACGATTGCGCGAGTTCACGGACGCGTTCCAGCGCGGCAATCGCTGCGGGCACCGAGTAGCCCCGAGCTACGAACAGTTCGGCCGCGAGCGTTTGCTGCAAGGCAATCTCACGCTGATCGCGCCCGATGCTCTCCGCTTGGGTGGCCAGGAGATCGAGCGCTCTATGGAGGTGCAGCAGTGCCTCTTCGTGCTCCGAGCGCGACCTCGCCTGCTCTGACGCTTGCTCGTACCACGCGATCGCGTCGTCGACCATGCCGCCCGCTTCGGCGTGGCGTGCCGCGAGCTCGGGTTGAGTGGAGATCCGGTTCGGAAAGTGGTCGCGCAGGACGTGCACGACGCTGCGGTGAAGATGGCTTCGGTTCGCTCGCAGCAATGAGTGACTCGCGGCGTCCTGCACGAGTGCGTGCTTGAAGGTGTAGGTCTCAGATTGTGTCGAGCTCCGCACGACGAGCCCGGTATCGGTGAGTTGGACGAACGCGTCGTCGAGCGCGTCGTCGTCGAGGCCGATCTGGGCGTCCATGATCACGAGCTGCACCATCTTGCGCGAGAACTCGCGGCCGATGACGGCGGCCACCTGAGCAAATGCCTTTGCCTCTCCCAGGCGATCCAGTCGAGCGAGCAACGAGCTCTGCAATGTTGAGGGGATCTCCAACACTGCCGGGTCGAGCGTCGTGGCGTGATCGCTCGCTTCGAGCACCATCTGGCTCAACTCTTCGAGAAACAGCGGGTTGCCATCGGCGCGTTCGACGATGCGCTGCCGTACCCCGTCGTCGACCTCCGAACGGGCGAGCATGACGTTCACGAGATCGGTCGCCTCACGTTCGGTGACGCGATCGATGCTCACGTTGTGGACATGATCGAGGATCGCCCAGGCCGGCACGAACTCGGGACGCGACGTCGTCACGAGCAGGACGCGATCGGAGGCGATCCGTTCGACGACGCGACCCAAGAGCTCGAGACTCGAAGGGTCGCACCAATGCAGGTCTTCCACCAGCAACACCACCGACTCGCGCTCGCTCAGCGCGACGAGCCAACTGACCAACCCATCGATCGTTCGCTGTCGGCGCGCCTCGGGGCTGAGCCCGCGGAGTGCACCCGAGCTCGGGTGCGGGATCGCCAGGAACGACGTTATGAGCGCCAGCTGCTCCTCCGTCGTCAGCCCGGCGGCCTGCAGTCGCTGCTCAACTCGCCGAACCCGATCAGCCGGTGGGTCGCCCGACTCGAATCCGAGAGACTGTTCGACCATCTCGACGATCGGGTGGAACGCAGTGTTTCGCACGTAGCGCGTGCACGAACCCGCGAGCCAGCGGTGCGGTTGCCCGGCGAGGTGCTCGTGCAGGACGAAGGCCAGTCGCGACTTCCCAATGCCGGCCTCACCGCAGAGATGGACCACTTGGCCTTCGCCGAGAACGGCCTTGTCCCATCCGTCAAAGAGCACCCGGCACTCTCGGTCGCGACCGACCAGCGGCACGAGGCCGGCTGTGCTGCGCGCTTCCAGTCGACTGCGCACTGCGCTCGGCCGCAGTACACGATGCACCACGATTGGATGGGCCACGCCCTTCATCGCCCGCGCGCCCGCCTCCTCGACGACGAACCAACCGGCAACCAAACGATGCGTGGCCGCGCTGATCATCACTTCACCGGGCTCGGCCGCAGCCTGCACACGCGCCGCGATATTCGGCGTCTCGCCCAGTGCCACGGTGTCGCGCCGGCCCCCCGCGCCGACGGTGCGGATCACGCACGGCCCACTGTGCAGCCCAACCCGAACCGACAGGCCGCGACCAAGATCTCCGACCGCACGTACGATCTCCAATGCGGCGCGCACGGCCTGATCGGGTGAGTCTTCCTGCGCCTCGGGATAGCCGAACAACACGACCATCCCGTCGCCGAGGAGCTGCGCGACGAAGCCGCCGCAACGCGTCACCACGTCGGTCGCCGCCTCGTGGTACGCGCGAAGGGCTTCGCCGTAGTCCTCGGAATCGAGTCTGGTCGACAGTTCCGTCGACCCGACAAGGTCGCAGAACAACACCGTGAGGTCGCGCCGGTCGGTGTCAGCCGAGCCCGGCTGCAACCCCGCCAATCGGACACTCGGTCCTGGTGGTGTTGCTCCCTTGCTGGTGTCAGGCCGGCTCACCGCGACCAAGACGTCGCCATCGCGGGTCGCCACACGGCGAACCTCGACGAGTTCTTCGACGAGATCGTCAAGGTGCTGGTCGTCGAGGTCGAACTCACGCTTCAACGCACGCTCCGACACCCGGCCTGCGTCGTGAAGCAACGCGGCAGCCTGCCGCACCGTGTCGAGAAATCCCACACTGCCTCCCGCGCACGTCAACCGACGGGCGGAAGACCACACCTCGAAGGCCTGGCCCAACCCCACGCGAGCCGCCGGATGAGCCGTCTCTGTTTAGACCATTGTTGAGACCTAAACAAACGCACGTTCGCGCCCGAGGGCCCCAGAGCAACGTCGCCGAAGACCCCGGCGACGAGCCTCGGACGATCGACCTCGGTGCGGAGCGCTCCGTCGACCGGTGCCCCGATCAACTGGTGCTGGAGCGCCGGCCCGGGCGGCCCGAGGAACAGGAGGTCGACAACGCCGACGCCCTCCACCCCAGGGGTGCGGCGCAACGTCGCGTGCTGTGCCCGCGTGTACGACCCCAGTTGGACTTGGATGTTGGATGAACGGCTGACGTCGTTGAATCGTCGCAATGCGGAACTGCTGCGTCGGGCACCGGAGAGCGCGGCGAGCGTCACCGCGCCGACCAGACCCACCAACAGCATGACGACGATGGTGCCGCGCCAGTGACGCCGCAACTCCGTCCTAGCAACCATCCGAATCGCGCCCACCGCGCCTACCTCACGACACCGGTCCGCTCCCCATTTCACGTGATGCATCGAACTCCGGCAAGGGTGGTGGCATCCGGGCCATCGTCTCGACCGCATGCCCCCGCACCCCACCTACCCCGTCACCGTCCCCGCTCCGCGCGGGACTCGCACAACGCGCATCCCATAACGACGACGCCGACGTGCCTCCGATCGCCGGTTGCTGGCGTGTTTCTGTGCGCAGATCTGTGCGGCGCCGGCGTGGGCATGGCGAGCACCGATCGACAGATCTGGCGCGACGCAAAGACGATGACCACTCCGAGCGCAGACAGCGATTCTGGTTACAGTCCGTCATCGTGACCTACGACGAGACCATCTCCAACGTTGTACGGAGTGTCGAGGCCGTCGGCGCGGGAATCATGGTCATTGGTGGTCTGATCGCCCTCGCGGAGTTCGTACGCCAAACGCTCAACCCGGCCCGGCGACTCGGGTCCTACGAACGACTCCGCCGGTCGTTGGGTCACACCATCTTGCTCGGCCTCGAAGTTCTCATCATCGGTGACATCGTCCGGACGATCATCGTGGAGCCGACCCTTGAGAGCGTTGCAGTCCTGGGCGCGATCGTCGTGATCCGGATCGTGTTGAGCTTCGCGCTTGAGATCGAGATCGACGGTCAGGCTCCGTGGCGGCGGAGCAAGAAACCGCCGACCGCCTTGGCAACCGCGGCGCAGGCACCGCCGATTGTGAGGGCGATGCCGGGTGCCACGGCGACAACGAGGCGGGCTCCGTGTCGCCATAACAGCACTGCGGCAGTGACCGCGACAAGGCCAAGAACTGTGATGTTGCCGACATCGCTCAGAAGTCGTGCCGCGGAGATCACCGTGCCCGAACGATGCGTGGTGAACCAACGTAGATGCATTAGATCGCTGCTGGACAGCCCATTATGTTGCGTGACGTCTTCGGTCACGCCACCAAACGCGATGATGCTCGCGCCAAGGATCGTGAGGGCGGCACACACCGCTGCAACCTCGGAGAAAGACAGACCAAGCCGGGCGCGAACGCGGCTCAGGAAATCGGTGAGTCGGCGGCCCGGAGCGAATCGCATCCCGAAATCGTACGAGCCGCGCACGCCCCTGACCATCAGGGTGATCCCTGACTAAATAGCTTCTCGCCCTCGCGGCTAGGACCCCTCGCGGTCACCTCCGAGCAGCCGCTCCAAGATGCGCGGTTCCGCCGGCCACGCATCGAGCAGCACCTCACGCGGCACTTGACGTGCGGCGTATCGGAACGCCAACGCGACGACAATGACATCGTCGAGCGGGCCGATGATCGGCAGGAACTCGGGAATCAAGTCGATAGGCGACAACACCCACAGCCCGGCAAACGCGACCGCGACCTTCGCGCGACGTGGCACCCGTGGGTCGCGTCGAAGCCTTCGCGCGGTCGTGAGGCAGGCCGGGAGCACCGTCGCCAAGTCCTTCGCCGTGCCCGGCGGCAGTCGTCGCGCCAGGATCGCCAACAGTGCCCAAGACGCAACAAGAAGCCCGACAGCGATCAATAGGAGCCGAAGCAACGTGTTCTCTTAGCGCGGACGTCGCTGTGACGCGTGGGCGGTACGCCAATCTGCCGTCTTCAACTTCAGCCAGTCCCTCGACCGTTCGCCGGGCCGGTACGGCGAGTCCACACGTTTGGCGACGATGCCTTCGACGTCATATTCCCGCACACTCTGAGAACGTCGGCGCCCGAACCATGCAACTGAAGCGCTGTACACCAGGCCGAGCCGTGCAGCTCGAGGTCATCGAGGAGCGCTCGGCGCTTCGCGTACGGCTGATCGATGACGAACCCAACGAACGTGGAGACGTCGAACGCGTCTGCGATCAGTGTCGGGATCGCTGTTCGGATTCAACGGTGGCGGTGATGGGTGACGGCCTGAAGGATCGCGATCGGAGGATCATTTCCCTGGTCCAGCAGAATTTTGAGGGCGTGATGTCGCGACTTGAGATACCGGTCGAAGAACGCGATGATCACCCGCAACGATGTCCGACCTCCTGGGTCGTTGACCAGCAACGGGACATGTATGCCGTTCGTGACGGTGAGGAGGAATTTCGGCGCGTGCGCTTCGGCAAAAATCGGTGCACTGAAGGGCGCGGCGAAGTCGAACGGCAGAGCGCCCCGTATAAGCAGCAGTGGCGTGGGTGGGTAGGGGTAGCTGCCCGGAAACGCGGGCAGAGCCGGGACGGTTTTGGCGCCTGACACCGACACGATGGCGTCGACGCGAGGGTCAATGCAGCAGTTGTCGTAGGCGAGCGCGAGGGCCGCGGACGCACCCAGCGACAATCCGAGCACCGCGACGCGGTTGGGGCGGATCGTGCGGTGGTACACGCTGTGAGGGTCGTGCGTCAGCCCGAGTAGTGCACTGATCACGAAGGTGATGTCGGCGGGTTCGCTCAGATAGTCGGCCGGGTCTGGGCCACCGGGCGTGCTCTCGCCGGTCAGCGGGAACTTCGGCATCGCGACGACGTATCCCGCCGCGGCCAGCTGCTTGAAGACGGGAATGTTCGATGCTGGGCCGGTGCTCGCGCCGTGCACCACCACGACCAGAGGGAAGTGGCGCCGAACTGGCGGCGCGTCCGGTACCGGATCCGTCGTCGAGCTTGATCGCGTCGGGTACAGCACAATCGTTTGTAAGGTGCGCATGGGCGCGCCGGGCACGCCGTTGTGTGGCGCCGTGTCCGGTTGCGGGCAGTTTGCGGGCGTGTTGGTGGACTGCGGGAGCTGTTGAGGCTCATGATGGATCTTGGTGGAGACGCCTGAGATCCGATACGCAACGGGTGCCGGTGGGATCGATATCGCGTGGCAGGAGTTCGGCCGCGCGGACGGCCCAAGGCTGGTGTGGATCTCGGGGTTCGTTTCGCACCTCGAACTCAACTGGGATTCGCCGCCGTATGCGAACGTGCTCCGCGGCTTGGGCGCCGCGTGTCGAGTGATCGCGTTCGACAAGCGGGGGACGGGTCTGTCGAGCCGTGCGCTTGGATTTGGCAGTCTCGCGGAACGTGCCGACGACGTCGGGGCGGTAATGGATGCGGCGGGCTGGGCGCGAGCTCACCTGTTCGGAATGTCCGAGGGCGGTCCGATGGCGATTCTCCTGGCGGCCACCTACCCCGAGCGGGTGCAGAGCCTTTCGCTATATGGGACCTACGCGATTCGTGCGACGGTCGACCCCGAGTCTCCGGCGCGCCCGACGATTGACCCTGGCGTGGAAGCGTTGTTGACGGTGCTTCCGGAGCTATGGGGCACTGGCGTTGCGCTGCGAGATTCGGGACTCATCGCACATGCGCACGAGGCGCCCGAAGGCCTGGCGGCGCGGTTTGAGCGCAATGCATGTACGCCGCACATGATCGTCGAGATCATGCGCCGGAACTACGAGATCGACGTCCGACCGCTGTTATCCGCCCTACGAGTGCCGACGCTCGTCGTGCACGCCCGGGATGATCCGATGGTACCGGTGGCGTTGGGCAAGTACCTCGCCGCGCATATTGCCAACGCACGCTACGTCGAACTCCCGCTCGCCATGCACACCAGTTGGCATGCCGACGACTACGAACCGCTGCTCGACGCGGTGATCGAGTTCGTCACCGGAGCTCGCCCACCTGTGCGAACTGAGCGTGTCCTCGCGACGGTCATGTTCACCGACATCGTCGACTCGACGCGACGCGCGGCAGACCTCGGCGATCGTCGCTGGCGCGCGTTGCTCGACGAGCACGATCTGCGGTCACATCAACTCGTCGCACGTTTCGGGGGACGGCTGGTGAAACAGACCGGTGACGGCACACTCGCCACGTTCGATGGACCGGCGCGCGCCGTACAGTGCGCACGAGACCTTCGCCACACACTCGCGGCCGCCGGCCTCCCTATCCGCACCGGCATGCACACAGGCGAAGTCGAGCAGCGAAATGAGGACGTCGGCGGTATCGCAGTTCATATCGCCGCCCGCGTCGCCGCGCTCGCCGAAGAAGGCGAGGTTCTCGTATCGCGCACCGTCCGCGACCTCGTCGTCGGCTCCGACCTCGAATTCGAAGACCGCGGCGAGCACGAACTCAGAGGCGTCCCCGACCACTGGCATGTCTACGCGGCGCGATGAGTCGCCTGCTCGCATCGCAAACGCTCGCATCACCGCACGGGCTCGACCCGACCATCACACCGTGTCACCCGAGTAGTCAACTGAGCGACCACGCGCGCATACCTCAACGACGGGTACTGCCCCAAAGCTCCTCGGGCCCTCGTTCGGCTCTTCGGCGCGAGCGACGTCGAGCGTCCGAAACAGGTGCGGCGCTCGGTATGAGGACGAGCGTTTCCTGCTTGACCTTCGGCGAACTTTGCCATGTCCTTCTCGCAGGCCCAGTAGCTCACCGGTTGGCCGTCCAGATGCGCAGCGACGAGGAACTCGCAAAGCTGCTCGAGGTCGTGTGGCGATGAGGATCCTTCGGCGAGTGCGACGAACTGGTTCCAGGCGCTCGTCGCTCGTTCGGAAGCGGCCATCGGCGCATTCTCCTTGGTGTACCCGCCGCCCCAAGTTCTCTCGGCATCGTTCGAGCGTTCTGGAGGACGCCGGGACAAGACCCCGGGCTGCCGATATGACGCAGGACGGACGGCGGGGATCGCGGGCGGGGCAGCCTCACCAGAAGGCAGCGCTGGTGCCGTTCAGGTGAGCAGTTGCCGTGCCCGCGCTGTAGCGGATAACCGTCGCCTGACCGCTTTGGCCGGAGGGGAGGCGAACGCTGACTGTCTGTCCGTGGATGAGCACGTGACCGACGAGATACGTCTGACCTTCGGCGGCTATCAGAGCCTCGCCAGCTTCGCGATCGGTGAACACTGGCGGGGAGCCCGAGGCGACGAGGGCGAGCGAGACGTGGCGTCTCGGGTTGTACACGACCGAGCTCCAACGCAGGCTGTTCGCCGGTCTCGGCCCCTTGATGTTCGCCGACACCTAGGCGGCCGCGACGAGCTGCGCGAGATCGTCGACCCTGTCGCTGCGTGATCTGGTCGACGACTTGTCGCCCGTCGATCAGGCGCGCTCTCGTTCGATTCGATCGGGACATCCATCGCCGGAGCAACGGGCGGGACGATGGCGTGTCCGATCTCGTCTTTCCCACAATCTCGATCACCCTCCGCTCGAGTTGCGCGCACGCAGTATGGATCTGTCGTCCCGGCACGCCTCACGGATGCTCGTAGTTCGCGCGCCGCGAGCCGACTGCCGCGCTCGGGTTGAGGAGACGCGGCGGGTCGAGGAGCTGCTTCGCCGCATGCGGCATGTCCTTCACCCAGTTGTTTGTTGCAGGTGGGCCGTGCTCGGGACGTTGGCGTCGGCATTGAGTTTGTGCAGTGCGGCAGCGTCGTTCTTCAGGAAGTGGTCGAAGAAGTCGATCGTTGCGTGGGCGGCGATGGGCTCCCAGGGGGGTCCGAACTGCACGTGATGGGCTCCGATGAGGTCGAGGCGGAACTTGGGCGCGGGTGCTTGCGCGTAGGCCTGCGCGGCGGGTGCGGGAAAGTACGTGTCGAGCGTGCCGTGGATGAACAGCACCGGCACTGCCGGACCGGCGTAGTACCTGCCGTTGGCTTCGCCCGCGCTTTGGAGGCAGCCGACGCATCCGCCCGCCATCGGCACGACGGCTGCGACCCGCGGGTCGCGGTAGTTGCTGTGGTAGGCCATGTCGAGGACGACATCGGCTCCCAACGACTGCCCGATGAGCCCGACGCGGCCGGCATCGATGATGGGCTCGAGATCGGCGTCTCGGGCGGGTAGGTGTGCGAGCTGCGAGAGCACGAACTTGACGTCGGCGGGTTCGTTGAAGGTGTCGGTGGGCGTCGGGCCGCCGGGCGTGTCGGTGTTCGTGAGCGGGAACTTGATCGAGACGGCGACGAACCCGGCCGCGGCGAGGTAGTGGAGATAGGGATTGTCGGCGTGGGCGCTGAACCCGTGCACGAACAGCACGACCGGGAACGTTCCCGCCACGGGCGCAGCGTTTTTGGTCTCGACCTTCGGATCGGGAGTGCCGCGAGCCGGGTATTCGATAATGGTCTCGAGCGTGCGGCTCGGCCTTTCCGGTAGGCCGCCATTCGCCGCGGTCTTGCGCGTCAGGTCGACGAAGACTTCGTCGCGTCGGCCGATCGCGAACGGCCCATTGCGGTTCGCCGGCGTCGTCGTCGTGGTCGTGCTCGTGCTTGTGCTTGTGCCGATCGTCGGGCCCGGTGTAGTCGACGTCGTCTTGCTCGAACCACAACCCATGAGTGCCGCGGTCGTGACCGCGATGATCGTCGTCGCGGCCATGAGCCGTGCGATCACCTCGCGCGGCATTGTCGGTCGATTTCGCGGTCTCATTTCGATCTCCCCTGGCTCGTGGTGATGTAGGGCTCGCGATTGACGAAGAACCCGGGCTCGAAGTTGTCGGCGAGCGCGCGGAGGCAGGCCCGTTCGGTCGCCTTGTGTGCCTCGCTCGTCGATCTCGGGATGCGCCGCGTCGCGCGTGGGCTCGACGGGACCCGCGGCAACAGCACCCGAGCGCAGGTCGGAGTGTCCACCGTGCGCGCTTGCGGCTTCGGCGATGCGGTCAGGAACGTAGACGCGTCGGCCGTGCCCACCCTCGATGGCCGGAATACCGCGTACGCGGCCAGCACGATCGACAGGGAGATCGCGATGCCCGCGATCAAGACGTACGCCCAGGTTCTGGCCCGAAGGCGGTTGTTCATAGTGGCTCCTCTCCTTGGTGGTTGCCGCCACGCTGCGCCTCGCCGGTCGAGGTTCGGTCTGCGCGCGGTCTCGGCGCGGTCTCGAAGTCCCGCGAGTACCGTTCGGCTGTGGAGTTGCGGGTGCTCGGTCCGCTTCAGGTGGTCGATTCGGGCCGGGTCGTGGCGGTCGGCGGGCCGAGGGAACGCGCGCTGCTGGTCGCGCTGGCACTTCGCGCGGGCGAGTCCGTCGGTTCGGACGGCCTGATCGACGCGGTCTGGGGCGCGCGGCCGCCGCGCTCGGCGACCAAGCTCCTGCAGAACCACGTGCTCCGGCTACGCAAGGCGCTCGGCCCCTCGGCGATCGAGACGCGCGACGGCGGGTACGCGCTCGTCGCTCCCCCGGTCGACGTTGATGCCCAGCAGTTCGAGGCGCTCGTTCACGACGCGCGTGAGGCGACCGCTCGATCCGACCTCGACGGCGGGATCGCGCGCTTTGCCGAAGCCCTTGCGCTCTGGCGTGGTACGCCGGGCGTGGAGCTCGTGGGGTGGGCACCCGCCGACGCCGAGGTCGCACGACTCGGCGAGCTGCGCCGACGGGCGGAGGAGGAGGCGATCGACACCCGACTCGCGCGCGGTGACCACGCTGACTGTGTGGCCGACCTCGAGGTGCTGGTCGCGGCAGAACCGCTGCGCGAGCAACGCTGGGGCCAACTGATGCTCGCCTTGTATCGCAGCGGGCGCCAAGCCGACGCGCTGCGGGCGTATCAGCGCGCCCGCGTGACGCTCGCGGAGGAGCTCGGCATCGAGCCCGGACCCGAGTTGCGCGCCGTCGAGCAGGGCGTGATCGCGCAGGAGCCGGCACTCTCGGGAGCCGCACCATCCGGCGGCGTCGCGCCGCTTCCGACCGGGATTGTCACCTTCATGCTCACCGACGTCGAGGGTTCGACGCGGTTGTGGGACGAGCACGCGCACCCGATGGAACTTGCTCTACTTCGGCACGACGAGATACTGCGCGCGGCCGTGGTCGGAGCCGGCGGCGTGTTGTTGAAGTCGCGCGGCGAGGGTGACAGCACCTTCTCCGTGTTCGCTCGCGTCACAGATGCAGTCGCCGGAGCGCTCACGGCGAGAGATGCGCTCCTACGCGAACCGTGGCCTGACGCGACCGCGCTGTCGGTGCGTTTCGCGGTGCACGCCGGCGAGGCGGTGGAACGGGACGGTGACTATTTCGGCCCCGCGGTCAACCGGGCCGCCCGCCTTCGGGCGATCGCGACCGGTGGCCAGATCCTCATGTCGCACGCCGTCGCGGAGCTCGTGCGCGACCACCTTCCCGACGACTCGGATCTCGTCGAGCTCGGCGCGAAAGAGTTGCGCGACCTCGAGCGTCCCGAGCGCGTGTTCGCTCTCGTCGAGCCCGGCCGGCCCGGCCGCGACGTCGTCGGCGCAGTGTGCCCATATCCGGGGCTCCAAGCGTTCGAACCCGAGGATCACGAACGGTTCTTCGGGCGCGACGCGCTGACCGACGTGCTTGCCGCGCAGGCCACCGCCAACCGGTTCCTCGCGGTTGCGGGTGCGTCGGGGAGCGGAAAGTCATCTCTGCTACGCGCCGGTCTCGTGCCGCGGCTTCAGGCGGACGCTCGAGTGCTCGTCATGACGCCGGGTGCGCATCCGCTGGCGGACCCGGCCACAGGCTTACTCCGCGCGGCGACGGCCGATGGCACCCCGGTGATCGTCATCGTCGACCAGCTCGAGGAGCTCTTCACGCAGTGCGCCGACGAGGAGAGACGGTCCTTCCTCGACGCGCTCGTCGCCGCGGTCTCGGCACCCGACGCACGCGTGACAGTCGTTGTCGCCCTGCGCGCCGACTTCTACGGTCGCTGCGCGGACCATCCCGACTTCGCGGCCCTGATTGCGGACGCCAATGTGCTGCTCGGGCCCATGCAACCCGACGAGCTGCGCGCCGCGATCGAAGGCCCCGCGCGTGTCAGCGGTCTACGACTCGAACCGGGCCTCGCCGACCTCGTCCTCGCCGACATTGCCGACGAGCCGGGCGCGCTCCCTTTGCTTTCTCACGCTTTGCTCGAGACGTGGCGTCGGCGGCGCGGTCGCACGTTGACGGTGAACGGATACCGCGAGTCCGGCAGCGTGCGCGGCGCGATCGCGCGAACGGCCGACGCGACCTACGACTCGCTCTCGCCGGACGATCAGGCGACCGCGCGGGACATCTTCGTACGTCTCACCGAGCTGGGCGACGGTACCGAGGACACACGTCGACGGGTCGTGCTCCATGACCTCGCACCACCGGAGCGCTCCGCCGCGGTCGCCGCAGTCGTCGACACCCTGGCGGACGCGCGACTGGTCACGGTCGACGGGGACGGCACGGTCGAGGTCGCGCACGAAGCCCTGATCCGTGAGTGGCCGCGACTGCGCGCGTGGCTCAACGAGGACCGAGTCGGCCTGCGCATGCGGGATCAGCTGCAGGACGCGGCCAAGGACTGGTCCGCTCTGGGGCGCGACCCGGGCGCGCTATACCGCGGCGTGCGCCTGGCCGGTGCGCTGCAGTGGCTCGCGGAGGCACCGAGAACCGACCTCAACGCCCTCGAGCGCGACTACATCGACGCGTCCGAGGCCGCGCACGCAGACGAGCTGCAGGCCGCGCGGGCCGCGACCCGGCGTCTGCGCGTCCTCGCCGTCGGTCTCGGCGTCGCGTTCGTCATCGCGTTGCTCGCCGGAACGATCGCTATCTTCCAGCGACGGGATGCCGACCGCCTGGCGACGCGCGCAACGCGCAACGCGACGTTGGCCGACGCCGCGCGGCTCTCGGCATTCGCGCGCACCCTCCCGACCTCTCAGGCCGATCTCGCGCTCCTTCTCGGTGTCGAGGGTCGCAGGCTCGCGCCGTCGATCCTTACCGACGGTGGCCTACAGGCTGCGCTGACGCGCACGCCGCCCGGCCTCGATCGCGTGCTCCGATTCGGAGTGTCCGCAGAGGTCGCAGCCGCAACGAACGACGGCCGGCTCCTCGCCGCACCCGGTGCAGACGGGAACGTGCGCCTGTTCGACTTCCGATCGGGTCAGCTGATCCGCACGTTCGCGGGCCATAACGCCAATGGGGCATTCGTCGCTCAGTTCAACGCTGACGCGACCTGGCTCGCCAGCGGTGGCAACGACGGGAAGGTAATCATCTGGGACGTCGCGTCCGGCCAGCCGATCGGACCGCCGATCGTTCCGGGTGGGCGAAGCGTCTACGGGTACTTCGATCCGAGCGATGCGACCCGGCTCGTGACGGTGGGCGACGATCGCAGCATCGGACTTTGGGACCTGCGAGATCCGGTTCGCCCCGAACGGATCGGTGCTCGGTTCAGGTTCGCGGCCCGGACAACCGGCAGCGACACGACAGTGAGCGCCTTGAGTCCCGACGGACGACTCCTCGCGGCCGGTGGGTTCACCGCGCAACACACGACGGTGTGGGACACGACGTCGCATCACGTGCTGTACAAGCTGCCGGGTGCGCCCGGCCGGTTCAGTCCCGACGGGACCCTGCTCACGACGACGTCGACTGATCGCATTCTCGTCTGGGACGCGGTCACAGGCGCGCCCCGCGGAGCGCCCTTGACCGGCTTTTCGTTGGTCGCGCCCAGCCCGATCTTCAGCGCGGACGGCCGGATGCTGGCCGTCGGAGACATCGGTGACGGCACGATACGAGTGTTCGACTTCGCGACGCGCCGGTTGGTCGGACCGCCGATGCTGCTCCACCGCGCGTTGCCGTTCGCGATCACCTTCTTGCCCAATGGCCGCCTCGTCACGGCCGGCGCGGACGAGGCGGCGCTGTGGACGCTCGGCGCGTCCGTCCCTCCGAGCGAGACGCTGCTCCAGGATCGTCACGGCGTAGTGGTCGCGGCCTTCGGACCCGAGGCCGTTGGCGTCGTGACGGTGGGCGACGACGGCATGCGCCTCTGGGACCCGACGACAGGAGTGGCACGCGGCCGTCTCCTCGACGGCCGCGTCCACTCGTGGTATCTCCCCGCGTTCGGTCTCGACGGCAACCTCGTCGCGGCGGGAGATACGGATGGCACCTTCACGGTGTGGGACCGAACAAGTGCCCGTGAGCTCTCGCGCACGGCGACCGGCGCGCGCGGCTGGGTGTCGGTCGCGTGGGATCCGCGCCGGCCCGTCCTCGTGACGGATACGGCACCCGCCTCGCCCGGCCCGACACCTCAGACCTCCTCGGTGACCCTCTGGGACATGACGGATGCCCGGCATCCCGTCCGCATCGGGACCATCGCGCCGGCGATGCGCGTCGGGCTGCCGACATACAGCTTCAGCCCCGACGGGCGCTTGCTGGCACTGGCAGCCGGATCGGCAGGAGCCACGACGATCTTCGACGTCACCACCGGACGAACGGTGCAAGTGCTCACGACCGAATTCGGCTTCCCGCAGACGGCGTTCAGCCCCGATGGCCGCACACTGGCGACGGTCACCGGCGAGGGCACCGGTGGCGGAGTTGCGAAGCTCTTCGACACCACGACCTGGCATGAACGCGCGACGGTTCGTCTTCCCTACATCCCGGACGGGATCGCGTTCGTGAACGGGGGCACGCGCTTCGCCACGACAAGCTTCGCGCCCGGGACTCCCAAGGCCGAGACGAACGCCCGGATAGACCTCTGGGACACCGCAACCCTCCAGCCCATCGGCGAGCCCTTCCTCATCCCCACGTCCGAAGCGTTTCTCGCGTCTGCGAACGCGGACGGTACGCAGATCGCAATCGGCGCGAGCAACGGCAACGCGAGCCTGATAGACGTCGACCCGCACCGATGGCAGCAGACCGCGTGCACGATCGCCGGTCGCAACCTCACACACGCGGAATGGACGGAGTACCTGCCGGGCCGACCTTACGAGCAGACCTGCCCCGAATGGCCACCGGGCTGATTGCGAATCCTCCCGCGACGTCTGGATGGTTTGAAAGAAGTCCGATCAGCTGCACCTGAGCAGAGTCGAACCGCTTGATGGGGGTTCCACTAACGGCGGAGGGTTCGAAGACGTCTCATGAGGTGTGCTTGCCGGGACTAGAACCCGGAACAGGTCAAGCGGGCGGAGCAAACACTTCAGGGGCGTCCCAGGATCCTGACGCTCGCGGAGAGCTTGTCGAGCGATCGGGGACGGCTCGGTTCCGCTCGTGATCGGTGCGCTCGGCACCCCAACTATGGTGCGGCAGCCCGAACATCACGTAGCGTGGTCTCGCCCGCGCTTCCTCGGCCGGTTTGAACGCGACGCGTGAGCCCGGCGAGAAATCGTGCCCGCGGGAAACATGAGCCGGCAGGGGTCGGACGCCGCGCCCGGACGCTTAAAAAGTCCGGTGACCCGAGGGCGCGTTGGCAGGCACGTGTGCCAAACCTTCGCTCTTAGAGATGCCGCTCGGCGGACTCTCGACGGCCGGCCGGGTCGGACCCGGCCGAAGCCTCCCCCTGCGGCGAGGGCGTGGGTTAAGTCGGGTGAGACGCGTCTCAATCCATTGCAGCCGGTGGGATGGCATAACACGTTCCTTTGGCAGTGCTTTGGTGAGAATTCTCCAGAGTGGTCTGCCCTGGGTTTCGTGGACTCGGGTCACTGGACTCCACGCAGTTCTGGGCTCGACAATCGAGTGCCCGGCTGATGCAGACGACGCGGGGCCGGGTGCGCCTCTCCCTGCCCGACCCCGCCGATCGGAGTGACGTCATCGGCCGATCCGACGCCGTGATGTCGGTCGAGGCGAGTCCATCCGAACTTTTGCGTGCCGTCACCGGGAGACGAAGCCGCACGCAGGTTTCCACGTTCCGGTGGCGGAACGTGGATGACGATGCCATCGAGACCGTTCTCGGTCTACGGCTGGCGCACCGAACCCCTGGCCGAATGACCACCGTCCATACTTGGGTCTGCGTACCAGTACTCGATCGCACAAAGGTAACTGCGCACCCGCTTGTGTTTCAGTCCGTCGTCTCCACGGTCGACGAGGTGAAGGCACGAGCGAGATCTAGCGGCTGGTGATCGCCCGCAGGATCAGCGGGATGCAGATTCCGTAAACCGGGCTACGGCGCGGCGGCGTGGCTGAACTCTTCGCTGCGCACGCGGTCTTCCGCGATTCCCGCGGCCACGAGGGCGGCGGTGACATCGGCGTGGTACGGGCGCGGCCCGCAGACGAAGAACGTCGCCGCCGGATGCGCACTCACCAGACGTTCGATCTCGACCCGGCCAAGCCGGCCTTGTCCGGACGTCAGGCGGAACTCGACCGTGACGTTCGGTCGGCGGTCCGCGATCGCCTGGAGCTCGTCGGCGAACACGAGGTCGTCGCGCGTACGCGCCGAACAGTGCACGTGCAGCCGAAGCGTCGAGCCGTCCTGGTCGAGATGACGCGCCAGCGCGACCGCCGGTGTCACGCCGATGCCCGCGACTAGGCAGACGATCGCCGAGTCGCCGAGCAGGGTGTGGACGGTGGTACCCGATGGCGGCGCGACGCGGAGGAATGGGTCCTGGCCGGCACGCTCGAACAACCAGCCCGAGAAGTAGCCGTGCGGCTCGCGCTTCACCGTGATCTCGTAGCTGCTATTCGTTGGATGTGAGGTGAGCGTGTACGTCCGTGAGATGAACCGCTCGTCGATCAGCGACTGAACGACCACGTGCTGTCCGGGCTCGTACGGCTCGACGGTTCCGCAATACGGCGCGAGGCGGTAGCTGCGAACGCCGGGTGCGCGATCGATTGCTTCGGTGATGCGCACGGGCTCCCACGAAGTGTTGCCGAGCATCGTGCGGATCTTCGGCCGGCACCCGCCGCATACCGAGCCCGCGCCCGTCGTCGTCGACACCGCGTCGACATCGGTGCATCCGCCATCGATTACGTCACGCACGCGCCCGCGCGTGATCCGCGTGCAGCTGCACAGCAGCGCGTTCGGGTCCTTGCTCTCCTCGGGCTCGACGAGATCCAGCCGGCCGGAATCGCGGAACAGGGCCTCGCGCCATGCATCGAGTGGTGTCGCGTCGAGCGCCATGGCGCACGCGTGGCCAAGGTCGGGCCAATATCCATGACAAACGAGGGCAGTGATACGCCCGTCCGCGATCGTGATGTCGCGGTGTTGGAGCTCTTTCTCCCAATGCACGACGCGTCCGTCCGGCGCACCCGTCTCGGCGAGGAGGAAGATCTCGTCGCCTCGCACCTTCGACGCGCGCACCGTTCGACCGTCGTCGTGCTGGAACACCGATGTGAGACACGGCACCCCTAGGTACTCGCCCTCGACGATCGACACCGTTCCGCGCTTGGGGATCTCGTAGATGCTCTGCGCGTCCTTTACCCAGTCCGCGAGCTCCGGGCGGCTGTCGTAGAGCTTACGAAACTGTTTCTTGTCGAAGAACAGCGTGCGGGTTGGCGTCACGGCCGTTGCCGTGCCCGAGCGTCGAGCCGACCGGAGCGATCCCAGCTCCCCGAACATCTGACCCGCAACGAGGATGGCCTCGCGCGCGCCGGCGCCTTCATCAGCGATGGCGATGTGCACTTCGCCAACGGCGATCAAGTACACGCCTTCGGCGGCGTCGCCTTGCGAGAAGATCACTTCGCCCGGTGCGAACTCGCGCACGTTGCGCGACAAGCTCTCGCGTACTTTCTCGTCGAGCGATGTGAACATCGGCCGTTGCTGTGTCCATTTGTCGACGAACTGCTTGGCGCCGCGCTCGCGCAGCGCCTGTGCGACCTTGCCGTTCGACGAGAGCGCTTCACGGAAATCCGCCTGATCGAGCCGAAGCAGCTCGGTGTCGCCGATGCTCGTTGCTGACGCGCCGCGCGGACTCGGGATCTCGTCGAACAGCGCCTGTTCGCCGAAGTACGCACCGGGCTCCAGCCGCGCGAGCACGATCTCGCGCATATTGGCGTCGAGCGTGCTGATGCGTACGGCACCTCGGTCGATGACGTAAAACGCGTCCCCGGTGTCGCCCTCGTCGAAGACGCGTTCGCCGTCGCCGCAGGAGACTCGATGCACGCGCTCGATCATGTCTCGGAGCCGGCTCGCGTCGACGCCCGAGAACAAGCCCGTGTGCTTCAGGAGCTGCTCTTCCGGAATATCGTTGGGCCCGTCGGCCGCGGTCTCGCGCTTCTTTCCGAATCTCATCCCGCGCCTTAGACGAATCCCTGCGCGCGAAGCCGTTCGCGCCGCGCGCACACGTCGGCGACGCGCGGGTTCATTACCTTGAACCACAGGGGCGGAATCAGCGAGAGCATGAGGGTCGCGGTGTAGCCGTACGGCAAGAGCGGGCTTCCTTCGATGATTTTGAGGTCCGTGTAGCTGCAGAATGGATCGAGGTGGTGGTGCGCATGACGACCGATGCTCCAAAACGCAAGGTTCGTCGCGCGTTGGTCCGAGCTCCAGATGTTCATGTAGCTGTACGGCTCCGGCTGACCGTCGGCGTCGAGCCGCCGGATGAGCCCGTAGTGCGTGTTGTACGTTCCGAGCAGGAACAGCGACACGGTGAGATACGCCTGCAGCAAGAAGAACAACAATGCCCATCCGCCGAAGAACACCGCGACGAGCGCCGCGAGCACGACCGGCGGAAGGTATATGCCGGCGAGGACGCGCGTCGCAACGAGATTCTTTCCGCGCGCCCGCAACACGTTGGCTTCCAGCTTTCCGGCCTGCCGGTAGTTGTCGCTCACCGCACGGAAGAAAAATCCGTAGAACGACTGCCCGAGCTTGGCGGCCGAGGAATCGTTTTCCGTACAAAAGGACTCCGCGCGATGGTGCACGAACAGGTGCTGGTACTCGTGCACCATCCAGAACGAGACCGCGGCGGCGGCCCGACCCATCCACCGGTCGAGTCGTGTACTGCCGTGGAGCAGTTCGTGGGCAACGATGAGGACGTTCGACCCTGACATCGCGACCGGAAGCGCGAAGAGGACCCACGGGAGCACCGCGTCGTCGCGCCGGAACTGCCAGATGCCCAACGCGACCGCAGCGAGATGCAACCCCACATAGGCGTAGGCGGCGACGTTTTCCAAGGGCAAGCGCGCGTCGGGCTCGGCGACGTTCGCGCGTACCGTGTTCCACGGGACCGCCGGTTCGTGGCCTGCGAAGCTGTCGAGGGCCTGCATGAGCACGAGCCAGCCGACGGTGATCGCAAGGAGTACCCACGGCGCCTGGAACAGATAGCCGCCGATGGCGATTATCGGAAACGCGAAGCCGAGAAGATAACCAGGATGGGCCGACTTCATGAGTACCGTCCCCCTATACGCATCGGACGCGCGGGAGCGTACTTCTGTCAGTGAACATCGCCTAGGTGTAGTTCCCAATGACGTTTGTCAGTGCGGGTCTCCTTGGAGACTAGGGGTGCTGAAGCCTCCAACCTCCAAGGAGACACCGTGAAGCTGCACGGTAACGCCAAACTGACCCCTGTTCAGCGTCGCTTGTTGGTGGCGCGGGTGCTCGAGGAGCACTGGACTTACGAGGACGCGGCTGATGCTGCGGGTGTGTCGGAGCGGACGGCCTATCGGTGGGTGCGTCGTTGGCGGGACGGCGATCACGAGCTCGGTGATCGATCCTCGGCACCGACGCGTGTGCCGCGACGAACGCCGTTGAAGGTGGAGCGGCTGATCGAACGGCTTCGCCGCACCCGCATGACCGCGCCGAAGATCGCGGCGAGGCTTCGTATGGCTGTCTCGACGGTGTGTGCGGTGCTCGCTCGCCTCGGGCTGAACCGGCTTTCGCGGCTGGGACCGCCGGAGCCACCGAACCGGTATGTCCGCCGCCGGCCGGGGGAGTTGATCCATGTCGACATCAAGAAGCTCGCTCGGTTTGTGCGTCCCGGCCACCGTGTTCTGGGACGCGACGCGCCTGGAATGCGGGCCCAGATCCGCCAAGGATGGGAGTTCGTGCACGTCGCGGTGGACGACTACAGCCGCGTCGCGTACGTCGAGATCCTGCCCGACGAGACCGCGATCACTGCGATCGGGTTCTTGGAACGAGCCGTCGCCTGGTTCGCGATGCACGGCGTTCGGGTGCGAGAGGTCCTCAGCGACAACGGAAGCTGCTACATCGCACATGACTTCGCGCTCGCATGTCGACGGCTGCGTATCAAGCACATCCGAACCCGACCGAACCGGCCTCGCACGAACGGCAAGGCAGAGCGCTTCATTCAAACGCTGCAACGCGAGTGGGCGTACGCGGCGGTCTACCAAACCAGCAATCACCGCTCGCGAACGCTCCAACCGTGGGTCCGCTTCTACAATCAGCGCCGACCCCACGGCGCCCTCAGCCACCAACCACCCGCAAGCCACCTACCCGCGGCAGCCTGACCAACGTGCCTGGGACCTACACCTAGGCGCTAACACAGAACAACCCTGTCCCGGCCGCCACACGAGCGCCTGTTGGACGCCTGCGTCGCGAAACGCGCCAAGGTGTTCGGCGAAGGCCTTTCAACTAGCCCCAAAAGGCGTCCTCGGCGGCCTGGTCGGCGTACGTCAGGTCGAGCCGGGAGATCTTGTCGCCCGAGAACGTGAACTCGATAGTCTCGTCGGCGTCGAGGGTCTTGCCCTCGCGCGTGCCCTTCGCGTGGTGGACGCTGACGACCTTGTCGCCTTGGGTCTTCAGGCTCTTGAGGTCCACCGAAAAGGTGCCGCCCGACAACTCGAACAGCTGCCCGTACAAGCCGAGGACGTTGTCGACCCCCTTGTGCTCACCGGAGGTCTGGTTGTTGCCTGGCTGGCGCTGCACGACGTCGGGCGTGTACAGCGACCCAAGGGTCTCCATATCGCCCTCGCCGAACGCCTTGTAGCCCCGCCGGATGATGTCTTCTTTGGAGTCGGCCACGACTCCCCCTCTCCTCGCGTCAGACCGACCCTACGCCGCTGAAGCGAGCGATGTGCAGGGTGCCTGAAACTCTTGGCCAAAACACGCGCTCATGACGGCTGCACGAAACTCTGCGCGCGTCCACTCACTGCAGCTCTAATGCCGCGTCAGGCAACCTTCCCGTCCTGCGACGGTCTCAGAGCCGGCGATCGGTGACACCCCGCGGTCGTCGTTAGGGGGCGCGCGTTTGGGGCGGTTCTGCGCAGCGGAGAGCCGGGTGAGTGAGGTGCAGTGCGGTGGAACTATTCCGGCGCGAGCGAAAAGAGTTGCCAGGTCTCGGGCACGCCTTTGAGTTCGTGTTCCCCGCGAGGTACGAATCGGAGGCCTGAACCGCCGACGAGGTCCCGGACCGTGCGTGAGACGAGCACTTCACCCGACGCTGCGAGCGCCTCGATTCGGGCGGCGATGTGAACCGTTAAGCCAGCAAGGTCATCCCCGCGCCGTTCGCACTCCCCGGTGTGCACACCGACTCGCACGACGATGTCGTTCTCAGCAGCAGCTGTGACGATCGCCCGAGCGCAGCGCGCCGCCCGGGTCGGACTGTCAAACGCGCCGAGGAACCCGTCTCCTGTCGTGTTCACTTCGCGGCCGCCGTAGCGCTGGAGTTCGGTACGAACAATCGAATCGTGCACGTCGAGACAGGCGCGCCACGCCCGGTCACCCAGCGCGGCGGCGCGACCGGTCGAATCGACGATGTCGGTGAAAATGACTGTTGCCAGGACGCGTTCGCCACTCGACGTTCGCTGACCTGTCAAGAACTCCTCGATCTCGTCCAGTACCTCGTCGGCGCTCTTGGTCCATGGCGAATGGTCGCCGCCTGGGAGCTGGACGTAGCGAGCGCCGGTGATGTGCTCTCCGAGGTATCGACCCAGCTCTACTGGAACGAATCGGTTGTCAGCGCGATGGATAACCAGTGTGGGAACCGTGATGTGGGCGAGGCGATCGCGCACATCGGCCCAGATCGTCATCGTCAGCATGGCGAGTGCGGTGGCTGGGCTCGCGCCGCGCCGTGAAGATCGCTGCCACCATTCACGAAAGCGAGCGTCGTCTTTCATCGTCGGGGCGATCAGCGTCAAGTCGTCCGAACCTTCAAGATCCCAACTGTCGTGCGGATCTAGGTTTCGGGTCAGGAACGACTCGACAAGCTCGGGCGGGTGCCCGTATGGATAGCCGTCCCCTCTGATGGCGCGCGCGTAGCAGTTGACGAGCACAAGAGACTGGACGCGGTCGGGTCGCGTGGCCGCGACTTCGATCGCGGCGAGTCCACCACCGGCCTCCGCGACCAGCACGGCACGCTCGACGCCTCGGGCGTCGAGCACCGCGACTACCTCGTCAGCGAAGCTCTCGACAGTCGGTTGACGGCCATGCTCGGTCGGGTCCGACAGGCCGGTGCCCCGACCGTCGAAGCGGGTGAGCCGGCCGAAGGCGGCGAGCCGGCGGAAGTAGTGCGCGACGTGCGGTTCGTCATCGAGCGAATCGATGGAGATCGTGTACGACGACACGTACTGAAGTTCGAGCGGCCCACTGCCTAGGACCGAGAACGCAACATGGGCATCGCCACATTTGGCATATCCCGTCGTTGGTTCCACCCGGCCAGTCTTCCAGAACAAGGCTCAACTCGCGCCGAGCCAACACGACCCGTGCGCGCCCGCACCGAGACGTCTTCAGCCGAGGCGCTCGGAGCGCATGCCTGTCGATGGAGCTTGATCGCGAACGTCACCGAGCCGGCGATCAGGGACACCACGAGCACGATATTCGGGGACGCGGATTTTGGGGCACCCTCCCGGTCGATCTGGTGGGGTGGTCTCGGAAGCGGGGAGTGCCGGTTCAGCGGGGGACGAGTTCGAGCGCGCCCATTTCGGTGATCGCGCTTGAAGCGCGGAGAGTGAGTTCACGCACGAGCGCAGCAGCGCGGGGATCCGTGAGATCGAGGGCCATCACCTGGACGGGGTACACGAGGCAGAACAGCAATGTGCGGCGAACGTCGAACCAGAACTGGTCCTCGGGGTAGGTGATACCGGCGTCCGCGAGCGTGCCGAGGTAGGTCGCGACCAGCTCGTCGAGGTATTGACGTCGGTCGGCTGCGGAAAGGCTCTGGCTGACGAAGTACGCGAAGTCGTATCCGCCGACGGTCTTCGTCGTGATCTGCCAGTCCAGCGCGGTTACTGCCCGTGCCTCGTCGAAGAACAGGTTGTCGAGCCGGTAGTCGCCGTGCGACACGGTGATGGCGTGTCCCTCGGGAACGCTCAACAGGTCGCGTGCGGCGCCCGGGAGCCACTCGCCAACAGCTTTGATTTCGCGACTCAGTTCATCGCCCATGAACTCGACGAACGGTTCCCAATAACTCGCGAAGCCCTGCACGACACCCTCGGGAATCGGCGCATCGGAACCGAACGGAAGCCATGCGAGCTCATCGGTTGCGAAACGGGCGTCATTCCAGAACGCGGCGTGATGCCGCGCGAGAGCCGCGACCGCGGCGAGCGCGTCGTCGCGTTCGCAACCTGCGATCTGATCGCCAGCACGGAGATGACCGACGTCTTCCATCACGAGCACGAAATTGTCGGTGTCGAGGTCGTGGTCGGCAAAGTAGACCTTCGGTGTTTGCATCGGGGTCTCGGCGGCGAGCTCGCGGTAGAACGCGACTTCCTTCTCGTATAGGCGGTACGCCACGGCCACTTGACGCGTCGCGTCGATTAGGACCGGCAACTTCACGATCACCGTCGGAGGCGCCAAACGATCAGGATCGCCTCCGTACTGGACCGTGAGCCGGTACAGCAGACCCATCAGGCCAACGCCCGTGCCGATCGTCTCCACCGAGAACGAACGAACCTCCACACCCTCCGCCAGGCGGGACGCGAGAGCCGCCGTCAGCCAAGGCACGTCGATGTCGTCGATCTCGATCGGCATCCTCAGCCGCGCACCTTCGTTATTCGTCACAGACATCCGACCCATCCGACGTCATACTCCTCCCAGCGGCGCGCTTGCGGCAAGGTTTCCACGGTTCGTCCACGAGCGCCTTCGGACAGTCAGCAGTCGAATAGGTCGCGCTCGCGTGCCGATCGGCCACGATCGCGAACGTCGCAGAGCCGGCGTTATGAGAGAGGCCGGCGGCGATGTTCGGGGATGCACATTCTGGGACGCCCTGGGGGCACGACCCGGGGGGCCGACTGGCTGGTCGGCCGTAACGTTTCGGGCGTCCGCGAAGCACGAGCGCGAAACACGTACCGTGCATCGCAATCCCGTTGAGGTTCCGCGATCCAAGACCGCCGGTCTACGGATGTGTCGATGGGTGTTTCAGGAGGCCCTTGTGCCAGAAGTCGGTGACCAGATTCAGGTGATGGGCACCAAGGTCGACCAGACGACTCGAAGCGGCGTTGTAACCGAAATCCGGGGCCGCATGGTCACCGTGCAATGGGCGACGGGTGGCAAGTCCGTCTTTGTTCCCGGTCCCGGGGCGGTGACGGTCCTCGGTCGTGCGAAGACCGCGCGCAAGGCACCGGTCCGTAAGACGGCGAAGACCGCGCGCAAGGCACCGGTCCGTAAGACGGCGAAGACCGCGCGCAAGGCACCGGTCCGTAAGACGGCGAAGACCGCGCGCAAGGCACCGGTCCGTAAGACGGCCAAGACCGCGCGCAAGGCACCGGTCCGTAAGACGGCCAAGACCGCGCGCAAGGCACCGGTCCGTAAGACGGCCAAGACCGCGCGCAAGGCACCGGTCCGTAAGACGGCGAAGACTGCGCGCAAGGCACCGGTCCGTAAGACGGCGAAGACTGCGCGCAAGGCACCGGTCCGTAAGCGGGTCCACTAATCCGCCGGCTCGTCGGAAGAGCTCCGAAGGCCGGCCTGGAGTTATGCGAGGACTACCTTCGAAGCCGATACGAGGACAGCAGCGAACGAACCCGAATGACCGCGAGCGCGTCCCTAACCCGGCGTTCGGAGACATCCTGCGCGCGTGGTTCCGGGACGCGGCTTGTGGGATAGTCGTAGTCCCGTTCGGCGCCCTCGCGGTCGCCGCGGGGCGTCGTTCGGCGCTCCTGGCGAGCATGCAGGCGTTTTCGTGGCGTGCGACGATGTCGGGATGGCACCGAAGGTCCGGTACGCCCGCAGTGGTGATGTTCATCTCGCCTACGCCGTTGTCGGTGAGGGCCCGATCGACGTCGTGTTCGTCCCAGGTTTTGTCTCCAACGTGAGTGACAGCCTCGATGCTGAAATCAGCCCGGTCCTGGCGGCATGGTTCGAGCGGCTTTCGCGCTTTGCTCGGGTCATCGTCTTCGACAAGCGCGGTACCGGGCTCAGCGACCGTTCGGTCGATGTCGCCGGCCTTGACGTCCGTATGGACGACGTACGTGCCGTCATGGATGCAGTCGGTTCGGAACGGGCTGCGTTGGTCGGCGGTTCGGAGGGCGGTCCGATGTCGATCCTGTTCGCCGCGACGTTCCCGGAGCGAACCCATTCGTTGACGTTGGTCGGTTCGTTTGCCAGTTTCGTACGAACTGACGATCACCCGTGGATGCCCACGCTCGAGGAACGAGCCGATCAGCGTGCGCTGATCGAGCAGTACTGGGGCACCGGGCGGATCCTGGCAACCTTCTCGCCAGTCGGCCAGGTGAAGGAAGAGGACCTCGAGGCCATCGGCGCTCGGGAGATGGCGGGTGCCAGTCCGGGAGCGGTTATTCGGCTGTTGGAAATGGACGAGAACATCGACGTGCGCTCGATCCTGCCAACGATCTCGGTGCCGACCCTGGTGGTGCATGCCACCGGAGACCAGATCGTCCCGTTCGAGTCTGCCGAGTACCTCGCGCGCCACATCCCGAATGCGCGGCTCGTCCCGCTCGACTGGGCAGCCCATTTCGCCAGAGAGGCGAGCGGACCGATTGTCGACTGGCTCGACGACTGCGAGGAGTTCATTACCGGCGTCCGGCCGGTTGGGTTCGTCGACCGCGTGCTCTCGACTGTGCTTTACACGGACATTGTTGATTCCACGGCACGCGCCGCGTCGCTCGGCGACGATGCGTGGAAGCAGACCCTTGACCGCCACGACCGGCTCGTTGGCCGGGAGATCGAGCGCCACCGCGGCGTCAACGTGAAGTCGACTGGCGACGGTGTGCTTGCCCGTTTCGATGGTCCCGCACGTGCGGTGTCGTGCGGACTCGCGATCGCCGACGCCGCAGGAGATCTCGGTCTCGCGGTGCGCGCCGGTCTGCACACCGGCGAGATCGAGTTGCGCGGCGACGACATCGGCGGCATCTCTGCGCACATCGGCGCGCGTGTCGCCTCGCTCGCCGGTCCCGGAGAGGTGCTCGTGTCGCGCACCGTGCGCGATCTCGTCGCCGGTTCCGGTCTCACCTTCTCCGACCGGGGCGAACACGAGCTCAAAGGCGTCCCCGACCGCTGGCAGGTCTACGCCGCGTCACGCGGGTCAATCGCTAACTCCTGATCGAGGCAGCTCACCGGCGACAACCGCCCGCAACCCAGGCGTTCGGGGACGGCCGGGCGGCGTTGTTCTGGGGCGCGCGATCTGGGGCACCTCACGCGGTCGGTTTCCCTGTGGTGGTGGTACGACTGGCAGGTGCGGGGCTGGCCCCCTTGGCTGTCGTCGGCGGTGCGGCCAGACTCAAGGGGAGACGGTCGAGCTGACCGACGCGTCTCTCGCCGCACCGGCACCTGGATCTGCTCTGACGAGCACAGTCGGCGGCACTAGTGAGACGGCACTGGGACTGTCGCTGTCGTAGCTGGTCGACGCGCAGTGTCGTCGATGCTGACGAGACGTGTGACGACCTGCCCGCAGTGCGCCCCGATACTCCCTGCCGGAGGTACCGATAGGGTCCAACAGACCCCTTGAGATGGAGGTTCGCCCGATGAGCATCGTCGTCCGTTTCAGCCCGACGGCTTTGACCGCCGAGAAGTACGACAAGACGATTCAGAAACTGGAGGCGGCCGGAGATTTTCCCCCGGCGGGCCTCGACTACCACGTGTGCTTCGGCACCGAGGGGAATCTCCTCGTCAGCGAGATCTGGGACACCCAGGGACAGTTCGAGGCTTTCGGTGAGCGCCTCATGCCGATTCTCGCCGAAGCCGGGATTGAGTTCTCGGGTCCTCCGGTGATCTTCGAGGCGCACAACATCATCAAGGGCTAGACGAGGCAAGCTTCGCTCGCTGTTCAGTAGCCCTCGTCGGTAGATGACGCGCCAAGATCATGCTTGACGCGGGCTGCCTCCTCGGCGATGGATAACGCCTCGGTGCGGGCGTACGGGGACACCCCAGCCGCGAGATATTGGGGCGCGTGTTCTGGGACTTCGAGGTCGACGCCGGCATGATGTTCGGGGGGTTCTGAAGCGGGTCGGGCGGTCGCTGAGCTTGCTGTCTGCGAGCTTGGCGGGTGGAGGATCTCGAGTATGCGACGACGTCTGATGGACAGCACGTGGCGTTTCGGGTGTATTCGGGCGGTCCGGGCAAGCCACTGCTGTACTTGCCCGGATTGTTGTATTCGATCGAGTCGATTCTGGAGGATCCGCCTTACGCGCGACTGATCAACGGATTGGCCGAGCTGCGCCCGTTGGTGTTGGTCGAGCGTCGAGGTGTCGCGGCATCGGATCCGCTCGACTATTCGCAGGATGTCTGGGAACAATGGGTCGCCGACGTCGTCGCAGTGGTCGACCAACTGGGTGCCGAACGCGCGTCGATGATTGGTTCGTTCTTCGGAGCGAATATTGCGCTCGAGACGGCGGTTCGGTTCCCGGACCGTGTCGCGTCCGTCATCGCATTGCACCCGCGTCTCTTTCCCCCGGACACGGATCACGAAGCGGTACGCGATCGCATGTTGAAGGTCGTGGATCGACACGCCGATGCCGGCCGAAACGAACTTGCCCTCGCAGCTCCCACCCGCGTGTCGGAGCCTGGGTTCGCAGATTGGTTCGTTCGCGTGGGAAGGATGGCTGCCAGCCCGAGCTCGGCAACCCAGTTCTGGGAAGCAGCCTCACGACCCAGCAGTCTGCGTGCGCGTGTCGGAGCAATCGAGGCGCCGGTCTTGTTGTTGTGCCGCCGCGATTACGCAGACCTCGGCGGCGTAGACGACCTCACGAAGATCGCGGCCGAGATTCCGGCCGGCCGATGTGTGGTTCTCGAAGGCGCCGACGGCCTCGTAAATGCCGGCGATGTCGACGGCCTGGTCTTCGAGGTGGCGGAGTTCTTGTTGGGCGAGCGGCACTCGGCGACGACCCTTCGCCCAGTGGTGTCGGTGCTGTTCACGGATGTGGTCGGTTCGACCGCGACCGCGCGGTCCATGGGCGACACCGGTTGGCGCATCGTTCTGGATCATCATGACCGGCTGATCGACCGGACCGTGCGCCGCTACGGCGGCGCGATGGTGAAGGCGACCGGAGACGGTGCCCTGACGATCTTCGACGCTCCCTCCCGCGCGCTGCATTGCGCGGTCGCGCTCAGAGAACAGCTCGCAGTGCTTGGCTTGCAAGTTCGTTTTGGCGTACATCTCGGTGAAATCGAACGACGCGGCGACGACGTCGCGGGCGTCGCAGTTCATCTCAGCTCGCGAGTCATGTCCGTCGGCAACGCCGGCGACATTCTCACCACGGCCGCCGTCCCGCTCGCGACGCTCGGCGGTGGCTTCACGTTCGAGTCCCGCGGCCAACACGTACTGAAGGGCTTCGACGATATGTTTGAGTTGTACCGCCTCGTCGAAAAGGACTGATGATGTCCGCCAATCTCCGGGCCTACACCCAGGCGCTCTACAGCTTCGACCACGTCGTACGCCTCCTACCCCACAGCGCGTGGGATCTGCCGTCACCGTGCGCAGGCTGGTCGGGCCGAGACGTGGCCGGTCACGTCATCGCCGTGCAACGCTGGATCGAGTCCTTTGCCCGACAGACCGAACCATCACTCAACCCATTCGAGAACCCTGGACGCATCGCCGGTGACAACCCGGCGGCCACGTGGGCATCCGTTCGTGACGATGTGCTCGAGGCCCTTGCTCAACCCGGCACGTTGTCGCGCGAAGTCACCACGTTCCGGGGACGCGAGTCCATCGACACCCAGCTCGGCTGGAACGTTGTCGACACCGTCGCACACTCCTGGGACCTCGCCCGCACGGGCCACGTCGACGACCAGCTCGACCCACACCTGATTGAACACGCGCTTACACAAGCCGGAACAATCAGCGAAGAGATGCGCCGGCCGCCCTTCTTCAACGGCTCCGTCCCAACCCCACCCAACCCGACCAGACAACAACAACTGCTCTGCCTCCTCGGACGCCCCAGCTAGAGACGGCGACGCCCGCATAACCGGCGATCGGTGACACTCCCGGGTCGGTATTCGGGGACGCGCAAAATGAGATGCTATGAGGGCGCTCGACGCTGAGTTCTGGTTGCCGCGACCGGGAGGATTCCGGCCCTTGTCTGAGGTTTTTCGGACTGTCGCCAGCGCGACGCGTTCGGCAGCGCCGAGGAACTGGCTGGCCGTAACGTTTCGGCTGTGCCGGAGCAGCCGTCGGGGACCGTGACGTTCTTGTTCACTGACATCGAGGGTTCCACGCGCCGCTGGGAGCAGGCGCCCGAAGCCATGGCGTCCGCCTTGGCCGCTCACGACGAGGCGCTGCGCGCGGCGATCGAGTCGCATGGCGGTTGGCTCTTCAAGCACAGCGGCGACGGAGTGTGCGCAGCGTTCTCGTCGCCGCGCGGGGCAATCGATGCTGCGATCGCGGCGCAACGCTCACTGCGGCTCCCGGTGCGCATGGGGATCGCCACGGGTGAGGTCGAATCGCGCGCTGACGACTACTTCGGGCCGACGCTCAACCGCACGGCGCGAATCATGGCCGTCGGCCACGGTGGCCAAGTGTTGGTGAGCGGCTCGACCGAGGGGCTTGTGACCGGGATCGATCTGTGGAACCTGGGCGAGCACCGCCTGCGGGATCTGTCGGGCGTCGAGCGGGTGTTCCAGGTGCGCGCCGACGGTCTGACGGTCGAGTTTCCGCCTTTGCGCACGATCGACGGGATGCCGGGGAACCTGCCGGCGCAAGTCACGAGCTTCGTGGGTCGTGACGTCGAGGTGAAGGACGTTGCCGACCTGGTAAGAGGTCACCCGCTGGTCACGCTGATCGGGGTGGGTGGCGTCGGCAAGACCCGCCTTGCCGTGCAGGTCGCCGCCGATCTGGTGCCCGACTTCGACGGTGGAGTGTGGCTCGTGGAGTTGGCGCCGGTCGGGGACCCGGCGGCGGTGCCCGATGCGGTGGCCACGATCCTCGGGATCCAGCCGCAGCCGGGCCGGACGCTGACCGGCTGCATCGCCGACGCATTGGCGGGGCGGCGCTTGTTGATCGTGCTCGACAACTGCGAGCACGTTCTCGACGCCGCTGGCGATCTCGTCGAGGCCATCGTGACACAGGCGCCAACGGTGAGGGTTGTCGCCACATCACGCGAGGGTCTGCGGGCGGGGGCGGAGCATCTGTGGGTTGTGCCGTCGCTCGACGTCGGCGAAGGCGCGGCATCGGCGGCCGTCGAGTTGTTCGTGGAACGGGCTCGGGCAGTGGTCGCCGGGTTCTGCGTGGATGACGAAGCGGACGCGGTGGCGGTGATCGAGATCTGTCGAAGGCTCGATGGGATTGCGCTGGCGATCGAACTGGCGGCGGCGCGGATGGTGTCGATGAGCCCGGCTGAGGTGTTGGAGCGCTTGACGGACCGGTTCCGACTTTTGCGCGGCGCGGGGCGCGGGTTGGAGCGCCATCAGACACTCCACCAGGCGGTGCAGTGGTCTTTCGACTTGCTGACCGACGACGAACGGGTGGTGGTGCAGCACTGTTCGGTGTTCGCCGGCGGTTTCGATCTCGCCGCCGTATCGATCGTGGTCGGCGAGGGCTGGGATGAGTACACCGTGCTCGATCTCTTGGATTCGCTGGTACGAAAATCGCTTGTCACTGTCGAGCGGGTCGGGCTCGGTACCCGGTATGGGTTGTTAGAGACGATTCGCCAGTTCGCCGAAGAGCAGCTGGCCGCCGCGAGGCACATCGACACCATTCGGGATCGTCACGCCCGCTACTACGCCGATCGGTTGCTTGCCCTTTTCGATGCCTGGGACGGGCCCGGTTATCGGGAGGCAATCGATTGGCTGGATGCGGAGTTCGCCAATCTGCGCGCTGGGTTCCGCTGGGCCACGGACCAGGACGACGTGGTAACGGCGACCGCGATCGTCGCGCCTGCGGCCCTGTTGGCGTTCGCCCTCAACCGTTTCGAACCGGTCGGTTGGGCCGAGGAGCTTGTCCCAGCCGCCACGGCTGCTGACGTGCCCCAGCTCCCCCGTCTCTATACCGCGGCCGCGCTGTGCTCGTGGTTGGGGCGTCCCGAAGCCGGACTCGCGTACGCCGAGCGGGCGCTGGCCTTGGAGGCCGACCTTCGCTATCAACCGCTCCCCACCGGTTGGAGCCAACTGGCGGAGGCCAACGCCCACTTGGTGGCGGGCACGATGGACCGCTACGTGGAGATCTCCGCCGACATGGCCGGCCAGTCCGGGTTCGCCCACTCCATGGGCCTGGCCTCCCTGACCTTTGGCCTGCCCGCAATGGGACGGGCGCAGGAGGCCAGGGCCGTCGCCGATGAGGCCCTCGCCGCGGCGCGCGCCCACGGCAACCCGTTTGTGACCGCCCTCGCGTTGTACGCCTGTGGGCGCGCGTTCACCGAGACCGATCCCGTCCGAGCCCTGGACCTCTTTCGTGAGTCACTCGCCTATGCGCGTGAGCACCGGGTGCCGTACATCGAGATGTCGACGGCCCAGGACGTGGCTGGGCTCGAAGCGGTCTACGGGGATCTGGGCGCGGGCCTCGCGTTGTTCGACGCCACCATCGACTCGTTCCACCAGTCCGGCAACGCCGCCGACACCATCGGCACCCTGGCCACCCTCGCCATACTCTTCGACCGAATCGAACGCGCCGAGCCCGCCGCGACCCTCTACGGCGCCACCACTCTCCACACCGGCACGGGCTGGGTCATCGGCCTGCCCGAACTCGTCGACCACCTCCGCACCGTGCTCCGAGCATCACGGTTCGACGAATGCGTCGCCGCCGGAACTTCCATGGAACTCGCCGAGGCGGTGCGGTACGCACGCGCGCAGATCCAACTCGCCAAACGGGATCTCGACCATCAACCCTGACCACGCTGCGTCGAGGCTTACGCCCGCCTCGGAGCGAATGTTGGCACACCGCCTGACGTTCTTATGGCGCAAAGGTCAAGGCTGTTGGCTGCGGCCATTGAGCGCGTAACCGACGAGTCACCCGAGCCCAGCCGACAAGCCACGTCCGCGAACGTCTCGGTCCCGGCGATCGGGGGACACCCCTGGCCCGTCGTTCTGGGGCGCGCGTTCGGGGACACGCACGAGGTGGTGCAAGCGGTGCTTTCCGCGGCGGCTTCAGCTCACGCGGGAGCGCTTGTTCGTGCTCGTCGAAGTTGACGGGCTGCTTGTTGGCGCATCAGCCAGGGGGCGTGCCTCGCGACCGCAAGTACGGTTCGTTCGCTGCGGCCCTTGGGCAACGAAACGGTCGGTGTTCCGACGACGGAGTCGGAGGCGCTGTCCGCTACCGCCAGGAGGTGCCATTGTCCGGGAGCGCCCTTGAGCTCTCGTGTCCCGCGATCCTCGAATGCGATCTCGGATCCGACGACGAGATCACGCACGGTGCTTGATACGAGCACTTCACTCGCGGTCGCCGCCGAAGCCACACGCGCACCGATATGTACCGCCATGCCGGCGACGTCGTCGCCGATGATCTCGCACTCACCCGTATGCAGTCCGGCCCGGATATCGATGTTCAGCTGCTCTGCGACAGTGTCGCGGATCGAGCATGCGCAGCGGATCGCACGAGCTGGTCCGTCGAACGTGGCGAGGAATCCATCGCCGGTGTGTTTCACCTCTCGTCCGTTGTACGCGTTGAGTTGGTCTCGAACGATGCGGTCGTGCGCTTCGAGTACCTGCCGCCAGCGTTCATCGCCGAGTTCGGCTGCGATTTCAGTGGATCGGACGATGTCGGTGAAGAGCACCGTCGCCAGGACACGATCCGGCCGCTGCCCGTGCCTCGTTCCTGTGAGGAATCGTTCGATCTCGTCGAGGATCCGGTCGGAGTCGCCAATCCAGGGGATGTGATCCTCGCCCGGAAGCTCGACGAACGTCGCTCCCGCGATGTGCTCGGCGATGTAACGCCCGCCGGCGACGGGAATGGCGTCGCCGGTCCTGTGTAACACGAGCGTCGGCACATGGACACTCGGCAACACGTCGCTGACGTCAATCTCAAGCACGGCCTGTATCACCGCGGCCGCGAGCGACGGGCTCGCCGCCGCGCGCTCAAATACGCCGCGCTGTTCCCGTTCGCGCTCACCACGGGCGGCCATGCTCGGTGCGAACAAGTCGAGGGTGGTCCCATCGCCCCAGTGATTCGACACCGCGTCGATGACCCGTCGCAGGCTCGTCTCGGCGAGTGCTCCGCCGTGCGCATCGTCGGGTGTCCCCTTGGCGAACGTTCCGTACAACACCAAGCCAGTGGTGCGCTCCGGGTAGGACGCGGCGAACAGCAGGCTCATCGGGCCGCCCTCGCTGATACCGAACAAGGTCGCTCGTTTCGATCCCACCGCGTCCAAGACCGCGTGCACATCTTCCATGCGTTGCTCAAGTGGCGGAACGCCAACCACAGGGTCCGACAGGCCCGTGCCCCGCTTGTCGTGGAGAATCAACCGGCCCACCGACGCAAGACGCCGCATGAACGCGGCGCACAACGGATCAGCCCAGCCAAGATCGAGATGCGACACGAATCCGGGCACCATCAAGATGTCGATGGGACCATCACCAACGACCTGGTACGCAATGTTCACGTCTCCATTGCGGGCATAGCGCGTTCGGGGCGGCATGGTCGCCCATGCTCTCACGAATGCTCGGAACAGCCCGGCACGCGACCCGCCTGACCTGTCCACGAGCCGGCGATCGGGGACGCCCGATCGGAAGATTTGGAGACGCGTATTATGGGACACGACGCGGTATGGACGCGTCCGCTCGTTGTGAGCGAGTGCTTGCGAGCGGTCGTCAGCCGTTCGTCGGCGCCAGTCCGGGGCCTATCGGAGGAGGCTGAAGAGGATTTCTCGCGAGCTCACGGAATCGAAACTGACACCCCGCGCAATGGCCTCTTGACGGCGCGATTGCGCTTCGGCGGCCGCGGCCTTCATCGCATCCTGATCCGCCCACACCGTGCCCACGAGTCCGTGCCCCGTCTCTCGGTTCATCATGTTCCGTATCGATTGGAACCCCGCGTTGGCCTTGATCCGCGGCAGGACATCGCTCTTGAAGAACGCGAAGTTCTCGTCGATCTTGGCCGGATCCATACTGATCCGCTGGACCATCAGCGCCGAACCGGGTCCCGGCGGAGTGCTGACCTCCGCGAGTAACTGCTCGTAGTTCTCGACCGTGAGTTCACCGCCGACGATCTCGAGCGCCTCGTGGCGTGCATTCGCAAGCGCACCTGGCCCCTGCGGACTGGCAGACCTACTTCGAGTTCGTCGCACAACCCCGGAGTCGCGCGATCAAGCGCGTCCTTCGGGCGCTGCCGTCCTCTCCCCGCTGCGGCTACTGCGGAGCCCCGTTTGACGGCATCGGTAGCCGACTTGTCAGACCATTGGGGTACCGGCCGTCGCGCAAGAACCCGAACGTCTGCGCGACGTGCGTCGAGCTTGCGCCGCCCGGTGGGATAACGACCGATGTCGGCGTGTTGTTCGCCGACCTCCGCGGCTTCACCGCTCACTCCGAATCGATGCCTCCCGAGCAGGCGAGTGCCGTGCTGCGACAGTTCTACGCATGTGCGGAGCAGGTGTTGTTTCCCGAGGCGCTGATCGACAAGCTGATCGGCGACGAAGTCATGGCGCTCTACGTTCCGATCGTCGTGCGGCCGACGTCCCGACATTCGCCGGGAGACGATGATCGACGTTACGTGGCCGCGGTGATGCTCGAACACGCGCGAGAACTCCTCGAGCGTGTCGGCTATGGCACACCGATCGGCCCAGCGTTCGAGGTTGGTATCGGGCTCGACTTCGGCGAGGTGTTCATGGGCAACATCGGCGAAGGCGCCGTCCACGACTTCACCGCGATTGGTGATGTCGTCAACACCGCATCCCGGCTTCAGGGTCAGGCCGCAGGCGGCGAAGTTCTCGTGTCGGCGCGGCTCGCTCGACTTCTCGACACACCTCCGGGACTGCCCGAGCAAGTCGTGCTCAAAGGCAAGCAGGAGCCTGTCGCTGCACACCGAGTGAGCTGGTTCGCAGAGCCGTCCTGACCGCGAACCCTCGGAGACGCTCGCGAACACGCGTCCCATAACGCGCGGCGAAGTACCACCGAGCGCGTCACCGATGTGCCGTTCGGCGGTGATCCATAACGCGGCGCCGAGCCGGCGTTCTGTGATATGTGCGGGCTGTCTTCGGGGACGCGTGTTAGGGGACACCTGTGAAGCGTCTTGCTGGACGCGATCAGGCAGCGGTCCTTCTCGATTCAGGATAGTGAGTTGTGGCGATACGGCCGTGTAGCTAACGCGAACGCAGGGTGGCTACGCCGTCGCCGGTGAGATCATCGATCGCGGTTTTGCGGCCACACATCGCCATCAAGAGGGCCTCGCCGGTGCCGCGCACCTCGGGACCGTCGCCGGTCGTCCAGTTGGTGTCGGTTGCTACGAGGTTGAGTCCGGCGATGCGTTTCTTGTTGCCGAGGATCGAGCCCGTGTTCTTCATCCGGTCGAGCGCGAGGACCAACCGATCTCGGGGAACCGTGCCGGGCTCGCCCAGCGCACGCCGGATGTCTTGGGTGTGGATCAAGGTGTCAGATAGGACGTCCTCGGGCTTGGTCATCGGCGGCGTGTTCTGCAGTGATACCGCGTCGCGCATCGCCTTCAGCAGCTCCTGGGGTGTGTGCTTGCCTTCCTCGATGGCGCCCGCCGCCAGCATCTTGTTCAAGTTGAAGCCGTTCCGGGCCATCATGCCGATCATGTTGCCCATCGAGATCTTGTTCGCGCCTTCAACGAGATGCCCCACGACGTCGCGGACCTTCCACTGGTCACACAGACTCGGTGCATCCCACTGCTGGGGCGTGAGCGTCTCGAGATAGTTCGCGAGATCGGTACGCGCCTCGCCAACCATCGTCCACGTGTCGGCCATCGTCTACCTCGCTTCGATCAGTCGCCGTCCGTCACTAGGACGGCCAGCTTTGCCTGCATGCTCGTGCACGTCGAGGGCGCGGTGGGCGGAGATGCTGAAGGTCGCCACGTTCGACGCGGCTGTCGCTTCACCGATCGGTAGGAGCACGCAACGAGAAGCGTGGTTGGACGCGAGGCGAACGAAGAATTGGCGGATGACGCCACCTTCCATGGACACGGAGGGCCCAGCCCTCCGATGGCGAATAGAGAGTTCCTTGCTTGGCGGGCGGTCAGCGTCGACAGAGGAGCCGACCGGTGAGCTGGCCGCCGCCGGTGCCGTCGGGGGCGTAGCTGCCGGTGCTGGTGCCGGTTCCGGTCAGCCGTCGTAAGTCATCGGTGCCGAGGGCTGGGATGACCCATCGGCCCTGTGCCGCTCCGGATGGTTCGATCGTCTCGTGAGCTAGGACGGTGAAGGTGCCGGTACCACAACCCTCGACGGTGCCTACGAACAGCTCGCTGATGTGGACGGTGATCGCGCCTGAAGGAGCGACGAGGAACCGGTAGATGTAGTGGGAGGTGCCTGACCATCCGCCGGCGTAGGTGGCAGCGCCTTGTGCGGTTCCGTGACAGGTCGACGGCGCCGATGCGGGAACGCAGCGGAAGCTGGTGATGGTGTCGGGCCCTCCGGTGTAGGTGGCGGCCAGAGCAATGTGCCGGGGGGTCGCGGCGCTGGCGGCGGACGCAGGGGGCAACATCGCCGCGACGATGGTGGCCGTTGCCAGCATCAGCGCGCTGGCGTTTCTGATCGCGGTACGACAGGACGGTCGGGGGCCAGCGTTCGTAGTCATCCGACGGCCCCTTCGGGATCGGGGAGGAGCCCGAGCTGTCGCATGAGGTCGTAGTTGTCGAAGACCGTCCAGTTCTCGACCAGTTTCCCGTCGACGATTCGGTCGAAGGCGACGAAGGTCGAGACGACGGCTCTGCCTGTGGGCGGGATCCCGCAGTAGTCGCCGGTGTGGGTACCGCGGTAGGTCCAGCGGGTGGCCACGTCGTCGCCGTCGACGATGATCTGTTCGAGGACGATGGCCTGGTCGGGAAACCCCTCAAGGTCGGCGGCGATGGCGGCTCGGAGCTCATCCGGTCCGTGCAGCTCGGGGAGCCCGGACCACCGGGACACGACCTTCGGATCGACCGCGGTGTCGAACATGGTGAGGTCGTGGTCATTGTGGAGCGCTTCATAGAAGCGCACGACCAGATCACCGACGTCTTCTGTGGGCATGATTCCTCCTTGGTCGAACGGGATGTTCAACTAAGAGGCGTAACCACAGGCGTTACGGCCGTACAGGGTTTGCTTCGTCGTCGTGAAGGTGGACGCCGAGCGCGGCGGCTGCCTCTCGCGCGCTCCGCCGCAAGGTCAGACACAACTGAGCGTCGCCGGGGGCGTCGCGCTGTTTGATCGCTCGGGCCAGCTCGGCCGTCGTGATCGCGACCCACGGCGGCGAGCCGGCCGCTTCGTGGCGGTCGATCGCGTTCGTCAAGTGTTCCACTGCAGCGGGCCAGCGTCCGCACGTGCCCGCGAGCACTCCGAGGTGGTGTTGCACTGATCCGTGGAACGCCTGGACCTCGGTGACAAGGTCAAGGTGGGCCCACGGCAGGAGCTTGTCGTAGAGCGCTTGTGCCCAAACCGAGTCCGCAACTCCGACGCAGAGATGAACGAGCAGTGGGGCGACGTACCACCATCCGAACGGTTCGTCGTCGTCCATCAAGGCTCTGACCATGCTGAGCTCGTCAGCGTCAAGCGTCGTTCCTGGCTGTTCGAACGCGACGACGGCTCTTCTCGCCAACGCAACCGTTCGAGTCGGCTCGTCGTCAACCAACGTCAGTGAAGCAAGCTTGTCGAAGCGCCCTTGGAGATACCAGCACGCCCACAGCTGGTCCGCCTGCATCCCCGTAGGGGCTTCATTGTCCCATCCCGCCTTCGCGGCGGCCATCTTCATGTCGGTCGCGAGTCGCTCGGCGGCCGCGAAGTCGCCGGCAAGGCAGGCGCGCCGACCAGCGATTGCGATGGAGTACAGCACGAAGAACGGTTGCGACAGCGGCTTCGCCGCGGCCAGGAACTCGTCTTCTGCCTGGGCTGCCAGATCGTGGTGGCCTTGTTGGAGCAAGCCGAAGGCGCGATAGAGGAGCGCGATCACCCGCTTCTCCTCGTCTCCGGAACGTCCGGCCAAGAGTTCGAGCTCGTCGGCCATGGTTCGCTGATCCGCGGCGTCGGCCGGCCCGCTTCGGTTGTAGAGCGCGGCAATCAGCGCGTCGGCGACCAGTGCATCGTCGCCGAGGCGCCGAGCCATCGCGAGCGCGCGACCTTCGAGCTCGAGACGCTCCGACCTCGGGGCGACGAAGCTGAGCCAACGCGTCAGCGCGCAGAGCAGACGGA
>JBBRXX010000032.1:0-51516 GCA_038238245.1 Acidimicrobiia bacterium
GATGGGCCGCTGAACACGATCACCTTGGAGCCGGTGTAGCTGGTGGCGGTGTTGCCGTAGAGGTCCTTGGCGGTGATCGCAACGTTGAACGCGTTGCCGGCGGTCTGCGTGGTCGGTGTCGGCACCGTGAACGTGTTCGCGATCGCCGGGTTGACCGTGAAGCTGATGGAACCTTGAACACTCGGAGTAGCGTTATCGCTGGCGGTAAGGGTCCGACTCGTTCCGGCTTCGTACGCCGTGAAGTCCGGATTAGTCGGTGTGCCGACACCGTTGGTGAAGGTCACAGCTGCACTCGGATACGTCGGTGCCTGCCCTGACGGACTCGAGTTCAGACCGCTCCATGTAAGCGCCTTGGTGCCGCTGTAGGTGGTGTCGGTGATCCCGGCGACCTTCGCAGTAATGCTCTGCACCGCGCTCGCCGTTCCAGCGGTAAAAGGACCCACCGGTGTTGTTGCGATGGTAAATGTCGGGGTCGCGGTCGTGGCCGAAGCCGCGATGGCGGACGACTGCCAGTTCGTTGCCAAAACGGCGATCACCGAGTACCCGTAAGTGGAGCCTCCGGTCAGGCCCGTGTCCTGACACGAGGTGATCGTCGAGGCGACGGTGCATACCGTCGTCGGGCTTCCTGGGCCGCTCGTACGTGTGACCTTGTACTGAACGCCGGAGAGTTGGGTCCCCGGCAGCGTCCAGCCGATCGTGATCGCGCCGCTGCCGTTCACCGTGGCCGTGGGCGTTGTCGGCGCGGACAACGATCCGGCGACGGCTTTGGCTGTGTGGGCGTTGCTCGAGTCGATGAACTGGAAATATGCGTAAGCGACACCCGCGCCGATGACGACGATCGCCATCGAGGCGAGAAGTGCGACCGCGAACGGCCGGCGTCCAAGGCGGAAGCGACGGCAATTGCGCGAAAGGAGTGCGGCAGAGACGAGGTGGCGGAAACGGTTCATGGCGTTTGCACCGTGATCGTGACGGGGATCGTGAATGTCGCGCCCTGGCAGGCACTCGCCGCCGAGCTGGTCATGCTCGCGGCGTTCGCGAGGTGCACCAACGTCGTTTCGGACGCGGCGATCACGTCACTGCGGCCCGACTGATTGGTGAATGTCACGTCCGCCGCCGAGCAACCCGAGTGAGCCGTCGTGATAGCGGCGGGACCGCCGGTGACGGTGATGAGCTTGACCGTGTACGCGTTCGTGTTCTTCACCCGAACGATGACGTCTGCGGTGCCGCCCGGAACGAGAACTGATGACGGGCTGTCACCCCCGACAAACGCGTCGACAGTGACCGGCTGAAGGGTGCCAGTACTGCCAGAGCCTGACCCGGAGCCGGGCGCCGTCCAGTACGCAAAGGCAGCGCCCGCGGCGACGAGGACGAGCAGCGCCGAAACCACGAGGAACACCATGCGCCGCTTCATGATCCCGACCCGCTGCCCGTGTAGTGCAAGGTGAGCGTGAGGTGCTTGCAGGCGTCCTGATTGACGGCCGTGTTGTTCATCTTGAGCACTGGCAAGTTGTTCGTCGTGACTCCGAGAGAGGTCAGGCTGACGGCTGCGTTCGTGTTCGCCGGGATGACGACCGCCGCGCCGAGGCTTGTGAACGTGAAGTTGGCCGGCGCCGGACCGAACGCCGGGCACAACGTGTTCCCGGTGTCCATCGTGAGGCTGATGCCACCGGCCGGAATCGTCATGGCCGACGGGTTCGGGTTCGTGACCAACAAGTTCAGTGCTTGGCTCAGACCCGGAGAGAACGGGCTGGGCGCATTGCCGGAGACGGTGAAGCTCATACTGTTGAACAGCGAGAAGTTCGCCGGCGTCGCGACCCCGGTGGCGGTGGCCGTGACGGTGTAGCCGCCGGAGGTGCTGTTGGCCGTGAACGTTGGAGAGGTGGCGAGCCCGCTCGCGTTCGTGGCGACGACGCAGGTCTGGCCCGAGCACGCGGATCCGAACACGCCGGACGGTCCTGAAGCGGGCGCCGTGAAGGTCACCGAAATGCCCGAGACCGGATTGTTGGAGGCATCGGTCACCTTGGCGACGAGCGGCGCGCCGAATGCCGTACCGGGAGAAGTGATCTGCGATGAGCCCGAACTGACGGCGACCGTGTTGGCGGTGGTGTTGCCAAGGATCGTCCAGCAGTACATGGTGGTCGGGCCGACATTTCCGGCCGGATCGGTGGCGAATACCGAGAAGCAATGGTTCCCGGCCGCGAGGGTGTTGTACTGGATCTCACCTTGGACGTGGGGATTGCCGTGTTGGTCGGTGTCACCGGTGCAGTTGACCGAGGCGCCGGAGTCGAGACGGCAGGTGAACGTGACCGGCCGGCTGGTGTTGGTGAACTGGAACGCCGGAGTGGTGTCGCTACTCGGGTTCGACGGCTTGTTGGTGAGGACCGGCGCGGCCGGGGCGACGGTGTCGATCGTGAATGACCGGGTCATCAATGCGGTGCTCGTGGTGACGTTGCCGAAGCCGTCGGTGGCACGCACGTACGTCGTATATGTGCCATTCGCCGGACGGGCCATCGCGTAGTTCCAGTTGGACGTGCCGCTCGCGGTGTTGAACGTCCGGGTCGACGACGAGAACGTTGCGCCGTTCCAGTACTTGCCGCTCGACTGCTGCAGCACGGCAACCGCGACGCTTGTCACTCCCGAAGGATCAGTTGCCGTCCCGCAGATCCCGGCCGGTGCACATCCCGCGGCCCAGCCCGCCGCGTTGTAGCTCCCGCCGCTCGTCGGGAAGGTCAACGCGATCGTGGGCGCGGTCTTGTCGATCGCCCACGCGAACGTGGCGGCGGCGCTCGGCGGCGTCGTGCCGTGTTGTGCCTCGACCCGGAACGTGTGGTTCCCACCGGCCAGGCCGTTGTAGGTCTTGCCGGACGCGCAGTTGCCGAACGACGAAGCGTCGAGCGAGCAATGGAAGATCACGCCCGGCTGCGTGTCGTTGAAGGTGAACGTTGCCGACGTCGAACCGGTTGGGTTCGCCGGATGGCCGGTAATCGTCGGGGTCGGCGGCACGATCGCCCACGAGTAACTCGTGGCGTTGCTCGCAGTGGAACCCGAGAATGCTTCGACCGAGAACGTGTGATTGCCCTGCCCCAACACCGAATACGACTTGCCGCTCGCGCATGCGGCGAACGCGGAACCGTCGAGCGAGCACTTGAACGTGAGCCCGGCCGAGTCCGTGAAGGTGAACGTCGCCGAAGCGGTCGTCGCGGTGGCGGTCGGGTTCGCCGGCTTGCCGGTGATCGTCGGAGCCGGCGGCTTCGGCGCGGCCAATGCCGCAGTGACGAAGTAGGCAGTGACCAGGGCGCCGATGAGCACGAGCGCAGACGCGGCGAGAAGACCTCGCCGTTCTGCTGCTCGCATTCGTCGAATGATCTTCACGTCACTGTCCCTCTCGACTCGCACCATCGTGGTGAGAGCACCGATAGATCTCAGAGGCTCGAGCTCTGTGACCTATCGCTGACCACACCGTTGTCTTTGCAACGATCGGTGGTCAGCCGAGCCCGCAGATCCGAAGATCCACGAGCTCGGCCTCCCGACCGAAGACCACCAGAGACGCAGGGCGTACTCCGCCAGCCGGCCCGATTAGCTCGCCAGGGTCAACGTGACCGTTGCGCCCTTGCAGTTGTCCTGGTTCACCGCGGTGTTGTCCATCGTGATCGTTCCGTCGTTCGGAAGCGGGGCCGCGACGGCTCCGGCAGCGATCGACGTGTTCTCGGCCACGGGGGCCATGTGGAACGCACTTGCATCGCACGTACCCGACGCGGTGATGTTGGTTGCCGTGATGGTCCCCACACCGATCGCCTGCGTTGCCGACGAGTTGTCGGCCGTAAACGAGACGGTTGCCGAACCACCCGGAATCAGCGTCGCTGCGGGGAAGCTCCCGTGCAGCGTCACCGATTCGCCGCTGGTGGTCGCCGCGGTTCCGCTCCCCGTGCCCGAACCGGTCGACGTCCAGTACGCGAACGCGCCGGTCGCGAGGCCCGCAGTCGCCACGAGCGCAACCGCGCCGGCGACGAGCTTCTTCTTCGAATTGAACAACTTCATGACGTGATGCTCCTTGGATCAAGTGTGTGAAATTCGACTTGGCGTCGGTTTCGCCACTCGCTCCTCGCAGGCCTGGCGACCAAAAACGACCTGCGGATCATCACTTCCGCCCTCGCGCTTGCCTTCTAGAACTTGCCGAGATCAGCCCCCACCCCGTTGTCTCGTGCAGACGAAAGCTCAAAGCCCCCCGCCACTGTTCGTGAGCGCCGGCGGTCATCATCATCCAGGGGGTAATCGGTATACAAGCCTAAAAGCAGACATTACTCAATAATGTGCCGAACGGCCCATAAAGTTCGAGCGCCTTCCGCCCACCGGGCGAATACCCGGCTGATCCAGCGTCAGCGAGGAAATCGATCCACGAACCAACCGGCGGCGTCTTCGACCACTTCGTGACTGAGAGCCACTAGCTCACCACTTAGCGCGCGAATCGGACCCGCGACTTCGCGCGTGCATTCGCGGCGCGCGCGACATAGAGTGATTTCGGACGTGGGGGTCTATTACGGGCGTGATCGGACGCTCTGCTCTCGCGTGACGTGGGGGGCGGGTCCGTGGCACACGTGCTGCCGGCGGAGGATTACGGCAACGTCCGGGAGGCGATCCCGACAGGCGATCGTCTCGCGTACGCGTTCCCGGGCCAGGTGCGGATCGATCTCGGGACGCGCGAGATCACCATCGATCTCGGAGAGGCCGAACCCTGTGCGCGGATCTCGGTCGGAAGGACACCGACCGATCGCCTGAAGCGATTGTCGGACATCGTGCTGGTCGCAGCGACTGCAGTGCTGTGGCTCCCGTTGCTCGCCGTCCTCGCCGTCGCGGTGAAATGCACGTCACGAGGGCCGGTGTTCTACGCGCAGACGCGGCTCGGTCGCGGCGGTCGGACGTTTCGTTGCCTGAAACTGCGCACGATGTCCGCGGAAGCGGACGTGCACCTCGAACGCATGCTGTCCGGGGACGACGCGCTGCGCAGCGAGTTCGAAAACACCTGCAAACTGCGGTTTGATCCGCGCGTCACGCGCTTCGGCCGCGCGCTCCGGCGCACCGGACTCGACGAGCTGCCTCAGCTTCTCGCCGTCGTCCGCGGCGAGATGAGCCTCGTCGGTCCGCGGCCGATCGTCGCGCGGGAGACCAGCTACTACGGACCGTATCTGCCGCTGATGCAGAGCGTGCGGCCAGGGCTCACCGGACTGTGGCAGGTCTCCGGTCGCAACGATGTTTCCTATGAAGCACGCGTGGCGTACGACGTGCAATACGTGCTGACACGGACGCTCTGGTACGACGTCAAGCTCATCGCCAAGACCTTGCTCCTTGAGTTCCAACCGGCGCGCCGCGGCTCCTACTGACGGAGCGCGGCGCCTCCGGAGATGGTGCGCGCGTCAGCCCGCCGCCACGAGCACGAGGCCGACGAGCGCGGCGAGGATCCCGATGCGCTGTTCGATGCGAAGGTGTTCGTGCAACACCGCCCACGCGAGCAACACCGTGAAGCCGGGCGCGAGCGCGGCGACACCGGCGACGACGGAGATCAGGCCCTTCCGCACCGCGAGCAACAGGAGCGACGTCGCACTGACGTCGAGCGTGCCCGCGACGAGTGCATAGGCCAAGGCATGACCGCGCGGGAATCGAATCTCGTGCCGGGCCCGGAACCAGGCGACACCGGCGACCGCGACCGCGAGGCCCGCGCCCCGCGCCGCGAACACCGGCCACATACCTGACGCGGGCGACGTCTCCGAGAGCAGCACGAGCGAGCCTCCGAGCGCGCCACCCGCAGCCGCGGCCGCGACGACACCAGGCGCAAAGAACTCGGTGCGCGCGCCCGGTTCCCGGGCGATCAAGGCGCCGGCGCCCACCGTGATCACGATGCCGGTGAACACCAAGGCCGATGGGCGTTCACCACGCGCGAGCCCCCATCCGACGGGGAAGGCCGCGCCGACGACCGCGGTGACCGGTGCCACAACTCCCATGGCCGCGGTCGCGAGGCCGCGGTACAGAAGTCCGAGCCCGATGGCGGTCGCGGCGCCTGCGGCGGCACCGAAGACGAGGTCGTGGGGCGCGACCCGTGCGCCCACGAGCAATGCGACCACTAGCGAGCCCACGACGCCGACCGATTGCGACACCACCAGCACGGCGGACGTCGATGCCCGCATCGACGCGCGTGCGCCGACGAAGTCGCCGGCACCGAACGCCATCGCTACGAAGAAGCCCAGCACGACCGCCACGGCGGCGCAGCCTACGGACGCCCTTCCCCCGGGTCGGCATATGCCAGGTGGCAGATGTTCACGCCCTCGCGGCCGAGGAACATGGGTCCATGGCCGCTTTGGGAGATCGTCTGCAACACTCCGTCGTGATGAGCGACAGTCCTGTCGGGACTGCAACCGAGCGCGTGCCCACCGGCACGGTCACGTTCTTGCTGACCGACATCTCGGGTTCGACGCGCCTCTGGGAGGCGGGAGCGGACGCGGCGGCGGCCGCGGTGCACCGCCACTACGAGTTGCTCGGCGCCGCGATCGCCCTCCACAACGGGGTTCGGCCGGTCGAGCAGGGTGAAGGCGACAGCGTCGTCGCTGCCTTCGCCAAGGCGTCCGATGCCGTCGCGGCCGCGCTGGACGTGCAGCGCGCGTTCGCAGAGGAGGCCTGGCCCGAAGGGCGCGCGGTGCAGGTACGGATCGCGCTGCACACGGGGGAGGCACAACTCCGGGACGAGAGCAACTACTTCGGCCCCACGATCATCCGTTGCGCCCGTCTCCGCGCGATCGCGCACGGCGGGCAGACAGTGCTCTCGCACTCGACCCGCAACCTCGTCGTCGATCAGCTCGACGAGTCGACGACACTGCGCGATCTCGGGTCTCATCGACTGAAGGACCTCGGGCGCGCCGAGCAAGTGTGGCAACTCTGCCATCCTGACCTCGACCGCGACTTCCCACCGCTGCGGTCGCTGGACGTGGTGCCGAACAACCTTCCTGTACCGCTCACGACACTCGTGGCGCGCGAGGCCGAGCTCGCGCAGCTGTGCGACGCCCTCGAGCAACACCGGCTTGTGACGCTCATCGGTTCCGGAGGCTGCGGCAAGACCCGACTTGCGCTCCATGCGGCAGGAACAACCGTCGAGCGGTACCGCGATGGCGTCTGGTGGATCGACCTCGGACCGCTCTCGGATCCCCAGCAGCTGGCGACCGTCGTCGCGAACGCGCTGGGCCTCCGGGAAGAGGCGGGGCGCTCGGTGGTCGACACGGTCGCCGACCAGCTCGCCGGTCAGGCCGTGCTGCTCGTGCTCGACAACTGCGAACAGATCCTCGATGCCTGCGCCGAGCTTGTCGCCACGCTGCTCGGAGCGACGACGGCGTTACGCGTTGTCGCGACCAGTCGCGAGCCGCTCGGCGTACCCGGTGAGCTCGCGTGGCGGGTGCCTTCGCTCGACGACGATGCCGCCTGCCGTCTGTTCATCGAGCGGGCCCGGGAGGCCCGTCCGACGTTCGCGCCGGACGCCGAGCAGCTCGCCGTCGTCGGCCAGATATGCCGGCGGCTCGACGGCCTCCCACTTGCGATCGAGCTCGCCGCGGCACGCACGCGAATGATGCATCCGGCCCGGATCGCGGCGGCGCTCGACGACCGTTTCCGACTGCTCACCGGCGGCAGCCGAACGGTGATGCCGCGCCAGCAAACGCTGGAAGCGTCCGTCGAGTGGAGCTACGGATTGCTCGACGACGACGAACGAGTGCTCCTGCGACGCCTGTCGGTCTTCGCGGGTGGATACCCGCTCGATGCAGCCGAGCAGGTGTGCGCCGATGCATCACTCGACGGCTACGCGGTCCTCGATGTCCTCGGGCGCCTCGTCGACAAGTCGCTCGTGCAGGCCGACCACGGCGATCTCGAGACGCGGTACAGGCTCCTCGAGACGATTCGCCACTACGCGCGCCAGAAGCTCGTCGAGGCCGACGAGGTGGATGCGACGCGCGACCGTCATCTCGCGTATTTCCTCGCACTCGCCGAACGCGCCGAGCCCGAGCTGGCGGCCGAGATCGCCCTCGCGTGGCTCGACCGGCTCGACACCGAGCACGACAACGTGCGCGCCGCGCTGGACTGGGCCGACTCGGTCGCGCGACACGATTCGTTCCTGCGAATGGTGGTTGCCCTGACGTTGTTCTGGGAGCTGCGCGGCCACCTCGGTGTGGGCGGCAGGTGGTTCGCACGCGCGCTCGCACACGACGCGGGCCCGTCCGTGGCGCGAGCACGCGCGCTTTGGGGTGCCGCGCACGTCGCGCTGTACAGCGACGACTTCGAGACCGCGGCCCAACGGGCTCCCGAGGCACTCGCAATGGCGGAGGCAGTCGGGGACGAGTGGGCCGTCGCGCGGGCGCTCAATACCCTCGGCTACCTCCAGCTCTGGAGCGATCCTGCGGCCGCTCGAGTAGGACTGGAGCAGAGCATCGAGCTCGGACGTCGGATCGACGACGACTGGGCCCTGGCCGATGGTCTCAAGATGCTCACCGTCACCTGGCTTGTCCAAGACGACGACGAGGGCGGACGAGGATCACGCGACGAGCTGCTTCGAGTGGCCGAGCAATTGGGCAATCAATTCTTCATCGCGTGGTACCACTGCGCGGAGGGCTACGCCGCGCTCCACAAGGGCGAGCTCGACGCGGCGCGCCGGTCGCTGGAGACATCTTTCGACCATTGCAACGAGGTCGGCGAACCCGCCACGGGAGGTCTTGCCGTCCAGTGGCTCGCGGAGGTCGAGCTCATGACCGGCGAGTACGACGCGGCGCGCGCTCGGCTCGAGGTGTTCCTCCAGCGTGCGGGCGCCACCGGGGGAGCGGCCGCGGTACCGGGCAGTGTGATCGTGCTCGCCACGCTCGCGCTGGCGCTCGGAGACGCGGACACCTCGCGCGTCTTGCTGGAGCCGTTCGTCGCGGAGATGCGTGCGCTCGAGATGCACCTCTATACCTCCTGGTCGCTCAGCGTGCTCGGCGCGGCATACGCGCTGATGGAGGACGACGAAGCCGCGCGCACGGCTCTCGGCGAAGCGAACGACGTGGCGTCGCTGCTCGGGAACCAGTGGCTCGCGGCCATGGCCGATCACCACCTCGCCGAGCTCGAACACCGCGGTGGTCATCTGCACCGCGCCGAGGACCTTCATCACCAGGCCCTGGCGCGCTGCGTGCAGCGCGACCTTCTTCCCGGTGTCATCGATTCCGTCGAAGCGCTCGCGGCCTTGGCCGTCGCGCAAGAAAGCGGCGCCGAGGGTGTGCGGCTGCTGGCGGCGGCCGACGCGCGGCGGAACGCGCTCGGACTCGCTCGGTGGCCGATCCACCAACCCGCGCACGACCGCGCGACGACACGGGCGCGCGAGCTACTCGACGCCGAGGTGTTCGAGAAGGCATGGGCGGAGGGCGCTACGCTCACGATCGAAGATGCCGTTGCCTACGCGTCACGGGCACGGGGCGAACGCAAGCGTCCGTCGGCCGGCTGGGACAGTCTCACGCCGACCGAGGAACGTGTCGTCGAGCTCGTCGTCGAAGGCCTGACGAACCCGCAGATCGCGGAGCGACTCTTCGTCACTCGTGGCACCGTCAAGGTGCACCTCGGGCACGTCTTCGCCAAGCTCGGGATGTCGACACGCGCCGAGCTCGCCGCCCACGCGGCGCGAAGGGCTATCGAGCCGCGCTGACGGTCCGGGGCCGACCCAGTGACCTGCTAGCCTCTTCACGTACCGCATCGCGGTGCGTTCGCCCTCGTGCGGCCGATCCATCGAGCCATTTGGCTTGCATATCGTCCGGCCGCCTCTCGATTCGTTCCCTGTGGGCCCGCTCGAGTGAGTGCGCAGCCCCAGTCAACGACCCGCCCCGGCGGGAGAGGATCCTTCGTGTCCAACACATTCGCCGATCTCGGCGTGCCCGGCGATCTCATCGCCGCGCTCGCGACGAGCGGTATCCATGAGCCCTTCGAGGTGCAGTCCGCGACCATCCCGGACGCGATCGCGGGCCGTGACGTCTGCGGCCGCGCGCCGACAGGCTCCGGCAAGACGATCGCGTTCGGCGTGCCGTTGCTGACACGCATCACGCGCGCCAACAAGCGGCGTCCGACCGCGCTGATCCTCGCGCCCACCCGCGAGCTCGCGGCACAGATCTGCCGCGCCCTTGAGCCGCTCGCCGCATCGCGTGCACGTCGCGTGTTCGCCGTCTACGGCGGCGTGGGCTACGAGCCGCAGCGCCGCCGCCTCAATCGCGGCGTCGACGTGCTCGTCGCCTGCCCCGGCCGTCTGGCCGACCTCGTCCGGCAGAACGCGCTCAGTCTGGACGCGGTCGAAGTGGTCGTCGTCGACGAGGCCGACCGCATGTCCGACATGGGCTTCCTTCCGGAGGTCCGGCGGCTGCTCGATCTCACGCCGCGTAAGCGTCAGACGTTGCTGTTCTCAGCCACGCTCGACGGCGCGGTCGCCGTGCTGACCCGCGACTACCAGCACAACGCGGTGCGCCACGACGTCGGCGAACCCGAATCCGACGGACGCAGCGCGCACCACATGTTCTGGCAGGTCGAAGGCCCGAATCGCTCGGGCGTCGCCGCCGGCCTGGTGCCGGTTGCGGGTCCGACGATCATGTTCTGTCGCACGCGCCGCGGCGCGGATCGCCTCGCCGCGCAACTCGCACGCAATGGCGTACGGAGCGAAGCCATCCATGGTGGGCGCTCGCAGAATCAGCGCGACCGGGCCCTCGCCAACTTCAAAGCGGGCAAGGTCGACGCGCTGGTCGCGACCGACGTTGCCGCGCGTGGTATCCACGTGGACGACGTCGCGTGTGTCGTGCACTTCGACACGCCCGAGGACGAGAAGGCGTACCTCCATCGCTCGGGCCGCACCGCACGCGCGGGCGCGGCCGGTGTCGTGGTGTCGTTCGTCCCGCACGCCGACCGCCGATCCGTCCAGCGCATGCAGCGTGTGCTCGACATTCCGGGGAAGCTGACGCGTCCCGATCTCGACGGGCTCGCCGAGCTGATCGCCTGATCGCCTGAACGGCGTCGTCAATGCGTGGGTAAGAATGGTCATGGCCACGACCACCCGGCACAATCGCGACCGCTCCCGCTACGAGATCTTGGTGGACGATCAGGTCGTCGGATTCGCCGACTATCACGTCGTGGACCACACGGTGGTCTTCCCGCACACCGAGATCGAGTGGTCGATGCGCGGCCAGGGGCTCGGCGCCGAGCTCGTCCGGTACGCGCTCGACGACGTCCGCCGGTCGGGCGGCAAGGTCGTGGCCCACTGCTGGTACGTCGCGGAGTTCATCGCCGAGCATCCGGAGTACGGCAGCCTCGTCTGACCGTGGTCACGAGATCCGACGCATCTGTCGGCTTTCGTGACCACGGGCTTCGATCTGCGACGGGGACGCGGACGCGGACGCGGCGGGGTTCAGCGGCCGGCGCGCAGCGCGGGAAGTGCGAGCGAACGGCCGACGCCCAACAGGAGCCCGAGCGAGCGCTCGAGGTTGCCCAAGACATCGTCGAGCGCGTCGACGAACGCGGTCGCCTGCTCGTCGGTGGTGATGAGCGGCGGCAGGATCTTGAGCACGTTCTGGTTGTCGGCCGCGACCTGCGTGAGGATGCGGTGATCACGGAACAGCGGCACGACCACCAGCTGCGTGAACAGACCGGTGCGCATCGACTCCAGTAGCGACCATTGGGCGCGCAGTCGCATCGACCGCGGCCGCCGGAACTCGATGCCGATCATCAGACCCCGCCCGCGCACCTCGTACACGACTTCGTGACGGTCGGCGAGCGCCTTCAGTCCGGCGAGGAGTGCGCCGCCGGTCGAGGCGGCGTGGTCGACGATGGACTCGGCGTCGATCGTATGCAGCGTCGCGAGTCCCGCGGTCATCGCGAGCACGTTCTGACCGAACGTCGAGCTGTGCACGACCGCTCGGTCCATCTTGTCGAACACCTTCTCGACCACGTGCGCCTTGGCGATGACCGCGCCGACGGGCACGTAGCCGCCCGAGAGTGCCTTCGCCACGGGAACGAGATCCGGCTCGACGTTCCACTGCTGGAACGCGAAGAACGAGCCGGTGCGGCCGACGCCGGTCTGTACCTCGTCGATCGCGAGGAGTGCGCCGTACCGGTGACACATCTCGGCCGCCTCGCGCAGGTATCCCTCCGGCGCGACGAACACTCCCTTTCCCTGGATCGGCTCGACGACGAACGCCGCGACGTCGCGCGCCTCGAGCTCGCGTTCCAGCGCGTCGAGGTCACCGAACGGGACACTGTCGCAGCCCGGCAGCAGGCTCCCGAAGCGTTCGCGGAACTCGCGCCCGCCGTTCAACGACAGCGCGCCCGTCGTGAGCCCGTGGAACGCGTGATCGGCGAACAGGATGCGCGACCGTCCGGTTGCGCAACGAGCGAACTTCAGTACGGTCTCGATCGCCTCGGCACCGCTGTTCGTGAAGAAGCATCGGTACGCATCGGTCGGCATCCGGGCGACGAGCGCTTCGGCGAGCAGACCCGAGAGCGGCTGGCACTCCATCTGCACGAGGTTGGGCAGCGCACACTCGATCGCATCCCGCAGCGCCTGCTCGATCGCGGGATGGCACCGGCCGAGCGCGAACACGCCGAACCCCGCCAGGAAATCGAGATACTGCTTCCCGTCCCGATCGAAGAGGTAGGGACCCTCCGCGCGCACGTAGTCGCGATCGAAGCCGATGGTGCGCAGGACACGGGGCATCTGCGGATTCAGGTATCGCTCGTGCAGCGCGAACGCTTCGTGCCCACGCTCGGCGAGCAGCGACCGTACGTCGAATGGACGTGGGTCGGTCACGAGCCGAGCCTCCCGGCCCGCCGTATGCGGTCCACCTGCGCGGGCTTCACGAACCCGTGCTCGACGTACCAGCGCACCGCCCGGAGCAACGCGTCGCGCGCGGGAGCGCTCGTGTAGCCGAGCTCGGTGCGCGCCCGGCTGTCGTCGTACTCCATGCGGGTGGTTGCCATGCGCACCGGCTCGGACGGAAGCGTCGGTTCGCGCCGGAGCACCTTGGTTTCGAACCACTCGGCGCTGCGAACGATCGGGAGCACCATGTTCGGGGTGAGCCGGACGCGCGGCGCCCGCAGCCCGCAGATGTCGGCGAGCGTCATGAGCATCGTGCGCAGCGACATGTTCTCGCCACCGAGGACGTAGCTGCGGCCGAGCTCGCCGAGCTGCGCGGCGAGCACGTGACCGCGCGCGACGTCGTCCACGTGCACGACGTTCAACGCGGTATCGACGTAGGCGGGGATCCGCCCGTTCAGGAACTCGACGATCGTGCGGCCGGTCGGCGTCGGCGCCGAATCGCCTTCGCCGACGGGAAAGGTGGGGTGGACGAGCACGACCGGAAGGCCGCGTGCGCCCGCGCGCAGTACCTCGTGCTCGGCGAGGTACTTCGAACGTTTGTAGTGTCCGAACAGGTGGTCGAAGCGAACGAGGGAGTCTTCGGACGCGGGGCGTCCGTGCTCGGCGACACCGATCGTGCCGACGGTGCTCGTGTAGACGAGCCGGCGGCACTTCGCGCGCTCCACCGCGCGGATGACGTTCATCGTGCCGCCGATGTTCACGTCGTAGAACAGGTCCGGGTCGGCGGCCCAGAAGCGGTAGACGGCCGCGAGGTGGAACACCGTCGAGATCTCGTCGATCGCTTCGTCGAGCACGGCGGGATCCCGGACGTCACCGGCGACGCGCTCGACCGCAAGGCCCGAGAGATTGTCGTCGCTGCGGCCCGGTTCGATCAGGGCGCGGACGCGGTAGCCCTGTTGGATCAGCGCCCGGACGACCGCCGAGCCGATGAAGCCGGACGCGCCCGTGACGAGGACCGTTCCGTCCGATGTGCCACCCGTCATGTGCACAAGCCTCGCGCACGTGCCCGCGCCAGCTCCACCACCTAGGGTCTCGATGCCGATGCCGACCATCCCGCCGGATCAGACGCCGTTCCCGCCGGAATTCTTCGGGCGTGGCGACGAGTCCACGGACGCGGCGTTCTATGCGTTCCCGCGCTACGTCACGCACATCGACGACGGCGCGATCGCGGCGGTCGGTGCGCTCTACGAGGAACTGCGTGTCGCGGGCACGGTCCTCGATCTGATGAGCTCGTGGGTCTCGCATTTCACGCACGCGCCAGAATCGCTGACCGTGCTCGGCATGAACCCGGACGAGCTCGCGGCGAACCCGCAGGCGCGCGCCTGGGTCGTCCACGACCTCAACACGGAACCCGCACTTCCCTTCGCCGACGAGACGTTTGATCACGCGACATGCTGCGTGTCGGTCGACTACCTCACGCGCCCGGTCGACGTGTTCCGTGACGTGGCGCGGGTCGTGCGTGCGGGCGGCCTCTTCGTGTGCACGTTCTCGAACCGGCTGTTCCCCACCAAGGCGATCCGGGGCTGGCTCGCATCCGGCGACGACGCCCACGAGCAGATCGTGGCCGAGTACTTCCGTCGCGCGGGCGGCTACGCACCTGCCGTCGCGCGTCGCTGCACGCCCGACACGCATCGCGGCGACCCGCTCTTCGCGGTCTGGGCCGCAGTGCAGTGACGCCTACTACGCCGTGCGGTCTGTGGGGCCGAGGGCGAGGGCGTACTTCAAGGTGGACCCGATGGCGAGGCCGAGGGCGGAGCCGCCGACTACGTCGAGCGGGTTGTGCGCGCCGACGTAGATGCGCGCGAACCCGTTGAGCGCGGCGAGCACCCACGGGACGATCTTCCACCACCGGTGCAGGTACGGGCTGACCAACGCCGCGAGCACGGCATGTCCCGACACGAAGCTGTCGCCGGCGGCGGGGACGTCACCCCGCAAGATGACATCGCCGATCGTGGTACCTGGTCGTTGACGCTCGACGAGGAGCTTGACGCCGCGCTCGCCCAGCAGCTTCAGCACGGTCGCCGCGAGCGCCGCGAGTGCGAGCCGGCGCCGGTGCAGCACGAACGCGACTACGGCGACAAGTGGTCCGATGAGAATCGTGCCGAGCTGCTGGAACGGCCATACCAGCCGGTACATCCACCCCGGCAAGTCGTTGATGGCGTGGAAGACGTCCGCTTCCCATGACGGTGTCGTGCCGTTGTGCGCGACGACACCGCACGCGACGAGCACGACGAGCCCGCCGCCGGCGACGACGAGATCAGCGGTTCGCCGAGGTGTCGCCACGGCGCGGACCATACGCCACGCGGTACTGTCGTGACCATCGACAGCGGGGACACAGCGTTCGCGGACATTGATCCAGAGCCGGCGACGACGCCGAAGGCACGACCTCCGGCGTGGCGGAAGTACGCCGGCATCGTGCTCTCGCTCGCGGTCATCGTCGCGGTGTTCTTCTACTTCTTGCCGAAGGTCGCGGACTACAGCGACGTGTGGGCAACCATCAAGGACATGACGCCGCTCGAGATCGGCACGCTGTTGGGCGTCGCGCTGTGGAACCTCATCAGCTATCAGCCGGCGCAGATGGCATCGTTGCCGGGGATGACCTTCGGGCAGTCGACGATCTCGTCGCAGGCGTCGACCGCGGTCGCGAACACCGTGCCGGTGGGTGGGGCGTTCGGGATCGGCATGAACGTCGCGATGTACCGGTCGTGGGGTTACAAACGCCGTCCGATCACCCTCTCGCTGCTCGTCTCGGGGATCTGGAACAACTTCGCGAAGCTGTTGCTCCCGGTCGTCGCGCTCGCGTTGGTCGTCATCAGTGGAAGCCCCAGCAGCAGCGTCGTGGTCGCGTCAGTGACCGGCGTGATCGCGCTCCTGGTCTTCCTCGTGCTGTTCACCGCGATCCTGCGCAGCGAGAAGGCCGCGTTCGCGATCGGCGAGTGGGGCTCCAACCGGGTGAACGGGATTCGGCGCCGTCGCAAGAAGGCGCCGATCAGCAGCTTCGGCGACACGCTCGTGAAGTTCCGGCGCGAGACGATCGATCTCGTCCGGCATCGGTGGGTCGCCCTCACCGTCTTCACGTTGATCAGTCACCTCTCGCTGTTCCTCGTGCTCCTCGTCGCGTTGCGTCACGTCGGAGTCTCCCAAGAAGAAGTGAGCTGGCAAGAGGCGCTGGCGGCTTTCTCGTTCATTCGCCTCGTCTCCGCCGTCCCATTGACGCCGGGCGGCTTGGGCGTCGTGGAACTGGGGCTCACCGGGGGACTCGTCGCCGCCGGCGGTGACGACGCGCAGGTCGTTGCCGCCGTGCTCGTGTACCGCGCCCTCACGTATCTTCCGCCGATTCCGATCGGTGCGGTGTGCTACTGGATCTGGCGACGCGAGCTGGCCCGGCGGCCGTCGGCGGAGATGCCGGCGCCCGCGGTTGCGCCGACCTGAGCCGGCGCGGGTTCGCCGCGACGCCGGCGCGCCCGGACCTCGCCGAGTGCGGCGGGCCAGAACAGGGCGAGGCCGGCGCCGATCAGGCTCCCGCCGACGACATCGCTGAGCCAGTGCGCGCCGAGGTACACCCGCGACAACGCGATCAGGAAGGTCAGCAACGCGGCGAGGAGCTCCCATCGCAGGCGGCGCCGACCGGGCGGGAGCAGCGCGAGCACCACGCCGATCGCGGTCACCGAGATCGCAATCGCGTGGCCTGACGGGTACGACGCGCCGCTCGTGGCAATGAGCGAGCCCGGCGGGCGGGGCCGGTCGATCAGGGCCTTCAGCGGGCCGATGCAGAGCTCGGACGTGAGGACCGCGCCCGCGAACGCGCTCAGCTGCAGGAAGCGGCGCCGCAGGAGCAGCGCCAGCACCGTCGCCCCTCGCACCGTCCAGGAGAAGGTCGCCGACCCCAGCGTCGTGAGTGCCTTGAACACTCGTGTGGCCGGATGCCAGCGCGCGTCCTGCATTCGGTCGCGCCACCAGTCGTCGACGACCTGCACGCCGGACCGGGTCGACGGATTGGCAATGACGAGAGAGAGCACGACGGCTGCGGCCAGCATGAGCAGCGATGTGATCAGCACCCGCCGGCGGTTCAACAGAATGTGCGGGTGCGGAATGTGCGGGTGCGGCATGTGCGCGTGCGGCATCAGGGCCCGTTCTCGATCACGCCGTGCGACTCCCGTCTCAGTCCCTCGCGAAGCTCGGTACGGGTCACGAATCCGACCATCAACGTCGCCTCGTTGATCAGGACACTCGGTCGCCGGGTGTCGAGGTTGAAGCGATACGTGACGCATCCGCCGTCGAAGACGTACGCGCGCGTCCCCGCGTAGTTGGGGGTGACGCGGTCAACCGTCTCGTACCGCTCCGTCTCTGGTTCGTCGGACGGGATGCGCACTGCGCCGGCGGTGTCACAGGTGTGGGTCAGCGTGACTTCCAATGCGTGCTTGCCGGCGCGATCGGAAGCGAGCGTCATCTGAGAGCGGTTCTGCCGGACGTCGAGCTTGTCGAAGCTCCACCCGGCAGGTATCCCGCGCAGGCACGGTACGAGCACGGCGCTGCGCACCGACTGGGCCATCAGCGTCAGCGTCGAAAGCTGCTCGGTGCCGCAATCCGGTCGCGCCAGGGTGGGGTCCGACGCGCAGCCCGCGACGCTCGACCCCGCGAGCAGCATGACCGCCGTCGCGGCACCTCGGCGCGCCCAGCACCGTCTCACGACGGCACAGTCAGCAGACTGCTCAGCACGATCGACGTGACCAGGAAGGTCACGGCCAAGGTCGCCGCCACGAGACCGATCCGGCGCAGCGTCCAGCGCTGGATGGAGATCACCGGCCGCGCCGGCGCCAGCGCGCGGAACTTCTCGATCAACGCGCGGCCGTCCGCGCGCAGGAACCCACGCAGCTGGGTCGGACTGGTGACACCGCGGGTCGCCGCGAAGGCTTCCGCGATCTCGTCGGGCGTGAAGAAGTTGCATGCTCGCGCGTAGACCCGTTCGGCGTCGGTCTTCAGGGCGAGTACGAGCATCATGTTGGCGAGGTCGACGGCCTCGCGCCACGCGCTCGGACGGATCTGCGCGAACGCCACGTCGATCAGGACGAGGTGACCGTCGCGGACCATGAGGTTCGCGGGCTTGATGTCCCGATGGGCGACGCCTGCGTTCCACATCGTGCGGATCGCCTGGAGACCCTCGTCGATCAGGGTGTCGTCGACGACGACCTCGGGATCGCCGATCTCCTTGGCGCCGTCGAGGAAGTCGGTGACGAGAATGTATTCACGTTCCGGTGTGATCTCGACAATGCCGTAGGTCGCGACGACCGGGACGCCGTCGTCGTGCATCACGCGCATCAAGTAGTCCTCGTACTGGATCAGCCTGCGAACCGTCGAGAAGCTCGATTCGTCCTCGAGACGTCCGTAGAGGATCTCCCGGCCGAGCTTGTACCACCGGTCCGAGCGTACGTGGTTGCGTGCGTAGAGCTTGGCGAACAGTCGCACTCGCGGTTCACCCGCAACCGTGAGGCGCATCGGCGTCGACCCGGCCGAGCCCGCCAGGCCGAACGGCTTCATCTCCACGATGTCGAGGCCGAGCTGTTCGGAGATCGCCGTGCGGATCGCGGTCTGTCGCTCGTCGTCGAGTGCGAGGTGCGCGCTGCGCCCGCGCCGGTATTCGACCGGGAACACCTGCTCCGGAAGGAACAGGCGGCAGACGAGTGCGACGATCGTCACCGTCAACAACGTGCCGAACACGACGTCCGACGGGTGGTCGCTCCCGAGATACACGCGCGCGAGACCGACCGCGACGATCGCGAGTCCGCTCACCGCTTCGACGGCATAACGGAGACGCCCGCGCGGCACGACGGTGAGGCACACGCCGCAGAGCAGGCCCGCGAGCGCAACGATCGGCAGTGAAGGGTGTGAGTACCCGCTCCAACGCCCGAGGATCTCCACGCCGATCGGTCGTTCGCGCTTGAACAACTCGGCCAGACCGCTCCCGACGATCGCGGACATCGTCAATGCGATCAGGAGCACCGCGAGGAAGCGGAAACGCTTGAACGCGAGCAGCACGAGGGCCGCCGACCACCGCATGATGTGAATCGACCACGGAGATGCAATGCCCTCGACGTTCTTCGCAATGCGTGTCAGGCCCGGAGTGCGGAGGTCGAGGGTCGGATCCATCACCGCGCGGTCGATGCGCTCGAGCCACAGTCCGCTGCCCTGCGACAAGATGACGACGATGTAGAGCAGGAGCACGCCGCCGGAGAGTGCGAGCCGGACCCAATCCCAACGTTCGAGATGACGCGGCAGCGGCGGAGGCTCGCCCGACGGCCTGCGCACGCGGCCACGTCGGCCGCGCGTGCCGGCCGCCTTGAGCGGCGCATTGACCATGTCGCACCTCTGCCGTCCCGGACTGTCGTCGTTACGATACGCAACATGCGCTCGGCGCCGCGGGGCTGGCGGCATTCTCCGGTGCTGGGGCTCCTCCTCGTCCTCGTGCTCGGTGGCTGCGGAGGTGACGGGCCGAGCCGCGCGCGCGAACAACCGGACCCGCGATTCGTGCGCGTCGCGTCCTTCGACTTTCCCGAGAGCGAGCTGCTCGCCGAGGTGTTCGCGCAAGCACTCGAGGCTCGAGGCATCGCTGTACAACGGAGGCTCGGTCTCGGATCGCGCGAGATCGTGCAGCCCGCGCTCGACGAGGGCCTCGTCGATGTCGTGCCCGAATACCTCGCGTCGTCACTGGAATTCGCAAGCCTCGGCCCGTTGACATCCCGAGCAGCCGCGGCCGTGGCCGAGCAGCTGCGCGTGCGAATGGCCGGACGCAATGTCTCGGTGCTGCCGTACGCGGCGGCAGTCGACCGGAACGCGATCGCGATGTCCGCCCGTACGGCCTCGCAGCTGGGGGTCACGCGCATCAGTGAGCTCGCATCCATCGCGTCGACACTCGATTTGATCGGACCGCCCGAGTGTCCCGAGCGCCCGGCGTGTCTCCCGGTGCTCGAGCAGAAATACGGGATCACCTTCCGTTCTTTCACGGCGGTGCCGCTCGAGTTGATCGTGCAACAGCTCGACGCCGGCGAAGCCGACGTCGGCGTCGTGCTCACGTCGGATCCGCTCGTGCACGAGCGCGGGCTCGTCCTTCTGGCACCGGATCGGGAGCAACCGCGTGCGGAGAATGTCGTGCCGCTCGTGCGCACGCAGGTGCTCCAGACGCACACCGGTCTCGCGGACGCGCTCGATGCCGTGACTGCGAGCTTGACGACCGAAGAGCTGCGCGGGCTCAACAAGCGCGTCGCAAGCGGCGAGCCGATCGCTTCGGTCGCCCGGGAATGGCTCCGCAGAACGGCTCGGGCGACACGGTGAACGGTCGGCGCCTCGTCGTTGCGGGCGTCGGCTTGGGCGCGTTCGCGGCGCTTGCCCGGCACGCGCGACGCGGTGAGGTCGGCGCATTGGAAGAGCAGGCTTTTCGTGGCATCAACGCCCTTCCGGAAGCTGTGCACGGCCCGTTGTGGGTCGTCATGCAGGGCGGGAGCCTCGCCGCAGTGGGTGTCACGGCGGGTGGGATGGCACTCAGCGGCCGACGCGACCCCGCCGTGCGGCTCGGCATCGCCGGCGCGTCGGTGTGGGCGCTGTGCAAGGTGGTCAAGTCCCGGATCGGGCGGGGCCGGCCCGGCGCACACCTCCAGCACGCCATCGTGCGCGGCGCCGCGCAATCGGGGCTGGGTTTCCCGTCCGGACACACTGCCGTCGCGTTCACACTCGCCGGTGTCGCGTCTCCCGTGCTCTCGCGCCGGGCTTCCGGTCTCGCGTGGACTGCGGCCGGGCTGGTTGCGGTCGCCCGCCAGTACGTGGGCGCGCATCTTCCCGCCGATGTCGCCGGGGGAGTGGCGATCGGGCTCGTCGCGGCGGCGGTCGCCGCGCAGCCTCCGGCTAGTTGTAGCCGTCGCGGATGATTGCGGCGACGACGCGCAACACCAGCGACACGGAGAGCCCGAGTCCCACGTAGCCGAACACTCGCGTGAGCGGTGTGTGGCCGAGCGCGCCACCCTCGTTCACGGACAACAACAGCGCGGAGCCCGCGAACAGCAGGCCGCCGAGCAATCCGAGCACCAGGCGGTTGACGAGCGTCGAGATGACGCGCGCGTCGTCCTCTGTCGCGAACAACGCGACCTGGTGCCGGAGCTCGCCGCGTGCGGTCAGCGATGCGATGCGGTCGATCTGCGCGGGCAGGCGCCGCAGCCGGGGGAGCTCCTGCATGACCTGCTGCATCACCTGCTCTTGGAGCGTGCCCCCTTCGGGTGTCGTGACGGGGATCGCGGTGTCGAGCATCCGCGTGACACCGTCGAGCAGCGAGTAGCCAGGGCTGATGATGCGGGCCGTACCGTCGAGGAGCACCAACGCGCGCATGACGACGCTGAACTCGCCCGGCATCTGGATGTCGTATGTCGCGAGCAACGGGAGGATGTCGTTGAGCGCGTTGACGTCGATCGGCTTCCCGGCCTGCACGTTCTCGGTGATCAGGCGATCGAGCGCCCGCTCCAGCCCGCCCTCGCGCGCGTTCGGACCGACGTGCGCGACCTGCTCGATGCTGTCGAGCAGCGCGGCGCTGTCCCCGCGGAGCGCGGCCGCGGTCATCTCCATCAGGGCCACGCGTTGGCGCCCGTCGAGTCGCCCGGTCGAACCGAAGTCGATCAGCCCGAGCGTGCCGTCGGCGAGCACGAGCACGTTGCCCGGGTGTGGGTCCGAGTGGAAGTGCCCGTGCGAGAACATGTGGGTCACGATCGTGTGCACCAGCCGGTCGGCAAGCTTCTCGGCATCGAGTCCGAGCTCGGCCAGACGTTGCGCATCCCCGACCTTCGGACCGTCGAAGCGCTCCTGCACCATCACGCGCTTCGTCAGATGCTCGCTGTAGATGCGAGGGATCCGAACGCCGGACTCGGGCGGGGTCGCGGCCGCGAGGTCGATCGCGTTGGCGGCCTCGCGTACGAAGTCGAGCTCGTTGCGCAAGCTCGCCGCGAACTCCTCGGCCACGACCGACACGTGAAGGTCCTTGCCCTGGGGCGTTCTTCGCTCGACCGCCAGCGCGAGGTGCATGATCGCGGCGATGTCGCGTTCGACGAGCTCGTCCATGTCGGGTCGTTGGATCTTCACAACGACCGGCTCTCCGGTCTTCAGCCGGGCCGCGTACGCCTGCGCGATCGACGCCGACCCGATCGGTACCCACTCGAACTCGTCGAACACCTCGTCGACGGGCTGACCCAGCTCGTTCTCCAGCTGTTCCTGCATCGGCTCGCGCGCTTCAGGCGCGACCCCGCTCTGCAGCTTGCTGAGCTCCACGCGCAGATCGGGCGGCAGCAGGTCGACGCGGGTCGACGCCAACTGCCCGATCTTGATGAACGCGACGCCGCACTCCTCGAGCGTCTCGCGCAACGCGACGCCCAACGGCGCGCGCCCGACGTTGCGCGACGGTCGCAGCAGGCCGGGGACGATCAGCCCGTTCTTGCGTGCGATGCCGAGGACCTGCCGGTAGCGGGCGAACGGAGCGAGCCGGCGACGGATCTCGTAGAAAGGCCGGGGCAGCACGAGCAGACCTGCCCGCTCCCCGCGCGCGAGTGTGCCGGGCCGGGCCAGGAAGTCGAGGGCCAATGCCGCGAGCATCGTGAAGATGCCCGACAGCACGACCGTCGGGACCGCGAGCGTCGCGGCATCCCAATCCCAGTCGCTCAAGCTGAGCGCCAGCAGATTGCCGCTGATCCACCCGATGGATCCCGCGATGCCGACGGCCACCCATGAACGCCGCACGCCGAGCATCCGCGATGCGAGCAGCGTGGACCCGATCGCGAACGGGATCTGAATGATCAGACCGAAGAAGATCTCGAGGACGCGCACAGCGGCCGAGGCTAGAGCCCAGCGTGGCCGTCCGTCCCGAGCAGGCCCGCGAGAATGGGTGCCGAGATGAAGGCCGAACGAGATTTCAGCGACGAGCTCGAGGAATGGCTACGCAGCGACGATCCCAAGACGATCGGCGGCCTCGAGCAGGTCTTCGAGCGGAAGACGTTCGCGGTGGCGATCCTGCTGCTGATGTTCGTGCCCGCCATCCCGGCGCCGACGGGCGGGGTCACTCACGTGTTCGAGGTGATCACGATCCTCATCGCCGCGCAGATGGTGATCGGCCGGAGCGGGCTCTGGATCCCGAAGCGCTGGCGCAACCGGGAGCTCGGCGCGCTGTCCACCGGCAAGGCGCTCCCGTTCGTGATTCGTCGCATCCGGTGGTTCGAGAAGTTCTCGCGTCCGCGGATGAGCTACTTGTTCGACAACACGACGTTCTTGCGGCTGCTCGGCCTGATCATCATCGCGTTCACTCTTGGCGCGTTCGTCGCACCACCGTTCTCCGGGCTCGACACACTGCCGGCGCTCGGCGTCGTGATCATTGCCCTCTCGATCATCCTCGAAGATGTGGTCGTGCTCGCGATCGGTGTGTTCATCGGTGTCGGTGGCATCGTGCTGATCGTCACGATCGGGCGCGCACTCGCGCACTACTTGCAGAATCTGTTCTGAACTTCTCAGCGTCATGGGCACGCGCGGCAGGTGCGTCGCTGTTGAGGATCTGCAACCCACGATCCGCGCCCTCGTGGGCGAGCGCGAAGTAGCGCCTGAGACGACGCCGGCTCCATCGCTCGGGATGCCGGGCGACGGGGCGCACGGTCAGCTCGCTCGCGTCGGTCGACCAGGCCGCGACCTCGAGCTCGACCTGTGCGACCGCCCGCGAGCCGCGGGCGAAGAGACGGGCGGTCGCCCGCCACGACGGGGTCGGATACGAAAGGATCTCGCGGAACGGCGTGTCGATGGTGAGCGCACCTTCGGTGCCGACCCCGTAGGTGTCGCCGGGGCGAAATGAGCTCGGGTCGAACAGCACTGACTGGACGGCGGGGAGCGGGCGGTTGATCCGTCGGGACACGACGAAGCTGGGCCAGGAAAGCAGCATCGATTCTCCTTCGCGGGTTGGCGAACGTGCCGCGCCAGTGATCGGCACGACGGGTCACATCTCGACGACGAGGGCGCGAAGACTGCGCGAACCTCTGCTGAGGAGTCGCTGACGGTTTCTCGGCGAAGAAGCGGTCGGTGTGAACCGTCAGTGGGTACGCCGGCATACCCGTCCAGTTTGTCGAGGCGTGTGTGAGGCTCGGAACCGAGCCTCACGCACGCCTGCGCGAGTCAGCCGCCGGCCGGGTACGGTCGCCGGTCATGCCGCCGCGACCGAGGCCGGAGAAGGTGCGGCGCGCCGGCGCCGATGCGGTGCAGCGCCTGCGACGAACGGGCGCCGAGCAATTCGCCGCCCTTCTGCAACGTGACCCGCAGACGATGGCGCGCGCAGTCGAGCTCGGTCTCGTCCGGCGCGAGTGGCTCGAGCACCCGGGTCAGGGTCCGCTGGCTGCGGCCACTCCCGTCGAGGTCCTCGAGCGCTTCCTCGAACGTGAGGTCGAGCGACGACCGTCGACGATCGCCGCGCTCGGCCTCTCGACGATCCAGATCCTCTCCGCGAACGTCGCCGCAAGCGCCGTGGACGACGCGGCGGAGGGTGCCGCCGAGACCATGACCGTCGTGTTCACCGACCTCGAGGGATTCACCTCCTATACCGCGCGGGAGGGCGACGAGACCGCGGGCCGGCTCCTCGGCGAGCACCAGCGGATCGTCGGCCCGATCGTGCGGGGCCGCGGCGGCCGCATCGTGAAGCACCTCGGCGACGGGCTCCTCGTCACCTTCCCGAGCGCCGAGGCGGCCGTGCTCGCCGGGCTCGAGCTCGTCGAAGCCCACGAGGAACCGCTTCGCATGCGGGCCGGGATGCACACCGGCGAGGTCCTCGTGATGCGCAACCACGACGTCATCGGTCATGTCGTCAACGTGGCGGCGCGGGTCGTCGAGTCCGCACGGGGCGGGGAGGTGCTCGCGACCGCTGACGTGCGCGATGCAGTGGGGCCGCTCCCCGGCGTGCGTTTCGGCCGTTTGCGACGTCGCGGGTTCAAGGGTCTCGACGAGTCGGTCGGGGTCTGTCCGGTTCAGCGGACATAGCGCCGGGTATTTCGTCCGGAGATGCGACGCTGGATCCCGCGCACATTGCTCGTCGTCGCCCTCGGCGTCGCGGCATATCACGTCGCCGGTGAGGTCGGCGGGGCGCTCCGGAGCATCGCCACCGCGGATGCCGGCCGGCTCGCGCTGGCCGCGGCATTCGAGGTCGTGAGCTATCTGTTCATCGGAGGCGTGCTGCGCCGGCTCGCCCGGGACCACGGCCGGAACATCTCGCGCGCGCACGCCTTCCGGATCGGCCTCGTGGCGGTCGGGCTCGGCAACATCCTGCCGGCCGCGCCCGTGGAGGGCATGGTGATGGGCGCCCGAGCGCTCGAAGGACGTGGCGTCGCGCGGCGGCGGACGTTCGTGGCGGTCGGGCTCGTCCAGTGGTACTGCGGCCGGGCCCTCTTGGCGGTCGCCGCGCTCACGACGATCGGTGTCGCGGCGTTCGCGGGCGATCGCGGGTCCCCGTTCCACGACAGCTGGCCCGCGTTGCTCGGGGTCGGCGCGGTGCTCGCGCTTGTCTTCGTGGTGTCGGGGGCCATCGCAAGTCGCGCCCGGCTGCACGAAAAGATCGGTCGGTTCGTCCGGCGCGTGCCGCTCCTCCGATCCCGGAGTGAGCACATGGCGACGTGGTGCAACGCGTGGTCCGCGGAGCTGCGTGCCGCGATCGGGTCGCGGCGCGATCGCGCGCTCCTGATCGCGCTGGCGTTCGGTGCGAGCGTCGCCGAAGCGTCGTGCTTCGTCTTCGCGCTACGTGCCGCCGGCGTGCACGCACCGCCGGCCCTGCTGTTCTTCGCGTACGCGGTGGGGATGCTCGGTGTGTTCGTCCCGTTGCTGCCGGCCGGATTGGGCTTCGTCGAAACTGCCGTCCCCGCCTTGCTGCACCAGGCGCATGTGCCGATCGCGGCCGCCCTCGCCGGGGTGCTCGCGTACCGGGCCCTTGCTACGTTGCTGCCTGCGTTCGTCGGCGCCGGCGCCCTCGGGCACGCCCGGCTCTTCCCCCTCGGCCATCGCCGGCGGGCCGCCATCGCGGTGCAGGCACCGGACGCCTGAGAAGTCGGTCAAGTCCACGCACGCACCGGACGAGATGACGGACGGACAACGCGCCACCGCCGAGACGATGCGACCGAGACGATGCTGAACGAGGACATCAAGCTGAGGCCCGGCAGCGCCCGGAAGGCACGGACGCTGCTGCGGCGCCGCCTCGCCGATCTCGGCGTGGACGGCGACCACATCCTTTCCATCGAGCTCGTGGTCGCCGAGCTCGTGGCCGCGGCGCTGGAGCGGGAAGAAGGCGCCGCCGTGCGCGGGTCCGGCCGCCTCTCGCTCGAGCTGTTCCCTTTGCTCACCAGCGTGCGGCTGCGCTGCCCGCACGACGTCGAGCTCGTCGACGAGCCGTACGCCCTGCGCGACCGCATGCTCGGCCGGCTCACGGTCGCCGTCGGGCGGCGCCGCAACACCGACGGCACCGTCGAGCTTTGGGCGGAGGTCGCGCACCCGATCGTGCGCGCGTCGTAGATCCGCAGCCGCTGCCGCGGCGAAGAACACGTGTATGGGCAAGTCCGCACTCGGCTTCACGCTCGCGTCGGGCAAGAGCGCAGCCTCCGGGCTCGGCGTCCCGCTCGCCTTCGTGCTCCTCGTACCGATGGAAGCGGGCATCCCGATCCCGATTCCCGCCGACCTCGTGATGCTGCTGATCGGTGAGCGCGCGGCGGACGGCAGCTTTCCGCTCTGGGCCGCATTCATCGCGCTCGAGGTGGTGGCGGTCGTCGGGAGCGCGGCCTTGTTCCTGATCGCCCGCGGGCCGGCCCGCGCGTTGCTCGATCGGGTCGGACCTCGCATCGGCTTGACGCGTGAGCGTCTCGACCACGCGAGTGTCCTTGTCGAGCGGCGCGGCACTCCTGCACTTGCAATCGGGCGCGGGACGCCGGGGACTGCGCACGGTCACCGGCATCGCGGCCGGTGGCTCGGGGATGAGCCTGCGGCGCGCGCTGCCCCCGCTCGCAATAGGCGCCAGCGTGTTCCTCCAGCTCCATCTCGTGCTGGGGTATTTCCTCGGCCCGGCCGCGCGCGACGCATTGGACAATGCGAAAGGTCCCGCGATCGCGCTGTTCGCCGCGCTGTTCGCCGCGCTGTTGGTCGGCGCGGTTGCGTACTGGCTCGTTCGCCGCGGGCGGCGGCGGGGCGGCACGCAGGGGATGACGGAGGCCGCGTGCCCTTTGTGCCTGGCGCTCAACTGGGTCGTGGAACGGGAGCTGACCGATCGTCGAGCTTCCAGTCCTCGCCCCGCTCGCGCAGGCGGTTGAGGAACGGCACCGCGTCGAAGGCTTCGGGTCCGCGCACGCCCGCGCCCGACCACGCGCCGGTCGCGAGCATCTCGAGTGCGACCACCGGGTTGATCGCGGTCTGCCACACCACCGCTTGCGTGTGGTGACGCGCCATCGTCTCGGCGTTGTCGGCGAGGTGGTACAGGTAGGACTCGCGGGGTCGGCCGTCGGTGCCGGTACCGGTGACCCACGTGCCTGCGCACGTGCGTCCGTGCATGCTGTCACCGAGCCGTGCGGGATCGGGCAGCACCGCGGCGACCACGTCACGCGGCGATACGTCGACGCCGTGCACGCGCACCGGTGTGGTGGACGCGAGCCCGGTCGTCGCGAGCATCCGCAGGATCTCGGTGAACTCCTCGCCGAGCCCGTACTTGAACGTGACGCGCCGGCAGTCGACCCAGCGCGGGATCAGCACGACCTCTTCGTGCTCGACGTGCACGCACTCGACTGCACCGATGCCTTCGGGGAACACGAACTGTTCCGGTTCCGAGAAGGGCGCCAACGTGAACCAGCCGCGGTCGCGTTCCCACACGAGCGGCGGGTTGAGGCACTCTTCGATCGTCGTCCAGATCGAGAACGTCGGCGCGAACGCGTACCCGTCAACGGTGAGATCGCCGCCGTCGCGCACGCCGATCTCGTCGATGGTGGTGAAGAGATGGTCGGCCGCGTAGCGGGCGAAGATGTCGGAGAGGCCGGGCTCGACGCCCATCCCGACCAGGGCCAGCAGCCCGCGCTCCTCCCATTCGTGGTTCGCCGCGAGCTGTTCCTCGCCGAGCAGCCGTCCCGGCAATTCGTATGGACGCTCGGGATGCGGTTCCGAAAGTGTCATCGCCATGTCGAGGTAGTGGCAGCCCGCCGCGAGGGCCGCCGCGAAGATCGGCGGGTTGAACCGTGGATCGCATGCGTTGACGATGACGTCGATCTTCTCCGCGGACGCCAACGCCTCGAGACCGGACGCGTCGGACGCGTCCGCCGCGTGCGCGGCGAATCGCCGCTCGTCCAGACCGGCGATCGCCCGTGCGGCCCGCGCACCGTCGACATCGGCCACGACCACTCCCGCGAGCACATCGGACTCGCCGGCCGCGGTCGCGATCGCGCTGCCGACACCTCCGGCACCGATCACCAGGACGCGCATCGCCTCAGCCGAGCGCGGTCGCGTCGATGCCGCCTGCGCCCCGGCGCGCCGAACGCGCCGAGATCAGCGCGCCGATCCCGAGCAGCAGCAACGAGAACACGAGCACGAACGTCGACAGCGCGTTGATCGACGGCGAGACGCCGACGCGCGTCTGGCTGAAGATGTAGAGCGGCAGCGTGGTCGATCCCGGGCCCTGCGCGAAGAACGAGACGACCACGTCGTCGAGGGAGATCGTGAATGCGAGCATGGCGCCCGCCGCGATTCCCGGTGCCGCGAGCGGGATCACGATCCGCAGGAACGTCTGCACCGGTGTGGCTCCGAGATCGGCGGCGGCCTCCACCAAACGGTTGTCGAACCCCGCGAGTCGGGCGCGCACGACGACGACCACGAACGCGATGCAGAACGTGATGTGCGCCATGATCATCGTGTTGATGCCGAGTTGGATGTCGGCGATCCGGCGAAAGAACACGAGCAACGCCAGGCCCATGATGACTTCGGGCATGACCAGCGAGACGAAGACGAGCGTCGAGATCGCGGACTTCCCGCGGAAGCTGAATCGCGCGAGCGCGAACGCAGCGAGGGTGCCCAGCAACGTTGCGACTGCCGTCGCCACGAACGCAACCTTCAGCGTGTTGCGGAACGCTTTCTGCACGTCGTTGTTGTCGACGAGGTCGGAATACCAATGCGTGGAGAACCCGGTCCAGTGCGTCCCGCTGCGCGCATTGTTGAAGCTGAAGACAATCAGCACGAAGATCGGGGCGAACAAGAACAGGAACACGAGAAACGCGTGAATCTTCAGGTAACGGGGTCGCAGCGCGGAACGCGGCCGGGCGCTCATATGGCTCCCTCCTCGCCGACCCGCCAGAGGTACACGAACACCCCGACGAGGATGAACGCCATCAGCAGCACGGCCATCGCCGCGCCGAGCGGCCAGTTCTGTCCGCCGCCCAGGAAGAAGTCCTGGATCACATTGCCGAAGACATTCGTCTTCGTGCCGCCCAGAAGCTGCTGGGTGACGAAGTCCCCGACCGCCGGGATGAACACGAGCAGGATGCCGGCCACGAGGCCCGGCTGCACGGTGGGGAGCGTGACCCGGAAGAACGTCGATGTCTTGCCGTGTCCGAGGTCGTAGCTCGCCTCGACCAACGACGGATCCATACGTTCGATCGACACATACAGCGGCAGGATCATGAACGGCAGGAATCCGTACGCGAGCCCGAGGATGACGGCGAAATGCGTGTTCAAGAACGCGTGGTTGTCGCCGAGGCCGAGCGAACCGAGCAGGTCGTTCAGCAACCCGTTGCGCTGCAGGATGAACTGCCACGCGTACATGCGGATCAAGTAGCTGGTGAGGAACGGGATGATCACGAGCACGAGGAACAGGTTGCGGAACTTCCCGGAGAAACGTGCGATCCAATACGCCAGCGGGAAGCCGAGCAGCACGCAGAAGAACGTGCACGCGGACGCGTACCAGATCGAGCGCATGAAGACCGGGAGGAATCTCGTGTCGAGCGCGCGTTGGTAGTTCGACCACCGCAGGTCGCCCCAGTCGACCCGGACGGGAGGGGAGATTCCGCGTATGCCGACGCTGTAGCTGATGACCACGAACATCGGGATGATCATCAACACGACGAGCCATACGGTCGTCGGCAACAGCAGGAGGTTGCCCTTGAGCCACGCCGGCAGCGTTCGCCGACGGGTCGCCGTTGGCGGTTCCGTCGTCGTCGTTGTCGTCGGTGGGTTCGGGTCGTCGCTCAGGTCGTGACCTCCGTCCACCGGTCCGAATACAGGAGCTCGTCGTCGCCGAGATCCTTCTGGAAGGCCAGCTTCGCCATCACGTCCGCCGGCGGGTAGATGAGCGGGTTCTGGAGGATCTCCTTGTCGATGAAGGGCTCGGCCGCCTTGTTCGGGCTCCCATACGACACGTAGTTCGTCAGCGCGGCGCCGACCTTGGGCTCGAGGATGTAGTTGATGAACGCGTGCGCGTTGTGCGGATGCGGCGCGCCTTTCGGGATCATCATTGCGTCGACCCACTGGAGGCCGCCCGACGTCGGGATCGCGTATTCGAGATCCTCGTTCGTGACTTGCGCCTGGAACACGTCGCCCGAATAGGCCTGCGCGAGGATCAGCTCGCCGCTGATGAGAGGCGCCTTGTAGTCGGACGTGATCGTCTTCACCTTCTTCTTCAGCTCGAGCAGCCAGTCGCGGGCGCTGTCGAGCTCATCTTCGTTGACCGAGTTCGGATCCTTGCCGAGCACGACGAGCGCCATGGCGAACGCGTCACGCGCCTCGCGCAGGAACGAGCTCTGTCCTCTGACGCCGGGAAGCTCGAACGCATTCCAGTCGGTGACGTCGCCGCCCACCTTCTTCTTGTCGAACCCGAGCCCCGTCGTTCCCCACTGCCACGGCACCGAGTACTTGTTGCCGGGGTCATATGCCGCGTTGAGGAACCGCTCGTCGAGATTCTTGATGTTCGGAATCAGCGAGAGGTCGAGCTGCTCGACGAGACCGCCCTTCTTCAGCCGCGGGAGGTAACTGTCGGTCGGGACGATGAGATCGAAGCCGGTGCCCCCAGTCTGCAGTTTCGCAAGCAGCTCGTCGTTCGACGTGTAGTTGTCGTAGGTGACCTTGATCCCGGATTCCTTCTCGAAGCCCGGGATCGTCTTGTTGGGCGCGACGTAGTCGGTCCAGTTGTAGAAGTTGAGCGTCTTGGGCTCGGCCTTCGCCGGCAGCCGGTACGGGCCGCTCGTCCCGTTGTTGGAAGGGTTGCCCGGTGAAGACTTGCTGCTCCCGCTGCTCCCGCACGCGGCGGCGAAGCCGGCCGCCGACAGGAATGCCATCGTTCGCATGAACGCGCGGCGGCTGAAACGCGGCGAGTTCGTGTCGAAGACGAACGCGACGGAAACGCGATCCGGCTCGGTCATGCGGTGAGCTCCTCCTGTTTGGGTTGACGAGTCACGGCCCGGTCACTATCGAGACTCGACTCGTCGGGGAACACGACATTGAATTGTGGATCCCACACCAGCCGGGCGCGCGTGCCCGGCACGCCGGCGTCGCTCACGCGCTCGTTGTTCTGACGAAACGCGACGAGTGTCGAGCCGTCGTCGGTGCGGATGACCAGCTGCGTGGAGACGCCTTGGTAGACGACGTCGACGACGGTCCCGGCCGCGCTGCAAAGACCATCGGCGACCGGATCGTCGACGGGTACGACGCGCAGCTTCTCGGGCCGGACCGTGAATGCGAGCTTGTCGCCGGTCCGGAGCGCGCGCTCGGGCGGCGGCGGGAGCAGGATGCGGTCGCCCGGCGGCGCCGACACCTGCAGCCACTCGCCGGCCCGGCCGGTCACCTCGGTCTCGACGATGTTCGACGTACCGATGAAACCGGCGACGAAGCGGGTCGCGGGTCGTTCGTAGATGTCCTCCGGGTAGCCGACCTGCTCGACGTGGCCGAACGACATCACCGCCAGGCGGTCGCTCATCACGAGCGCTTCTTCTTGGTCGTGGGTGACGTAGATGAACGTCACGCCGACTTCGCGCTGGATGCGCATGAGCTCGAGCTGCATCTGTTTGCGCAGCTTGAGGTCGAGGGCGCCGAGCGGCTCGTCGAGCAGGAGCACCGCAGGCTGGTTGACGAGCGCACGCGCCAGCGCGACCCGCTGTTGCTGACCGCCCGAGAGCTGCTGCGGGCGGCGGTCGTTGTACCCCTCGAGCTGTACGAGGCTGAGATACCGCTGCACCCTTTCGCGGGCCTCGTGCTTCGGCACCTTCTTGCGGCGAAGACCGAACGCGACGTTGTCGAACACCGTGAGGTGCGGGAAGAGTGCGTAGGACTGGAACACCGTGTTGACATTGCGCTTGTAGGGCGGCACGCCGACGATGTCGTGACCGGTGAGCATGACCTGCCCGGATTCGGGTTCCTCGAAGCCGGCGATCATGCGCAGCGACGTGGTCTTGCCGCAACCGGACGGCCCGAGCAGCGAGAAGAACTCGCCGTGGGCGACCTCGATCGTCACGTTGTCGACGGCGACGACGTTGTTGAACCGCTTGGTCACGCCGTACAGGCCGACCTCGACCGGCGCGTCTTGTTCGCTCATCGCGTCGTCCCTGTCGGGCGTGTGTGAGGGCACGTTTTCGGCACCCTACACACGCCTCCACGCGTCAGTCAGGACAACGCGGAGGACTTGTTCGATGTAATCGAATTCCGGTTGGCCGACAATCAACGGCGGCGCGAGCTGTACGACGGGCTCGCCGCGGTCATCCGTCCGACAGATCAGCCCGGCGTCGTACAGCGCGGGCGAGATGAACCCGCGCAGCAACCGCTCGGCCTCCTCTTGATCGAACGTCTGGCGCGTGGCCTTGTCCTTCACCAACTCGATCCCGTAGAAGTAGCCGTCGCCGCGCACGTCGCCGACGATCGGGAGGTCGTGCAGCCGTTCGAGAGTCGCGCGGAACGCGTCCTCGTTCGCGCGCACGTGCTGGAGCAGGCCTTCGCGTTCGATGAGGTCGAGGTTCGCCAGCGCGACCGCGCAACTCACCGGGTGGCCACCGAACGTGATGCCGTGCAGGAACGTATGGGTGTCGTGCAGGAACGGCTCCACGAGGTACGGCCGGGCGATCATGCCGCCGACCGGCGAGTACCCCGACGTCATGCCTTTCGCCATCGTGATGATGTCGGGCTGGTAGTCGTAGCGCTCGGAGCCGAACCAGTGGCCGAGGCGGCCGAAGGCGCAGATCACCTCGTCGGACACGAGCAGCACGCCGTACTCGTCGCAGATCTCGCGGACCCGCTGGAAGTAGCCCGGCGGCGGCGGGAAGCACCCGCCCGAGTTCTGCACGGGTTCGAGGAATACCGCCGCGACGGTCTCCGGTCCCTCGATCTCGATCGCGAGGGCGATGGCCTCGGCCGGGTCGATGGGCGGCGGCCGGTACGGGTTGGTGTTCGGCACCTTGACCGCGCCCGGCACGAGCGGCTCGAACGGCGCCTTGATCGCGGGAACGCCCGTCAGCGACAGCGCGCCCATCGTCGTTCCGTGGTACGCGATGTACCGGCTCAGCACCTTGTAGCGACGCGGCTGACCGGTCGCCTGGAAGTACTGCCGCGCCAGCTTCCATGCCGACTCGACGGCCTCGCTGCCGCCCGTCGTGAAGAACACGCGGTCGAGGTCGCCGGGCGCGAGGTCGGCGAGCCGTTCCGCCAGCTCGATCGCACGCGGATGCGCGTAGCTCCACACGGGGAAGTACGCGAGCTCACTCGCCTGCTTGGTCATCGCCTCGACGAGCTCGGTGCGGCCGTGGCCGACCTGGGAGACGAACAGGCCGGCGAGCCCGTCGAGATACCGCTTGCCGCGGTCGTCGTAGACCCACGCGCCCTCGCCGCGCACGATGACCGGGACGTCGTGGTCGCCGGACATGCGCGTGAAGTGCATCCAGAGATGGCGGCGTGCGGTGTCGGAAAGGGTGCCCATCACGTTCCCCAGGTATAGGTCTGCTTCTCGAGCCGGAGGTACACGAACGTTTCGGTGGACCGGACGCCGGGGATCGCCCGGATCTGGCTGTTGATCACGTCGAGGAGGTGCTCGTCGTCTCTCGCCGTGAGCTCGACGAGAAGGTCGTAGGCGCCCGAGCAGATCACGACGTACTCGATCTCGTTGCTCGCCGCGAGCTTGGCTGCGAGCTCGCGCACGTCGCCGTCGACGCGTATGCCGACCATCGCCTGGCGGTGCAGTCCGACGCGCAACGGGTCGGTGACCGCGACGATCTGCATCACGCCCGCGTCGAGGAGGCGTTGCACGCGTTGGCGCACGGCGGCTTCGGACAGCCCGACGGTCTTGGCGATCGTCGTGTATGGACGCCGTCCGTCGATCTGCAGCTCGCGGATGATGCCGAGCGACACGTCGTCGAGCAGCGGCTCGCTGCGAATATCGTGGTCGGGAGAAGATTCGACAACGATCTGGTGGCCCTGGCGGCGCTGCACCTGCGAATACTAGGTTCCCCTTGGCAGGAGGTGCCACATGGAGAAGGTCTCGAATTTCGTGAACGGCAAGGTTGCCGAGGCCCGCGGCGGCGAAACGACGCCGCTGGTCGACCCGTGCACGGGCACGGAGTACGGCGCCGCCGTGAAGTCGGGAGCCGCCGACGTCGACGAGGCGGTCGGCGCGGCGAGTGCCGCGTTCGAGGGCTGGGCCGCAGCCACGCCGTCGGACCGCGGGCGGGCATTGCTGCGCCTCGCCGACGCGATCGAGGCCGATGCCGGGCGCTTCATCGACGCCGAGTGCCGCAGCACCGGCAAGCCCAAGGCACTGATGGCGGCCGACGAGATCCCGCCGATGGTCGACCAGCTGCGGTTCTTCGCGGGCGCGGCGCGCAATCTCGAGGGCCGGGGCGCGGCGGAGTACATGACCGGCCACACGTCGTACGTCCGGCGGGAACCGATCGGCGTGTGCGCGCAGATCAGCCCGTGGAACTACCCACTGATGATGGCGGTATGGAAGGTCGCGCCCGCGTTGGCGGCCGGGAACACGGTCGTGCTCAAGCCCGCGGAGACGACGCCCGGGACGTCCGTCATGCTCGCCGAGCTCGCGGCGGAATTCTTGCCGCCCGGCGTGATGAACGTCGTGTGCGGAGACCGGGAGACCGGCCGCGCGCTGGTCGCGCACCCCGGACCGCGCCTCGTCTCGGTGACCGGGTCGGTGCGCGCCGGCATGGAGGTCGCGGCGTCGGCCGCGAGCGACTTGAAGCGCGTGCATCTCGAGCTGGGCGGCAACGCGCCTGCGATCGTGTGCGACGACGCCGACGTCGAAGCCGCGGCCGAGGGCATCGCGGCAGCCGGCTTCTACAACGCGGGCCAGGACTGCACCGCCGCGACGCGCGTGATCGCGGGCCCGGCGGTGTACGACCGGCTGGTCGAGCTGCTGGTGGAACGCGCGAAGAGCAAGGTCGTCGGCGGCCTCGACACGGCCGATGCCGACCTGGGCCCGTTGAACAGCGCAACCCAGCTGGACCGCGTGACCGGGTACGTCGGGCGCATCTCCGACCGGGCCGAGGTGCTCACGGGCGGCGAGCGATCCGGGAAGACCGGCTTCTTCTATGCGCCGACCGTGATCACGGGTGTCGGTCAGGACGACGAGATCGTGCAACAGGAAGTGTTCGGGCCAGTGATCACCGTGCAACGTTTCGCCGACGAAGCCGACGCGATCGCGTGCGCGAACGGCGTCGAATACGGTCTCTCGTCAAGCGTGTGGACGCGCGATCACAGCGCCGCGTTGCGCTTCTCGGGCGCACTCGAGTTCGGCTGCGTGTGGATCAACACGCACATTCCACTGGTCGCGGAGATGCCGCACGGTGGCTTCAAGCATTCGGGCTACGGCAAGGACCTCTCGACCTACGGGCTCGAGGACTACACGCGCGTCAAGCACGTCATGAGCGCGATCGGCTGAAGTCACCCCTGCACCAACCTTCGTCACGCTTTCAGGATTGCGGTGTGGAGGATGTCGAGGGCTTCGTCGAGGAGGTCGTGCCCGAGGACGAGCGGCGGAAGCAGGCGGACGACGTTGCCGTGCGTGCCCGCGGTGAGGATCAGCACCCCCGCCTCGTGACACGCGGCCGTGATCCGCTTGGCGCGGTCGGCGTCGGGACTGCCGTCGTCGTGCACGAGCTCGATGGCCACCATCGCGCCCCGGCCCCGCACGTCGCCCACACCGGTCGCGGCGTCCTGCGCGGCACGCAGTTGCTCGAGCATGCGGTCTCCCAGCACGCGCGCCCGTGCGTTCAGCTCCTCGCGCTCGATCACGTCGATCGAGGCGAGCGCGGCCGCGCACGATACGGGGTTGCCGCCGAACGTGCTGCCGAGGCCGCCGACGTGCACGGCGTCCATGATCTCGGCACGGCCGGTCACCCCCGCGACCGGCATGCCGCCGCCGAGCCCTTTCGCGGTCGCGACGAGATCGGGCACGACGCCCTCGTGCTCGCACGCGAACCACGCACCGGTGCGGCCGAAACCGGTTTGCACCTCGTCGGCGACGAACAGCACGCCGTGGCCGCCGCACCAGCGCGCCAGGCCTTCGATCCAACCTGGTTCCGGCACGACGAACCCGCCCTCACCCGCGATCGGCTCGACGACCACGCACGCGATCTGACCGGGATCGACGCTCGCCTCGATCCACGCCAGCGTGTCGGCGAGCTTCCCTGTGCCACGGAACGGATATGAGAACGGCGCCCGGTAGATCTCGGGTGCGTACGGGCCGAACGACTTCTTGTAGGGCGACACCTTGGCGGTGAGCGACAGGCCGAGCAGCGTGCGGCCGTGAAACGCCTGGTCGAACGCGATCACCGCCGGCCGCCCGGTGGCGGCGCGCGCGATCTTCACCGTGTTCTCGACGGCTTCCGCGCCCGAGTTCACGAGCATCGACCGCTTCTCGTGTGCGCCCGGCGTCAGCGTGTTCAACGCTTCGCACACCGCGACGTATCCCTCGTACGGCGTCACCTGGAAGCACGTGTGCAGGAACGCGTTCGCCTGACGGGTGATCGCTTCGACGACGGCCGGATGCGCGTGCCCCACGTTCACGACCGCGATGCCCGCGCCGAGATCGATCAGGCGGTTGCCGTCCACGTCCTCGACGATCCCGCCCTGGGCGTCGGCGACGAAGACGGGCAGCGTCGTGCCCACCGCGTCGGGGATGGCACGGGCGCGACGGGCCCAGAGCTCACGAGAGCGCGGGCCGGGGATCTCCGTGCGCAGGTTGCGGCGTTGTTCCACCGTGTCACGCGTACTGCAATTGTTCGCCGGGCGCAACCACACCGGCCGGTGCGAGACTGCGAAAGTGCTGACGCAGCGAAGCCAAGGACGGCGCAGCGAGGGAGCCGTGTGAAAGTGGAAGGGAGAGCGCGAAGAGTCCTCGGCGCGTTCGTCACGATCGCCGTGCTGTTCGGCGCGGTCGCGTGCAGCTCGGACAAGAAGGGCGCGCGTGACCAGACTCGGAAGGACGCGACGGTGAATGGTGCCGCCGACTTCGACGCCCGCCAGCGCGCGTACCTCGAGGCTGCGACGCAATCGCTCGCGCCGGGCGCGGCGCTCAGCGTCCTCGCGCACTTCGAGCGCGCGGCTCGTGACCCGCAGTTCAAATTCGACCCGGCGACGGTCACCCCTGAGGCGTTCGCCCCGACGTTCAAGGCGATCGACAATTTCGACGACACCACCGACTTCGACGTCCTCTATCTGATCAACCTCTGGTACGCGTACGGCGACAAGCTGCCGCCCGCGACCCGAGACGCCATGGCGAAGCGGTTCGAGGCGTTCAAGTACTGGTACACCGAGCCGACGCCCAAGGGCATCGTCGACAACAAGTACTACTGGTCCGAGAACCATCGCATCATCTACTACGTCGACGAGTACCTCGCCGGCCTCGCGTTCAAGGACGCGACCTTCACGAACGACGGCCGCACCGGTGCCGCGCACGCGGACACGGCGAAGCGGCGCATCCTCCAGTGGCTGGACGAGAAGGTGCGGTTCGGCTTCACCGAATGGCACTCGGACGTCTACTACCAGAAGGACGTCACGCCGCTGCTCACGCTCGTCGAGTTCGCACCCGACCCGGATCTCGCGAATCGTGCGGCGATGGTGCTCGATCTCTTTCTGCTCGACATTGCCGTCCACCTGCAGAAGGGGAACTTCGGGGCGACGCACGGCCGCTCGTACATGAAGGACAAGAGCATCGCCACCGACCAGGACACGTTCACGTTCTCGAAGCTGTTGTTCGACGACACCACGCTGCCGTACCCGTCCGGTGCCGACCCCGGTGGGACATTGTTCGCCCGGGCGACGAAATACGCGGTGCCGCCCGTGATCCGTGCCATCGCCAGAGACGACACGCCGATCGTCGACCAGGAGCACATGAACGTGCCGCTCGACGCGACGGCGCCCGTGGTCTCCGACCCCGCATCGCCGTTCGGCATCTCCTTCGATGATCCGGAAAACGTGCCGTTCTGGTGGGAACGGGGCGCGCAAACCGCATGGCAGACGGTGCCGCTCACGATTCACGCGCTCGACACGTACAAGCTCTGGGACAGCAAGTTCTACAAGTCGTTCAAACCGCTGCGCGACGCGGTCGGGAACGACATGGTGAGCGCACGCATGCTCGCCCAGCAGTTGGCGCCGGTGCTCGCGTTCGGGCTGTTGAGCGAGGTGCACTCGTACGCCTATCGCGCTCGCGACGTCATGCTCTCCACGGCCCAGGACTACCGGCCGGGTGTGTTCGCCGAACAGGAACACGCGTGGCAGGCCACGCTCGACGAGAAAGCGATCGTGTTCACGACCCATCCCAAGAACGAGCCGCAACACGGCACGGAGTGGCCGGACGACGACGGGTACTGGACGGGTACCGGCTCGATCCCGCGCTCTGCGCAGTACCGCACGGTCGGCATCCACATCTACAACCCCCAATTCGAGCCGATGGGGCCACCGTTCGACGCGTTCTCGTACCTCGACTACACGCACGCGTACTTCCCGCAGGAGTACTTCGACGAGGTCCACCGGTCGGGCAACTGGACGTTCGGTCGCAAGGGCGACGGGTATGTCGCGCTCTGGTCAGCGCGGCCGCCCGAATGGCGTACCCACGATCCCGCGAAGGTGTTCACGCACGGGTTGACCAAGCCGTTCGACCTCGTTGCCCGCGGCGGTCCCGACAACGTGTGGATCGTCGAGGTCGGCGACGCAGCCAAGTGGAAGACGTTCGACGCGTTCCGCCGCGCGATCACCGACGCGCCGGTGAAGGTCGCGGCCGGCGCCGAGCACGCCGTCGACTACACGTCGCCGACCGAGGGTCGCATGACGTTCGGCTTCACGAAGCCCTTCACCGTCGCCGGCAAGGACATCAACCTGCATCCCGCCTTGCGGTTCGACAACCCTTACGTGCACGTCCCGTTCGAGGGGCGCCAATACGACGTCAAGGCCGGGAACGCCTCACTGCTGCTCGACTTCGACGCCTGGACGCGCAAGGTCGGCAGTGGATGACGCGGTGATGCGACGCCGCGTGCACGACGCGCGTGTCGCCCGCCTCGCCACCGTCACGTCCGAGGACCGACCGCACGTCGTCCCGTGCTGCTTCGTGCTCGCCGGCGACGGTGACGTGGTGTACTCCGCCGTCGACGGCAAACCCAAGTCGACGCTCGAGCTCCGCCGCCTTGCCAACATTCGCGCGCACCCGCATGCATCTCTGCTGGTGGACCACTACGCCGACGACTGGTCGGCACTGTGGTGGGTCCGCGTCGACGGCTCGGCCCATGTGCTCACCGAAGGTGCGGAGCGCGACCACGCGATTGTCACGCTCACCGCCAAGTACGAGCAATACGTACATTCACCGCCTGCGGGCGCGGTCGTCGCGATCGACAGGTTGCGCTGGCGCGCCTGGCCGTGAGCGGTCACGCGCGACGCGGCTCGTAGATCGCGGTGTGGCGGACGTACGTCACCGGTTGCTCGTCGACCGTCACGAGGACGTCGAGTGCGACGAACTTGTGACCGCTGCGCTCCCACACGCGCGCGACCCGCCCTCTGGTCGACACGACATCGCCGTCGCGCACCAGCCCGAGGTTCGTGACGTCACTCTCAACGTGGATCCACGGACCGAGCTCGACGTTCGCGGCGAGCAGCCGGTTGGCGCGGCGCAACAGCCATCCCGGATGCGCGATGCCTTCGTCTTCGTAGATGGGCAAGTGTTCGCCGATCCCGTCGAGGTAGGTCTTTGCCGTGTCCGCGTCGAAGCGCTTGGTCACGGTGCCGAGCGGGTCCGCGGCCGCGAGCGCCTCTGCCGACGCGGGCGGCCGCGGCTGGGGGAGGGGAGCGACGAGAAACGCGTTCGCGTCGACCGCCGTGTGCGGCGCGACGGGCCGCGCGGTGGCTTCGGCGCACAGCTCGCTGGTGTCGTCGTGCAACACGAGCTCCAGCGCGCGGTTCTCGTCGTCGTCGACCCGCGTCGTGACGGAAACCTCCCGACCGTCGTACACCGGTCGCCGCAACCGTACCTGCATGCTGCCGGCGGCGAGCCAGTCGCGGCCCAGCCGATGGACGACCGGATGCGTCATGTACGCGTACACCTCGACGCCGGGAACCAGGCCGCCCGCGAACCCGTAGTCCCGGGCGACCGCGTCGTCGTGGATCTTGTTCGCGGAGGCGGTTGCCATGTTGTGCGCGGGCACCCGGTATTCGTCGACCATGTGCGCAGCTTCGCCGCACGCGTTCGACCTGGCAACCGTGCGAGACGGCAACGGCGCGTGAGGCGCGAGAGAGAATTCTCACTCCGTGCAACATGCCTCCGAACATTCAGTCCGGAACATGCGGCGAGAGCGGCTTGTGTGCCCAATGTCCGGCGTTTCATGCTCGAGCCTCGGGTACGCGCGGAAGATGACATACGAACGTGAACCCAACCTGCCCGTCCCGTCGCCGGGATTGAACGATGCGCCGGTGGTCGACATGCAGCACCATCTCGTCGGAAAAGTCACCGACGTGCTCTTCGACGACCGTGAGTTCTCGCCCCGCTGGGCGGTGGTGAAGACCGGCTTCTTCGGAGGCGAGCGATTCGTGCCACTCCAGAACGCATATGTCGACGAAGCAGGTCGCCTCGTCGTGCCGTTCGACAAGATGAGCATCAAGCGCGCGCCGAAGTCGCGCGGCGATCACGTGCTGTCGCCGGAGATCGCCAAGGAGCTCCGCGATTACTACGGCGTCGCGGCCTGACGCCTACGCACCCCGACGTCTGAACCCCGGCGCACGCCGGGCCCGAGCCGGCGGCGAAGCTCCGCTTCGTACTCACGCACGGCCGGCCCGGCGTGCTGCTCCTTCAGCGTGGTGAGGGTCGGGTAGCCGGCATCTCGTTCCGCGTCCCATTCGTCGGCGAAGCGGCCACTGGTGATGTCATCGGCCAGTGTCCGCATCGTCGGCAAGAAATCAAGGTGGTCGTAGCGGCCGCGCCTCGTGAGCTGCCCGTACTGCGACGTCGGCGAGTGGAACTCCGATTGCACTGCGTACCCGACCTCGCGCAGGAGCCGGTACGTGCGCTCGACTTCGCCCGAGAGCACCAGCTCGGTGACGATGGCTTCCAACGGGATGCCGTGCTCGATCATCGTCTGCACGAACGCGGTGTTGACCGCCGTGAGCGCCGGAGCGAGCACCTGCTCGACGCCGAGGTCGAGGATCGCTTCCTGCGCCGGCGTCATGTCGATTGCGCCTTGGCGCAACCCGCCGATCGCGCGGGCGACCGCCAGCATCCGGTCGCGCGCGCGACTCGTCGCGTCCCGGTGCACGCCGACCGCGGTGATGAACCCGATGCCCTCCTCGTAGCAGAGCCGTACTTCGGGTCCGAGCATCCGCGGTGCGACCATGACCGCGTCGCCGGCCGGCTCGAGACGTCCGAACGCGAGTGTGTAGCCACTCGCCACGACCACGCACGCATCCGCGCGTGTCGTGATCGGCAGCAATGCCACGACGTCGTCGGGCACGAGGATGCAGATGATGTCCGCGTCGCTCGCGCTCTCGACGTCCTGCGCATCGAAGCCGTCGGCGATCGCCTGCTCGCGCGTCTCGTCGCCGCGCACGCAGATCATCGGCGGGCAGCCGCTGTCGCGGAGGTTCAGCGCCCACGATCGGCCCTGGTTGCCGTATCCGACGACGGCGATCCGCTCACCGGCGATCGCGCCGAGATCGGCATCGTCCTCGTAGTAGATCGTCGTCACCACTCCTCCTCCGGGAAGGGGAAGACCTCGCCCCCGCTGCGCGCCAGTGACTGATACCGCCGTTGCGCGTAGCGCCAGCGGCCGCGGTCCATGCGGTACACGTCGTGGTACACACCGAACGCGCGAGTGAACTCGCCGGTGTCACGCTCCTGCCGCAGTTCGCACATGAACACCCGCGCCTTCGCCTCCTCGGCGTCGGTCCCGGTGAGATCGACAAGTGCGTTGAGCACGACGAATTCGAAGAACGAGAACCGCTCGATCGCGTTCTCGATGAACGTTCCCAGCTCGATGGGCCCGACCAGGTCGATCGCCGGCTTCGACACCATGTCGACACGTATCGACGCGTCGGCCATGAACAGGTCCTTCAGCTCGATCCACGCGCGACGGTTCACGGTGTCGGCGTACGCCGAATGCAAGCGTGTGATCGAGATGTAGTCGACGGTGTCTTGTACTTCGTCACGCATGGCGTGCTACCTCCCGGCGGGACGCGAGAAGTCGCGGTTCGGGTGCCGCGGCGGCATGCCCATGTTCGGCGGGGGAGTCCAGCCACTCTCCTGCATGTCTTCGAAGAAGTGCGCCATGTTCAGCAGGTCCTCCTCGTAACAAAACTTGCCCTGCCCGGCGTAGATCAACGTCGAGTAGCCGGATTGCACGTAGCGCGTGCCGTCGGCGCGCTGACCGGGAAGGATTTGCTGCCATTTCACGATCACGTTGTCGCCGTCGATCGCGTAGAACTCGGTCGGGAACTGCCAATCCTCGAGGCCGTCCATCGCCTCGCCGAAGACCGTGCGCTTCATCTCGTCAATGCCTTGCACGCGTCCCCACGCGGGATCGATGAACACGGCGTCGTCGGTGAAGAACTGCGCCAGGGCACTCCACCCGTGCCGGCCGGCATTGATCTCGTCCCGCACGGCGATGTACCGCTCGATCGCCGCCTGCACCTCTTCCCGTTCGTGCGCCATAGAGGAGGAGTTCTAGTTCTTGCGACACACGACGACAATATTGTCGTCGGAGGTCGCAAGAACTGGCCTCAGCGCCCGTATGTGGCGAGCAACAAACCGAGCATCGCACCCGAGGTCGACGAGCTGTGACAGCCCGGGCCGCACGGGGGCACACCGGGATAGCTCGGCGACATCCCGATCTCGACGTGGGGTTCGTCCGAGATGCCGACGATGCCGCAGCCGATGTGCGTGATCGGCTGTCCCTGCGTGACGTGCGCGCCGACCGGCACGAGGTTGCCGCTCGAGTGGCCGTAGTACACGTACATGCCCGCGAGCGACCCTTGGTCGACGTGCAAGACGGGCGCGGACGGGCCGAAGCCGTTGATGCCCTCACCGACGATCGTGCCCGACGCCACGGCCACGAGCACGGGACCGTCGGGTTGTGCCGGCTGTGAGATCGAGCCACACGCGTAGGCGCCGCGATGCTGCAGGAACATGTCGACGCCTTGGTCCTCGACCCAGGCCGACGGCGGTGCCACCGCCCCGTGGTCCTGGAACGGGAACACGAAGTCGCCGCCGAGCGAATCGTAGACCTCATGCGGCGCGGAGCCGTAGAAGTGCGCGTTGCCGAACGCGAACACGCCGCCATCGGCCGCGAACTCCCAGTAGCCGTGGCCGTTGGCGGTGATGGCGAGTTGGACGACCGGCGCGTTGAGCGGCCGGCCTCCCATCGATCCGTAGAAATGGGCGCGGCCGAACGCGAACACGCCGCCATCGCCGGCGACGAGCCGGTAGCCGTGGCCGCTGCGCGTGGCGGTGATTCCGTCGACGGGTGCGACGAGCCGCATGCCGCCCGTCGAGCCGTAGAAGTGCGCGCGGCCGAAGGTGAAGACGCCGCCGTCCGACGCGACGAGCCAGTAGCCGTGCCCGGCGGGCGCCCGCGCCATGCCGACCACCGGCGCCGCGAGCCGCACGCCGCCGGTCGAGCCGTGGAAGTGCGCGTCCCCGAACCCGAAGACGCCACCGTCGGACGCGACCAGCCAGTAGCCCTTGCCCGACTTCGTTGCGGCGATGCCGACGATCGGCTGCGCCAGCTGCTGGAACGCGAGCGTGCCGTAGAACTTCGCATCACCATGCGCGATCACGTTGCCGGCGCGGGTCGCGATCCAATAGCCCTTGCCGCTGGGAGTCGACGCGATGCCGGCCGCGTCCGGCGCGCCGGCGCCGTGCTTCCGCTTGGCGTTTCCGAACGCGGTGACGGTGCCGTCGGTCTGGACCATCCAGTAGCCCTTGCCGTTCGGCGTCACCGCCGCGGCGATCGAAGGCGCGGTCGATGCCGACGCGCTTCCTGCCGTCGCGACGGACGCGCTCAACAGCAGAAAAGCGATTGCGAGAAGGAGGAATGCGCGTCCGCGCCGGTCCCGGTACACGAGTGGAAAACGCTAAGGATGGCACGCGTGCCGGGCAACTTCGCCGGACGAATCTGCCGCAGGCCTGGGCTCTCTCGCCCCGCGCTTAGTACGTCCGCATTTGCGGCCACAACGTGTCCCAGTCGGCACGCTGGCGGCGGCAGATCCACACGACCGCGCCGTCCTCCATGTTGTGCACGCCGTGGGGGGTGCGGATCGTTGCGACCGGTTGCACGTCGCCGAAGAACCGTTCGAGCTGCTCGCGGTCGTATCCGACGACGATGGTCTCGTCCGAGAACCCGTGCGGGTGCCCCCAGTACCAGTAGTTGAGATGGCCGCTGATCGGCTGGCGCGCCCGGCCGAGATTGCCGAGCAACTCCAGCGCACCGGCTTCGGAGTAGTTCCGGGTGAGGATCGGTGCGTTCGGATGTTGCGCGGCGATCGGGACGATGGTGTCGACGACATGCGCCCAGCCGACCATCTCGCCGATCTCGGGGTTCACCGCGCGCACGGCGTTCGCGGTGGACAAGGGGAGCAACGGCGTGGAGAACGGCAGCATCGCGAGCCCGATGCCGACGATCCAGGCCGGCCGCGCCCAGCCCGATGAGTGCGCAAACGCCACGCCCCCCGCGCCGAGGAGCAGCGGAAGCGCGGCTGCGGTGTAGTACTCCTTGCCGCCGCTGAGCATCACGAGCGCAAGCGTGACGATGAACGCGATGCCGAGCCCCTGGTACGGGCGCGCGGTCTCGTTGCGGAGCAGCCACAACAGGCCGGGGAGCGCGAGCAGCACTGACGCGCCCCCGAGGATGACGAACTGGGAAGGCAGGATCTTCGGCAGGCTGCCGTAGTCGCGTAGTTGCTTCGCGAACGTGAGCTGCGGCCAGTCGTGGGTCGCCTGCCACCACACGTTCGGCGCCACGATGACCGCGGCGACGACCGCGCCGGCCACGGTCCAGCGCGAGAACAACAGCTCGCGCTGCGGCGTGACGAGCAGGCCGATCACCAGCGCGATCGCGAACGTGCCGATCGTCCAGTGGTCGAGGACACTGACACCGAGCGCGACCCCGGCGGCGACCCACCATCGGGGGTCACCGGTGTACAGCACCTTTGCGACGAAGAGCGTGACGGCGGCACCGGCCACGATCTCCGGCGTCACCGTGCCGAGGAAATGGCCGGTCGTGACGAAGATCGGCGACACCGCCGCGCCGAGGGCGGCGAGCAGCTGGGCGCGGGCGTTGCCGCCGAGCTCGCGGGCAACGAGCGCGGTGAGCACGACGAGGGTTGCGTGCAGCAGCGCCGGGATCACCGCGAGACCGAAACGACTGGTACCGAACAACGTTTCGCCGGCGCGGTACAGGAACGGCGTGACCGGCGGGTTGTCGACGTAGCCCCATGCCAGCCGTCTTCCTTGCGCAAGGTAGTAGAACTCGTCGCGGTGGTAGCCGTAGATGCTCGCGGTCGCGAGATGGAACGCGGCGGTCACCGCCGCGATGATCGCGACGGGCGTCATGGTGCGAGGAGGCTGTTGGTCACCAGCTCGATGACCGTCGCGCGCGCGACCGTGTCGTCGATCGCGGCGCCGTCGTGATCGCCGTAGCGATGGTTCGCGAACCAGGACGCGGTCTCGAGGATGAACCGGGCTGCGACTTCTGGATTTGGTACTGATCGGAAGTCTCCTGATCGTGTGCGACGCGCGATGTACCGTCCGAGGCGCTGCACGAACGGTCGACGGCCGCGGTTGTAGAAATGGTCGGCGAGCTCGGGCCAGTCGAGCGCCGTGCGCTCGACGAGGCGCAGCAGCCGGCGGGCGTGGCTGATGCGGTCGTAGAGCTCGGCCACGATGGCGCGCAGCTCGGCCCGTGCGTCGGTGACGACCGGCGTGTGTTCCGCGGCCTCGAGGCTCGGCGCCTTCATCGCCGCGCGCAGGACACGCTCGACGATCGCTTCGAGGTCCTGCCCACCACCCGGGTTCGGGACCGGCAGTGCCAGCGCGTCGACGTCCACGCCGGTCTCCCGCTGGATCACGAGCGAGAACAGCGCCTCTTTGCCGGCCGCATAGGTATAGAGGAGTCCGGGCGACACGCCTGCGGCTTGGGCGACGTCCTGCATCCGGGCCCGCCGGTAGCCGACGGTAGAGAACACGTCGCACGCCGCATCGAGGATGTCCCGGAGCCGGCCGGGTGCACGGGTGCGAGCCACGGCCGCAGTATAAATGAATGATTCATTCAGTCAAGAGGGTCGGGCCCCCGGGCTCCGCACGACGGACCAGCATCCAGTCGTTGATCGTGTAGCCCCGCGTCTCGACGGTGTGGTCGACGGTGCCGGCCCGGGCGTAGTGGTACACCATCGCGGCCCGGCGGCGGCTCGACCGATTGTCGGTCGAGAAGTGCATGAGATGGCTGTCGAACAGCAGCAGGTCGCCCGGTTGCATCTCGACGGCCACCGCGCTCGACAGGTCGTGGTCGACGATCTCGAAGTAGCCCAGGTTCGCGTTGGGCCGGGCGTCCGGCACGTGCGCGTGCACCGGCTCGCGATGGCTGCCGGGCACGACGTAGAGGCACCCGTTCTCGATGGTCGCCTCGGTTGCCGCGAGCCATGCGCCGACGACGGGACGTGCCGGCGTGAACGGGAAGTAGAAGGAGTCCTGGTGACACGGCTGGCCCCACGCGCCCGGGCTCTTGAAGATGAACTGCGACAAGAAGCAGTCGATCTCGTCGTCGCCGAGGAATGCACCGACCGGGTCGAGCAGCGCTTCGCGCGTTGCGAACTGGCGGAACGGCGAAAGGTGGTGGATGCGAAACACCTTGGACGCGGCGTCCTCGGGACGGGGGGCGTCGACGTGCGCGAGGTTCTGTTCGGGCGTGACGAAGGTCGGTGGCCCGAGACCGCCGTGCGCGGCGTGTTGCCGGGCAAGCTCGACCGCCGCGTCGTGCAGTTGCTCGGCGGTGGCCGGCGACGCGAACTCCCGCAGCACCGAGAACCCGTCGCGTTGGTACGCATCGACGTCGAGCACGTCTCGATTCTGACCCATTTACTCCGAGCCGCGAATGGACTACTGAATTCCGCATGCGCATCGCCGACCTCGTGTCCCAGCTCCTCGGCGCCGACCTCCCCGTGCGTGTCGACTGCTACGACGGCAGCTCGGTGGGTCCGGCCGGGGCCCGCACCCGTCTCGTCCTGCGTTCCCCCGACGCGCTCGCGTACATCCTCACCGCGCCGGGAGAGATCGGCTTCGTCCGCGCCTACGTGAGCGGTGCGCTCGACGTCGAGGGCGACATCTTCGCCGCGCTGCAGCTGCGCGACCACCTTCCCGACGTGAAGCTCGACGGGCGGACCTGGCTCGCGATGGCGCGGCTGATGGGCGCGGGCGGTTTCCGCCGGCCACCGGTCCCGCCCGAGGAAGCGCGGCTGCGCGGCCGGCGCCACACCCAGGCGCGCGACGCGGCCGCGATCGCGTACCACTACGACGTGTCGAACGACTTCTATCGCATCGTGCTCGGCCCTTCGATGACGTACTCGTGCGCGGTGTGGGAGGACGACACGACCACGCTCGAGGATGCGCAGACCAACAAGTACAAGTTGATCTGCCGAAAGCTCGCGTTGCGTCCCGGCATGCGCCTGCTCGACGTCGGTTGCGGGTGGGGTGGCATGGCGATCTACGCGGCCGAGCACTACGGCGTGCGCGCGGTCGGCGTGACGTTGTCGCGCCGGCAGGCGCAGTACGCAATGGACGCAGTGAAGCGGGCCGGGCTCGACGACCGCGTCGAGATCCGTGTGCAGGACTACCGCGACGTCGCCGACGGCCCGTACGACGCGATCAGCTCGATCGGCATGTTCGAGCACGTCGGCGTGGCGCGGCTCGGCGAGTACTTCTCGGATCTGTACGCGCTCGTACGGCCGGAAGGGCGGGTGCTCAATCACGGCATCAGTCGCCGGCCGGGCGATCGACCGAACTTCCACCGTCGTGGGTTCATCGACAGGTACGTCTTCCCCGATGGCGAGTTGCACGAGGTCGGCACCGTCGTGTCGCGGATGCAGCAGTCCGAGTTCGAGGTGCGGCACGTCGAGAGCCTGCGCGAGCACTACGCGTTGACGTTGCGCCGGTGGGTCGCGAACCTCGAGGCTGACTGGGACCGCGCGGTCGACGTCGTCGGTGTGCGGCGCGCTCGCGTGTGGCGGCTGTACATGGCAGCGTCCGCGTGCAACTTCGAGGCGGGCCGCACCGAGGTCCACCAGACGCTCGCAGTGCGCGCCGCGCACGGGCGTTCGGCCATGCCCCGCCGTCCCGACTGGGAAGCGCGTCCGCTCGGCACGCAACTGGTGTCACCGCGGTAGCAGACGCGAGCGGAAGAGCGCGGCATACGATGCGTCGTGGCTGCCCGCGCGACACGTCCCGTCATCGTGGCGCGTGCGATCCGCGCCTTCGCCGACGGATTCGCGGCTGTGCTGCTCGCGCGCTACCTGCAGCACATCGGGTTCGACGGGTTCCAGATCGGCGTGATCGTCACTGCGACGCTGCTCGGCTCGGCGGCGCTCACGCTCTGGGCCGGGTTGCGGCTCAATCGGTGGGGCGCGCAACGCGTGCTGTTCGCGTCGTGTGCGCTCATGGCGCTGACCGGTCTCGGCTTCTCGACCGTCACGCGCTTCTGGCCGCTGGTGATCGTGGGGTTCGTCGGGACACTGAACCCGTCGGGCGGCGACGTGAGCCTGTTCCTCCCCACCGAGCAAGCCGTGCTCGCCGATCTCTCCGAGGGGCACGCGCGCACGCAGAGCTTCGCGGTTTACAACCTGGCGGCGGCCTTCGCGGCCGCCTTGGGCGCGCTCGCGTCACCGTTGCCGGAGAAGCTGGCCGACGCGCAGGGGTGGGACGTCGCGAGGGTGGAGCGGCTGTCGTTCCTGGTGTACGTCGTCGTCGCGGTGGCGGCCGCGCTCGTCTACCGCTCGCTGCGCACGCATGCCGGGATCAGCGCGCCGCGCGGCGGGCTGCACAAATCGCGGTCGATCGTCATCCGGCTGTCGGTGTTGTTCTCTCTCGACGCGGCGGGCGGTGGCTTCGCGGTGACCTCGCTGCTCGTGCTCTATCTCAGCGTGCGATTCGGGCTGTCGACGGCCGCGACCGGCGCGACGCTGGCCGCGGCCGGAACGTTGACCGCGTTCTCGCAGCTCGTGTCGGCGCGCATCGCGCGCCGCATCGGCCTGGTACGCACGATGGTGTTCACGCACCTGCCCGCGAACATCTTCCTCATCCTCGCGGGCATCGTGCCGAGCGCGCCCGCCGCGGTCACGTTCCTGTTGTTGCGCGCCGCGCTGTCACAGATGGACGTGCCTGTACGGCAGGCGTTGGTGATGCGCGTGGTCGAACCCGACGAGCGGGCCGCGGCCGCGAGCATCACGAACGTGCCGCGCAGCCTCGCGAGCGCGACGACTCCCGCGCTGGCCGGCTTGATGCTCCAGCACTCGAGCTTCGGCTGGCCGCTGATCTGCGGGGGCGTGATGAAGGCCGCGTACGACCTCCTCCTCCTTGCCCAACCCCTCGACCGCGACTGACGCGGAGGGTTTTTGCGAGGGGCTGACGACACTATGTGTCGCCGAACGTCGCAAGAATCCTCAGGTGGCGGACCATTCGACCTTGGGCGGGCGGACGGCGGCACACAGCGGATGACCGCGTGCGTCGCTGAGCCCGAGGCGTGCGACGAGGTGTCCCGAGCATTCCGCCGCGTCGACGACCGTGGGGTCGACCGCATCGAGCATCAACTTCGCGCGCCGGAACATGTTGAACGTGCCCGCGTCGTCGATGCTGCCCCACGACAGGTACACGAACCTCTCGCCGGGGCGGCGGCCCTCGATGTAGGGACCCTTGAAGTCGATACCGTTCGCACCGCGCACGACCTCGCAATCGAACGTCCACACCGCGGTGGCCGCGTCGCCCGGAACGCGATCGAGCAGCTCGTCGGGCTTGCGGCGCTTTTGCACACCGACGTGCACGTTCTCGTACCCCGGGAAGTCGCCACCACCCCGGCACGTGCGACCGGGCAGGTCCGAGCCCTCGATGCGAATCTGCACCCGCCTATGTTGCACCGGCGCGTATGCCGTGGACGATGCACGTCGTGAACGAGACGACGAACGTGCCGTCCTCCTCGGCCGGGTCGAAGCCGGTGCGCCGGCCGCCCGCCACGTCGTCGCGCAACGCGGCGCTATCACGGTGTTTCGGTCGGACTGCTCGGTCAGCGCAATGTCGATCGGCAGGCGGATCGGGATCGTTTCGCCGTACGTCAAGGTGAGATCGGCAAGGAGTTCTGCGAGCTCCGCCTCCACGAACGAGCGGACGTGTGACGGGTCGATCAGCCGGTGGAGGTCGTCGAACGTGTCGCGTTCCTCGGCGGACGGCGCGATCAGGTCGGCGAGGACGACGCGGCCACCCGGCCGGCACGTGCGCACCATCTCGGCCACGGCTCGATGCGGGTCGGCGAAATGGTGGAGCGAGCTCCGGCAGAAGACGAGGTCGAACGATCCGTCGACGAACGGGAGCGACTCGGCATTGGCCTCTTGCAACAAGACGTTGGCGATGCCGGCATCGCGCAGCCGTTGCGCGCCGAGCTCCAGGAGGCTCGGTGTCAGGTCGATGCCGACCACCTCTCGGACCCGCGGCGCGGCCGCCTCGGCGGCATGCGCCGCGCCGCACGCGACGTCGAGTGCGACTATCTCCGGGTCGAGCGGTTCCAACCAGGAGACGGTGCTGGCGTGCCGTTGCGCGAACGGCGAGTCGGGTCCCGAGAAGAGACCGACCTGGCGTGTGAACGAACGCCGAACAACCTGTTGGTGCTCCTCGGTGCTCACGCCATGACTGTGCACCACGGCGCGACACCAGGCAATCTGTCCCCGTGCAGAACCACGGGGAAGGGGGGCGGGGGGGGGGGGGGGGGGGGGAGAGGCAAAAACACCCCCCCACCCCCCCCCCCCCCCCCCCCCCCCCCCCCGCCCGGGAGCGCGGGGGGCGGGGGGGGGGGGGGGGGGGGCGGGGGGGGGAGGGGGGAAAGAGGGGC
>JBBRXX010000033.1:0-51472 GCA_038238245.1 Acidimicrobiia bacterium
GATGCGGCCTGGCCGATGCAGCATGTCTGCACGTCGGGCTTGATGTACTGCATCGTGTCGTAGATCGCGAACAGCCCGGTGATCTCGCCGCCGGGAGAGTTGACGTACATGATGATGTCCTTGTCGGGATCTTCCGACTCCAGGATCAACAGCTGCGCGATCAACAAGTTGGCGACGGTGTCGTCGACGGGCGTGCCCAGGAAGATAATGCGATCGTTCGCCAGACGCGAGTAAGGATCCCACTCCATACGGCCGCGCGGCGTGTCCTGAATGAACCGCGGCATGGGGACGTACTCACCACGAATGTTCGGTCGCATGTTCAGTCCTCGGATTCCTGTTGCTCGTGTTCTGCGGGAGTGCTTTCGTCGACACTCGTGTCCTCTTGCGCACTCGTGTCAACACTCATGTCGATTGCATTTCCGTCCTGGTCGACCAATGTTGCATGCTCAACGAGGAACTCGAGCGCCTTCCCCCGCGCTACATCCGAGCGTACCGTCTCCAGCGCACCACCCTGTTCGAGCTCGCGCCGGACCCGTGCGGGCTTTTCCTTCGTGCGCTCGGCCAGACGTTCGATCTCCGCGTCGACCTCTTCGTCGGTCGCGGTGATCTCTTCCTGCGCGACAACGGCACGAAGTGCCAGGTCGGCGAGCACCGCGCGGGCTGCGCCCACACGGATCTCGTCGACGAACGCCTCCGGTTCCTGGCCGGTGGCCTCCAGGTACTGCTCCAGGTTCGCGCCCTGATGGGAAAGGCGATGTGCGAGGTCCTCGACCCGCCTGCGGGTCTCGGTCTCCACCAGTGTGGACGGCGGTTCGACGGGGACGAGATCGGCGGCCGCCTCCAGCACCTTGTCGCGGGCCGCCATCTGCACCTGCATCTTCTGTACCAATTCGAGGCGCTTGCGAATGTCGGCACGGAGCTCGTCGGCGGTGGCGAACTCACTGGCCTCCTGCGCCCACTCGTCGGTCAGGTCCGGCAGCACCTTCCGCTTCGCTTCCTTGACGACCACGCGGAACGTGACCTCCTGGCCCGCCTGTTCGCCGAACCGCTCCGGCAACTTGGCCGTGAACTCGAGGATCGCGCCGGGCTTGGTCCCGCGTAACTGATCGTCGAGCTCGGGGACGACCATTCCCGACCCGACGCGGTACAAGAAATCGTTCGCGCTGAGCCCCTCGACCGGCTCGCCGCCGGACTCACCCGTGATGTCGATCGTCGCGTAGGAGTCGTCGATCAACGGATAGTCGGAGTCGGCGAGATCCGCGAAGCGCTCGCGCAACGTGTCGATCTGCTTGTCGACGTCGTCGTCGCCAATGGCCGTGTTCGGCAGCTCGACGCGCAACTCGTCGTAGCCCAGCAGCCGAACCTGCGGACGTACCTCGACGACCGCGTCGAACTCGACGTCACCCTCGTCCTGGCCGGCGGTCAGCTTGATCTCGGGAGGCGCGATCACGTCGACGTCGTGCTCGGTCACCGCGTCGACGTAGTACTGCGGCAAGGCATCCTCGAGCGCCTGCCCGCGCGCGATGTCGCTGCCGAGGCGCGCCTCCAACAGCTTCCGCGGCGCCTTGCCCGGCCGGAAGCCCGGGATGCGAACCTGGCCCGCGAGCTTGCGGAACGCCGCGTCGATCGCCTTGTCGAACTCGTCCGCCGGCACGGAGACGTGCAGCTTGACCTTGCTCACCAGGCTCGGCGTGCTCGTGCTCGCGTCCTCGGGGTCTTCTTCGCCCTGGACGGGCTCGACCGTGCTCTGCATAAGGGAGAAATGAGTGTAGGGGAGGAGCGACGAACCGCCGGTTCTCCAGGTCGCTCGCGATCGCGAGCACAGCCGGGCGAGGAACAGCGCCGTACCATCGGCGGCCGTACCATCGGCGCGAGCGTGCGGACGCAGCGGAGCCAAGGATGGCGCAGCGAGGGAGCCATCTTGACGTGACCGTCGATCACGGGCTCACGCACGTGGCGCTGGCCGTCACGGATCTCGACGCGAGCCTCGCGTTCTACGAGCGGTACGCATCGATGAAAGTCGTCCACCGCCGTACCGATCCCGGCGGCGGCAACTCGGTCGCGTGGATCAGCGATCTCACGAGGCCGTTCGTGGTGGTCCTGATCGAGGTGGACACCGTCGAGCAGCGACTTGGCGGGGTGTACGGCCATCTCGGTCTCGGCGTCGATGCCAGGACCGAGGTCGACCGGCGCTGCGCCGACGCCAAAGCCGCGGGCTACACCGTGTTCGGCCCGATCGACTCGGGACCGCCCGTCGGCTACTGGGGCTACATCGTCGATCCCGACGGCCACAATCTCGAGCTCTCGTTCGGCCAGGAGGTCGGGCTGACGGTGGAGCAGGCCCGATGATCGATCTGCGCGACCGCGTCGCGATCGTCACCGGTGCCGGGCGCGGTATCGGGCGGGCGTACGCGCTGCGGTTGGCGGCGTACGGCGCGCGGGTCGTCGTGAACGACGCCGGGGTCACGACCGAAGGCGGCGCGACCGACGAAGACCCGGCGCGCGACGTCGTGCACGAGATCACCCGAACCCGCGGCGAGGCACTCGCGCACCGCGGCGACGTCGCCGATGCGGCCGTCGGCGACGCGCTCGTCCAGCGTGCGCTCGACACGTGGGGCCGGCTCGACATCGTCGTCAACAATGCCGGGTTCGGTCGTCCGCGGATGGTGTTCAACCTCGGCGACGAAGAGTGGGACGACGTGGTACGCGTGCACCTGCGCGGCACGTTCGTGATCTCGCGGCCCGCCTGCCGGCACTGGCGAGCGCAGGCCAAGGAGCGCGGCTCGATATACGGACGGTTGATCAACACCGCAACCGGCCTCTTGATCTACGGCGGCGCGGGTCAGTCGAACTACGTCGCCGCGAAGGCGGGAGTGCAGGCGTTCACCGAGGCGGTCGCGACCGAGATGGCACCCTACGGCGTCACCGCGAACACGATCATGCCCGGCGCGAACACGCGGCTCGCGCAGATCGGGTGGCGAATGGCGCGCCAGGAAGACGACGCCCGGCGCGATGGTGCCGCGTTCGATCCACGCGACCCCGTGCACGTCGCGGAGTTCGGCGCGTACCTCGCGTCGCCCGACGCGGGTTGGATCTCGGGGCAGACGTTTCAGGTGCGGGGCGGCATCCTCGAACGCGTGTCGTCGTGGGAGGTCGCAAGGTCGTTGCAGCGCCACGATGCCGGCTTCACCGCGAGCGACTACGCCCAGGAGGTTCCTCGGCTCTTTGGTGCGGGTGCCCGACGGCCGGACCCACCCCCGGCCGAGTGGAGCGCGCAGCGGTCGCGCGGTGCGGAGTAGCGCCCGAAGGTACGGGGTACGCGGCATGCTCATGGCGCACCAAACGAATCCGACCGCGGATCTCCTCGTCGACGCCCTCGCGTCCTACCGCGTCACGCGACTTCTGGTGAGTGACGGCATCGTCGACCGTCAACGGCACGCGATCGTGGACCGCCTGCGCCGCGGCGGACACCGCAAGGTCGTCGAGCTCTCCGAGTGCCCGTGGTGCATCGGCTTCTGGGTCGCGTGCGGAGTCGTCGCCGCCCGGCGTGTGATTCCGCGGACGTGGGCACCGGTCGCCGAGGCATTCGCGTTCTCGGCGGTCTCGGGACTGCTCGCGTCAGAGGTGCGGTCGCTCGACGACGCGCACGACGTCACGGAGCAACTCGACAGCGCGAACGTCGCGCGGCGTTTCGCGGGCTGACGCGCGTCTTCTCTCCTCGCGAGCCCGGGCGTTACTCGGGCTTCTTCGTTTTCTCGGAGCCCTTCCCGTCCTCTTCGGCGCCCTCGTCGAGACCCTTCTTGAACTCGCGCTGCGCCGAGCCGAGACCACGCGCGAGCTTCGGCAGCTGCGAACCGCCGAAGATGACGAGAACGACGAGGAGCACGATGAGCAGCTCCGGTGCGCCAATACCCATGGGTGGGAGTGTAGGACGTTCGGGCGGGTGAGCGAACGGCACTCACCGGCGGGTGAGACGCTGCCAGCTCGCGAGATCTCGTTCATCGGCGGGCCGGCCGGCTCGCGTCACGGTGTCGACGTCGCCGGCCTCGCGTCGGAGCGCTCCCGCGGTGCAACGGTCGACCGGCCGCCGCGCGAAGGGGTCGAACCGGAAGTGGTGCATGGCATTGCGGTGCGTGATCCTGGCGATGACGTCGTCGGCCAGGCCGTCGAACAGTTCGGCGAGACGCTCGGGGGCGTTGGGCCAGGAGCTGTCGGAGTGCGGATAGTCGCTCTCCCAGCAAACATTGTCGACGTTGAACTCGTCGAGCAGCTTCACGCCTATGCGATCCGCGATGAAACAGCAAAGAATCCGTTCGCGGAACAGTTCTGTCGGCGACAACCCCTGAGGCGGGTCGTGCCGCATCCACCCGTTGTGCCGGTCGAGCGTGTGCTCGGCGCGCCAGAGGAAATACGGAATCCATCCGATGTCGCCCTCGGTGAGCGCGAAGCGCAGTGTCGGGAATCGATGCCAGAACGGCGCCCAGAGGAGGTCGCCGAGGGTGTAGATCGCCATCACGCTCGACAGGTTCATCGGCACCGGTGCCGGAGCGTCGGGCGACGTGGACGCGCTCTTCGAGGAGGAGCCGACGTGACAGCACAGGACCGTGCCCGTTTCGGCACACGCGCCGAACAAAGGATCCCAGGCGTCGGTGTGAATGCTCGGCATCCCGAGGCCGGTCGGGTTCTCGGAGAACGTGACGGCGTGGCATCCCTTGTCCGCGAGCCGCCGGACTTCCCGCGCCGCCTCCTCGACGTCGAACAGCGGGAGCATCCCGCACGGGATGAAGCGCTCGGGATATGCACCGCACCATTCGTCGACGTGCCAGTCGTTGTAGGCCTTGATCATCGCGACGTTCACGTCGTGGTCGGGGCCCTGGTTGAGCACCTGGCCCGAGAAACCGGTCCAGTTCGGGAAGTTGAGGCCCGCGAGCTGGCCGCCGGCCGACATGTCGCGGACCCGGGCGTCCACGTCGTAACAACCGGGACGCATGTGCTCGTAACGCAGCGGGTCGACGTTGAACATCTCCGGCGGCTTGCCGGCGACCGCGTTCAGGCCGAGGTTTCGTCCGCGGATGTCGCCGTAGTACCACTGTTGCGAACCGTTGGCCTCCTCGACGACGCGCGGCACGCGGTCGCGATATTTCCGCGGCACGTGGGCGTCGAACATGTTCGCCGGCTCGCAGATGTGATCGTCGACCGAGACGAGGATGAGCTCGTCGCCGCTCATTCGGTGTTCCCGAGCGCCTCGACGAGCTCTTTGCGCTCGGTGTCGTCGAGCACCGAGAGATGGCGGCCGAGCATCCGGTCGGTACGCGCTTCGGCAAGCTGCCACCGATCGCGTAGCGGTTCGGGATCTCGGGGTGGATCGGTCCAGCCCATGATCGGGACCATCTGCGGCGCGCGTACCGACGCCGCTTCGAGCGGCGTGAGACCCACCGTGAGCACGGCCGCACCGTGCAGAGCGCCGCGCAGCTCGCGCAGTGCATTCAGTCGATGGATTGTCAGCGCCTTCGCGTCGTCGGATGCGGGCTCCGGAAGGGTCCGCCACGCGGCGAACAACGGTGCGCCGGCGACATCCGCGCGCGACACGACCCGGCCGAGGAGATCGGAGAGCCGCGCCCAATCGGTCTCGTCGCCGAGGTTCGCCCGCGCCCAGGCATGCGCGCACCGCGCCCACTCCTCGGCTGCGTTCCTGCGGGACAACACGGAGGCCGATCGCTCCCAGGCTGCGTGCACGGTCGCAGGCGGGAAGAACACGAATGCCGACACCACCACGTCTGCGGGCACGTCACCGAGCGCACCGCCGCGACCCGCGGCATAGAAGTCGAACCCCTCGAAGCCGAGCTCGGCGCCGCGCGCGTGTGTCGCCGGATCCAACATGAAACGGCCGGGCAGCGACACGATCGCGTTGCGCGCCTCGTGCGCCGCCTGCTCGGGCGTCATGCCATCGCCGCGGTCATCGCCGGAAGTATGGGTTCTGCGGCGCGCCCGCGTCGAGCACGGTATCGACCCCCGGCAGGTCGTCGCGTCCCGCGCGTAACGCCGCCAGGACGGCTTCGGCGTTGTTCGCGTACACGAGCTCCTCGTCGCCGGCCTCGGGGTTCACCCATACCGCCACCACGAGCACCAGGGCGTCGACGTCTTCGCCACGAACCACACCCTTGCGAATCGCGTCCGTCACGCCCGCCGCGACGCCGGCTTGGGCCGCACCCCACGTGAGGCGCGCGTGCGCGTCGTTCGCCGGATCGACGGTGGCCTTGTTGACGAAGAGGGTCATCGGCTTCACCGGCACATTCGGCTTCACGACCACGACGAACGGTGTGTGCCCGGCCGTCGGAGTCGCGAGCGCGGTCGCCCATGCCGCACCGACCGGACCGTTCTTCGCGCCGAGCATCGTGTTGACGTGCGCGGCATTCGGCCCGTCACCGGCGAAGCCCTCGCCCAGCTCCACTTCAGGCCACCCGCCCGTAGCGGACTTCCTTGAGGAGCTCGCTGCTCATCGTGCCCGGCTTGGTGTCGTAACCGAACAGGCCCACGAGGCGGCGCGTGGTGCCGCGGATCGGTGACACCCGGTGCAGGGAATGGCGCCCGGCGAACACGAGCAGCGTGCCCGGCGTCATCGGCAGCGTCACCACTCCCGCGCGGTCGCCGGCGAGCACGCGTGCGATGTGCTCGTACCGCTCGTCCTCGGCGGAGCGGATGTTCGGCGCGACCTCGAAGTCACCGCCCTCGTCGCCGTCCTGCAACGCGAGCGACACGACGAAGTCCGTCTGGTCGAAGTGCCACTGCAGCTCGTCGCCATCGGCCATCACCGCGAGATTCAATGCGCCGAGCGGATCGGCATATGGATGGATCGCGTCGAGATCGAGAATGGCCGCGACGAAGCGCAACAGCTCGTCCCACTCGTACAACCGGCGGATCGGCGAGTCGGCGGGGAACAAGTCATACGCCACCGCCCCGACGCGGTAGTTGCCGAGCCACTGGCGAGGGTGATCCGCAGGGAACGACTCGTCGGGGAAGCCGAGGTACACGGTCCCCAACCCGCCACTGCGGTGCTCACGCGGCGCGAGCCGGCGGGCGTCGTCGACGAACGTCGTCAGCGCATCGGCGCGTACGAAGCCCGGGATCTCGCACGCGCCCATCTCGCGCATCTGCCTGCGCCCGCTCTCCACGAACGACCAATCGAGATCGACCACGTCATGCACGGCCGCCGATGCTACGTCGCGACCATCCTCGGTAGGATTTCGGGCGTGACCGACCTCGACTATCCCGCGTTCGACGCCGACAACCACTACTACGAGGCGCTCGACGCATTCACCCGGTATGTCGACCCGAAGATGCAGCAGCGCTGCGTGCAGTGGTGCGAGGTCAACGGCCGCAAGTACCACGTCGTCGGCGGCGTCGTCAGTCGCGCGGTCGTGAATCCCACGTTCGATCCGGTGGCCAAGGCCGGCGCCATGCACGACTACTTCCGCGGCAACCCGAACAACCTGCAGCCGTACGAGTTCCTGCGAGAGCGCGAGCCGATCCCGGCCGCGTACCGCGACCGGGACGCGCGGATCGCCACCCTCGACGAGCACGGCCTCGAAGCAGTTTGGCTCTTCCCCACACTCGGCATCCTCTACGAGGAGCTGCTCAAGCACGACATCGAAGCCTTGACGACGCTGTTCAGCGCGTTCAACCGCTGGCTCGACGACGACTGGGGCCTCGACTACCGGGGACGCATCTTCGCCTCGCCGTACATCACGCTCGCCGACCTCGACTGGGCAATCACCGAGTTGGAGTGGGCGCTCGACAACGGCGCGCGCACGGTCGTCATGCGTCCGGCGGCGCCGCACACCCGCGACGGGCAGGTTCCTGCGAGCGACCCTCGCAACGATCCGTTCTGGGCACGGGTGAACGAGGCGGGTATCACGGTCGTCGCGCACGCCGGCGACAGCGGGTACTCGAGCAACGGGTATGCCGTCGACGGCTTCGCAGCCGGCTTCGGCGGCACCGGACGGTGGGCACCGTCGGTGAAGGCGTTCCACATCGAGCGGGCCGCGTACGACTTCCTGATCACGCTCGTGTTCGACAAGCTGTTCGAGCGGTTCCCGAACGTGCGCGTCGCGTCGGTCGAGAACGGCTCGGAGTTCCTCGGCGATCTGTTCAAGAAGCTTCGTTCGACCGAGCGCAAGATGCCCGGCTACTTCAGCGAGGACCCGGTCGAATCCTACAAGCGCAACGTGTGGATGAACCCGTTCTGGGAAGATGACGTCGACGAAGTCGTCGCGCTCATGGGCGACGATCGCGTGATCTTCGGTTCCGACTGGCCGCACATCGAAGGCATGCCGAAGCCCCTCGACTATGCCGTCGAGGTGAAACAGTTCGACGATGCCGCCCAGCAGCGCATCATGCGCGACAACGCGCGCGAGCTCAATGCGCGCCGCCCCGCCTGAGCGCTCCCTGCCGTTGTGACCACACTGTCGATCGTCGGTACCGATCACGCGCACGTCGTCGAGCTAGCCCAGCGACTGGTCGGCGCGGGAGCCCGCGTCGTGGCGCTCGTGCCGACCGACGAAGGCATCGGACCGTGGCTCGCGTCGCAATATCCGGACGCGCGCGCGGACGATCCCTTCGGAGATGATGTGGACGTCGTCGTGACCGCCGCGATTCCGAGCGAGCGTGCGCAGATCGCGATCGAAGCGATGCGCGCGGGCAAAGATGTCGTCGCCGACAAGCCCGGCGTCACGACGCCGGCCCAACTCTCAGCCGTTCGTGACGTGCAACAGGAGACCGGTCGCCGGTACCTCGTCGTCTTCGGCGAGCGGCTCGGCACGCCGGCGATGTTGCGCGCCGAGCGGGTCGTGCAAGAGGGAAGAATCGGCGAGGTCGTGCACACGGTCGGCCTCGGCCCGCACACGCTGAACCTGAGACACCGGCCGGCGTGGTTCTTCGATCCCGCGCAGTACGGCGGCATTCTCGTCGACATCGGCGCGCACCAGGTCGACCAGTTCCTCACCTACACGGGCGCCGACGATGCGGAAGTGCTCGCCGCGACCGTACGCGGCCACGCGCAGCATCCCGGACTGCAGGTGCTCGGGGAGATGCTCCTCCGGGCGCCCGACGGCCGCACCGGCTACGCGCGCGTCGACTACTTCACGCCCAGGGGCCTCGGCGCGTGGGGCGACACGCGGTTCACGGTGATCGGCACCGAAGGCACGCTCGAAGCAAGACCGGTCGACGACACGATCACGCTCGTCGACGGTGAGCGGATCGAGACGATGCATTGCGCGGGAGAACCCGTGACCTGGCCGGACACGTTCGTCAGTGGGGCGATGCCTGTCGCGCAAGCACACGTGTTCGCCGTGCACGACATCTGCCTGCGTGCTCAGGGGACGAGCACGACCCGCCCGACCGCCTGACGGCTCTCGATGTACGCGTGAGCCGAGGCCGCCTCCGCGAGCGGAAAGGTGCGGTCCACCACGACCTGCAGGCGCCCTGCCGCGACATCGTCGACATGACGTTGGATCATGTCGTGGGCACGAGGGTTGAGGATCTCGGCACCGAGGAACACGCCGGTGATCGACTGATTGCCCATGCCCAGCGCGCGCACGTCGAGCGGCTGCTCGTCGCGGCCCGCACTCCCGACGGTGATGCACCGCCCGCGATAGGCCAGGCACTGCACGCTGCCCTGCAGCACCTTGCCGGCCACGGAATCGACGACGAGGTCGACGCCCTTGCCGCCGGTGAGCTCGCGCACCCGGTCGACCCACCCCGATTGCGAGTAGTCGACGCCGTGGTCCATGCCCAGCTCGTACAACGGCTGCAACCGCTCCTCGCTCGACGCGGTCGCGAGCACGGTCGCGCCCGCGCGCTTGGCGAGCTGGATCGCGGCGATGCCGACGCCGCCCGCGCCGGCTTGGATCAGCACGGTCTCTCCGGCCGTGAGATGACCGAACTCGAACAGGCAATCGTCGGCGGTCCCGAACGCCACCGGCACGCACGCGCACTTGGTGACGTCGCCGCCGTCCGGGATCGACCACGTGATGACCGCCGGGACCGCGACGAGCTCCGCGTGTGATCCCCACAACATCGTGGCGACGACCTTCTCACCCACGTGCCGGTCGCTGACACCTTCGCCCACCTCGCGGATCGTGCCCGCACACTGGTACCCGACGATGTGCGGGGTCGTCGCCATGTCGCCGCCGAGCCGGTTGAGCGTGTCGCCCCCCTCGATGCTGATCGCCTCGACGCCGATCAACACCATGCCGGGACCGGACACCGGATCGGGCACGTCCTCGTAACGGAACACGTCGGGCGAACCGGTCTCGTAGTAGACGGCAGCTTTCATGGCCGCCCCCCTCTCCCTGCGTTGGAACCCTGCGGGTCAGAGCGTTGCGAAGTATTCGTCGGCGACGCGTTCGCGTTGCCACGTCTGGGCGCCGAGCAGCAGGTCGTCGACCTTGGCGCGGCGCAAGAACACGTGGGCGTCGTTCTCCCACGTGTAGCCGACGCCTCCGTGGATCTGGATGCACTCGGCTGTCACGTAGTTCGCGGCGCTTGCGGATTGCGCCTTCGCCATCGCGGCCGAGATCTCGCGGTCCGGCGCGTCGACGTCTGACGCCCATGCCGCGTAGTGCACCGCCACCCGCGCGATCTCGATCTCGCGCAGCATGTCGACCGCCTTGTGACGCGTCACCTGGAACTTCGAGAGCGGCCTGCCGAACACCTCACGGGCCTGCGCATAGTCCAGCGCGAGCGCGTCGGCCGCTTCGCTGACGCCGATCAACTCCGCGGCCAGCAGCACCGCCGCGTCGTCGGCGACGCGGCGCCAGAGGTCGGCGTGGTCGCCGGGGGGACCCACGAGCGTGGCGCGCGTACCGTCGAACTCGAGACGCGCGAACTTCCGTGTGATGTCGAGGGCGGGCGCGACCTGTGCGTACCGGCCCGGCTGCTCGACGAGGAACGTCTGGAGACCATCGCGCGTGCGCGCGGGCACGAGCACCCAATCGGCGCTGCCGGCGTCCATCACCATCGGCTTCACACCGTCGAGCTTGTAGCGCGACCCCCGTCCCCTCGCGCGGACGCGGATGCGCTCGAGCGGATCGCCGTGCCCGGCCTCGTCGATCGCGACCGTGCCGCGCCGCGTGCCGGCGGGGAGCTCTTCGAGGAGCTCGTCGAGGGCGAGCGCACGAGCCGCGAGCGTCGCAACGATCGCGGAGGAGAAGTACGGCCCGGGAAACACGGCGCGGCCCATCTCCTCTTGGACGACAACCGCGTCGATCACACCGAGGCCGAGTCCGCCCTGCTCCTCCGGCGCGAGCAAGCCGGTCCATCCGAGATCGACGATCTTGCGCCAGATCTCGGGGGTGATCCCCGCGTCGTCGTGCTCGGCCATGCGCCGCACGTATTCCTTCGGCGCCTCGGCCTGCATGAAGGCCCGTACGGCGCCACGCAGCGCTTCCTGATCCGCGGAGAACGTGAAGTCCATAGTCGTCGTGACGTTATCGCCGACCTGACGCTAACGTCAGCTCCGTGGATTTTGCTTGGGCGCCCGAGGATCTCGCGTTCAAAGAAGAGCTCGAGGCATTTCTCGACAAGGAGATGCCGGCGTTCATCGAGTTGTGGTCCGAGAACGAGGATCTCGACGCGTCGCGCGGCGTCATGGGCGTCATGGACAAGCGCAAGGCGTGGCAGAACAAGCTCAACGAAGGGCGCTGGGCCGCGATCCTCTGGCCCGAGGAATGGGGCGGCCGCGCCGCCACCACCTCGCAGCAGGTCATCTACACACAGGTGATGGCGAAGTACCGCGCGCCGGGCATCTTCAACGCCAACGGCATCGTGCAGATCGGGCCGTCGATCATCTCGTGGGGCACCGATGAGCAGAAGGCTCGGTGGCTGCCGGGCATCCTCGACGCCAGCGAGCACTGGTGCCAGGGCTTCTCGGAGCCACAGGCCGGTTCCGACATGGCGAACCTCCGCACGACCGCAATTCTCAGCGACGACGGCACGCACTATGTCGTCAACGGTCAGAAGATCTGGATCTCCAGCGCACAGATCGCGAAGTGGGGCCTGTTCCTCATGCGCACCGACCCGACCGCGATTTCACGCGGGCGCAAGCACGAAGGCATCACGACGTTCATCGTCGACATGGAGCTTCCGGGCATCGACATCCGGCCGATCCGTGAGATCACCGGCGACTCGCTGTTCTGTGAGGTGTTCTTCACCGATGCCAAGCTTCCCGTCGGCGACCGGCTCGGCGACGAGGGCAACGGCTGGTTGGTGTCGATGGGCGCGCTCGGTCAGGAGCGGGTCGGCAGCGCAGGTCAGGCGATCTCGATGGCGCAGGACCTGCGCACGCTGCTCCAGACGGCGAAAGCCGAGAACCCCGATGCATTGCGCGATCCGGCGATCCGCGAGCGCGTCGCCAAGCTGCACATCCAGATCGAAGCAACGCGTCTGCTGATCGCGCGCGCGCTCTCGAAAGTGCTGAAGGGCGAAAAGGGCTGGCCGGAAGTGCCGCTGGCCAAGCTGCAGTGGGGCTACATCTCGCTGTGGCTCGCCGAGCTCGCGCTCGACATCCTCGGTCCGACAGGAGCGCTGCTCAAAGGCGCACCCGGTGCGATCGACGGTGGCATGTGGGCCCGCAATTATGTGTGGCAGCGCTACACGACGATCGGCGCCGGGCCCACAGAGGTGCAGAAGAACATCATCGCCGACCGCGCACTCAAGCTCGAGCGCTAGCTCACGAACCTGCTCGGCGAGAACGGGGCGAGGTCGAGCTCCGGTGCGCGGCCCAGGATGACGTCGGCGACCAGCTTTCCCGAGAGTGGCCCGAGCAGCAGGCCATCGGCGCCATGGCCGGTCGCGGCGTACACGTTCGGGACTCCGGGCAGTGCGCCGAGGATCGGCATGTCGTCCGCGCTCATCGGTCGCAACCCCACCCGCACCTCCCGCAGCCGCGCGCTCGCGAGCCCGGGCATGACGCGCAGGGTCTCCCGCAGCACCTCGTACACACCGCCGGCGGTCACCTCGGCGGCAAACCCGGCGTCCTCGACGGTTGCGCCCACCGCCACGCGGGCGTCGGCCCACGGCACCGCGTAGTAGCCGAACACCGGCTGCACGATCGGCCACGTCGCGGTGTCGTGATCAACGTCGAGATGGATGATCTGGCCGCGAAGCGGCGTGACCGGCAGCGCGACGCCGAGCTGTTCGGCAACGCGTGGCGTCCATGCACCACCCGCGATCACGATTGCGTGTGCGTCGAGCGCGCGCACGTCATCGACGCTCTCGTCACGCACCTCGACGCCGCATTCCTCGGCGGCGCGGCGCACAGCGGCGCACAGCAACCGCCCGTCGACGCGCGCGGCCTTTGGATGATGCAACGCGCGCACGACGGTCCCGAGCACCGGCACCATGGCAGCCGCCTCGCCGGGGCTGATCTCGCGCGCGCCGCCCGCGCGCTCGGCCACCCACTCCCACGCGGGAACGTCGGAGTCGCGCGTCGCGAGCTGCAAGATGCCGCAGCGCGCCCAACCAGTCTCGCCGGGCAGCCGCGGGATCAGCTCGTCGTAATGCCGGCCCGCGGCACGTACGAGCTCCGTCCACGACGGGTCGTCGCGCTTCGCAGTCTCGGGCGACAGGATGCCCGCGCCGGCGTCCGTCGCGCGGCCCTGATCATGGCGGTCGATGAGCAGGGTGCGCGCACCACCACGGCCCAGCTCGTAGGCCGTGGTGGTACCGACTAATCCCCCGCCGACGACGATCGCGTCATAGCGGATGGCCGTGTCTTGCGCTAAGACTCCGAGGACCGACGCCGGGGCGCAATGATCGCAAACGCGCCACCGATGAGCAGCGCGAGGCCGACCACCAACAACGGCAGGCTCGAGCCGCCCGTGAAGGGCAACGACGACGAGGCAGTACTGGGACTGACCGCGCTGGTCGGCGGCAGTGATGCGGTTTCCGGACTCGTCGCGATGCTGGTGGTCCCCTGGCCGCCGACACTCACCGTCGGGCTCGGCACGCTGCTCGAGGTCGAGGTCGAGGTGGAACCGTTCCCTCCGCCGGTGGTCACGGTGGCGGGCACGGTCGTGGGCGGAGCCGTCGTCGCCGGCGCCGTCGTTGCGGGGCTCGCAGTCGTCGACGTCGAGTGCGTGCCGCACGTCACGGGGAACGAGCCGTGCTCGTGGTGATCCGTGTCGAGGTGCCACGTCACGTCGACGACGACATTCGCGCTCTGCCCGTGCAGCTGCGACGTCAGGTTCGTGATGGTGACGTGCTTCGGCGGCGTGCTCTCGTTCACCGAGACGTCCGCCGACGTCGACCCGACCGATCCGACCTGGATCGCGATGTGTACCGGCGTGCTCCCCGACGGGAAGTCGACGAACGTGACGACAACCTCGTTGCAATTCGCGGTCATGTCGCCCACGTGATTCGCGAACGCGGGAACCGCGAGCGCAATCACACCCGCGAGCACGAGCACGGTGCCGCTCACCATCGCGACGGCCCAACGCCGGCGCGGTGCGCGACCCAGTCCAGCCAACTTCTTCATTACTGCCTCCGGCCCTTGATTTCGATCCTTAGTGGACCCACCCCTGTGGCGGACACGTTACGCGCGGAGAGGCGCGCGATGGCTGATCGTGTCAATCAGGAATAACGAAAGTCTTTACTTGCTTTATTGCCCCGGCGCGGCCATACTCCCGGGAGAGACTCCGAAAGGACCGAACGCAAGGAGCCAGCATGCCGGTCGCTCTCATCACCGGCGCGTCGCGAGGCCTCGGCCTCGCGCTCGCGCGTGACCTCGCCGCCACCGGTTGGACGCTCGTCATCGACGCCCGCGGCGTCGAACGGCTGGACGACGCGACCGCCGAGCTCGCCCGAGTCACGAAGGTTGTCGCGTTCGCGGGCGATGTCGCCGATGAGGCACACCGCGTCGCGTTGGTCGATGCCGCGGCCTCCTTGGGTGGCATCGATCTCCTCGTGAACAACGCGAGCGTCCTCGGACCGTCGCCGCAGCCACCGATCGCCGACTATCCCCTCGATGTGCTGGCGCACGTCTACGACGTGAACGTGGTGGCACCGGTCGCACTCTTGCAGCGGGCGCTGCCCCAGCTGCGTGCGCACCACGGCACGATCGTGAACATCACTTCCGATGCCGGCGTCGAACCCTACGAAGGCTGGGGCGGCTACGGATCCTCGAAGGCGGCGCTCGACCAGATCGGCAACATTCTCGGTGCCGAGGAACCGGACATCCGCGTGTACACGTTCGATCCCGGCGACATGCGTACGCAAATGCACCAGGAGGCGTTTCCCGGTGAGGACATTTCGGATCGTCCGGAACCGGAAACCGTGGTGCCCGCCCTGCGACGTTTGTTGCGGGATCGCCCACCGAGCGGCCGCTACCGCGCGTCCGACCTGAGCGCGGTGACACCATGACCTCGGCCCAGGAGACGACAGCGAAGCGACCGGATGGGAGCAGAGCGTGGAGTCGACCCATCAACGAGGAGACGACAGCGAAGCGACCGGATGGGAGCGGAGCGTGGAGTCGACCCATCAACGTCGCCACCGAACCTCCTGAAGCGCGTGGCATCACCCGCGATGCCGTGCGGATGATGGTGGCGTACCGCGCGAGCTTGCGCCTCGTGCACGCGCACGCGCACGACCTCCCGCAGTTCCTCGACGAAGGCGATCTTGTCGTCGTGAACACGTCGGGCACGCTCGCCGCCGCCCTCGACGCGCGGGGCGAGGACGGCACGCCCCTCGTCGTGCATCTCTCCCAGCGGCTGCCCGCCGACCTCTGGCTGGTCGAGCTCCGGCGTCCGAACGGCCGGGCGACCGAGCCCTGGTTCGACGAACCGCCGGGCCGCACGCTGCGGCTGGTGAGCGGGGGCGCCGTGCACCTCGCGACACGCTTCGAGTCGTCGAAACGGCTCTGGGTCGCGACGCTCGACCTGCCCGAACCGTTGCTCACCTACCTCGCGGTCCACGGTCGTCCGATCCGGTACGGCTACGTGACCCGGGACTGGCCGCTCGATTCGTACCAGAACGTGTACGCACGCGAGCCCGGGAGCGCGGAGATGCCCAGCGCCGGGCGACCCTTCACCCCCGAGCTCGTGACGCGTCTCGTGGCGAAGGGCGTCGGCGTCACACCGCTCGTGTTGCACACCGGCGTGTCGTCGCTCGAAGCCAACGAGCACCCGTACCCGGAGTGGTACCGCGTGCCGACGCCCACTGCGACGCGCATCAACGAGACCCGTCGATCAGGCGGCCGCGTGATCGCGATCGGCACGACCGTCGTGCGCGCGCTCGAGACCGTGGTCGATCACCGCGGTGTGGTGCACGCCGGTGAGGGCTGGACCGATGTCGTCGTCACACCCGAGCGCGGCGCATTCGCGGTCGACGGCTTGCTGACCGGCTGGCACGAACCCGAGGCCTCACACCTACAGATGCTCGAGGCGATCGCAGGCCCCGACCTCCTCGCCGTCGCCTACCAAGCCGCATCAAACGAGCAATACCTCTGGCACGAATTCGGCGACGTAAACCTCCTCCTCCCGTAATTCCGGGTCGCGACTCACCTCCGAGAGGCGGCGCGACTCCCACAGCCACGCGGCGAAACGCGCTGGGCAGGGCGGGGGCGTCGGAGGGAGCCTGGGGGGCGGGTGGGGGCCGGCGGAGCGGAGCGGAGCCGGACGGCGACCGGAGACGTCTCCGCCGTGCCCAGCACCACCACTACACGTACTGCCACCGCTTCTCAGGAGCCGACCCGTCGGCGTGCTCGATGCACTGGACGTCGAAGTGGATCGGCAGCCGGTACTTCACGTAGAAGGCGTGCACGGTGACCGGCCCCTGTACGAGGTCCTTTGGGAACTCGGTGATCACCACGCGGTCGTCCTTCTCGCGCCAACGCCTCGCCCGCTCGAGCAGCTCGTCGACTTCTTCACGCGTGTCGCACAACACCCCGAGGTGATCCCACCCCGGCGAGTCGAGGTGCTTGTCGGCCTCGGCGAGGAGGATGAAGTGCTGGGCGCCGTCCTCTCCGGCAAGCAGGAAGTTGCGCTGGTTGAACAGCTCCACGTCGAAGCCCGACCAGCCGAACATCTCGCCGTAGAAGTCGGCAATCTCCCTGCGCGTCACGTCATCGAGCGCTCCCCGCGGGAACGTCAGCTCCAGGTGATTGAAGCGATACGGCATTGCAGCACTCCCTTGGGTCAGAGACGAGACGGAAGGATCGCGTCGATCAGGTACGGTCCCGGCTCGGCCTGCGCGTGCTCCAGTGCACGCACCAGGTCGTCGGCCGTCTCGACGCGGGTCCCGTCGACACCCATGCCCTTGGCGAGTGCGACGAAGTCCAGCGGCGGCCGCGAGATGTCGAACAGGTCGGCGGCATTGCCGTCGGTACGCGCGCCGACGCGTGCGAGCTCCAGGCTCAAGATCGCGTACGACCGGTTGTCGAAGATGACCGTCGTGACGTCGAGGTTCTCGCGCGCCTGGGTCCACAAGGACTGCAGCGTGTACATCGCGCTGCCGTCGGCCTGCAGGTTGAGCACCTTGCGGTCGGGACACGCGACCGCCGCCCCGGTTGCGACCGGCATGCCCTGGCCGATCGCGCCGCCGGTCAGCGTCAGCCAGTCGTGGGGCGGACAGCCCGCGGTCGCCCCGGAGACGAAAAGGCCGGCGGTGTTCGCTTCGTCGCTGACGATCGCGCCTTCGGGCAAGCACGCACCGATCGCCTGCGCGAGAGTCTCCGGAGTGAGGGCGCCGGTCGGACGCTCGGGCCGGGCGGCAATGACACGGACGACTCCTTCGCTAGGCGCGCCCAGGGCGTCGGCGAGCTCCTCGAGCGCGCTCTCGGCGTCGAACGTTTCGGGGACGAGGTCGTGCACTTCGCATCCGTCGGGCACGAGGTTGCTGGGCTTGTCGGGATACGCGAAGAACGACACCGGCGCACGCGAGTCGCAGAGCACGAGATGCTTGAGGCCCTGCAGCTGGGCGACGGCGAACTCGGCGAGATAGCCGAGTCGTTCGACACTCGGGAGCCCCGCCCCGCGCTCGAGCCGGGCGGGGAACGTCTCACACAGCAGCTTCGCACCCGTCGCCGTGGCAATCCGAGACGCCGCGACGAGTCCACGTTCGCGGAGGGCGCCACCGCCGAGCAGCAACGCGGCGGGTTCGCCGGTACGCAACGCCTTGGCCGCGAGGTCGATCTCGTGCGCCGGGATGCGCAGCACTCGGGGCACTGATGCCAGTGGACCGACCGCCGCGCCCTCTCCCCAGGACGCGTCGGCGGGAAGAATCAGCGTTGCGACACCGCCGGCCCACGACGCGAGGATCGCGTCAGTCGCGGCCCGCCCGACGTCCTCCGGGCGCGCGCACGTGTGTATCCAGCGCGACACGTTGCGCGCCACACTCTCGATGTCGGACGCCAGCGGCGCGTCGAACACCTGGTGGTACGTGGCGTGGTCTCCGACGATGTTGACGAGTGGCGTACGCGCGCGCCGGGCATTGTGCAGATTCGCGAGACCGTTGCCGAGCCCCGGCCCGAGGTGCAGCAGCGTGGCAGCCGGGCGGCCGGCCATCCGTCCGAATCCATCGGCGGCTCCGGTGGCGACGCCCTCGAACAGGGCGAGCACCGCACGCATCTCCGGCACGTCGTCGAGCGCCGCGACGAAGTGCATCTCGGAGGTGCCGGGATTGGTGAAGCAGGTGTCGACGCCGTTGGCGACGAGCGTCCGCAGAAGGGCGTGGGCTCCGTTCACGGCCGTAGTTCAGTCGAGAAGCGTGCCGGGGTTCAAGACGCCGTTCGGGTCGAACGCCGCCTTGATCCGCCGCATGAGCGCAATCTTGTTCGGGTCCTCCAACTCGAGGAAGTACTTCTTCTTCTCCTTGCCGATCCCGTGCTCGGCCGAGATCGCGCCGCCGAGCGCAATTCCGGCTTCGAGAATTCCACGCATCACCCGGTGCCGTACCTCGTCGTCGGGCTGGAACACCGAGAGATGGATGTTGCCGTCGCCGGCGTGACCGGCGGCGCTCACGAGCGTCGCGTTCGCCTGCGCGATGGCGGACACCTGGTGGAGGTAGTCGGGCACCGACGCGCGCGGCACGACGACGTCGATGATGTCGTTCGCACCCAGCGCCTTCACCACCCAGAACGCCTTCTCACGCGCTTCGATCAACTTCGCGCCCGATGCGGGTGGCAGCACGTACACGTCGACTGCGCCGAGGGCGGACAGCTGGTCGGCGAGCGAAGTGAGATCCTCGTCGAGGCGTTCCGAGGTGTGTTGCTCGAGGACGACGATGAGGTACGCCTTGGCCTTCTCCTGGACCTCGTGCGCAATACCGAGCTCGAGCCCGACATTCGCCGCGAGCGACGAGAGTCCGAGGCCGTCGACGTATTCGAGCACGACGGGATTGACCCCACTGCGTACGATCCGCGGGACGGCGGACGCGACCTCGTCGACGCTGGGGAACGGTGCGAGCACCGTCGCAGTGTGGCCGGGGCGCGGGTAGATCTTGAGCGTCGCCTCGGTCACCACCGCGAGCGTCCCCTCGGAGCCGATGATGAGCTGGGTGAGGTCGTAGCCCGTCGTCGCCTTCACGAACTTTCCGCCGCTTCGTATGATCTCGCCGCCGGGAAGGACCGCGACGATGCCGAGGACCTGGTGTCGAGTCACCCCGTACTTCACCGCGCGCATTCCGCCCGCGTTGGTGGCCACGTTGCCGCCGAGCGACGCGCTGTTCTCCCCCGGGCACACCGGGTACACGAGACCCAGTGGCGCAAGCGCCGCGTCGAGCTGGTCCAGGCTGACACCGGGTTGTACGACGGCGACGTGATTCTCCACGTCGATCTCGATGATGCGGTTCATCCGTTCCAGCGCGAGCACGATGCCGTCGGCCCTGGGTACGCAGGCACCGGACAAGCCCGTTCCCGCGCCACGAGCGGTGACCGGCACGCCGAGCTCGTCGCAGATTCGCAACACGGCCACAACATCGTCGGCCGAGCCCGCCCGGACGACCGCCAGCGGCCGCACGGGCACGCCCGTCAGCGCTTCGTCGTGGGTGTACTCCTCACCGATCGCGTCGCCGACGAGCACGTATTGCGCGCCGAGCACCTCGAGAAGTCGCGCTTCGAGGTCGGCCATCGCCATTGTGTAGGCCGTGACGTGGCGCACGGTCAACAACGTCCGTGCGTCCGCCTCGGACGAGCGCCGTGTCTTCATGGCCGATTTTTTCTGCTTTCTGCAGCGTGCACATACGTATCTCTCGGCCTGCGGCTTAGGATCAGCCGGCCATTTACTTATGGCATTTACGGTCCGAATGGCCCCAGCCTGTGTACGCAACAGGAAATCGGGTAGAGCAATGAACGCGCAAGCATCCGGCATTCCCGACGCAGTAGTCGACGCACTGTTACGTGCAAGTCGTGCGCTGACCGGTATCACCGCGCGCTGCCTTTCGTCGGTAAATGAGGAAGTCACGTTGGCGCAATTCCGAACGCTCCAGGAGCTCTCGACACGTGGGTCGCAGACCGTCACCGCGCTTGCGGAGCATCTCGATGTACACGCGTCCACGATGACGCGGATGTGCAGCCGTCTCGTCACCCGGGGTCTTGTCGTGCGAATACCTTCGGCTGTCGATCGGCGCGAGGTCGTCATCCAGCTGTCGGGCACCGGAAGCGAGCTCGTCGACGACGTGATGCAAAACCGTCGCAGGGAATTCGGCGTGATCGTGCAACGGCTGTCGGTCGATGAGCAACACGCGGTGATCGACGCGCTCGACGCGTTCGTCGTCGCCGCGAGCACTGAGTCGGGACCCGCTATCGCTGCGATGTACGGTGGAACACGGGCGCACGATCCCTCCGAGGAGAACCTATGAAGCCGTACGAGCTGCCGCCGCTGGGCTACGACTACGCAGCGCTCGAGCCGCACTACTCCGCGCGCGTGCTCGAGCTGCACCACGACAAGCACCACAAGGCCTACGTCGACGGCGTCAACGCCGCGCTGGACAAACTCGCGACGGCGAGGGAATCCGACGACATGAGCGCCCTCGTCGGCCTCGAGAAGACACTTGCGTTCAACCTGTCCGGCCACGTGTTGCACACGCTGTTCTGGAAGAACCTCTCGCCGAGCGGAGGCGATCGTCCGGAGGGAGAGCTCGCGGCGGCGATCGAAGAGAACTTCAGCTCGTTCGACGCGTTCAAGAAGCAATTGATGCAGGCGACCTCGACCGTGCAGGGGTCCGGTTGGGGCGCGCTGTCGTGGGAGCCGCTCGGCGAACGGCTCTTCATCGAGCAGATCTACGACCACCAGGGCAACGTCGGACAAGGTGGGATCCCGCTGCTCGTGCTCGACGCATGGGAGCACGCGTACTACCTGCAGTACGAGAACCGTCGCCCGGACTACGTCGACGCGATCTGGAACGTGATCGACTGGTCCGACGTCGCCCGCCGCTTCGCCCGGGCCCAGGGCCTCGTCCTCATCGGCTGATTGGACGCGGGGCCCGCCACACGCGGGCTGAGCGTCCAAACAGGTGCGGCTTCTAGAGGGTGATCTCGGCCATCGTGCGGAGCGTCGCGACGTCGCCGCTGACGATGATCGTCGTGACCGGACTGTCCTTCCAAGCCTGCAGCCGGTCGCGGATGCGCTCGACGGGTCCGACGAGGGAGATCTCGTCGGCGAACTGCGTCGGCACGAGCGGAATGGCCTCGTCGCGGCGGCCCTCGAAGAAGAGGTCCTGGATCTTGTGCGCCTCGGCCTCGAACCCCATGCGGCTCATCAGCTCCATGTGGAAGTTGCGACTCCGGGCGCCCATCCCGCCGATGTAGAACGCGAGCGCCGCTTTGGTGGGGAGCAATGCATCCTCGATGTCGTCACCGACCCGACAGCCCATCACGTTCACGCAGATCTCGAATCCCGGTTTGTCCGCGGCCGCGCGCAGCGAGTCGGCATACACCTCGGGCCGGAACGGCGAGTAGTACAGCGGCATCCAGCCGTCGGCCACCTCGGCCGCGAGCGCGACGTTCTTGGGACCTTCGGCACCGAGCAGGATCGGCAGGTCGGCGCGCAACGGGTGGGTGATCGCACGGAGAGGCTTGCCGAGCCCCCACGACCCGGGCCCGTCGTACGGCATGCGGTAGTGCTCGCCGTGGAAGTCGACGGGCTCTTCCCGCGCCAGGATGCGCCGGACGATCTCGATGTATTCGCGCGTCCGCGCGAGCGGCTTGCCGAACGGCTGGCCGTACCAACCCTCGACGACTTGCGGTCCCGACACGCCGAGCCCGAGTGTGAAGCGGCCGCCCGACAAGTGGTCGAGCGTGAGCGCATGCATCGCGCACGATGCCGGCGTGCGCGCCGAGATCTGCACGATACCGGTGCACAAGCGGATCCGTTCGGTGTGGGCACCGATCCACGCGGCCGGGGTGAACGCGTCGGACCCCCACGCCTCCGCGGTCCACACCGAGTCGTAGCCGAGGCGCTCCGCCTCCTGCGCGAGCGGGACGTGAAACGGGTTGGGTGCCGCGCCCCAGTATCCAAGTTGCAACCCGAGCTTCATGTGCGTGTGTCTAGCCCGGCTATTCCGTGCGGAGCACGTCGGCGGCGCGGAGGCGCGCGGCGCGGCGCGCGGGCCACGCGGCCAATGCATTACTGCAATGTCACGCCGGCGACGCCGGACCGCCGAGGCGAGCGCGTGACCCACCGCCGCGATCGCGAGCAGCGCCAAGAACACACCGAGCGCGAGCGGGACGCGGCGCACACCCTTCAAGTTGTCGGAGTTCGCCGGCGGCGTGACGAGGTCGAGCGTCGTCGGTTGATTCTTCCCGAGCTTCTCGGCTTCGGCCTTCGCATTTACGCCGTGACCGAACTCGACGTCGTAGCGCACGTACTTGTATCCATCCTTCGCCGGTACGAGGGCCCTTTGACCCTCGAGTGTCATCCACGCGCCCTGGTCGTACGTCGTGTGAGAGTCGACGGGAGTGAATCCGATGCCGACGAGTCGGTACGCCGCTCCCGCGTCGCCGACTCGCACTGTGTCGCCCGTGTGGACGTGGAGCGCCGACGCCTCCGAGGGGGCGAGCGTGATCTCGTCGGGGGCCCGAGGTGCCCGACCCGACAACGTGACCACCCGGGTCGTGCCCTTCAGGGCGTGCGATGCGAACACCGTCACTGCACGACCGTTCACCGACACGACGGCGATCGGGTTCTCGTTGACGGTCTGCACATGTTGATCGCTCACGAGTGATTGCACGAACGCGGGATCGACCTTGTCGTCCGGAGCGAACGATGCGACAGCTTGGAACTGCTGGCCGAACAGGTGGATGTCGTTGGTGGCGTGGTCGAGGCCGGCTCGGAAGGTGAGCGTGCCGACGACGCCGAGCACGCCGACGATCGCACCGATGAGCGCAGGGAGCACCGGTACTGCGGACCGCCCGCGCTCACGTTCGAGCGCGAGCTGCGCACCCATTGCCACCGGCAGCGGCGCGCCGGTCTCCCTCACCACACGCGCCACGCGGGACTGACGAGCGGCCCGGTCGCGTTCACTGCGCCGCACGTCCCACAGCGCGCTCAGGAGCACACCGAGAACGACGAGCACGAGCACGACGCCGAGGCCGATGCCGAGGATCGCCCAGTTGGCGTGCAATCCGGGTGACGGCTCACTGCGGCGCGCGGTCGCGATCGGGAAGATGCCCGACGCCGCGATCGCGAGCGCGACGCCGACGATGCCGCCGAACGCCCCGGCGATCATCGGTGGAATGGCGAGCGCGAGGGAGCGCTGACGCGTCGTGAGGCCATCGCGCCCAGCACCGGTCCGTCCGCGGCCGACGACGCAACGAGGCGGATCACCGCCTGCCCCACCAGGACGAGCGCCGCCACCGCCGCGGCGAACGCGAACGCGAAGAGGGCGTTGCGCTCGAGATTCGTAGCCTTCCTCGCTGTCGCGCGCTCGTCTCTGGCGCGGATGACTTCAACGGGCCGTCCCGCGATCCGGTCGACGTCCTTGCTGAACTGCGAGAAGTCGGCGTCGCCGTCACGGAACCGCACCACCGCGTTGATCGAGTTGGTGAAGCTGGGGAGGTTCGCTTTGTACGTCTGGTAGAAGCGCCACGAAGGAAGAATTGCCGGCTCACCGTCGCCGCTGAAGAACGGCGACTTCATGATGCCGACGACCGTTGCATCGACGTGCGGCCCGTCGGCCGGCGGCGTCCCCGGCATCTGCATGTACTGCGCGAGCTTGTCGGCTCGCCACCCGCCGATCGACAGTCGCGTCCCGACATGGATGCCGATCTTCTTCGCACCGGGCGAAGCCATGATCTCGTCGATCCGATCGGGGTCGGCTCGACGTCCTTCGACGATGACACCGCGTTCGACGGTCGTCGCGAGCTCGCGGCTCGCCGGCGGCAGGAAGCCGAGGCCCTCCGGGTATCCGTGTACGTCGTATTGCGCGACCGCGAACTCGCCGACGGCCTCGACGTACGGCAGCCGTCGGACGTTGTTCCAATCCATGCCCGCCACGTTGGGGAGCGCCCACACATCGGCAGTCCGGCTGCGCTGCGCGAGCCGATCGACGGCGGTGCCGTTGCGGCGCGCGCCCGCGATCGCCGCGAACACGACGCCCGACGACAGCGCGACGAGCAGTGCGAGGACCGCGAGCGCGCGCGCCCGGCGGCGCACGTCGATCCGGACCCACATCCACACCGCGCTCACCGCTGGACGATGGCTGATTCCCGACGACCGGGCAAGGGCGGCCGTCCCCACCGGCCGCTTGGTGCTGCCACCCCTGCCAGACTCACCGCATGACGCAGCGCTTCGACGGGGTGATCGGTGACGACTGGCGGGCGTCGACCCCGTGGTGGCCACCCGAGCCCGAACCGCAGACCGGTGCGCCGAACGTCCTTCTGCTCGTGCTCGACGACGTCGGCTTCGCCCAGCTCGGCTCCTACGGCTCCGACATCGCGACGCCGGCGCTGGACGGTCTCGCGCAGGACGGGCTCCGGCTCACGAACTTTCATACGACCGCGCTGTGCTCGCCGACCCGTGCATGTCTCATGACCGGCCGCAACCACCATCGCAACGGCATGGGACGGGTCGCGGATCTCGCGGTCGGGTTCCCGGGCTACTGGGGTCGTATTCCACGCGAGAACGGCTTCCTCCCGGAGATCCTCCGCAGTCACGGATACGCGACGTACGCCGTCGGGAAGTGGCACCTCACGCCCGAGGACGAGACCCACATGGCCGCGTCGCGCGCGACCTGGCCCCTCGCGCGCGGCTTCGACCGGTGGTACGGGTTCCACGGCGGCGAGACCCACCAATTCGTGCCGACGCTGTACCACGACAACCATTCGGTGGCGCCGCCACGAGCGGTCGATGACGGCTACCACCTCAGCGCGGACCTCGCGGATCGCGCCATCGAGTACCTCGGCGATCTCCGCGCGGTCGATGCCGACCGGCCGTTCTTCTGCTACCTCGCCACCGGCGCGTGCCATTCACCGCACCACGCGCCCGCGGACTGGATCGCGCGCTATGACGGCCGGTTCGACGGCGGCTGGGACGCGTGGCGCGAAGCGACCTTCGAGCGCCAGCTCGCGACCGGCGTGCTGCCCGCGGGCACGCTCCTGTCACCGCGCCCAACATGGGTGCCGGCGTGGGACGAGCTGCCGGCCGAGGAACGGGTGGTCGCGGCCCGGTTCATGGAGTGCTTCGCCGGATTCTTGTCGTACACCGACGCGCAGATCGCACGCGTGCTCGAGTTCCTCGCGCATACCGGCGACCTCGAGCGCACCTTGGTGATCGCGGTCTCCGACAACGGCGCGAGCGCGGAGGGCGGTGCACGCGGATCGATCAACGACGCGCGCCTGTGGAACGGCGCGCCGGCCGGCCCGCGCGAGCTCGCCGCCCGCATCGACGAGCTGGGTGGCCCGTCGGCGCACAACAACTATCCCTGGGGATGGACGATGGCGGGCAACACGCCGTTCAAACGCTGGAAGCGGGAGGTCCACGAGGGTGGCGTGGCCGACCCGTGCATCGTCTGGTGGCCGGCACGCGTCCGCGATGCGGGAGGTGTGCGCCGGCAGTTCGCGCACGCGATCGACGTGTTGCCGACCGTGCTGGAGCTCGTCGGCGTCGAAGCCCCGGAGGAGATCGACGGTGTCGCGCAGACGCCCGTCGACGGCACGAGCTTCGCGTACCTCCTCGCGGACGCCGACGCGCCCGCGCGGCACGAGCGTCAATACTTCGAGATGCTGGGATCGCGGGGCCTCTACGACCGCGGCTGGAAGGCCGTCACGTTCCACCCCCTCGGAGCGATGTACGACGACGGACTTGAACCCGATGCGCCGTTCACGGACGACGTTTGGGAGCTGTATCACGTCGCGGCGGATCTCTCCGAGACACAGGATCTCGCCGCGCAGGAGCCGGAACGTCTGCAGCAGATGATCGACCTGTGGTGGGCGGAGGCACGCCGCAACGACGTGCTGCCGCTCGACAACCGGCCCCTCGCCGCGATCATGAACCCGCGTCCGAGCGCGCGGTCGGTGCGCGATTCCTATGTGTACTACCCGCACGGCTCGCCGGTTCCCGAGACGGTCGCCGTCAACGTGCGGAACCGCTCCCACACGATCACCGCCGAGATCGAGGTGCGCGAAGCGGTGACGCCGAACGGCATCCTTCTCGCGCTCGGCTCCGTGCTCGGTGGCTTTGCCTTCTACATGCTCAATGGCCGGTTGCGGTACGTGCACAACCTGTACGGCAAGCAACGAAACGTCATCGGTTCGGACCTCGAAGTTCTGACGGGCGCGCACCGATGCACCTTCCAATTTACCAAGACCGCCGACTTCGTCGGGCGGGGAGATCTCCTCCTCGACGGTGTCGTCGTCGGCACCGGAGAGATCCCGCATTTCACACCCGTGCGGTTCTCGATCACCGGTGCCGGCCTGACGTGCGGGTACGAGCGCGGACCCGCGATCGGCGACGACTATGTTGCGCCGTTCCTTGCAAACGTCGAGATCGCGCGCGTGGTGGTGGACGTCTCGGGCACGCCCCATCGCGATCCGGAGGGTGAGTTCGAGGCCATCATGTCGGAACAATGACCATGCACAGTCGCACGACGAAGCTTGCACGGGTGCTGCTCGCCGCGGCGGCCATCGTGGCCGTCCCCGTGTTCACCGCGACGGCCGCCCACGCCGTGACGCCTGACTACGTCGAGCACATCAACCGCTTCGACGTCACGATGACCGTCGCGCCCGACGGGCTGCTCACCGTCCACGAGTCGATCGCCTACAACTTCGGCGGCCAGGCGAAACACGGCATCTTCCGCGACCTCGTCGTGCGGGAGACCTACGGAACCGACGGCCGGTACGACCGCCTCTACCGCGTGAATGTCGACCGGGTCACGGTCGACGGCAAGCCGGCACAGACCAAGGAATCCACCAAGGATTCGAACCGGAGCAAGTACCTCGACGTGCGCGTCGGTGACCCCAACCGCACGATCACCGGCACGCACACCTACGCAATCGATTACACGGTACGCGGCGCGCTGATGACCTTCTCCGACCACGACGAGCTGTACTGGGACGCCATCGGCCTGCAATGGCCGGTGCCGATCGACAACGCGTCCGTGACCGTGCAAGCGCCCGCGGCGATCACGCGGGTCGGCTGCTACTCCGGCGCCCAAGGCTCGAAGCTCGGCTGTGATGACACCCGTCGGCGCGGCCGCGCCGCGACGTTCGCGCAGGGCGGCCTCGGTGCGGGTGACGGCGTGACGATCGTCGTGGGGCTTCCGAAGGGCACGATCCAGCCTCCGCCCGCACCGATCCTCGAAAAGCGCTGGAACGTCGACGACGCGTTCGCCCGGCGCGCGGACACGGTCGCGTCGACCGCCGCGCTCGGAGGGCTCGGCGTCGGCGCCGTGTTCCTGCTGGCCTGGCGCAAGGGACGTGATCGCAGATACCGCGGGTCCGCCGTCGACCAGGCGATGGGCAACGCGTCCGGCGAGGAGGATGTCGTCCCGCCCTTCGCCAAGCATGCGGGCCCGGTCGAGTTCGTGCCACCCGACGGGATCCGGCCCGGGCAGGTGGGCGTGCTCATCGACGAGAACGCGAACGTGCTGGACGTCACCGCGACCATCGTCGACCTCGCGGTGCGCGGCTACCTCCGTATCACCGAGTTGCCGCCCGAGGGATTTCTTCGCCGCCGCCACGACTACGAGCTCGAACGGATCGACGGCCCACCGCCGGAGCACCGCGAGCTGCTGCCGTACGAGCGCAAGGTGCTCGTCGCCATCTTCAAGACCGGGCCGCAGGTGAAGCTGTCGGAGCTCAAGTACAAGTTTCGCAGCGACCTCACCAAGATCCGCGACGCCTTGTACGACGACGCCGTCACGGAGAAGTGGTACCGCGCCCGCCCGGACACGACGCGAGCGATCTGGCACGGCATCGGCATCGCCGTCGTCGTGGTCGGCGCCGGCATCACGTTCCTCGTCGCGCGCACCACCACCTACGGCCTCGTGCCGCTCGGCCTCGTGCTGACGGGATTGGTCCTCCTCGTCGTCGCCAATCGCATGCCCGCGCGCACGGGCAAGGGCAGTGCGGCGTTGTCGCGTGTCCGCGGGTTCCGCCGCCTATTCGACGAAGGCGACGAGGACATACGGTCGCGCTTCGCCGAGCAGCACAACATCTTCTCGGAGTACCTGCCCTACGCGATCGTGTTCGGCTGCACCGAGAAGTGGGCGCGGGCGTTCGAGGGGCTCGACGCCGAGGCGCTCGGCACCGGCGGGTGGTACGCGGGCCACGGCGGCGCAGTCAACGCCTTGGTGCTCGCGTCCGCCATGGACGACTTCGGCACGGCCGCGACCGGCACGTTGTACGCGAGTCAGCCGTCCTCGTCCGGGAGCAGCGGTTTCAGCGGCGGCGGCGGTTCCGGTGGTGGCGGCGGAGGTGGCGGCGGCGGCAGCTGGTGACGAACGTGGCGACCCCAGCGTGCTCAGCGGCGCCGGCGGACGGCGTACTGCACGAGACGGTCGACGATCGCGCCGAGCAGCGCGGTCGCGACCAGCACGAAAATGAGCGGGATCTTGCGATCGGTGAACACGAAGCCGACCTTCACCGAATCGATGTTGTCGACGACGAACGCCACGAGCGCGGCGACGATTACGAGCGCGACGACGATGCGCGCGTTGTCGCGGGCATCGCGGCCGTCATGACCTCGATGCTCGTCAGCCATGAGGACGCTCCGACGCGGTCAGATAGCGGTCGATCACACGGTGCATGTGCAGCACATTCCCTTCCTGTCGCGGGTTCAGACGGGCTCCGTCCCAGCCCGAGGATCGCATTCCCCGTTGCACGTTCGCGAGGTTCGCATAGTCCTGCTCGGTGATCTCGCCCCAGTCTCGTTCGCGCCAGTCGGCGAAGAACCGCTTCTTCGCCGGTCGTGATGTATCGCCGGGCTCTCGCCACTCGAGCACCCACGTGTCTTTGATCGACCGGTTGGGATCGCGACCGTAGGGTCGGACCCGGAACAGGATGGCGCTTCCCGGATAGATCGGCCCGACGACATTGGGGAAGCAGAACACGTCGTCGGCGCTCGTCATCAGATCGGGAGTGAAGCCGGAGATGTCGAAGCCGCGCGCGCCGAGCACCTCCATCCGTCTGCGCTGGTACGCCTCGAGCAGCGTCGTGCCGGGCGGAGGTCCTGTCGCGCGTAACTCCTCGACCGCGGCGCGTTCTTCGGCGAGGAAAGCGCCCCCTAATCCGGCAACGAGCCCGGCGAGGATCTCTCCCTCGTCGACATCCTCGGGTGCGAGTCCGAGGCGCGGGCTCGGGCGGAGCGCGCGCCGCGCGCCGGGCAGACGGCCGTAGTGCGCGTGCCGATCGAACTGCTCGTACGCAATGCCGACGTCATCGGTCCACTGGAGGATCTGCCGGTGGAGACCCTGCACGTGGTAGCCCTCATTGAACGCGTCGACCACGGCCTTCCAGTTCGCGTCGATGATCGTGGTGAGCGTGGCGCGCAGCCGCATCTCGTCCATGCGGTACGCGGCGAGCAGCGCGGGCAGCGGATCGAGGAACTCGAGCAACGGCTCGGCATCGGCGTCGAGATTCACGAACACGAAGCCGCCCCATGACTCGACCCGTACCGGATGCAGCGCGAGGTCGGCGGGCAACGACGGAAAGTCCTCCCGATCGGGAACGTCGACCAGACGTCCGTCGAGCGCGTAAGACCAGCCATGGTACGGGCACCGGATCTCGCACCCGGCGAAAGCACCGCTCCCCTCAGCGAGCCGCCGGCCCCGATGCAGGCACGCGTTGTGAAACGCGTGCACGTCGCCGTCGGCCTTGCGCACGATCGCGATCGTCTCGTCGCCGATCTCGTACTCCACGAAGTCACCGGGCGCAGTCAGCTCGTCGTCGCGGCACGCGATCTGCCACACCCGAGACCACAGCCGCTCCACCTCGAGGTCGGCGAACGCACCGGTGGTGTACCGCTCCTTCGGGAGAAACCCATCGGGACGTACGAGCATGCCTGCGAGATCGGCCATGACAGAATCGACTGTAGCGTGAGCTTCAACATTGCCGACCTGTTCGAGCACGTCGCCGACGCGGTACCGGAACGCGTCGCCGTCGTGAGTACCTCCGGTCGCGAGACGTACCGCGAGCTCGACGAGCGCGCGACGCGGCTGGCCCATGTGCTCCGCGAGCATGGCGCCGCAGCCGGAGCTCCGATCGGTTGCTGCATGCAGAACTCCGCCGCGCACGTCGAGGCAATGCTCGCGTGCTACAAGCTCCGGGCCGTGCCGATCAACGTGAATACGCGCTACGTGGCGGACGAGCACGCCTACCTGTTCGACGACGCGGACCTGCTCGCCGTCGTGCACGACGGTTCGGTACGGGAACAGGTGCGTGGCGCGCTGGACAAGACGCCAAAGGTGCGGTTCGTCCTCGACGTCGATGAACCCGCGTACGAGGAGCGAATCGCGCGCGCCCCGGCGACTCGCGACTTCGGGACCCGCAGCGGCGACGACCACTACGTGCTCTACACCGGGGGGACGACGGGATTCCCGAAAGGCGTCGTGTGGCGGCAGGAGGACATCTTCTTCGCCGCGCTCGGCGGCGGGAACCCGGGCGGCCCGCCGATCACCACGCCCGAGTCGATCGCGGCGTCGGTGGTGGAGAATCCGGCGCAGCGGCTGCGCCCGTTCCTCCCGGCGGGCGAGGCTCCCCCCGCGCAGTTCGTCTCGGTGGCACTCGGTCCGCTCGTGCACGCGAGCGGTCAGTGGTCGGCGCTCGGCACGCTGTTGGGCGGAGGCCGGATCGTCCTGTACGACCGGCCGCATGTCGACATGACGTATGTGCTCGATCTCGTCCAACGCGAACGGGTGAACGCGATGAACCTCGTCGGCGACGCGAGCGCGCGTCCACTGCTCGGCGCGCTCGGCGCCGAACCGAGCCGCTGGGACACGTCGTCGCTGCGACTCCTCGGATCGGGCGGGAGCATCCTGTCGGGTGACGCCAAGGACGCGCTCATGACCGCGTTGCCGTCGGTGCTGGCGATCGTCGAGGGCATCGGCTCGTCGGAATCGCCGGCGCAGGCCGTCGCGCTGACCACGCGCGCGGCCGCGACATCTGCATCGCTGACCTTCGCGGCGAAAGCCGAGACCATGGTCGTCGACGACGACCTGCGTCCGGTTTCGCCCGGCTCCGGCGTGGTGGGGCGGCTGGCCACGCGAGGTCGCGTCCCGCTCGGCTACCACAAGGACCCGGCGCGAAGCGCGCGCACGTTCGTCGAGATCGACGGCGTGCGCTGGTCGTTACCGGGAGACATGGCCACCATCGACGCCGACGGGACCGTGCACCTGCTCGGTCGCGGCTCGATGTGCATCAACACCGGTGGCGAGAAGGTGTATCCGGAGGAGGTCGAGGCCGTGTTGAAGGGGCACGACGCCATCGCCGACGCGATCGTCATCGGCGCACCCGACCCGCAGTGGGGCGAGCGCGTCGTCGCGATCGTTGCGCCTTCGCACGCCGACGAGCCACCTGTGCTCGAGCTCGTACAACACCATTGCCGCGCCCACCTCGCCGGCTACAAGCTGCCGCGCGCGCTGCACGTCGTCGACGCCGTCGTGCGCACACCGGCCGGCAAGCCCGACTACGAGTGGGCACGGGCGCTCGTGACATCCCGCCCGTGACCGCGCTCGAGCCCCGGACCGCGCTCGAGCGCACATGGGATGCGCTCGGCGGCGCGCCCGGTGCACTCGAGAACGTGGAGGTCGTCGGCAGCGACCCGGTGCTGCCGTCGTCGTATCCGATCGGCGCCATGGCAGCCGCGGCGGTCGGTGTCGCGGCGATCGCGGCCGCGCAGGTCTGGCAGGTGCGAACCGGCCAACAGCAAGCCGTCCGCATTGATGTCGACCAGGTCATGACCGCGTTCCGCAGCGAGCAATTCCTGCGCGTCGACGGTGCGCGCCCGGGCGAGGTCTGGAATGCGTTCAGCGGCTTCTACCCAACCGGCGACGATCAGTTCGTACAGCTCCACACCAACTTCGCGCACCACCTCCGCCGAACGCTGGGCGAGCTCGGGGTCCCCGCGGATCGAGATGCCGTACGCGACGCGGTGCGCGCACGCGGCGGCCAGGAGCTCGAGGACGCGTTGGCGGCGGCGGGTGCGTGCGCATCGCTCGCGCGCACGCGTGAGGAATGGCTCGCACATCCGCAGGGTGACGCGGTCCGCGTGCTCCCCCTGCTCGACATCGTCACCCTTGGTGCCAGTGCACCGCGGCCCTTGGCGCGCGCAGATCGACCGCTCGCGGGTGTTCGGGTGCTCGACCTCACGCGGGTCATCGCGGGACCCATCGCGACGCGCATGCTCGCAGCCCACGGCGCGGACGTGCTACGGGTCTCGTCGGCCGGGCTCCCCGAGATCGACGCGTTACTGCCCGACACGTCGATTGGCAAGCGATCGAGCTTCCTGGACTTGTGCGACGGGCACGATGCCGCGCGGCTCCGCGCGCTGCTCGCACGCGCGGACGTCGTCGTGCAGTCGTACCGTCCGGGCGCGCTCGACGCGCACGGATTCGGCCCGCATCAGGTGGCCGAGCTGCGCCCGGACATCGTGTATGTGTCGCTGTCCGCGTACTCGCACGCGGGACCGTGGCGCGGGCGCCGGGGGTACGACACGCTCGTGCAGACCGCGTCGGGTGTCGCGCGGGCGGAAGCCGCGGCGTTCGGCGTCGAGCAACCGAGGCACGTCCCGGTCGCCGGCCTCGACCATGCGACCGGGTACTTCGCCGCCACCGCCGCGATGCGGTCACTCGTCGACCGGCATCTTCTCGGAGGCGGTCGACACGTGCGCTGCTCGCTCGCACAGACGAGAGAGTGGCTGGAGACGCTCGGCCGTGTCGAAGGCACCACCACGCCGTGGCCGGACGACGCTTCGACCCTCGCGAAGTTGCCGGTGATGGAGAGTCCGCTCGGACGGGTCACGTACGCACCGCCCGGAGGCGAGCTCACGCGTACACCCGCGCACTACGCGCACGGCCCGGTGACACCGGGCTCCGACTCGCCGAGGTGGCTCTAGGCGTCAGGTCCGGGGGCGGGGGTCCGCCTTCTGCAGCGCCGCGAAGAACGCCGGCCCGACCGGCAGCGGCTCGCAGCCATGGTCGGTGCTGCACACGCCGTCGAACGCGGGCTTCGCGGCGCCGTGGCACGACGCGCAACTCCCGCCGAAGCGGTTCACCACCTTGTCGCCGCCGCGCGAGAGGATGCGCGTCCCGCTCGCCGACACGTCCAGAGAGAAGAACTCCCAGTCATGGGTGGCGGCGCTGAACCCGGCGCGCCGCTTGACCATCGCCTCCTGGGGCACGAGTTGGATGATCGTGCCGACGGGGTACGAGCCGCCGGTCTTCGACTTCGCGACCGCGATCGCGGCGGCAACGTGACCGCGCACGTTCGTGATGAAGTGACGCCCGACGCGCGTCATCGTGTTGACGTTGTGAAAGTCGGCCGCGGTCAGGTTCGCGTCCTCGGCCTGGGCGGAGGTCGTTGTGGTCGACGTCACCACTGGCGCTGCGTGGTGGCCGCCGCCCCCGCATGCCACGAAGAGTGCCGCCGCGACGATGATCGCGCTCCCCCACACCCAGCCGGTCTTTCGCACCGCCCGAGCATACGAACGGCGAGGACGACCGGTTCATCGGTCACACCGCTTCAGCTTTCCGAGATGACGGTCGATAGGCCCAGGTACGAGCGCTCGCCGGAGGCGGACCAAGGTTCGACCGGCGGCCACGTCACCACCGATGGTGACGTTTCGGGTTCCTCGCTGAGGCCCTCAACGCTCCCGGTGTGAGGAGCGTTGACCATGGGGACCGTCGCCGAACGAGGCGCCCCCGCGCGCCGGCACGACATGCACGTCGCGAGACGCCCGAAGGCCAGGCGGTCCCGCGCCGCGATCGTGCTCGTCGGCGTCACCCTCACGGCAGGCGCGCTCCTTTCCTTCGGCGCAAGCGCGGATGCCGCAATCGTGCCGACAGTGGTACTGGGTCCCGCTGCGAAGTATGCAGTGCTCGGACACGAGACGGTCACGAACACCGGTGACAGCACGCTCGACCGCAGCCTCGGCCTCTGGCCCGGAACGGAGATCACGGGATTCCCGCCGGGCATCGTGAACCCGCCGGGGACGACGGACACCACCAACATCGCTGCGCAGGATGGCCAGGCCGCGCTGACCGCCGCGTATGTGAACGCGAAGGGCCGATCGGTCAGCGCCACCACGACCGCCGATCTCGCCAACCTCGAGCTCCAGGCCGGCGTCTACTCGGGTCCCAACAAGTCGCCGCTGGGCCTGACCGGACCCCTCGTGCTCGACGGTGCCGGCAACCTCGACTCGGTCTTCATCTTCCAGACCAACTCGACGCTCATCACCGACTCGAGCACCACGATCTCGCTCATCAACGGCGCCCAGGAGTGCAACGTCTTCTGGCAGGTGGGCAGCTCGGCAACGCTCGGGAGCAGCTCGGTGTTCCGCGGGAACATCTTGGCGCAGATCTCGATCACGGTGAACAACAGCGTGACCGTCCACGGGCGGGCCTTGGCGCGTACCGGCGCCGTCACGCTCGACACCGACACCTTCACGCATCCGACCTGCGAACGGGCTGCCGCCACGCCGACCACGACGACCACGACCGCGGGTAGTGCACCAACCACGCCGACGACCGGCATCGGGAACGGCGGAGGCAGCGGTGGCGGTGGCAGCGGTGGCGGTGGCAGCGGTGGCGGTGGCGGTGGCAGCGGTGGCGGCACGCCCGGCATCGGCACGCCGGGAGTCACGTCCTCCACGACCACCGTGCCGGGTGTCCCTCGGGTCACCGGCCCGCCGCGGACAGGCGCGACCCCGATGCACCGCCCCGACTCGCCGTGGACAGGCGTGATCTGGGGCGTCCTCGCACTCGGCGTGGTGGCCTCGAGCCTTATGGTCGTTCGACGTTCGCGTGTTCGAACCACTCCCATTGCCAAGGGCTGATCGTTTCGAACGGTCCCGCGAGCTCGACGCCGTCGCCCGGCGCCGCGACGTTCGCGAGTGCCGCGGCAACGTGTAGCGGCTCACCGTCGAGCCACGCGATCGTGATGCGCAGCGCGTCGCCGGCGAATGCCCACGCGCCGGCCACGCCGTCGGTCGCGCACATGACGTCGAGGTCGGGAGCGGTGCCGGACACCTCCTGCACGACCGCGTACACCCCTCGATGCGGCCGGTAGGGAACGGCCTCGGCGGAGACCAGCACGCGTGGCGCGACCGCGGTCGCCCCGAGCGGGAACGGCCCCGAAAGGTGCGCGTGACGGTGGAGATGGAACCTGCCGGCGCCGTACAGGTCACGCCCGAGTTGGCGGAACTCTTGCAGTGTCTCGTCCACGGGATCGGTAATGAGGTAGAGCGTCATGTAGTGGATCGCGTCGAGGCGCGGGCCGCTCGTGGTTCGTGCGGCTCGACACGCCGGCGTCGACACCCAGCGTTGGCCGTACGCGATGCCGCGCAGCGGGAACTGCTCGGGCATGTGATCGAGCTGGTGCCATGCGTTGTACGCATGGTGCTCGGTGGGATCGGTGATCTCGGTGAACGAGAAGAAGCCGACCTTGACCTTGTTCGGAGCGGGTGCGTTCATCGTGGGTCGCGTATGGCGATCGTCACCCGTGACGACGCGCACAACCGGTCCTGGTCGTCGCGCATGTCGACGTCCCATACCCACGTCGTACGACCGCGATGGATGGCATGCGCCGATCCGTGCAGCGTGCCCTCCGTCGCCGGGCGCATGAACGTCGTGTTGTTCGACATGCCCATCACGACCTTGGCGTCCGCCATGACGGCCTTCGCGGTCCCCATCGACGCGAGCGTCTCGGCGATCGCGGCGTAGACACCGCCGTGGACGAGTCCCATCGGTTGGCACACCCGCGGCGTGACCGGCAGGTGCCCGGACAACCGGCCGATCTCGGATGCGTCGTCGACCACGAAGCCGATCGTCGTGTCGAACGCGTCCTCGGGCGCGACACGCAAGGGGAACGGAGGCTCGCTCATCGACCCCGAAGCTACTGTGACGCGTCAGTGTGCGGACGCAGCGGAGCACAGTGCGGACGCAGCGAAGCCAGGGATGGCGCAGCGAGGGAGCCGTTCGCAGGGATGGCGCAGCGAGGGAGCCATGCAATTGGGCGCCGGGACTTGGGAGAGTTACCACGCCATCACGACGTTGCTGTACAGATACGCCGAGTACATGGACGCGGCCGACTTCGACGCCGTCGGCGAGCTGTTCGGCGAGGCCGTGCTCACGAACGAGGGTGTCGACGGCGAGGTGCGCGGCGGCGACGCGATCGTCCGCCTGTATCGGCGTACGAACCGCGTGCACGACGACGGCACACTGCGGACGCGTCACGTCACGACGAACGTCATCGTCGACATCGACGAGGACGCCGGTACCGCAAGCGCGCGCTCGGCCTTCGTCGTGTTGCAACAGACGTCGAGCCTGCCGCTCCAGCCGGTCGTGACCGGTCGCTACCGCGACCGTTTCGCTCGCCGAGACGGAGCATGGCAATTCGCGCAGCGCCACATCATCGTCGACCATGTCGGTGACGTGCGGGAGCACCTCGCGTTCGATCTCGCGGCGTTCCGCGCCGAACATCCGGAGCGGTAGGGCCTCGATGCCGGGCGCGACTGGACGGTGACGTTCGGGACGCTCGCGCTCGTCGTCGCTGTCGGTCTGGCGGGGCCGTTGCTCGCGCTCTTGCCCTGGCGTTCTGCGCCGCCGCTCGTCATCGGCGAGATCGCGGCAGGCGTCGCCATCGGGCAAACGGGGACCCGGACCCTCGATGCATCGCAGCCGACGCTCGCGTTCCTGGCTGACATCGGGTTCGCGTTGCTGATGTTCATCGTCGCCACGCACCTCCCGCTGCGGGAGGGTCGTCTCACGGGTGCCCTGCGCCGCGGCACGCTGGCAACCGCCGTGACGTTCGCGGCGTCGATCGCGCTCGCGCCCGCAATCGCCACGTTGGGAGGCCTGCACCGCCCCGCGATCCTCATCGTCCTCGTCGCGGCCAGCTCGGCTGCCCTCGTGCTGCCGATCACCGAGGGAACTCCTGCATCAGACAACTTGCTCACGGTGATGGCATGGGTGTCGATCGTGGATGTCCTCACCGTGCTCGCCGTACCGCTCGTCCTCGCAACTGGAACGGTGGCCCGTGCAATCGCCGGCATGGCGCTCGTGGTCCTCGGCGCCGCCGCCTTCGGATTCGGTGCATCGCGTGCCGAGCGCATCGAAGCCATCGTCGCTGCTCGCGCCGCCTCCCACCGCCGCGCCTTTGCGCTCGATCTGCGTCTCTCGCTGTTGGCCCTGTTCACGCTCGCCTGGATTGCCGAGCGCTTCGACACCAGCGTGCTCGTCGCCGGTTTCGCGGCCGGAGCGATGGTCGCCGTACTGGGCCCGCCCCGCCGCTTTGCGAATCAACTGATCGGCCTCGGCGAAGGATTCTTCGTCCCGCTGTTCTTCGTCGTGCTGGGCGCGCGCCTCGACCTGCGTGCCCTCGCGCACTCGAGTGACGACATCTGGTTGCTCGTGCTGCTCGCCGCGGGCTGCGTGGTCGCGCACGTCGTTGCCGCGATGGTCACCAAGCTCCCTGTGTCATGCGGATTGCTCGCGAGCGCGCAGCTCGGTGTGCCGGCGGCCGTGGCGTCGATCGGCTTGTCGACGAATGCGTTGCGGCCGGGCCAGGCCGCCGCCGTCGTCGGCGCCTCGATCGTCTCACTCGCGGTCGCGTCGGCCGGCGCTGCGTGGGCCGGCATGTCGGCCCGACCTACCCCGCCGACTTGACCTGTTCGATGAGGGCGTCGATCTCCTCGAGGTCACCGGCCGTCAGTTGCCACGACGCGGCGGCCGCATTCGCGCGGACCTGCCCCGGCTTGGTCGCGCCCGCGATCACGCTCGCGACCGTCGGTCGCGCGAGCAGCCACGCGAACGCGAGCTCCAGCAGCGAGTGGCCCTGCGCGCGCGCCCACCCTTCCAAGGCCTCGATGCGATCGAAGTTCTTGTCCGCGAACGCCTGCTGGCGACGCTCTTCGGGGGCGCCGGCAAGTCGGGTGCCTTCGGGTGGAGCCTCGTTCCGCCGGTACTTGCCGCTCAACATGCCGCTCGCGAGCGGGAAGTACGGAATGAACGCCAGGTCATACTTCTGGCACATGTCGAGCACGCCGTTCTTCTCGGGCGCGCGGCGCAGCAGGCTGTACTCGTTCTGCACGCTCACGAATCTGTGGATGTCGCGCTGCTCGCTGATGCGCGCTACCTCTTCGATCATCTCGGCCGAGAAGTTGCTGCAGCCGATCTCGCGCACTTTCCCGTCGCGGACGAGGCTGTCGAGGGCGCCGAGCGTCTCCTCGAGCGGCGTCGCCTGATCCGGGAAGTGCAGCTGATAGAGGTCGATGTGGTCGGTCTCCAGTCGCTTCAAGGAGTCGTCGCACGCACGCCGGATGTACGCGGCGGATGCGCCGCCCTTGCGCTCATCGTCGATCGGGCCGCCGAACTTGGTCGCGATCAAGGCGCGATCGCGACGGCCGCGCAGCGCACGCCCGATGAACTCCTCGCTTTTCGTCGCGCCATAGATGTCGGCCGTGTCGAACAGCGTGATCCCGGCGTCGAGCGCCGCGTCGACGACCGCCCGACGACTCGCGGCTTCGTCGATACGACCGCCGAAGTTGTTGCACCCGAGGCCGATCACCGAGGCGGGCAGCGTTCCGATGTTCCGTGTCTGCATTGGTCAAGCCTGCCTTGCCGAGTCTTCGACGTCGAGCGCTGTGCGACCGAACTTCGTCTCGAGGAACCGGCCGTTCACGAGCAGGCGATCGGTATCCGCCCGGTTCACGGCGTCCGCGATCTCCTTGATCTCGGCCGCGAGCACGTCGAGCTGCTCGGTCAGTAGGACGCGTGCGGTCTTGCCCTTCGTGACGACGTGGTGGTCCGCGTAGCTGCGCGGCAGGTCGAGATACACCTGAAGTGTCGTCGGGAGGTAGTCCGTCGCGCACGCGACCAGCGCATAGTGACCGGCCGCGCCCGGGCCGAGTGCGCCGGCGCGGGGCAGCGTTTCGTTGATCGCCGAGACGATCCGGGAGGTCTTCGTCGAAATGTCGTAGGGGACCCGACCTGCGATGCGGCGCTCCAGGCGGGCGAGGCTGCGCTCCACCGCCCGAGTGTCGAACACGTCGGCGACGTTGTCGCGCCGCGCCCGGGGCGCCACGAGCACGCCGACGGTGTAGAGCACCGGTACGAGGAGCAACCCGCGCGCAACCGACACGACACCGGCGAGCGAGAGCGCCGGCCCCGCAATCGCGGCCGTGCACCCGACGATGTGCTTCGTCGAGGTCGTGTAGCGGCCGATCGCGCCCGTCATGGGCGGCCGGGAACCTGGAGCTGGTCGACGTTTTGCAGGTCGCGCGTGCTCGACTGCTTGACGCGCAGCAGGTACGACTGCGCCTTCTCGATTTCTCCGTGCAACGTCTCGATTGTCTGCTGCATGGAATCGATCGCGCGTGCCTTGAACGTCTCGATCGCGTCCATGGTCTGGTAGATGTTCGTGAACGCAGCTTCGAGCTTGTCGATGCCGATCGTCGAAGATGCCGCCTGCTCGTTGATCGACACGCTCTGGCTCGCGAGCACCTTCGATGTCGACTCGATCAGGTTCGCGGTGGTGGTGTTGAGCGCGGTGATCTGATCGAGCACGAGCTTCTGGTTGGCGAGCGCCTGCGCGACGATCACGGCGGTGCGCAGCGCCGCGACGGTGGTCGTCGTTGCCCGGTCGACGCCACGAATGAGCTCGGTGTTGTTCCTGCGCACCAGGTCGATCGCGAGGTAGCCCTGGATCGAGACCGCGAGTTGGGTGAGCAGGTCCTGGTGCTTCTGGCGGACGTAGAACAACACGTCCTCGGTCAGCGCTTTGGCGCGAGCCGTGTCGGTCGCCTCGATCTCGGCCACCTTCGACGACAACGACCGGTCGAGCTTCTCGGCGACGTACACGTACTGCACGAGCCGTTCCATCGTCTCCCACAGATGGATCTTCTCCTGCTCGAGCGCAGCGTTGTCCTTCCGCAACTCGTCCTGGCCTCGATACAGCGCGTGCAGAATCGCGCCGATGTGCGTCTGCGCGCTCTCGTACCGGTGGAAGTAGTCGCGAAGCTTGTCGCCGAACGGGATGACACCGAGCAGCTTGCGCACGCCCGACGCCTTTGCAGGATCGAGGTTCTCGATCTGGCGACGCAGATCCGTCAATGCCTTGGTCACGTCGGCGCCTGCGTCGAAGCCACCCTTGCCCATGCCACGCACCGGCGATTCGAGCATGCGGTTCGTGACCGACGCCGCGGCGCGGACGTCGGCGTCGCCCATGCGCCGGATGCTCTCGGCCTTCTCGAGGAACTCCGTCGACTGCTCGTCGAGTCCGGCGATGCGCTCGACGTACTCGTCGACCATCGCGTCCAGGGCGGGGACCGCCGTCGGGTCGAGCGGCACCATGGTCGACGCCACGCCCGTGGCAACGGCGCCGACCGGTTCCGGCGGCTCCAGGATGAGATCGGACGCCGCCGCGGGCGGCGTGAGCGGCTGATCGGAAGCGGTCGGATTCGTCATGGTCTCCCCGATCGGTGCGGGTTGGCGGAGCTGGATGCGAGGTGCTCGGCGATGTCGAGCTTGGCGACGAGCGACGCGAGGATGTCGGGCGACGGGACGTCGACGACATTTCCGAGCCGCGCCGCAATCTTGCCGTTCTTCGGCGACGCGACGGGCGCGGGTCCGCGGAACCCGTGCGCAGCCGTAAGCCGTGCGCGCCCGGGATCGTCGGCGAGCACGCGCCCGACAGCGTCGCCGTCGGCGCCGAGCGCAACGAGGGCATACCGGGACACGACGCCGGGCGCGGGATACATCAGCACCATGTTGGGCCGGATGCTGCCGTCGTTGGCAAGCGACCGGGCGATGAACTGGGACTCGTCGATCATGGCAATCGGCGTCTTGTCGATCCCTGATGACAGATAGTCCTCGAACGACGCGTCCCATGAGCCGTCGGTACCGGCCTGGTGCACGAACAGCGGACTCACAGCATTGATGATGCCGTCGACGGCATCGAGGCTGCGCAGCTCGGAGTCGTTGTTGGCGACGTAGCCCGCAACCGTGGCGTACAACGCGGCGGCATTCGAACGCTCCGCGCCGCCCGACGCGATCGTCACGACCGCGTCGGATCGGTAGGTCGTGTTCCCTGGCAGATCGGGCCAGCGTCGGTTCCCCTTCACCAACGCCATGTACCGCTTGATGTCCAATGTCCACGACGCGCCGTCGTCGCGCGCCACGCCGGCTTTCTTCAGCACATCTGCGATGGGCGTATAGGTCGCGCACACAATCGTTGTGAAGAACGGCATGGCGACGGACGCGGCGTGGCGGTCGCGTGCGAGCTTGGCTGCGGCGCCGACGGACGAAAGGGCGAAGTCGTACGCCGGATGATCGGCACCGGACGCGATCTGCCGATCCGTGGCCGCGTCGACCTGGACGTCGAGCCCGTGCTTCGCAAACACCGCCTTCACCCTCGCGTCATCGAAGATCGCCCGGGTTTCCGCGCTGGCGATGCCGCGCACGACCCGGAGCTTCTTCGATGACGAATCGCGATTCCCGACGAAGACGGTCGCCGCGACGGCCGAGGCCAACAATCCCGCGACCAAAAGGCTGATCGTGCGTCGCAAGCCCACCTCGCGTCGGCTACCCCGCGCCCTCGGCACTCAACCTTCGACGCGGTCACCCTCGGTCTCCACCGGAGAAGGACGTCTATGCTGCGCCTCGATGGCCGACCTCGACCTCGAGCGCGCCGAGTCGCTGCGCACCATTCCGATGTTCTCGGGCCTGGACGACGTCGGGCTGTGGCACGTCTCGCAGCTGGCCACGGAGGTGCAGCTTCCGGCCGGGCACGTCCTGGTTCAGCCCGGCGAGGAGGGCGCGGGACTCTTCGTGGTCCTCGACGGCACTGTGAACGTCGAGCTGCCGGGTGGCGCCGCGTTCGTGTGCGGCCCGGGGGAATTCATCGGTGAGTTGTCGCTGCTCGTCGACGGGCTCGTCCACACCGGGCGCGTCCGCGCCGCGACGCCCGTTCGTTGCCTTGCCATCGGGCGCGACGACTTCGTGCGACTCCTCGATACCTATCCGCAGATGGCGGTCTCGATGCTGCGGGTCGTCGCGCGGCGGCTCGCCGACACTGACGACCTGCTCAAAACGCGCTAGCTGCGTTCTCCCGAAGCCGCGTCGTGCGGTGCACGGGATCAGTGTCGAACTGCGGGAGCACATGGCGACCGAAGGTCTCGATCGTCTCGCACGCGAGCTCGCGATCCAACGTCGACGACAGGAGGCCGAACACCACCTGATCGGCACCCGCGTCCTCGTACTTCGAGATCGCGCGGGTGACCTCGTCGGGGGTGCCGTACGGCGTGGCCCCTTCCGCGATCGCGGCGTCGATCTGCTCGCGCGTGGGATCGGGCAGGAGCTGCGGCCACTCGGGAGTGCCGGCCGGGCGTGGGAACGTATCGAGATACCGCAAGAGCAAGCTCCGGTGATACCCCATGCCCATGTCGTTTGCGATGCGGCGCACGCGCGCACCGTCCTCGAGACACAGCAGCTGGGTCGTCACCATCACGTTGTCGTTCACGAAGTCGCCGACGGGCTCGGCGCGCTCGATCTCCTTCTTGTAGAGCTCGATCAGCGGCTTCACCGACTCGGCGCCACCGATCGTGAAACACAGCACGCCGAGCCCCATCCGCGCCGCCTTCTCGAACGTCGAGGGGTTCCCGGCCGCGACCCACATCGGCGGGTGCGGATTCGAGTACGGCTTCGGGAGCACGTTGCGCGCGGGCATCGAGAAGAAACGACCCTCGTGGCCCGGATACTCCTCGGCGCGCCACATCTTCTTGAACTCGCCGACCACCTCGTCGAACATCTCGCGTGTGACGTCGGGCTCGGGAATGCCGAAGCCCTTCTGCTCGACGGTCGACGAGCCGCGGCCCATGCCGAACTCGAACCGCCCTTCCGACAAATGGTCGAGCATCGCCACGCGTTCGGCAACGCGCGCGGGATGGTTGACAGGTGGGGTGATGTTGAAGATGCCCGACCCGAGATGGATGCTCGACGTCGCCGCCGCCAGATATCCGAGGAATACCTCGTTCGCCGACATGTGCGAGTACTCGGTGAGGAAGTGGTGTTCGGTCGCCCACGTGTACTTGAAGCCGACCCGCTCGGCGGCCTGCACGATCGCGACCTCGTCCATGATGCGCCGGTGCTCGTCACCGTCGAACGCCGGGAGGACCGACACACTGTTGAACAGCCCGAATTCCACGACGTCTCGCTCCTCGCTGCGTCCGGTGGCCGGAAGATAGTCGCAGGCAGCACGATCGGGCCGGGGTAAGCAGGGGCGCGCGGCGACGTATGGCCACGCGATCGGGTAGAACCGGGCAACCCCGCGATCAACAGGAGCACGCCGTGGACGACCGCACGCTGATCGAGCACATCACCGAGCTCGTCGCCGAGGAGCAGCGCCTCCTGGAAGAGCCGCATCACGACGCCGAGACGCTGCGGAAGGTCGAGCTGACGCTCGATCAGCTCTGGGACCTGCTGCGGCAGCGGCGTGGGCGCGAGGAATTCGGCCTGAACCCGGACGAGGCGGAGACGCGCGATCCCGACACGGTCGAGCGCTACATCCAGTAGCGGGGCTCGGCGGGCGCCGCCTACGAGCGGCGGAACGTGAAGTCGTCCGCTTCGCTCGCCGACGCGATCGCGGTGAGCTCGGCCATCGCGGTGCGACGGAAACCGGCGGGCACCGGCGCGCCGGCGCCGTCAACCGGCGCGGCAACGGGCTCGACGTCGGGCCCGGCATCCGGCACGGCGACGGGCTCGGCAACCAGATCGGCCGCGGCATCGGTCGGGGCGGGACGTGAGCGGGCGCGGCGCACGATCCCTTCCCGTCTCACCACCGCGTCCTTTGAGATTTCGCGCTCGGCGCGGGGGCGGCGGCGGGCGAGCGGTGGACGCGTCACGGCACTCGGCTCGGCGGGGACGAGGTCGGCGGGGACGGCCTCGGTCGGGAGCGGCTCTCGGGCGGACGCTGCGGCCTGCATCTCTGCGAGCGTCGCCCGCAGCCCGGCAAGCTCGTCGCCGAGCGCCGCCGCATGCGCCCGCAACCGGTCACCATCGGCACGCGAGCGCGCGAGCTCCGCTTCGAGGTCCGCGACGCGGGTGATCGCATCATTCGCCTGCATCGCCTCGAGCTGGGCCTCGAGCTGGGCCGCGAGCCTGTCCCGGTCCGACCGTGCGTCGGCGAGCGCGGCCTCGGCCGTCGCGAGCCGGATCACCTCGTCCTCCGCATGCTTGCGCGCACTCTCGGCCGTCCGCTCGAGGCTGCGCTCGGCCAGTCGGCGCGCCGTCTCGACCTCCTCGAGCTCGACCCGCAGCGCGGCGCGGGTCTGCTGCTCCTCGCGCAGCCGCTGCGCGTAGTCCTCGAGGAGTCCGTCGTGGTCCTGAATGGAGCTCTGCAAGCGGTAGAGTTCCTCCACGACACGCTCGTGCTCCACTGCGAGCTCGGCGCGCGCAGCACGCGCCGCGTACGTCGTCAGTTGATCGGCGCGGCCCTGCTCGCTCTCCCGCAACCGGCCGAGCTCGCGCCGCAACGCGGCTGCCTCGTCCTGCGCGACCAGGCGTGCACACGATTCCTCTTGCAAACGGCGGTGCTCGTCCGCGAGCACCCGCCGGGCCTCTTCGGCGGCACGCAGGTTGCGGCGCGCGGCGTCCTCCAGTGCCGCGAGGCGCTCGCGAGCGGCGCGGCGGCCGATCTCGCCCGCGGGTGGCACCGCGACCGGCTCGATGGTGAGTACCGGCGGCTGTGGGCCCGGCTCTTGCGGCGTCTCGACGCGCTGGCGTTCCGCCAACAGGTCGTCGAGAAGCATTCGCGATCCCCCCGTGCGGCTGGCGCGCGCCTCGGGCGCGACAGCCGCCGGCCAGTCAGCTTTTGACCCACGCATGCCAGTTGTTATTTCGGCCACAGCAGGCGCGAAGTTGATCAAGAAACGGGCGCAGAGTGGGATGACAGCGGACCAGATTGCTCCGGCCGCGTCGACGGGCGCGCATTCCATATTCGCAGTGCCCGCCACTCGTGCTCGTGACCGACGACGTTGATGGTGGCAGGATCGAGTGCGAGATGGCGGCCCGCGTCCGGCGCCAGACCGAGCGCAACCGCGGTCAACACCCGCGACATGTGACCGTGCCCGAAGCACAGCACGTCGCCGGCTGCGCGATCGACACGCGCGAGGACCTCGGTGGCGCGCGCTGCGACCTGTGCGATGGTCTCGCCGCCGGGGACGGCTCCGGTCCAGATCGTCCAGCTCGACCAGTCGCCGCCGCGAGCCCGGATCTCGGAGGTGGTCAGCCCTTCGAGCTCGCCGTAGTCCCACTCGGCGAGGTTCGCGTCGACTTCGGGATCGGCAAAGCCTGCGAGCTCGGCGGTCTCCTGCGCCCGGGCGCGCGGGCTCACGAGCACGCGTGCAAAGCCGCGTGGCGCCAGGACGCGCGCGAGCGCCCGCGCGGCTTCACGTCCGGCGTCGCTGAGTGCGACCTCGGTGCGACTCGTATGGCGTCCCGACGCACTCCATTCGGTCTCGGCATGGCGTACGAGCCACAGCTGCGGAGGCACGGACCCATCTTGACGCGCGACGATGACGGCTTGGAGATGGACCCGTTCTCCCACGAGTTCCACGCCGACCCGTATCCGGTGTACCGGTGGCTACGCGACCAGGCGCCCTGCTACCGCAACGAGGACCAGGGTTGGTATGCGCTCTCCCGTTACGCGGACGTCCACGAGGCGTCGCAGCAGCCCCTGCTCTACAGCTCGGCCGAGGGCACGACGATCGAGAAGATCGACACCGAGTCACTGCTGCCGATGATGATCTTCATGGATCCCCCCGAGCACGATGTGCATCGCAAGCTCGTGAGCCGGGCCTCCACGCCCCGGGCGATCTCCGAGCTCGAGCCGTTCGTGCGCGAGACGGCGATTGGGCTGCTCGAGCCATTGCGCGAGAAGGGCGGCGGCGATTTCGTCGAGGAGTTCTCCGCGCTGCTGCCGATGAACGTCATCATGGAGTTGCTGGACGTGCCGGCAGTCGACCGCGACGCGCTCCGCCAGGACATGGACGCCATGCTCGAACGGCTCGAGGAGCCGCCCTACATCTCCGACCACGCGCTCGAAGCGATGGGTCGCACGTCGAAGTACTGGTTCGCATTCGTCGGTGACAAACGCGCCCGGCCCGACCGCGGATTCGTGAGCAAGCTCATCGAAGCCGAGATCGACGACGGCTACGGCAACATCACCCGGCTCACCGACCACGACGTCGTCGGCTTCTGTCAGCTCATCGGTTCGGCGGGCACGGAGACGCTCACAAAGCTGCTGGCGAATGCGGTGGTGCTGTTGCAGCGCAATCCCGGCGAGTGGGAGCGCATCATCGACGACCCGGGCCTGATACCGGGAGCAGTCGACGAGACGCTGCGCTACTGGGCGCCGTCCGAGTGTCCTAAAGCCGTCTTACGCGGGTTCGGCCCGGAGGCAACATGGACGAGGCCTGGCTCTGTTGCATTGGGCGATGGCCAGATGCGGGGGGCCACAGTGTTGGGATGCTCCGATCTCATGCTCGCCCGGTAGCGGTAGTTCCGAGTTCGGGGTTCGCCGGGTTCCGGTTCCCGCCCGAGGTGATCGTCCTCGCGGTGCGCTGGTATCTGCGGTTCGCGCCAGAAATCTCCGCTTGGTGGGCGCGAGTCAAGTTCGGTCCTTCGATTCATACGGCGGACGGATCGACGCGCCTTCCCAGATGGCGGAGATGAGTTTCAACCGCATCGCGATGCAGTTGAAACGACGCGCTGGTCGCCCACCTGCGGGAGCTCCATCGTTGACCGAGGGATCTCCGCCGACCGTGGCCGACCAGAACATCACGCTCGACGAGCGCAGTGTCAGCGGCTCGCGCGCGCATCACGACCTCGCGCGAGCTCACCGTCGAACTTCTCCGCGCGCGGAGAAGTTCCCGTTGCCGGTTCGGGTTACGCGTGTGTCACGAACCCTGCGGGCATGGATGGATCGTGGCGGGCGCGCTCCGTCGTGCCGTCGGCACATTGCAGATCCAGCTAGTCCTTGAAGCTCAGGGAGCCGCGCGGTGAGGTCGTGGCGCGTCGTGTCCACACGCGAACGTCGCCGTCGACCGCGACGATGACCCGCCGCCCGTCGAACTTCGGTTCGAGCACCCACTTGCCTGCTAAATGCCGCGGCGCGCTGCTCGAGGCGAGCATCGGCTGGAAGGGCATCCGCACGCCGCCGATCTTGCCAGACGTCCCGCACTTGAGCACGGGGGCGGAGCTTGACGCGACAAGAGCGGACTCCCGGCACAATGTACGTGGCGCGCCGGGGTCCGCTCGTGCCGTTCGCAACGACCGCCGTGCGAAGCCGCTCAGCCAAACCCTGCGCCGAGTCGCCAGTCCGCGCGGCGCGCAAAGACAAAGTCTGGTCATTGCACGCCGCAGGAGTTGCCGGCGAGCGACCACACCCAACAGCCGGACCATGTCACCTTGGGGGCGGCGCGAATCCTGTCGCCGCAGGTCATCGGCCTCCCGTGGAGCAGGCGGAACGCGTTTTAGCTGGATCCGGAACGCGGCCGACTCGATGCGAGCACCAGCACTGCCCGACCGAGCAGCCAGGCGGGCGCCGGTACCTGCGCAGAATGCCCGCCTTTAGAGGCCGCTCACCATCACCGGCGTCGACGAGTCGACGAAGGTGCCGTTCCCGAGCTGACCCATGCCGTTGTTGCCCCAGCATTTGGCGGTGCCGTTGGCCAATAACGCACACGAATGGTTGCCGCCCGCGGTGATCGCGGTCGCGGTGGTCAGGCCGCTCACCGTTACCGGCGTGTGTGCGTCGGTCGTGGTGCCGTTCCCCAACCGACCCGAGCCGTTGTAACCCCAGCATTTGGCCGCGCTGTTCGCCAACAACGCACACGAATGACCGCCGCCCGCGGTGATCGCGGTCGGTGGTGGTGCCGTTGCCCAACTGACCCAAAACGTTGTAACCCTTGGTCGGTCAGTGGACGCGCGGATTCGTTCGTCCGCGACGGCAACACGAGGTCGACCGTCGGGTCACCGTCCAAGAGGTCGAGTTCCCGGGGCGGTGCGGAACAACAGCCTCAGCGCGGAACGGCGCAGGAGGCTTCGGCGGCCGTCTTCTCATTCGTCGCTGAGCTGCACCGAGCCCTCGGTCACGACGCGACGTTGTGTCGATGACCGAGAGTGGAATGAGGAAGAGTTGACTCGCATTTCGCTCAGGGTCGACCTCGCAAGATTACGTCGACTATTGAGATGGGTGTCAGGAGGAAGAGCCCGTATATCGCAAAGGCAACGCCGGTCGCGAGAGCAGTGATTCCGAGCATGACGATGTAGAACACAACGAGGAGAGGTACGCCGACCAATGCGATGAAGAGCTTGGCTCCGAACCCGAGGTGCCGGTCCGGCTGTTCGAAGTCGACGGTTGCGCCCAGACTCCGCAGCGCAGAAACGCGCCGACCGATCTTGGGCTGAAATCCGGAGAGCGGCGAAGGATGTTTCGCAGCGGCGGCAGCCAGTTCGGCATCGTGTTGGCGCTTCTTGGCCCGGAATCCCCGGAGCCCCGGGGCGGGCATGGACGCCTTGGCGCCCGACGCCTCGCCGCCGACGACGAACAGGTGCGCGACGGTCTCTGTGCCAGGTATGACCCCGCCGACCCGAGTCAACGCGACCAGACCGGCAGCTAGGCCGTCCGGATGGCGAGTGAGCTCCACTGCGGTTGCATCGGCCAGGTTCGTACGTGCTCGCCAAGCACGCTTGAGCAGCGGGGTGATCAGGAGATTTGAGAAGATCAATTGGTTGAGCACGAAGGCGAACTGACCCGCCAACACCGGCAGCAGCACAATGCTGAAGCATCCCTTCTGCTCGATCTCCTCGCTGTTGCCGCCGGCTTGAACGTTGAGAAGCGCGATCGGGGCCTCTGCCGCCATGTCCTGACGATGGCGAGATGGACCCCGTCCTATGACGAGCCCCAGTGCCCTCCGCGCTCTCCGGTCCGTTGGGGCGGTCAGCACCGCCGAGCAGAGGCCCAGCGTGGAGTAGAAGCAGGTCGTGGTGCGGGCGATGCGCAGGTCGCCGTTGCCGACCCGGCCAATCAGATGGGCGATCAGTCCTTGGGTCTCATCGCGACTGAGGTGCGCGAGCAGCCCGCGCGACACCACCACAGCGGCGTCGGCTGGGGAGCTCCCGGTGACTGCTGCGTTGGCGACGGGGGAGTCGATTAGGTGAACACTGGGTGGAGGAAGGCCAGCGGCGATGGCGATCTCGCCGACGACGTTTACGAGCTGCCGTTCCTCGAAGTCATCCGGGCGTGGCTCGCGTGCGCCCATTGCCAGAAGCTCGGCGGCTGTCCCCGTCTTGCGAAAGAGACGACGGACCACGATCCAGCATGCGGACAAGGCCGCCATGCCCGGTACGAGAAGCACGATCACCAAGGTCGCGATCAACCCGGGAAAGTCGGCAACGGGTTGTCCGTCGAGCGCATCGCGATACGGGCCGAGCAGGTCGGGTGTGTTGGCCACCAAGTTGATGGCGTCATTGACGAGTACGACGACGGCTAGGAGCAGCGGAGACAGTGCTGCGCTCAGAGGAATTCCGATGAGAGCCACGGCGACCAGGCAAGCGAGAGTCCACCTCCAACTGGCTCGGCGGTGGCGTCGTTGCGCTTCCTCGAAGCCCTCACGGTCAACCGGCCCGGGGACCGGCCGCCACTCAGGTCGCGGCCGAGGGTCCGAGCCGTCCATGTCCCACGCCTACCGACGAGCCCAGAGGACAAACGAAATCGTCGACCTCCGGCCGTCTCCAAGACACAGCGCGGGTGCGACAGAAGGCATCGCGCCAAGTCTGCATGAACTGAACCGGTGGCGCCGACCATCGATTGATCCGGACGGCAACATCGAACTCGAGGTCTGGACGTAACACCGAGGCACACCTCGAGCTTGTCACGGTGCACGTCTCGCGTGCGGGCTCGGTGCTACCGCGACGAAGCGACGACGCCGCGTAACGACACGGACCATGTTTGCCGGGTCATTCTGATGTTGCGCCCATGTTGCATCGCGCGTGGTGCCGTGAATGGTGCCGTCCGATCCCGGACTGGGCGGGACAGAACGGGCGTAGACGTCACGAACGTCGTGCGAACTGCCGCGTCAGCCGCACTGCACGACGGTAGACAGGATCAGAAGGTACGAAACTGGGCCGGCTCATAACCCGAAGGTCGCAGGTTCAAATCCTGCCCCCGCCACCATTTGAACGCCCAGGTCAGTAGGCCTGGGCGTTCGTCGTGTAGACGAGCGCGTCACGAGCGACGTCTACCGGCTCGTGTCGGTGATCAAGGCGGCGAACTGCTCGGCAGTGGCAGCACTCATGCCGGGCAGCAGGTGCTGGTAGGTCCATCGTGAAGGCTGGATGCGCGTGCCCGAGGCGCTCGTTGACGACCTTCTCGGGCTGGCGCGGCGCCTGTGTTGTCGCTGTCGATGCGTTGTGCAGCGAGCTCGTCGTCGTGTCGGTCGTGGCCGACAGGGTGCCAGCGTCGTCGTTCTTTGCCGGTGAGGGGGTCGAGGCCGTCGTACGCGACGACGTAGAAACGGTCTTTCTGTTGCACGATGTAGGTCATGCCCTCGGCATACGGTTTGCTGGCAGTGCACCCAATCGCGCTGTCGTCGAGCCCGACGCCATCGCCGCGCTCGATGACTTCGATCCATTCGTGGTCCATCATCGGGTGATCGACATCATCGAATAGACGCTGACGGCCGTAACATTCGGGGATGCCGCGCACGGACACTGCGTCTCGCGTTATCTCCGCGCCGCTCGCGCAGGTGTACGCGGCGCTCGTCGATTGGGA
>JBBRXX010000034.1:0-50975 GCA_038238245.1 Acidimicrobiia bacterium
GAACGCACACAGCGCGTGGAGGTTATTGCCGTGAACAAGGGCGAGCTCGTCGATGCGATCGCGAGCGAAGCGAACTTGAGCAAGACCGATGCGGAGAACGCATTGAACGCGTTCATCAACGCCGTAAGCGGAGCCGTCGCGGGCGGCGACAAGGTGACGTTGCCACGTTTCGGCACGTTCGCAATCTCACAACGGAGCGCGCGTACGGGTATGAACCCGCAGACCCGCGAGCCGATCCAGATTGCGGCGTCGAAGAGCGTGAAATTCACCGTGGGGTCCGAGCTGAAGAAGCTCGTGAACAACTCCTAATGGCGTAGGTACGCGGGTTGCTCCCCCACGTACCGAGTGACACACGAAGTTCGAACTTCCCCGAGTGAGAGCTCTCCGAGAAAGGTGGTGACCGTGCCTCCGGCGAAGAAGGCTACGAAGCGACGGGCAGCCAAAAAGGCTCCCGCCAAGCGTAAGGCCGCAAAGCGGAAGGCGCCGGCGAAGCGGAAGTCAACCGCGAAGCGGAAGACGACTGCCAAGAAGGCGACCAAGAAGCGGGCGACCAAGAAGCGGGCTGCGAAGAAGGCTCCGGCCAAGAAGCGCAAGGCCGCGAAGAAGCGTGCCCCGGCGAAGAAGCGCCGCAAGGCCGCAAAGAAGTCGAGCGCCAAGAAGGCGCCGGCGAAGAAGCGTCGTCGTCGCAAGGCGACGAAGAAGAAGGCTGCGCCGGCTGCCAGGCGGACCCGGCGGACCGTGCGGAAGCGCACGACCAAGAGGAAATAGCCGGTTTCCACGGCGACAAACTGAAGTCGGGCCCGGAGTTCGCCCTCCGGGCCCTTCTTCAATTTCGAGGCCGATCTCGTCAGAGGTCGTCGATGCGGGCGAACGCTTCTGCGGCCGGGCATCCCGCGCGCAGACCGTGCACCCGGGCTTCGGTGTGCAGGCGCGCGGCGAACGCGGCGCGCTGCTCGTCGGGCCGGTCGTCGATCCCCATCGTCGAACGCCACTGGCTGCGGTGGGCGAGCAGGGCACCGACCTTCCGGCCGACGTACCCGTGCACGCTTTCGAGGTGCGTGATGCGCGCCGGCTCGAAGCACAGCATCGTCGCCGGCCGGTGGGGCGCGAGTCCCTGTTCGGGAAAGAAGTGCGGGTCACGCGCCGCGACGATCGCGGCGATCGTGAGGAATCCGGCCTCGCGGTGGTCGGGGTGGAGCCGGTAGGCGCGCCACGGGTCGTGACCGAGCACGACGTCCGGACGCGTGCGCCTGATCACGTGGCACACCGCCGCGCGCACGGTCATGTCGTCCACCAGCTCACCGTCGACGAACCGCAACAGCTCGACGTCGCCGGCGCCCAGGGCGGCGCCGGCGTCTCGTTGCTCGATCTCCCGCCGAGCGATCAGTGCCGCGAGGTCGGCGTCGGGGTCCCAGGTGCCCTTGGCGCCGTCGGTGCAGACGCACATGGTGACGTGGGCTCCGGCGTCGGCCCACTTGGCGAGTGTGGCGCCGCATCCGAACTCGATGTCGTCGGGATGGGCGCCGACGGCAAGTGCACGTCGCGGCACCGGCAGATCGACGGTGACCGTCATCGTCGCGAGTGGCTCTGATCGCGCCGCGCGTCGAGCAGGTGCAGGTCGTCCTCGATGTCGACGTCGAAGCCGAGCGCGGGGTCGCGCAGCACGCGGATGTCGAGCCCGCGCCGGCGCGCCTCCTCGACGTGCCGGGCCGCCGAGCCGGGTCCGTAGGAGAACGTGAAGGGCGCGGCGGCGGGCAGGGAAAGGACGGGCGTGCCGTCGTCACGGTGGTCGGGGACGATGACGGCGACGGGCGAGACGCCGTCGCCGGAAACCGCATCGAGCGACGAGGCGAGCGGCAGGTCGGCGTGCACGACGACAACGCGCGCGAGGCCGAGCGCCCGCACCCACGTGCGGCCATCTTCGGCTGCCGCGTTGAGGGAACCGGGGTCGTCGATGACGGCGAGCTCGCGCTCCAGCGCCCATGCGACGACCTCGGGTGCACTCGACACGACGACGACCGGCCGCGCGCCGGCGGCGCCGATGACGCGCTCGGCCATGGTGCGCGCCAGCGCCGCGCGTGCGGCCTCGTCGAGCACGGCCGCGAGTCGCGCCTTGCCGTGCGCGAACGAACGCAACGGCACGACGATTCCGGCGCCGTCGCCGGCACGCGCATCGGACCGTTGTGCCATGACGTCCGGCTCCCTTGGTGCGGCTCGGCTGCGTTCGTACCGGGCTGCGTATGCTACTGATCCGTGGATGTGATCTATCCGGCTGCCAAGGGCGTGTTCTGGCCCTGGCTCCGGTTCGGGTTGCAGTGGACCATCGAGGGCGCGGCGCACGTTCCCGAGCACGATCCGGTGATCCTCGCGAGCAACCATGTGTCGTACCTCGACCCGTTGACGCTGGCGTGGGTTGCCGACCGGCAGGGTCGACGGGTGCGCTTCCTCGCCAAGGCGGAGCTGTTCCGCAAGCCGGCGCTGGGCTGGTTGTTGCAGGCGGCGCACCAGATCCCCGTGCTGCGCGGTTCGGCCGATGCCGCAGGCGCGCTCGGCGCCGCCGTCGACGCGCTTCACCGGGGCGAATGCGTCGCGGTGTTCCCGGAAGGAACGATCTCGCTCGACCTCGAGCCGATGCGCGGCAAGTCGGGCACGGCGCGGCTGGCGCAACAGGCGGGCGTGCCGATCGTGCCGGTCGGGTTGTGGGGCACGCACCGCATGATGATGAAGGGACGAAAGCCGAGCTGGAAGTGGGGTGTCGCGCAGGTCGCCGTGGTGGGTGAGCCGATCCGTGTCGGCGCGGACGAACACGTGAAGGCCGCGACCGATCGGGTGATGGATGCGATCAGTGGATGTGTCGCGCGAGCGCGCACCATCTATCCGCAACGACCGGGACCAGGTGACGACGCGTGGTGGTGGCGCGAGGCGGAGACCGTGCGCGCGCACCAGAAGTCGGCGTGACCGGCCAGGCGCAGGCCGGAGGCCGAAGCCGCATGAGCAAGGTCGGGGTCGTCGGCGCGGGATCGTGGGGGACCGCCGTCGCCGCGATCGCAGCCGGCAACGCGCCGACGACGTTGTGGGCGCGGCGCCCCGAGCTCGCGGCCGAGATCACTTCGGACCACGAGAGCTCGGCGTACCTGCCCGGTGTCCGACTGCCCGACAATCTGCGCGCGACGGCGTCACTCGAGGAGGCGTGTACCGACGCCGACGTCATCGTGCTGGGTGTGCCGTCGCACGGCTTGCGCACGGTGCTTGCCGACGCGCAGGCGTTCATCGGTCCCAAGGTGCCGGTCGTGAGCCTCGCCAAAGGGATCGAGCAGGGAACGCTGGCGCGCATGACCGAGGTCGCGTGCGAGACACTTCCCGACCACGACGGTGCGTATGTCGGCGTCCTGACCGGACCGAACCTGGCGCGTGAGGTCGCCGCGGGACAACCGACTGCGTCGGTGGTCGCGATCGGCGACGAACGGATCGCGGAAAGCTTGCAGCAGCTGTTCTTCTCCCCGAACTTCCGCGTGTATACGAACCCGGACGTCATCGGGTGCGAGATGGCCGGCGCATTGAAGAACGTGCTCGCGATCGGCGCGGGCATCGCCGACGGGCTCGGTTACGGCGACAACACCAAGGCGGCGCTGATGACACGGGGGCTCGCCGAGCTGGCGCGCCTCGGCATTGCGATGGGCGGTGATCCGCTGACCTTCGCAGGCCTCGCCGGCATGGGCGACCTCATCGCGACCTGCAGCAGCCCCCAGAGCCGCAATCGCCACGTCGGGATGCAGCTCGGCAAGGGACAGCCACTCGACGACATCGTCAACGAGATGCACATGGTTGCCGAGGGCGTGAAGACGACCGCTGCCGTCCTCGAGCTCGCCGGCCGTCACCAGGTCGAGATGCCGCTCGCCGCGTTCGTCGGGCGCGTCTTGTACGAGGGCGCCCGGCCGGCCGACCTCGTTCCCGAGCTGATGTTGCGCAAGGCGAAGCCCGAGTTGCACGGCATGCGCTGATGACGGCCGTCGCGCTCGGTGCACTGACGACCGGGAGGATCGCAACGGTCGACGAACGGGGATCCGTCAGCCGCGGGGAGGTCACGCTCGGGTGGCGGGTGCACACCCGGGATCGTTGGATCGATCCCGTATCGGACGTGTCGGTGCGCGCGTCGCGACTCGGCCCGGCGCCGGTCGCGGAGACGATGGTGCGGGTGCCGGGTGGCGACGCGGTCGGGCGGGTGTACGCGGTCGGCGACCATGGCGGCGTCGTGATCGTCGAGGTCGAGAACGCGTCGCCGGAGGCGATCGCAGTCGCGTTCGCGGTACGCGGCGCGTCGGTGGACGACGTGCTCGCACTGCCGCGCCGACCGGGCGCGATCGAACCCGACGGTGCGGTCGTGTTCCCGGTGCCGCACCGCACGGTCTTGCGCGTTGCGCTCGGCGACCCGTCGGTCGACGTGCGGACACTGCCCGACTGGCAGGCGGTGCGGCGCGGATGGGTCGCGTTGCTCGACCGGGGCATGCGCACGGAGCTGCCCGAGCCTTTGCAGTCGCAGATCGATGCCGCGCGTGCCGACGCATTGCTTGCACCGCCGTCCGCCGAAGCATTCGTGGATTTGGAGGACTGGGCGTTCGACGACGAGGCCGCGTCGATGTGGCCGCAGCTGGGTGGGTGGGCCCGGCGTGCCGCCCGTCGCCGCCGCGTCGACGCCGGGCTGCTGGGTGAGATGCGTGCCGCGCTCGTGCGCGAGCGGGGCGCGGTCGTGGAGCTGCTGGCCGGCTTTCGCCGCGAGTGGCTCGGTGCGAATCTCGCCGTGCACGAGGCACCCTTGCGGCGGGGCCGCGTCTCGTTCGCGCTGCGGTGGCACGGCGCGCGTCCGGCATTGCTGTGGGACGCGCCGCCGGGTTCAGTGCTCCGCGCGTCCGCGGTCGATCCGACCTGGACGTCGACGACCGCGGTGGGCGAGACCCTGCTCGCCGCGCCGGCGGAAACTGCGCCCGTCTCCACCCCGGAATCGTTTTCGTGAGCGAGCATCGCGAGGCGGGTGTCCCGCCGAGCAGCGAGTATCTCGAGGACTTCATCGCCGCGGGGGTCTACGACCCGGACGCTCCCAACGCTGCGGCGTGGCTGGAGCTGCTCGACTTCCTCGTGGACGAGGTCGGCGCATCGATTCCCGAGATCGTGTACGCACGGGAGCAGGGCGGCGAGCTCAGCCTCGGCGCGTTCCGGACGTTGAGCGCCGGCCGCGACCGGTTCACGCTCTCGGAGGCGGTGACGCAGGCCGCCATCGACGCGGACTTCGCGCTCCACCTGTGGCGATCCGCGGGCTTTCCCGAGCCGCGGTCGTTCGAGCGTCGCTTCGGTCCCGCGGACGTCGAGATGTTCCGGCTGTTCGAGATGCTCGCGGGTTTCGTGGAGCGCGAGTTCGTCCTGCAGCTTGCCCGCACGATGGGGGAAGCCGTCAGCCGCATCGCCGACGCCGAGGTGGCATTGCTGCGCTCGAACATCGAAGCGCCGCTCGCGCTGTCGAACCAGTACGTGGACGTCGCGCGGACCTACATGCAGGTTGCCGCGGAGCTGTTCCCGCGCGTTGCCGAGGCGCTCGACACGCTGCACCGGCACCACCTGCTGGCCATCGGCCGGCGCTACAGCGAGGTCGGTGCGCCGCCGTCGGCGCTCAACGTCGTGCAGCTCGCGGTGGGTTTCGCGGACCTCGCCGGTTTCACCGGGCTCTCGAGCCGGCTCGACGTGTCCGATCTCGCGCTGATGATCGCGCGGTTCGAGGCGACCACGGGTGACGTGGTGACGAAAGCCGGCGCGTCGGTCGTCAAGCGGATCGGCGACGCGGTCATGTACGTGACGAACGCCCCCGGCGTGGGGTGCGCGCTCTCACTCGACCTCATCGAGGCGTGTGCCGCCGCGGGTCTGCCGAAGCTGCGGGTCGGTCTCGCGTTCGGCGACGTGATGGTGCGTCAAGGTGACTTCTACGGCCCGATCGTCAACCTCGCGGCGCGCCTGGTCGCGTCGGCGGAGCCGGGCACCGCGTTGACCGACGGGTCTATGTACGAGCGCCTCGCTCGCGTGCGCCTCGGCTACACGTTCGCCCCCGTCGGCCGTCTCACGCTCGCCGGTTTCGCCGAGACGGTCGAGGCGTACCAGCTCCTCCGCGCGTGAGCCCGTGCGCCCCTGACTCCCTCACTCGAGTTGCACGGTGGCGATCTGCCAGGGGCCGAGCACGAGCTCGCGTTCGAACGGAGCAACGGGACGGCCGCGCAGATCGACGACGAAGCCGCGGGCGGGCGCGCCCTCGTATTCGATCGTGACCGGGCCCTCCTCGGCCTCGGTGCGGAAGACGCGCAGCACGAGACCGCCGGGCACGCGCAGGACGGCCGAGACCTCCGCGCCCTCGACCCCGAGCAAGGTCCCCGTCGCCGGGCGCGCCGGCTCGCCCCGCGTCGCCACGCGCGTCCGTTCGAGCGGCACGGTGAACGCGTCGGCGACGGCGTAACAGTCGGCCGCGCGCCAGTCGCCGTGGTGCAACAGGACGGCGTACTCCGCGCGCTGCAGACCTTGCAGCTGTGGGGCAGCCAGCGGATCAGCGGGACCGGCCGGGTTCGGCCGGAGCTGCGGCTCCGTCCGCGACAGATACCCGACCGCGCGCAGCAGCGTCAGCGCGAGCTCGCCGCCCTCGCCGACCACCTCGTATTCGAGGAGGCCGTCGTGCACGAGCGCGAGGCCGCCCACGCCGTCGGATGCGTCGACGAAGCGGCGGGACGGGAACGTCGGCAGGCCGTGCTCACTCGGGCCTCCCTCTGCCGTCAAGCCGCGGTGCACGACCGCGAACGCGCACTCGGCGTCGGAGCCGGTGACCGCGGCCGGTAACGGGAAGTGCGCGCGCAGCCGGTGGTCGCGAGCACGGTTGTCGATCTCGTGCGCGACGCGCAGGAAGCGTTCACCCGCACGAAGCTCGAGCGTGGTGCGCACCGTGCAGGTCACCGTCGCATCGCTCCGGCGCTCGCACGCCCGCCAGTCGCCGATCGCTTCCGCCGGCCAGGCGTACGCCGCGTCGATGACGACGCGCGCCCGCACCGGCCCGCGCTCGGTCGTGGTGACGTTGACCGACTCCGGACGGTCGATCACGACGTCGACGGAAGGCGGCGAGTAGTTGTACGTGTCGCCGCCGTCACCACCGTCGACGAGCCGCCCGAGACCGGCGACGCGCTGACCCTCGGACGTCTCGATCGTGTAGGTGCCGTCCGACGGGTCGACGTCCACCCGCAGATGCTCGTTGTCGAGGGCGCGAACCGGGCCCGGCGGCGACGCGCCGTCGCGGGCCGCGAAGCACGACCAGCCGAAGCCCGGGATGTCGCCGGTGTGGAACAACACGCGGCGGCCGGGTGCCTCGACCAGGCGCACGCGCAGCTGCCGTCCCGACTCACCGAGCGTCAGCATCTCCTGCTTCAGCTCGGCGAGATCGCATCGCTCCTCATCCGCCGCGGCTTCGCGGAGGACGACGTCATGACCGTCGCCGGTGTCGCGCACGTCGTACGACGCGATCTGGCGTCCCTGGAACTCCGAACCGCGCATGAGGTCGAGCACCCAGCGCACCTTCTGGCCGGTCACGAGGATCGGCGGACTCTCGCCACCCGTTTCCTCGAGGACCTGGGTCGGGCACGGTCGGCCGTCGGGGCCGACGAATGCGCAGGGGCCGGTGCCCGGAACGCGTGCCTCCACAAGCCCGGACCGCGGCCGGGCGGTCGGATTGACCACGAGCGCCGCGCCGCGCGCGGCGTCGACCTGCGTGGCGAGCGTGCGCACGGCGTCGCGCGCGAGGCCCTCACCGATCTGGCGCGCCTCGGCGTAGCGGACGACGACCTGGTCGACGACCTCGTCGTGACTGCACGCGCACGACGAGTCGTGGGCGCTATTCAGGATCAGCTTGCCCCACGCAACTGTCGAGAACGCGTGCGGGTACTGCGCGGCGGGCAGCAACAGCGCGGACAACGGTTCGGCGCGCTTCTCGAGCGCCCGTTCGGCGGCTGCGCACGCGCGGTGCACATCGACCCGGTTCGACCCCACGCCCATGAGCAGGTTCGCGCGCGCGCCCGAGCGGAGCTCTCCCTGCACGGTGGTGAGCCCGGCGGTCGGTTGCACGGCCAGGTACTCGGGCAGCGAGGTGACCACGAACTCGTACTCGTCCTGGATCGCGTTCGCCTCGGCCACGACCCGCCCGAGCCACGGTTGCGGCATCTGATGATCGGTGCCGTTCATCAACAGCATGTCGCCGAGACGCGCGGTGCCCAGCTCCTGTTCGTAGTCGACGGCGCGGAGCACGAGCCGCTTGGCGTCGTCCGGGAGGTCACGACCGTTGGAGTACGAGCCGTACAGGTACTCCGCGCGCACACGCGAGCCATCGGGCGCCTCCCACCAGAACGCGGTCTGTTCCACGCTCGCGGGGACGCCGCGCCACACGACCGCATGCGCGAAGCCGGCGAGCTCGAGTAGCTGCGGCATCTGGGCCACGTGACCGAACATGTCGGGCAGGTAGCCGACGTCCATCACGCCACCCAGCTGCGCGCCGCGCGCGATACCGAACTGCAGGTCGCGCACCATTGTCTCGCCGCTCACCATGAACTCGTCCATGAGGACCATCCACGGCCCGATCGACAGCCGCCCCGCGGCCGCCAGACGCGTGAGCGCGGCCGCCGCTTCGGGCCTCACCTCGAGATAGTCGTCAAGCACCGCGGTCTGGCCGTCGAGGAGGAAGCGCGCGTACGACAGATCGCCTTCGAGCATCGGCAACAACGCGTCGAGGAGCTTCACGAGGCGGAGCCGGAAGGTCTGGAACGGCGAGTACCACTCACGGTCCCAATGCGTGTGGGGAACGATCGCAACAATTCCGGGTCGCGCTCGCGGGCGCTCTCCACTCCCGCCGGCTCGCTCCGCTCCTTCGTCGCTGCGCTCACGGCCTCGTGCGGACTGCATCACGTCACCCTAGGACGGGCCTTCCTCGCCCGCGATCCAGCGGTAGCCGATACCGGGTTCGGTGAGGATGAGGCGCGGGTTGGCGGCGTCGTCACCGAGCTTCTTGCGGAGCTGGCCGATGTACACCCGCAGGTAGTTGCTCTCGGTGCCGTACTCGGGACCCCAGACCTCGCGGAGGAGGAGCTCCTGGGTCAGGAGCTTGCCCGGGTTCCGCACGAGCAATTCCAGCAGGGACAGCTCGGTGCGCGTCAGGTGCACCTGCTCGCCGGCGCGGCTGACGCGCCGGCGGGCGAGGTCGATCTCGAGATCGTCGACGTGGACGAGCGGGAGCGGCTGGGTCGCGTGGGGAGCGCGACGCAACGCGGCGCGTACCCGCGCGAGCAGCTCCTCGACGTCGAACGGCTTGGTGACGTAGTCGTCGGCTCCGCAGTCGAGCGCGCGAATCTTCTCGGCCTGCTGGTGGTGCGCGGTCAGCACGATCACCGGCACACCGGAGAACGTACGTATCCGGCGCAGGACCTCCAGCCCGTCGACGTCGGGAAGTCCGAGGTCGAGCACGATGACGTCCGCGGCACCGCCCGATGCGAAGACGACTGCTTCCTCGCCCGTCGCGGCCTCTGCGACCTCGAGGTCGCGGCTGCGCATCATCGTGCGGAGCGCGCGTCGCAGCGCGGGATCGTCTTCGACGAGCAGGATCGTCGTCACGCGGGCTCCAGAGGAAACGTGGAGACGAAGGTTGCGCCGCCGCCCGGCGTGTCCTCGTACCGGACCGAGCCGCCGTGCGCGATGACAAGCGCGCGCACGATTGCGAGCCCGAGGCCCGTCCCCGGACCGTTCCCGCTGGCAGGCCGGGGATCGAGGCTCTGGAATTCCTCGAAGATCTGGTAGTGCGCGCCGGGGGGCACGCCCGGACCGTGGTCCGCGACGCGGACCTCGACGCGATTCCCTTCGACGAGACGTGCGCCCACGAGGATCTCGGAGCCGGGCGGCGCGAAGCGCAACGCGTTCTCGAGCAGGTTGAGCAGGATCTGGTCGATCATCGCGACGTCGAGCCAGACGGGCGGAAAATCGTCGGCGACGTCGAGCCGGACGCGGTGGGCGCGGGCGATGGGCCGCAGGCGCCGGACCGCGTGCTGGACAAGATCGGTGATGTCGACCGGTTCCTGCTCGACATGCAGTGCACCGGCGCGGATGCGGCTCAGCTCGAGCGTGTTGCGCACCAGCCGCTCGAGCCGTTCCGCCTCGTCGGCGATCGTCTCGAGGAGCTCCCGACGTTCCTCGGGCTCGATCCGCGACCAGGACGCGAGCAGCGTGCCCGCGGCCGCCTTCATCGATGTCAACGGCGTGCGCAGGTTGTGACTCATGGCGGACACGAAGCCTGCGCGCTGGCGCCCGATCTCCGCCACCACGCGGGCGTCGCGGACCTCGTCCTGGAGTCGCAACCGATCGGCGGCGGTCGCGAGCCCGGCGACGAGTGCCTCGAGCAGGGCCCGGTCGCCCCGGCCGAGCTCGACGTCGGAGGTCGCGTCGAGCTGTGCGTTGCGGACGACGACCGAGATGTCGGGTGCTCGCTGGAGCTCCCCGGTCGCGACCACCATGTCGTTCATCCGGAGCGAGCAGACGTCGAACGCGAAGACTTCTCGCAGCGTCGAGACCGTCGATGCCAGCGCGTCCGCGATGCTCTCGCCTTCGAGCAAGCGGTTCGTGAGGTCGAGTCGCAATCGCGCCTCCCGTTCACCTCGACGCGCGGTTGTCGCCAGCACGCCGAGGCGCTGCACCGTGACACCGAGGAGGATCGCCGTCGCGGCGAACACGACGAGCGCGACGACGTCGTCGGAGCGTTCGATCGCGAGCGAGCCGGTGGGCGGGGTGAAGAACCAGTTGAGGGAGAAGAACGCGACGATTGCCGCGGCCGCGGCCGCGACGAGCCCGAGAAACCCGCCGACGATGACCGCGACGAGGAGCAGGAGCACCGCCACCGTGAGATCCACGTCCAGCGCATAGGCGACGATCGTGACGAGCACGACCAGCGTGATCGCGGCGAGCACTCGCAGGCCGGCACCGAACCTCATGCCAAGAACGATGGCACGTAGTCTCGATGCTGATGCGTATCATCCTGGGATCCGACGAGCGGACGGTACTCACCGACGCCGTGGTCGAGGACCTCCGCGGTCGCGGTGCCGATGTCGTCCTGATCGGGCCGCCGGCCGGCGACGACCTGCAATGGGCGGAAGTGGGGCGCCGGGTCGGGGAGCAGGTCGCGACGCGGGCAGCCGATACGGGCGTGCTCTTCTGCTGGACGGGGACCGGCGCGTCGATCGCGGCCAACAAGGTCCGGGGTGTACGGGCCGCGCTGTGCACGGATGCGGACACCGCCGCGGGCGCGCGCCGTTGGAACGATGCGAACGTCCTCGTCATGAGCCTCCGGCTGACGAGCGCGCAGGTCGCGCGCGAGATGCTCGATGCATGGTTCGCCACCGAGGCCGATCCGGCGGAGGCGGACAACGTCAATGCGCTCGAGGCCCGCGACGATTAACCTCCGCGCCCGTGCCGATGTACGCCATGCTTTCCACGCTCGGGCCCGACGGCTGGGAGACGCTTCGCCAGAAGCCGGACCGCATCATGCAGGTGCGTACGGAAGTCGAAGCGCTCGGACTGACGGTGCACGCGCAGTACGCGCTGATGGGTCAATACGACTTCTTGAACATCCTCGAGGCACCGGACGACCAGACGATGGCGAAGGCCGCGATCATGCTTGCGGCGCGCGGCACGATGCGGACGACCACGCTTCCGGCGATTCCGGTGGAAGACCTGATCAACCGCTTGAAGGAATAGACCGCGCGGTCGGACCTAGATCCACCACGTCTGACGCCTGCGCTCCTCCCGGAGATCTTCCTCGCTGAACGTCACCGGAAGGATCGAGCCGTCGGAGCGACGCCGTACCTGGTAGCGAGCTTGTTCTTGTGCGTGATCGCAGTCGACGACCTCGAAGCCGCGGGACCACTGCGATTCGAATCGTGACCGCACTTCAACGCGGGTGCCCGGTTTCACGTTCTCCATCGTACGACGCGTGACAAGAGCAACTCCCGCGAGCACCTGCCAACCGCTAGTTTCACTGCCCGTGACAGGGCCCTATCCGACGCTGCGTATCGAGCGGAAGTGTTGGGAGCTCGGCGACCGTGTGGTCGTCGGCATCGACGAGGTTGGCCGCGGTTCGTGGGCGGGACCTGTGACCGTTGCAGCAGTTGTCCCGGGCGATGCACATTGCACAGGTGTGCGTGACTCCAAGCTGCTTACGCCCGAGGAGCGCGAAGTGTCCGCTCGGCGTGTGCGGGGGTGGGCCCGTGCCGTCGGCGTCGGCCACTCGACGCATGAGGAGTGCGACCTGCTGGGTATGACCGAGGCCCTGCGTCGCGCCGCGCACCGCGCGCTCGAGCAGCTGGTGGTACAGGGGTTCGTCCCGGACCGGATCGTGCTCGACGGCAAGCACGACTATCTCGCCATGCCGCGGGTCGTGCGCACGATCGTGAAGGGCGACCAGACGGTGCTCTCGGTCGCAGCGGCGTCGGTGGTCGCGAAGACGACGCGGGACGCGCTGATGGCCGAAGAGTCCGAGCACTATCCGGCGTACGGGTTCGAGACGAATCGCGGCTACCCGGCGCCGGTGCACAAGTGCGCACTCGCCGCGTACGGCCCGTCGGCGATCCACCGGCGCTCGTGGATCTTCATGGACTACTGCCTGTGGGGCGGGATACCGCGGTTCGCGCGCCAGCCGAGCCTCTTCGATGCCTGATCCGGCCTGGTCTGCGCTGCTCGCGCACGCCACGTCAATGCGCGATCTCACACTCCGCGAGCTGTTCGACCGTGATCCGGCGCGGGGTGACCGCCTGCATTGCGACGCGGCGGGCTGGTACTTCGATTTCGCCAAGCACAGGGTCACCGACGAGACGCTGCGGCTGCTGGTGGACCTGGCGGAAGCCCGCGCCGTCCGGCCCCGCATCGAGGCGATGTTCCGGGGCGAGCACGTCAACGTCACCGAAGACCGGCCGGCCCTGCACGTCGCGCTCCGGATGCCCGAAGGCACATCGCTCGTCGTCGACGGCGTGGACGTCGTCGGCGAAGTGCACCGTGTGCTGGACAAGATGTCGGCATTCGCGGAATCGGTGCGGACGGGCGCATGGCTCGGTCACACCGGCCGGCCGATCCGCAACGTCGTGAACATCGGGATCGGCGGCAGCGATCTCGGGCCGGCAATGGCCTACGACGCGCTGCGCGTGTACAGCCGGCGCGACATGCAGTTCCGTTTCGTGTCGAACGTCGACGCCGCGGACTTGGTAGAAGCTTTGCACGGATGTGACGCGGCGGAGACGTTGTTTGTCGTGTCGTCGAAGACGTTCACCACGACGGAGACGCTCACCAACGCGCGGTCGGCGCGCACCTGGTTGTTGGGTGCGCTCGGCGGCGACGACGCGGCGATCGCCCGCCATTTCGTTGCGGTGTCGACGAACGCCGAGAAGGTCGTCGCGTTCGGCATCGATCCCGAGCAGATGTTCGAGTTCTGGGACTGGGTCGGCGGGCGCTCTTCGATGTGGTCCGCGATCGGCCTCTCGCTCATGATCGCGATCGGGCCGGACGCGTTCCGAGAGCTCCTCGCGGGCGCCCACGCCATGGACGAGCACTTTCGCACGGCGCCGTTCGACGCCAACGTGCCGGTGTTGATGGGATTGCTCGGCTGCTGGTACCGCGACTTCCTCGACGCGCCGACGCAGGCGGTCGTGCCGTACGCGCAAGCGCTCGGCAAGTTGCCGTCGTACCTGCAGCAGCTGGAGATGGAGAGCAACGGCAAGTCGGTGCGCGCCGACGGCTCGCCGGTGGAGGCCCCGACCGGCGAGATCGTGTGGGGCTCGCCCGGGACGAACGGTCAGCACGCGTACTTCCAGTTGCTGCACCAGGGAACGGTCCTGGTACCGATCGACTTCGTCGGCTTCGAACGGCCGCAACCGAACCATGACCTCGGCGACCATCACGATCTGTTGGTCGCGAACATGCTGGCCCAGGCCGAGGCGCTCGCGTTCGGGACCAACGACCCCGCGCTCCCGCCGTGGCGGGTGATGCCCGGTAACCGTCCCTCGTCGACATGGTTCGCGCCGCAGCTGACACCGCACGCGTTGGGCGCATTGGTTGCGGCGTACGAGCACAAGGTGATGACGCTCGGCACGATCTGGGGCATCGACTCCTTCGACCAATGGGGAGTGGAGCTCGGCAAGGTGCTCGCGGGTCGCATCGCCGAGGAGCTCGCGAAGGGTGCCGACCCGGCCCTCGCGCACGACTCGTCGACCAACGCCCTGATTCGTCGGTACCGCGCCCGTCCCTCATAGGCTTCTCATCCGTCGTGCGGACGCAGCGGAGCCAGGGATGGCGCATCGAGGGAGCCATGTAATGGGGCAGCCGATCACGGTGACGGTGCGTGCGGGTTCGCGACCGGACATCCGGTTCTTCGACACCAACCGATCGCTCACCGGGATGGCGATCGAGGTGTACAAGGACGCCTCGGAGGCGGTCGGTGAGCGACCGCCGGACGTGCTGGCCCGCCGGCTGCTCGCGCTGGGCGCCTCGAAGGTGACCGTCTACTCGAACGTCGTGACCGTCGAGGCCGAGCCCGAGGAGTGGGTCGTGCTCGAGCCCAAGGCCGTGCACACGATCGAGCACCTCTTCGAGTTCTACGGCGACGACGCGGGCTGGTCGTTCGAAGCGCGGGGCGTCGAAACCCCGGCGTCCAAGGTGCAATAGGGGGCTTTGGCGACGTTCGGCGACACATGGTGTCGCCAACAGTCGCATGAACCTCGATTGCGGACCCGAACAGGTGTTCGATAGGGTCGAGGCATGGGCGCTCCGGCGCTACCGACGCTTCCCCGCCGTGATCACGAGGCCCGTACCCGGTTGCACGCGGCGGCGGCGCGGGCCGCGCCCACCGTCCTGGCGCGCGATCGGCTGCTCGTGGTCGACGGGCCGGTCGGGGAGCTCCTTCCGGCGGGCGGTGTCCGGCGCGGCAGCACGGTCGCGCTCGACGGGCGGCCGGGTGCCGGGTCGACGACGATTGCGTGCGCGCTGGCGGCGGCCGCCACTTCCGTCGGGGAGTGGGCCGCGGTCGTCGACCCCGACGGGACGTTCGGTGGACGCGCCGCCGCCGCCGCCGGGGTCGCGCTCGAGCGGTGCGCAGTGGTGCGGCGCGTGCCGGCCGATCGATGGTCGACGGTGGTTGCCGCATTGCTCGACGGGGTCGCAGTCGTCATCGCCGCGGTCCCACCGTATGTGCGCACCGGTGATGCGCGGCGGTTGACCGCTCGCGCCCGCGAGCGCGCCGCGGTGCTCGTCGCACTCGGCGGCTGGCCGGCCGAAGCGTCGGTGCGGCTGCACGTCCGTGCCGGCGCGTGGCACGGGCTCGACGTCGGCAGCGGGCTGCTCGCGGGTCGTGATCTCGACGTACATGTCGAGGAGAAATCCTTGCGCGCGTTCGCGCAGGCGGGATGACGCGCACCGGTTGCGTGTGGTGTCCCGACTGGCCGGTCATTGCCGCGCGCCGTCGTGACGACTCCCTCCGCGACGTCCCGGTCGTCGTGCGCGAGCGCGTCGGGAGCCGCGATGTCGTGCGGGCGGTTTCGGGCGAGGCGCGCGCCGACGGGGTGACGCGCGGGATGGGGCGACGGGAAGCCGAAGCGCGGTGCCCGGGTGTGGCGTGCGTCGATGCCGACGAAGCGAACGAAGCTCGGACGTTCGAGGTCGTGGCGCGCGCGGTCGAGATGTTCACTCCACGAGTCGTGCTCGAGCGACCGGGACGCTGTGACTTCCCGACCCGCGGCCCGGCTCGTTACTTCGGCGGCGACGAGCCGCTCGCCGAGAAGGTCCGTGACGCGGTTGCCGATGCGCTGGGTCCCGACGGCACCGACGTGCGGGTCGGGATCGCCGATGGCGTGTTCACCGCGCGCCTCGCAGCGCGCCGGCAATGCGTCGTACCGGCAGGAGGATCGGCTGCGTTCCTTGCGCCGTGGCCGGTGTCGACGCTCGGCGACGACGAGCTCACGAGCTTGTTGATGCGGCTCGGTCTCCGCACGCTCGGCGCGGTCGCTGCGCTCGCGGCCGATGCCGTGTTGGCGCGCTTCGGCGCGCAAGGGCGCCGGTTCCACGAGCTCTCCCGCGGCATCGATGCCGGACCACCCGTGCTCGTCGCGCCGCCACCGGATCTCGTCGAGCGCCGCGAGCTCGATCCACCGGCGGAACGCGTGGACATCGCGGCGTTCGCGGCGAAAGAGCTTGCCGACCGGTTGTGCGCGCGTCTCGCAGATCGCGGGCTGGCGTGCACACGCGTGATGATCCAGGCCGAAACCGAGCACGGCGAACGGCTCGCGCGCTGCTGGCGCCATGATGGGGTGCTCGCCGCGCTCACGCCGGGCGCGCTCGCCGAACGGGTGCGCTGGCAACTCGACGGATGGGTCACTACCGGCGCCACGACGGCCGGGATCACGGTGCTCACGCTCGTTCCGGACGAAGTCGTACCGGCGGATGGCCGCCAGCTCGGCTTCTGGGGCGGCGACCAGGCCGCGCACGATCGCGCCGACCGCACGCTCGCGCGCGTGCAGGGGATGCTCGGCTACGACGCGGTCGTCACCGCGGTCGTGCAGGGTGGGCGCACACCGTCCGAGCAAGTGCGCTGGGTGCCGTGGAGCGAGCCGCGCGAACCCGAACGACCACTCCAGGTCGGTACGGCGACGGCGGCGTGGCCGGGCGCGCTTCCGCCGCCGTTTCCGGCCCGGGTGTTCGATCCGCCGATCCCCGCCGAGCTGACCGACACCGACGGCCGGGCCGTCACGATCTCCGGACGCGGCGAGCAACCGTACGCACCCGCGCGTGTCCGCAGTCGAGTCGTCGAAGGCGTCGTGCGCGCGTGGGCCGGTCCGTGGGCGCACGACGTGCGGTGGTGGGACCCGCGCGCGCATCGTCGCTGCGCGCACTACCAACTGCTCGTCGACGATCCGAGCGGAAATCCGGTTGCGTGCCTCGCGGTCGTCGAAAACGGCAACGCCGCGATCGAAGCCCTCTACGACTAGTGCTTCAGCGCGGCGAGGACCGCGTTGGCCATGCCCCGTTCGCCCGCGGCGTTCGGGTGGACGGGCGCCGCCGGCTGGTTCGGCACGACGGGCTCGATCCACCGGTTGATGGTGAGCGGCTGGCAGGCGTCATGCCCGAGGCTCGGCGTGTACGTGTCGACGTACGTTGCATGATTGGCTGCGGCCGTCCTCGCGAGCATCCCGTTCAACGCCTTCTCGATGCCGCGGAGGTACGGCACGTCGTCGGGCGCGAGCGGCATTTGCGGCCAGCAACCCGTGCCGGTGTCGGGGAAGATCGCCGGGTAGCCGACCACGAGGATCCTCGCCTTCGACGAACGAGCCTTGATGCCCTGCAACACTGCGGCGATCTTCGGCGCGGTCGCGGTGATGCGCTGCCGCAGCTCGTCGTGACCGTTGACCACGTAGTGGTCCTGGCACGGATGACCGGTCGGCGTCGGGCTCGCGCAGTCCTCGAAGATCGAGACGAAGCCGATGTCGTTGCCGCCGATGCCGAGCGTCACGAGCCGCGTGTTGGCGTCGAGGCGGTCGAACTGCGGCGGGTTGTCCGGGCCGACGTCGGCGGCCTGGATCCCGGTCATGTCCTTGGTCTGGGCGCCGCTGCAGCTCGCGTCGCGGAATGCCGTCGCGCCCAGCGTCGGCGCGACCAGGTGCGGATAGTTGTGATCGGAGCGGTAGCACTGGCCCGCCGCGATGTCCTGGTTCGGGATCGCGGGGCCGGACGTGTACGAGTCGCCCAGCGCGACGTAGGCACCGCGCAGGCTCGGCGCGGCGGCCGCCGATGCCGCAGTCAGGGCAAAGAGGGCGACCGCGACCAGGAGCACGAGAAGGGATTTGCGCATAGGGGAACATGTTCCCGGCGGCGCAGTTCACAAACCTACGAGCCGCCCGCGCGCTCGGGCGTGGGCACCATTCCCGACCCATCTGTCGGATCTCGTGCCCACGCCGTCTGCATCTTGCGCCCCGAACAGGTGTTCGATACGGTCGTCGTTCCATGGAGTAGGAGCCGGCCGTGTACGCGGAGTTGCACTGCCATTCGAACTTCTCGTTCCTCGACGGCGCCAGCCATCCCGAGGAGCTCGTCGAGGAGGCGGCGCGGCTCGGCCTGGCCGCGCTCGCGTGCACCGACCACGACGGTTTCTACGGCGTGGTGCGCTTCGCGGAGGCGGCGCGCCCGCTGGGATTGCCGACGGTGTTCGGCGCCGAGATGACTCTCGGCAAAGGAGCGATGAGCGGAGCCGGAGGCGGAGCGAGCTCGCCGGAGCGACGAGCGTCCGCGGGCGGGGTATCCCCGCCCGCAGCGAGTGCGACAAAGCAACATGAGGAGCACCTCGTCGTGCTCGCGCAGGGAACCGTCGGGTACGCGCGGCTCGCCCGGGCGATCAGTGAGGCGCAGCTCGCGGGCGAGAAAGGCGCGCCCCGCACGTCGCTCGCACAGCTGGCCGACGCGTCGCGGGCATCGGTGCACGGCCACGATGCCAGTCCGCACAACGACCATTGGTTCGTGAGCACCGGCTGTCGCAAGGGCACGGTGCCGGCCGCGCTGCAGCGCGAAGGCCCCGCGGCGGCCGAGCGCGCGCTCCACGAGCTGGTCGACGCGTTCGGTCGCGACCGGGTGCTCGTCGAGCTGTGGGATCACGGCGATCCACTCGACCGCCATCGCAACGACGCGCTCGCGCAGTGTGCGATGCGGGTCGGTGTCGAGGTGATCGCGACGAACAACGTGCACTACGCAACGCCTGCGCGCCGTCCGCTCGCGCACGCGCTCGCGGCGATACGGGCGCGGTGTTCGCTGGACGAGATCGACGGCTGGTTGCCGGCCGCACCCTTCGCCCACTTGCGGTCACCCGGTGAGCAGCGGCGACGGTTCGCGCGCTGGCCCGGTGCGGTCGAACGTACCGTCGACATCGCGCGCGCGTGCGCATTCGACCTGAAGCTCGCGGCGCCGCAGCTGCCCGACTATCCGGTGCCGTTCGGTCACGACGAGATGTCGTGGCTGCGCGAGCTCGTCCGCCGGGGCGCGGCCGTCTACTACCCGCCGTCGCATCCCCAGTACGAGCAGGCGATGCGGCAGATCGATTACGAGCTCTCGGTGATCGAACAGCTCGGCTTCCCCGGCTACTTCTTGTTGCTGCACGACATCGTCGAGTTCTGCCGCCGCTCCGACATCTACTGTCAGGGGCGGGGGAGCGCGGCGAACAGCGCGGTGTGTTACGCGATCGGGGTCACCAAGGCCGACGCGGTCGCGCTCGGCTTGTTGTTCGAGCGGTTCTTGTCGCCCGAGCGCGACGGGCCGCCCGACATCGACCTCGACATCGAGCACCAACGACGAGAAGAGACGATCCAGTACGTGTACGAGCGCTACGGACGAGACCGCGCCGCCCAGGTGGCGAACGTGATCACGTACCGGCCGCGCAGCGCGCTCCGGGAGATGGCGAAGGCGGCGGGCATCGCACCCGGTCAGGCGGACGCGCTCGGCAAGTGGGTCGACCGCTGGGCCGCGGGCCCGGAGGCATTCGCCGAACTTGCGTGGCCCACGGCCCCCATAGGGCCTTCTGCCACGCAAGTTCATCGGAGCGCACGGCAAGAACGTCGCTTCGAACGGACGCAGCGCGATCGCACGCGCGACGGCGTGCCGGTCGACGGGCCCGAAGCGACGACGCGCCCGCCCGCGGTCCCTCCGCTCGCGCTCGAGCTGGCCGGCGAGGTGCTCGACTTCCCGCGTCACCTCGGCATCCATTCCGGCGGCATGGTGATGGCCGACCGTCCGCTCGTCGAGTTCTGCCCGATCGAGTGGGCGCGCATGGAGGGCCGTTCGGTCTTGCAGTGGGACAAGGACGACTGCGCAGCTGCCGGACTCGTGAAGTTCGACCTGCTCGGCCTCGGCATGCTGACGATGCTGCATCTCGCGGTCGACGTCGTGCGCGAGCAAGGCGTCGAGATCGACCTCGCGACGATCCCCCAAGAGCCCGAGGTGTACGACCTGTTGTGCGCGGCCGACACCATAGGTGTGTTCCAGGTCGAGAGTCGCGCCCAGATGGCGACGTTGCCCCGGTTGCGGCCGAGATGCTTCTACGACCTGGTCGTGGAAGTCGCCCTCATCCGGCCCGGCCCGATCCAGGGCGGGTCGGTGCACCCGTACCTGCGGCGCCGCAACGGCGAAGAGGAGGTGACGTACATCCATCCGCTGACGAAGCCGTCGTTGGAGAAGACACTGGGCGTGCCGCTCTTCCAGGAACAGCTGATGCAGCTCGCGGTCGACTGCGCGGGGTTCACCGCCGCCGAAGCCGACCAGCTCCGCCAGGCGATGGGCTCGAAGCGCTCACAGGCCCGCATGGCCCGTATGCGCGAACGGCTGATGGACGGGATGGCCGTGCGCGGCATCACCGGCGAGACCGCCGAGCAGATCTACACGAAGCTGGAGGCGTTCTCGGCGTTCGGCTTCCCCGAGAGCCACTCCGTGAGCTTCGCGTACCTCGTGTACTCGAGCTCGTGGATCAAATATCACTACCCGGCCGAGTTCGCGGCGGCACTGTTGAACGCGCAGCCGATGGGCTTCTACTCGCCGCACACGATCGTGCGTGACGCTCGCCGCCACGGTGTGCACGTGCTTGGTCCCGATCTGAATGCGTCTCGCAGAGACGCCACGCTCGAACCGCGTCCGCTCGACATCGAGCCGGTCGGCCGACCGCTGCGCGGGTTCCACGCCGAGCCGTCGCACCTCGCGGTACGGCTCGGGCTGCGCAGCGTGCGCGGATTGCACGACGCGCTGCTCGACCGTATCGACGACGAACGGGCCGAGCACGTGTTCACCGATCTCGAGGATTTCGTGCGGCGCACCGGCGCAACCATCGATCAGATCGAAGCGCTCGCAACTGCGGGCGCGTTCGAGCAGTGCTTCGGCCAGTCGCGCCGTTCGGCGTTGTGGGCGGCCGGCGCGTTGGGCACGGCCCGGCCGAGGGCGCATCGTGACGGCACGGTCGTGGAGACGTTGCCCGGTGTCGTCGTCGGCACCGATGCGCCCGCGCTGCCGGGCATGACCGAGATGGAGACCGTGCACGCCGACCTGTGGGCGATGGGCATCTCGGTCGGCAAGCACCCGACCGAGTTCGTGCGCGCCGAGTTGGAGCGGCAAGGGGTGGTGACGAGCGCAGACCTGCGTGAGCTGGCCGACCGCACGGTGGTGGAGGTCGCGGGCATCGTCACGCACCGCCAGCAGCCCGCGACGTCGAAGGGCACGGTGTTCTTGAACCTCGAGGACGAGACCGGCCTCGTGAACGTGATCTGCAGCAAGGGCGTGTGGAAGCGCTTCCGTACCGTCGCCCGCGGTGCCCCCGCGCTGCGCGTCCGGGGCGTCCTCGAGAAGCACCAAGGCGTGACCAACCTGGTCGCGGGTCGCATCACCCGCTTGCCGATCAGCCTGGCCGAAGGTCTCCGCTCCCGCGACTTCCACTGAAGCCAGCTCTGGCGACGTCTGACGACACATAGTGTCGCCGTATGTCGCAAGAACCTCGTCGGGAGCGGACCGAGGTCGTCGTCGTGGGCGGCGGGCTGCTCGGACTCTCGGCGGCCCGTGCGTTGCGAGCGCGCGGGCGGGACGTGCTGGTCCTGGAGCGCGAGACCGTCGGCCACGCGCGCGGTGGATCCAAAGGTGCATCGCGCATCTTCCGCCTCGGCTATCTCGACCCGCGTGACGTGCGTATGGCGATGGATGCGCGGCCTTTGTGGACGGAGCTCGAAGCGGAGACGGGCTGCCGTCTGTTGGCACCGACCGGCCAGCTGACGTTCGGCGCGGGAATGCACGCGCTCCGGCGGGCGATGACCGACGCCGGCGCCCCGGTACGAGCGATGTCCGCCGCCGAGGTGCGCGACCGGTACCCCGATCTCGCCGTTCCCGGCGATGCGCTCTTCGAGCCCGACTCGGCGGTGATCGACGCCGCGGCAACGCTCGCCGCGCTTCGGCGCACGGTCGACGACGTGATCCGTGAGCACATGGCGGTCACGGACATCGTCGATGACGGACGGCGCGTGCGCGTCACGACGGAAGCCGGCGACGTCGAAGCCGACGTCGCGGTCGTGTGCCCGGGACCGTGGTCCGCGAAGGTCCTGGCGCTCGAGACGTTCGCGACACTCGAACATGTCGCGTACTTCCGCCGCCGCGAGCGCGAGTATCCACCGATGCCGATCTTCATCGAGTTCGCCGATCCCGCGGTCTACGGCTTGCCGACGCCCGCGATGGGCGCGTTCAAGCTCGCGCTGCATCACGCCGGTCCCGTCGTGGACCCCGATTGCACGAATCTCGATACGCGTCCCGAGCACGTCGACGCAATCGTGCGGGCCGCAGTCCGTCTGTTACCGACCTTCGATCCGACGCCTGTGCACGTCGAGACGTGCATGTACGACAACACCGAGAGCGAGGAGTTCGTGCTCGAACGCCGGGGACGGGTCGTGATCGGCGCGGGGACGTCGGGCCACGGCTTCAAGTTCGGACCGCTGCTCGGTGACCGCCTCGCCGACCTCGCGACGACCGCCTGACGTGTCGATCGCCCGCGCCATTCTGTTCGCAATCGGCTATCCGGTCGCCATCGTCGTCATCGTTCGCTTCGTGCCCGTCGTGCGCCGGCAACGGCTCCGCTGGTTCGTCGCGCACGAGATCGCGGTGTCGATGATCGTCACCGGTTGGGCCCTCGACCAGGACTGGCGGGCGGTCGCCATCAACGGCACGTGGCTGGTCGTTGCCGCGGTCTGGTACGTCCTCGGCGGCCGGCGCGCCCGCGCGCGAGACTCCCGGGCATGACCACGACGATCGGGCCTTGCATCTCCGCCGACTCCCACGTGACGGAGCCGCCCGGCACGTACATCGATCGGATCGATCCGAAGTTTCGCGACCGCGCGCCCCGCATTCATCATCACGACACGCTCGGGGACGTGATGCTGATCGACAACGGCAAGAGCCTCGTGCCGTTCTGGTTGGTCGCGGCCGCGGGGCGTCCGACCGAAGAGGTGCGTCTCGACAGTCACAAGCGCTGGGAGGACTTGTGGCCCGGGGGATGGGATCCCGTTGCCCGCCTCGGCGACCAGGACATCGACGGCGTCGTCGCCGAGGTGATCTATCCGTCGGTCGGCATGTTGTTGTGCAACCTCCGCGACGTCGACTACCAGCGCGCGTGCTTCCGGGCCTACAACCTGTGGATCTCGGAGTTCTGCGCGACCTCGCCCGAGCGCCTGATCGGCATCGGGCAGACCGCGCTGCGCACGCCCGAGGAAGGTGTGCGTGATCTCGAGGAGATCAAGTCGTTGGGCCTGCGCGGCGTGATGCTTCCCGGCGTGCCGCCCGAGAAGGACTACGACCATCCGATGTACGACGAGTTGTGGGACGCGATCGTCGACCTCGGCCTCCCGCCGTCGTTCCACATCCTCACGAGCCGCAGCGACACACCCGGCGCCGATCACGTGCGCGGCCCGAAGCTCAACAGCTTCATGTCGATCGTGCGCGGCAACCAGGACATCATCGGCACGCTGATCTTCGGGGCCGTGTTCGATCGCCACCCCGACCTGCGCGTCGTCTGTGTCGAGGCGGATGCGGGTTGGGCCCCGCACTGGATGTACCGCGCCGACCACGGCTACGACCGCCATCGCAACTGGTTGACGGCCGGGGAGCTGACGCGTCGCCCGAGCGAGTGGTTCTGGGGCAACGTGTACACCACGTTCCAGGACGACTGGGTCGCGTTCCGGCTCGCCGACATGATGAACGTCGAGCGGCTGATGTGGGCGAACGACTTCCCCCACAGCGACGCCACGTGGCCCAACAGCCAGAAGCTGCTCGCCGAGCACGCCCGCCACCTCGACGACCACGCGCGGGGCCGGATTCTCCACGACAACGTCGCCGAGCTCTACAGCCTCAGCGTCTGACCGCCAGGTCGTGCTCGCTAGAGCGCGTCCGCGTTGAAGGTGTCGCACCTCGGCGGGTCGCCGGTGTCGTAGCCGGTACGGAACCAGCGTTGGCGCTGCTCGGCGGTGCCGTGCGTAAAGGTTTCGGGCGAGACGCGTCCCTGCGCCTGTTGCTGGATACGGTCGTCGCCCACCGCCGCGGCCGCATCGAGCCCGTCGGCGATGTCGCCGGCCGTGAGCTCTTCGATGAACTTGGTCTCGAGCGCGTGGCGCGCCCAGATGCCTGCATAGCAGTCGGCTTGGAGCTCGAGACGCACCGATCCGCTCTGCGGACCCTGCCGATTGTTCCCGACCCGGTCGTCGGTGCCCTCGATGTGCTGCACGTGGTGCCCGTACTCGTGCGCGACCACATATGCCTCCGCGAACGGTCCACCGCGCGCACCGAAGCGGGATTTCAATGCTTCGAAGAACCCGAGGTCGATGTACACGACCTCGTCGACCGGGCAGTAGAACGGACCGACGGCCGAGCTCGCGTTGCCACATCCGGTCGAGACCTGCTGGGTGAAAAGCTGGGTATCCGCCGCGCGATATCCGGGCGTGGCGGTCCGCCAGTACGCCTGCACGCTGTTCACCACGCCGACGATGCGGCAGTCCTGCCGCTGGTTCGCGTCCTCCCCGGTGCGGCAGTTCCGCGCGAGGTCGTCGCTATTGCCGCCGATGCCGAGCGCACCGTTCCCGCCACCACCGTTGAGCACGGTCAGCAGCAAGACGATGACGATGCTCACGATCCCGCCACCGCCCACCACGCCACCGACCGGTCCGAACCGCATTCCGCGCGAGTCGCGCACTTGTCCGGAATCGAGTGAGGCACCGCGACGGAATCTCATGCCCCTTGATTCCCGCGCCGCAGCGACTCGACACCTTCTACGCTGCGGGCCATGGTCGAGCCGGTTGCCGATCGTCCCGATATGCCCGAGGGGTATCTCGGTGGGGCACCGTTGCCGTGGCGCTGGGCGGAGGAGCAGCTCACCGGTGCGCGCAATTACTGGGTGACGACGATCGGACCAGAAGGGCGTCCCCACGTGCGCCCGGTGTGGGCCGTCTGGCTCGACGACATGGTGCAGTTCAGCACCGGCGGCCGACATGCCGCGAACATCGCGCGCGACCCGCGCGTGACCGTGAACCTCGAGAGCGGTGACGACTGCGTGATCGTCGAAGGGCGCGGCGAAGCCGTGACCGCCGAATCGCAGCGCCAGGCGTTCATCGACGCCTACGCACCCAAGTACGCGTGGCCTATGACGCTCGAGTTCGTCGACATCGTGTATCTCGTGCGTCCCCGCGTCGTGCTCGGTTGGATCGGACGCGACATCGCGCGCGAGTCCACCCTCTTCGGCGCGACCGCGACCCGCTGGCGCTTTGCGTAGCCGGGTATCGGCCCTTCTCGCCTGCCCCGCGGGCTAGTCTTCTCGGGTTCCGGACGAGTTCCGGAGGACCGCAGATGGCCGAACCGCCGAGTCCCACATGCTCCGCTTCCCGCGTCGTGTCGGCGCGCGTTTCGTCGCGCTCCTACGCGCGGACTTCGCGGGGGTCCGCGCGGGCTTCGTCGCGCTCCTGATCTCGACCGGCACCGGGCTCATCGCGGGCGTCACGCTCGGCAAGATCACGCACACCCTCGACGAGCTCCCCGGCCTCATCATCTTGGTTCCCGCCGCGGTCGGCATGCGCGGCAATGTCTTCGGTGCCCTGGGCAGCCGCCTCGGGACGTCGGTCCTCGCCGGCACGTTCCGTCTCTCCGCACGCGTCGACACCGAGGTCGGTCAGAACCTCGCATCGGCCGTGCTGCTGTCGATGAGCCTCGCCTTCCTGCTCGCCGTCTCGGCCAAGGGCATTGCCGTTGCGTTCGGCGTGCACCACTCGATCTCGATCGCCGACTTCATCGTCGTCTCAGTGATCGGCGGCTTGATCCCCGTCGTCGTCGTGATGGGGATCACCGTCGCGGTTGCCGCGATGAGCGTGCGGCACGACTGGGACCTCGACAACGTCGCGGCGCCCATCGTCACCGCCGCGGCCGATTCGGTGACGCTCCCGAGCCTCTTCCTCGCGACGGCACTGGTCGGGCTCGCCGGCGTCACGCCCGTGCTCGGGGGACTCTGCGCGGTGGTGTGTCTCGGCGCGCTCGTGCTCGGATGGCGCGCGCACTTGCCGACCCTGCGCCGTGTGGTACGGGAGTCGGTGGGGGTGCTCCTGCTCTCGGGAGCCATCAGCATGCTGGCCGGGTTGACGATCCAAGGCCGTTTGACGCCGTTGCTGCAGAAGCCCGCGCTGCTGATCGTGATCCCGCCGCTGTTGTCATTGTCGGGCTCCTTGCCCGGGATCTTGTCCGCGCGCCTCGCGTCCAAGCTGCATCTCGGTCTCGTCGAGGTGCGCCGCGGAATGTGGCGCGGGGTCGTCGAGGACATCGCGCTCGTCTACTTCCTTGCGACGTCCATCTTCCTCGTCCTCGGGTGTGCGACCGAGGCGCTCGGTGCGGCGCTGAACCTGTCGGGCCCGGGCTTCCTCCCGACGATCGGAGTGGTGCTGCTCGCCGGCCTCCTGGCGACGACGTGGACGAACTTCGTCGGGTACTACGGCGCGGTTGCGACCTTTCGCTACGGGCTCGATCCCGACAATTTCGGGATCCCGCTGGTCTCGGGAACGTCGGACCTGCTCGGCGCCGTCGCGCTTATCCTGTCCCTAGTCATCTTCGGGCTCACCTGAGCCGAGCCGGCACTCCATGGACGAACGACCGAGAAATCTGAAAGCCATGCTCTCGGAGGCGAAGGACACCTCCGAGCTCATGGTCGATCTCGGGTACGCGGCGATCTTCTTCGCCGACGAGCGCATGGCCGACGAGGTGCACGACCTCGAGGAGCGCCTCACCGATCTCATCCACGAGATGCGCGAGATCTGTGTGCTCGCCGGGCGTTCCAAGCGCGACGCCGAGCAGATCGCGAGCGTGCTGCACGTCGTCTCCGCGATCGAGCGAATGGGCAACGCGGCGGTCGACATCTCTCACGTGGTGACGCACCGGCTGGGGATCCCGGCTGCGCTCGTCGCCGATCTCGGGGAGGCGGAAGAGGTCTCGCATCGTGTGCGGGTACGCGCCGATTCTGCGCTCGCGAACCGGTCGCTCGAGGACGTCGAGCTCCCGATGGAGGTCGGAATGCGCGTCGTCGCGCTGCGGCGCGGCCGCGAATGGCTCATCGACCCCGATGGCGACGAGCTGCTCCTTCCCGACGACGTCCTCATCGTGCGCGGCGCCCGCGAAGGCATCGGCGAGTTGCGCGAGCTCGCGGGTGCGCCGGTGTGGCGACCGGCAGCCGTGGAGGAGAACCCGGCGATCTCCGACCTCGACCGCGCGGTCGACGTGCTCGTCGAGATGAAGAACCTCTCCGAGGCGGCCGTCGGGCTCGCATACAGCGCGCTCTTGCTGAACGATCAGGGGCTCGCCACCCAGGTCACGCAGCTCGAAGATCGGCTCGACGAGATGCGTGAGCAGCTCGAGCTGTGGGTGCTACGCGCGGGCGCGGAGACCGTCGATCCGTCGGGTTTGCGCGGCCTGTTGCACCTCGGTGCGGCTTCGGAAGAGGTCGGTGACGCGGCCCAACAGCTGGTGTGGCTCGTCGAGAAGGAAGAAGAGATGCACCCGGTGCTCGCGGTCGCGTTGGGCGAGACCGACGAGGTGTCGGTGCAGTACCCGATCGCGCGCGGGAGCGCGCTCGACGGTGCGACGGTGGTCGGCAAGTCGGTCGGCGACGACACCGGGTTCCACCTGCTCGCGATCAAGCGCGGCGGGCGCTACTTCTACCAGCCGCGTCGGATCACGCTCGAGGCGGGTGACGAGATCCTGGCGTCCGGTCCGTGGGAGGGCCGGCGCGAGCTCGCGCAACAGTGTGGTTTCCGTCTGGTGGAGGACGACGACACGGGCGCGGTCGAGCTCGTGCGCGCCGACTGAGCTCAGCGGGCGACCGCGAACGCCAGGAACACCGCTGCCGCCCCCACGAAACCCGCGCCGAGGTAGCCGAGCGCGAGCTGACCGGTCTTGCGCGCCTGGAGCATCGCCTCGGCCGCGAGCGTGCCGGCCATCAATCCGCCGATGTGACCGCCGACCGAGATTCCCGGCAGGAAGAAACCCAGGGCCAGGTTGATCAGCAAGAGCGGCCCGAAGCCCGTGTCCCAGAAGCGGACGCCCTGGCGGTGCATGACGAGCGTCGCCGCGGCCCCGACCCCGAACACGCCGCCCGACGCGCCACCGGTGAACGCGTTCGGCGTCAGCACCAGCGCGCCCGCGGAACCGCCGAGCACGGACACGACGTACAGCATCGCAAAGCGAGCCTTGCCCGCGCCGGGCTCGAGGATCATGCCCACCTGCCACAGGATGAGCATGTTGAAGAGGATGTGGATGAAGCCGTAGTGCACGAGCGAGCTCGTGAGGAGCCGCCACCACTCGCCGTCGTGCACGGCCGGTCCGTAGAGCGCGAGGTCGTTGCTCAGCGTGCCGCGGCCGGTCGCGCCGGAGTCCTGCAAGGTGATGAACAGATACACCGCGACGGTGATCCCGATGATGACCTTCGTCGCGAGCATGTGCTCGCCCCGCCAGCGCACGCGGAGGCGTTCTGTGGTCTTGGGCGCCGCGGCACGTACACACTCGACGCAGTGCGCACCGACCGACGCCTCGCGCAGGCAATCCGCGCACGCCGGTCGTCCGCAACGCGTGCAGTGCCGCCCGGTCTCGCGATCGGGGTGCCGATAGCACGTCGTCGTCGGCGCGGAGGTCATGGAACCGTCACGGTACCGTCCGCTGCGACGTGTCTAGGCCCGCATGCGGCGGTAGTCGGGGGGCGCGCGATCGGGGGCCGGTGCACAGCGAACCTTCAGGTCGACCGCGACCACGCCGGTCTCCGAGACGATCACGGGGTTGAGGTCCATCTCCGAGACCTCGGGGAGCTCGTCGGCGAGCCGGCCGACGCGCAGCACGAGATCCTCGAGCGCATGCACGTCGACGGTCGGACGCCCGCGATAGCCGAAGAGCAACGGTGAACCGCGCAGCGACCGCACCAGCCGGCGCGCGTCTTCGTCGGTAATGGGCACCGTGCGCAGCGCACGGTCGGCGAGCAGCTCGGCGGTGGTGCCGCCCAGCCCGAACAGCACGAGCGGGCCGAACGACGGATCCTGGGTGAGGCCGACGATCGTCTCGACACCCCCGCCGACGGTTTCCTGCACGATTGCGCCGCCCATGCGGTCACCGAGGCGCGCGGCCATGTCGTCGAACGCGGCGCGCACCGCGGCGGCATCGGTGAGGCCCATCACGACGCCGCCGACGTCGGTCTTGTGCACGATCTCGGGTGAGCCCGCCTTCAGCACGACGGGAGTACCGAGCTCGGTGGCGGCGCGCACTGCGCCGTCGGCGTCGTGCACGAGCCGGCCCGCCGCGACCCGGATACCGAAGCACTGCACGAGCTCGTATGCGTCGTCGAGGTCGAGCCACAGGCCCTCGGGTGCCGTCGCGAGCCGCCGGCGCACGAGGGCGCGCGCGCGATCGAGATCGACGTCCTTCAACTCGGGCTCGACGCCTTCGGGTTGGCGCCGCCACTCCGCCAGATCGGCGATGCGTCCCAATGCGCGCGCGGCTGCTTCCGGGAACGCGAACGACGGGACGGGCCGCTGCTTGCCGTCGCCTCGCAGTTCCGCGGGCACGCCGTCCCGGCCGAGGAAGCACGCGACGAGCGGCTTCTCGCCCGCGTCCCGCGCTGCCGCCGCGATCGCCCGCGCCACGTCTTCGGCGCGCGTCACGAGGGGCGGCACGAAGATCGGGAGGACCGCGTCGATCGCATCGTCGGCGAGCACCGCGCGTAGCGCGCGCTCGAAATCATCGGCCGACGCGCCCGCGACGAGATCGATCGGGTTGCGCACGGTCGCGTCCGGAACTGCGAACTCCCGGAGGGCGGTCTGGGTCGCGTCCGACAACTCACAGACCTCGAGGCCCGCACCGGCGCACGCGTCCGCCGCGAGGACTCCGGGTCCACCCGCGTTCGAGACGATCGCGACGCGGCGACCGGTCGGCAACGGTTGGCTCGACAGCACCTGCGCGGTGCCGAGGAGCTCCTCGAGCGTGTCGACGCGGATGACGCCCGTCTGGCGGAACAGCGCGTCGACGGCGACGTCCGGCGACGCGAGCGCGGCGGTGTGCGACGACGCGGCGCGGCTGCCGGCCAGCGTGCGCCCGCTCTTCACCGCGACGATCGGCTTGTGCCGCGCGACGCGACGTGCGAGGCGCGCGAACTTGCGCGGGTTCCCGAACGACTCCAGATAGAAGAGGATGACCTGCGTGTTGGGATCGGTCTCCCAATGCTGGAGCAGGTCGTTGCCGCTGACGTCTGCCTTGTTGCCGACGGACACGAACTCCGAGATCCCGATGCCGAGCGCGCCCGCGCGTGCCATGAGCTCGATGCCGAGGCCGCCGGACTGCGACAGGAATCCGACCGCGCCGGGTACCGGCGGCGCCGGCGCGAACGTCGCGTTCATCCGGACGTCGGGGGCGGTGTTGACGATGCCGAGACAGTTCGGCCCGATGATCCGCATGCCGTTCCGGCGCGCGGTGGCGACGATCTCCCGTTGCCGCGCTTCGCCGTCGGCGCCGACCTCGGCGAAGCCGGCGCTGATGATCACGAGACCGTGCACACCCTTGTGCGCACATTGATCCACGATCTGGGGGACCAGCGCGGCGGGGACAACGACGATGGCGACGTCGACGGCGTCGGGGACGTCGAGCACGGTCGGGTACGCGCGTACCGCTGCGACCGAGACCGACGACGGGTTCACCGGGTACACAGGACCCGCGAAACCGAACGCGAGCAGATTGCGGAAGACCTCGTGGCCGATGGTGCCGGGTTTCCGGCTCGCACCGATCACCGCGATCGACCGCGGCGCGAGCAGGCGCACGATGGAGGCCGCCTCCGCGTGGAGCTCGCGGGCTTCGACGGCCGCCACGGACAACGCGGTCGGCTCGATCGAGAACCGCACGTGCACGGTGCCTTCGACGAATCGACGTTCTGCGATCCAGCCCGCGTCGCGGAAGACGTTCAGCATGCGGGTGTTGTTCGGCAGTGTGTCGGCCGAGAACGTCTGGATGCCGTGTGCGCGCGCGACCACCGCGAGATGCTCGAGCATGAGCGTGCCGAGCCCGCGACCCTGCTGGTCGTCCTGCACGGTGAAGGCCACCTCGGCCTCGCCGGGCGCGACGCGGTCGTAGCGCGCGATCGCCAGCAGGTCGTCGCCGAACTGTGCGACGAGGGCGAACCTTGCGTCGTAGTCGACGTTCGTGAGCCGTTCGAGCTGCGCGGCAGTCGGTCGGGGAACCGGGGAGAAAAAGCGAAGATAGATCGACTCATCGCTGAGCCGTTCGTACAGGGCCAGGAGGCGCTCGTCGTCGTCGGGGCGGACCGGCCGCAGCCGCACCGTGCCCCCGTCGGCCAACACGACGTCGCTCTCCCATCGCGCGGGATATTCGGCCACGGGACAACCCTACGTCTCGCCGATAGGTTTGACCCGGTGAGCGATACCACGCTGGCGGCTGCGGACGTCATCACGCCCGACGCCGGGCTCACGGCGGATGACGTCGCCCTGCGTGTGCGTGAGGGCAAGGTGAACGTCGCCGACGATCGCACCAGCCGCACGTTCGGTGAGATTCTCCGCGCGAACGTCTTGACGCGGTTCAACGCGATTCTCGGCACGATGTTCGTGCTCATCCTCGTCTTCGGCGAGGGCCAGGACGCGTTGTTCGGCTTCGTGCTGTTGTTCAACTCGCTGATCGGTGTCGTGCAGGAATGGCGCGCGAAGCGGACACTCGACCGGCTCGCGGTGCTCTCCGCACCCAAGGCACGGGTCGTACGCGACCGCAAGGTGCAGGAGATCGCGGTCAACGAGGTCGTGCTCGGCGACCTCTGCGATCTCCGTGCGGGGGATCAGGTGCCCGCCGACGGCACCGTGCGCACCAGCGACGGCCTGGAGCTCGACGAGTCGCTGCTGACCGGTGAAGCCGAACCGGTGGCCAAGCACGCGGGCGAGGAAGTGCTGTCGGGTTCCATCGTGGTCGCGGGCTCCGGGCTCTTCCAGGCGACGCGCGTCGGCGCCGACGCGTATGCGCGACGGCTCGCGACCGAGGCGCGCCGCTTCACGCTCGTCCACTCCGAGCTCATGGTCGGTATCAACACGATCCTCCGCTGGGTGCAGTGGGCGCTGGTGCCGACGGCGGCGCTGTTGGCATTCAGTCAGTTCCACGTCCAGCACACCAACCGCGAAGCGATCGCGGGCGTGGTTGCGGGTGTCGTGGCGATGATTCCCGAAGGGCTCGTCCTGCTGACCAGCCTGTCGTTCGGGGTCGCGGCCGTGACGCTCGCGCGCCGCCAGGTGCTCGTGCAGCAGCTGCCGGCGGTCGAAGGCCTCGCGCGCGTCGACGTGGTGCTGCTCGACAAGACGGGCACGCTCACCGAAGGGGTCATCGCGTTCCAGCGCATCGACGTGCTCGCGGAGGGCCATCCTGTGCACGAAGCACTCGGCGCACTGGCGGCCGACCCGAACCGCAATGCGACGATGAGCGCGTTGGGTGCGGCCTTTCCCAATCCGCCGGCGTGGGACCGCATTGCCGCCACGCCGTTCTCCTCGGCGCGCAAGTGGAGCGCCGCAACCTTCGGGGAGCAGGGCACGTGGGTCCTTGGCGCGCCGGAGATGGTGTGGACCGGCCGCCCGGCCGACGACCCGGTACGAACCCGGGCCGACGAGCTGGCGGCGAAGGGCCAGCGGGTGCTGTTGCTCGCCCGTTCCGACGCACACCTCGATGGTGAGCATCTTCCCGACGAGCTCAACCCGTCGGCGCTCATCGTGTTCGAGGAGCAGATTCGCCCCGACGCGGCCGACACGCTCGCGTACTTCCGGCGCCAGGGCGTGCGCTGCATGGTCATCAGCGGCGACAACCCGCGCACGGTCGGCGCGGTCGCGGCCCGGGTCGGTCTCGATGGCGCCGACCGCCCGGTCGACGCGCGCGAGCTTCCCGATGAGTTCGATCCAATGCTGCGTGTGCTCGAGGACGCGTCGGTGTTCGGGCGCGTCACACCGCAACAGAAGCGCGGCATCGTCCACACGTTGCAGAAGGCCGACCACGTCGTCGCGATGACGGGCGACGGCGTGAACGACGCGCTGGCGTTGAAGGACGCCGACATCGGTGTCGCGATGGGGAGCGGCGCACCTGCGACACGTGCGGTCGCGCAGATCGTGCTGCTCGACGGCAAGTTCGCGAGGATGCCGGGCGTCGTCGGCGAGGGCCGGCGTGTGATCGCGAACGTCGAGCGGGTGGCCAACCTCTTCGTCACCAAGACGTTCTACGCGATGCTTCTCGCCATCATGATCGGGATCGCGCGCTGGCCGTATCCGTTCTTGCCCCGCCACCTCACGATCATCAGCAGCCTGACGATCGGGATCCCCGCGTTCTTCCTCGCGTTGGCGCCGAACATCCAGCGCTACGTGCCCGGCTTCGTGACACGGGTACTGCGAACCGCCGGTCCTGCCGGTGTCATCGCCGCCGTCGCGACGTTCACGTCCTATGCGATCGCACACTTTGCTGCGGGAGTGAGCGTCGACCAGGCGCGAACCGCGGCGACGCTCACGCTGATGATCGTGGGGCTCTGGGTGCTCAACCTGTTCGCTCGTCCGATCACTCCTGCCCGCGCCGCGCTCGTCGGCACGATGATCGTGGCGTTTGTGGTGATCCTGCGTGTAACGAGCCTGCGTGAGTGGTTCGCGCTCGGGCTGCCGCGGACGCTGGTGACCGCGTCGGCCGTCGTCTGCGGACTCGCGGCCGTCGTCGTGCTCGAGCTGGGTTGGCAGATCATGCAGTGGCGGTGCCCGCCGGAACAGCGCACCCCGCGTGTGCGCTGGCGGAACCCCTCAGCTGTGGCGCTCGAACACGACCGGTGATCGCTCCCCGCGCCCGGCGGCACGCTGCACCGCCCGTGTGACGTCGGTCGGGGTCACGATTCCCGCAAGGTGGCCGTCTTGCATGACGAGCACCCGTCCGTCGGATCCTTCCGTGCGTCGCAGCACGGGCACGAGCAGCTCGTCGGGCGAAGCGGTCGGGACATCGTCGATCGGTGTCGCCACCGCACTCGCCGGCGTCGTCGCCCGCTCGGCCGCGGGGACGCGTTTGCACTGCGCGAGCGTCAGCAGGCCCACGACCCGTCCGTTTCCGTCCACGAGCGGGAACGCCGAGCACGGGTGGCCGAGCACGTAGTCGTCCACGATCGCGGCGACGGGCGCGTCGGCGGGTGCCGTGATGGGCGCATGGGTCATCACGTCGCCGACGCGCACGCCCTGCAGTGCGTGCTGCGTCACGACCTGGTCCTCCTCCGCGCGCGCCGCGCCGAGCAGGAACCAGCCGAGGAACACCAACCAGAGTCCTCCGACGTCGCCGCCGGCGATGAACTCGAGCACGCCGAGTCCGACGAGCACCCACCCGAAAACCCGGCCCGCGCGAGCCGCGCTGATCGCCGCCCGGTCGTGGTCACCGCTGCGATGCCAGAGCCACGCGCGCAAGACGCGACCACCGTCGAGGGGTGCCGCGGGGATGAGATTGAACACCGCGAGCACGAGGTTGATCGCGCCGAGCCAGAACAACGCCGTCGCGGCAAGATCCGAGCCGTCCGCGAGCCGGACCGCGACCGCGAGTGCGGACGAGAGGATGCCGACCACGATGCTCGTCGCCGGACCCGCAAACGCGATTGCGAAGTCGGCGCGCGGCGTGCGCGCCTCACCTTCCAAGCGCGAGACGCCGCCGAACAGCCACAGCGTGATGTCGTGGACCTGGATCCCGAGCCGGCGCGCGACCACGGAATGACTGAGCTCGTGGGCGAGCAGCGACGCGAGGAACAAGAGTGTCGTGGTGAACGCGGCGATCCAGTACTCACCGCTGCGATAGCCCTCGCTCAGCGACGGGAACGAGACGTCGGCCAGGCTCCAGGTGAGCAACACCACGACGATCGCAAGGCTCCAGTCGACGCGCACCTCGATACCGAAGACGGTGCCGAGGCGTATTCCCTGCTTACCCGACCGGTCGTCGGCGCGCTTCGGAGACCTGCTCGTCGTCGCCGGCGCGGATGAAGTGTCCATTGCCTCAGTCGTACCCCCTCGCCACCAGTTGCAACGGAACGGACGCTTCCGCACCAACCGGACCGGTGGGCAAGACTGCACGGGATGTCCTCCAGCCCTCGGCTCCGTGCGGATGTGCCGGCCGAGATCGCCCGCCGCTTCGAGGCACTCGTGTTCGACTGGGACGGCACGGCCGTTCCCGATCGGCAGGCCGACGCGACACGGGTCCGGGAGCTCGTGGAGTCGCTCTGCGCCGCCGGGATGCACATCGTGGTCGTCAGCGGCACGCACGTGGGCAATGTCGACGGACAGTTGCGTGCCCGCCCGTCGGGTCCGGGCCGGCTGCTGCTCGCACTGAATCGCGGCTCGGAGCTGTTCGAGGTCGATGCCGATGGACCGCGACTCGTCGCGCGACGCGACGCGACGCATGAAGAGGATGAGGCGCTGACCCGCGCCGCGGAGAAGATCGTCAGCCGGCTCGGCGCACGCGGTCTGGACGCGCGGATCGTGTCGCAGCGGTTGAACCGGCGGAAGATCGATTTGATCCCGGAACCGCAGTGGGAGGACCCGCCGAAGTCGGTGATCGACGACCTGTTGCGCGCGGTGGAGGACCGCCTGCACAAAGCCGGGATCCGTGACATCGCCGATGTCGTGGAGCTCGCAGCGGCGATCACGCGCGAAGAAGGTCTCGTCGACGCCAAGATCACGAGCGACGCCAAGCACGTCGAAGTCGGGCTCACCGACAAGGCCGATGCAGGGCGCGTCGTGCTCGGCGAGTTGTGGCAGTGGGGGATCGCGCCGTCGCTCGTGTGCTTCGGCGGCGACGAGTTCGGCCCGCTCGGCGGCCTGCCCGGAAGCGACGCGCTCATGCTCATTCCAGAGGCGGCAGCCGCGGTGGCGATCTCGGTGGGTGTCGAGCCCAACGGGGTGCCCGACAACGTGCTGCATCTTCCCGGTGGGCCGCCGGTGTTCGTCGCCTTCCTCGAGGATCAGCTCCGCCGGCGCGCCGAGGTCCCTGCGGTTGCCGAGGTCGATGGCTGGTCGATCGCGGTCGAGGACATCGACCCCAGGCGTGCGCGTGCGCACAGCGCACTGTTGACGATCGCCGACGGGCGCATCGGCACCGCCGGCGCACCGCTTCTCACGGATCCGGCCGCGGCGCCGGACGTCGTTGCCGCGGGTGTGTACGACCGTGACGGACCCCTCACCGACCTGTTGCCCGGACCGCGCTGGGCGATGCTCGGACGCGCCCTCGGTGCCGCGGATCGCGATCGCCGGGTGCTGGACCTGCACACCGCGACGCTCGGGGAGCACGCGGACGGCGCCACCGGGCTCGAATCGCTGCGATTCGTGTCGCTCGCGCGTCCTGGCATCGCGGTGCTGCGCGCCGACATCGAACCGCCCGAGGACTCTCCGCCGCTCGCGCCGCCCACAGTCGCCCACACGTCCGGTGTGCACGACGGCCGCGCCTGGATCGCGACAGGCGGGACAGGAGGCTCGCTGACCGCGGCGGCGTCACAAGTTCGCGACGGCCGGCGACTGCTCCGACTCGCGGCGTACGAAACGTCACCGGGCGGTCCCGCGCCCGACACGGAGGATGCCGTGCCGGGACCCGAAGCAGCGGTGTCGGCGCTCGAACACGTCGAGCGCGCCGGCTTCGAATTGCTGCTCGCGCAGCATCGTCGCGCGTGGGCCGTGCGCTGGGAGCACGCCGACGTGCAGGTCGTCGGTGATGCCGCGTTACAGAGCGCGACCCGCGTCGCACTGTTTCATCTCATGGGCTCCGTCGGCGACCGCGGGGAAGCGGCGGTCGGCGCCCGCGGATTGACCGGCCGCGCGTACCGCGGGCACGTGTTCTGGGATGCCGATCTCTTCGTGTTGCCGTTCCTCGTGGCGACACATCCTCCGGCGGCACGCGCCATGCTGGAGTACCGCATCCGCCGTCTCCCGGCTGCGCTCCGGCGCGCCGCCGAGGAGGGGCACGAGGGTGCGCGCTTTCCATGGGAATCCGCGGCGGCCGGTGTCGACGTGACCCCGCACGCAGGTCGCGATCCGAGCGGCGCCGTGGTTCCCATCCGTACCGGAGAGAACGAGATCCACATCGTCGGCGACGTGGCGTGGGCCGCGTGCTTCTACGCCGACTGGACCGGTGACGAGGAGTTCGCCGCCGGTCCCGGTTCGCAGCTGCTGGTCGCGACGGCCCGCTACTGGGCGTCTCGTATCCGCATGGACCACGACGGTCGCGCCCACATCTACGGCGTGATCGGGCCCGACGAATACCACGAGCCGGTGGACGACAACGCGTACACGAACGTGCTGGCGCGCTGGAATCTGCGCCGCGCCGCGGCGGGCGTGGCGCGCGACGGCGACCGGGAGGTCGGCGGCCGCGAGCGGGCGCGCTGGCTCGCGCTCGCCGACGCGCTCGTGGACGGCTATGACGCTGCCACCGGCGTGTACGAGCAGTTCGCCGGCTTCTACGACCTCGAGCCGATCCTCATTGCCGACGTCGCGCCGCACCGGCCGGTCAACGCCGACCTCCTGCTGGGTCGCGACCGGGTGCGCGGCTCCCAGGTGGTGAAGCAGGCGGACGTGCTGATGTTGCACCATCTGCTCTTCGACGAGACCGCGCCCGATTCACTTGTGCCCAACCTCGACTACTACGAGCCTCGCACCGCGCACGGAAGCTCGTTGTCGCCCGCGGTCCACGCGTCGGTGCTCGCCCGCGCCGGCCGCCTCGACGACGCGCTGGCCGCGTTGCGCCTCGCGGCGCACATCGATCTCGAGGATCTGACCGCGACGGCCGCGGGTGGTGTGCACCTCGCCTCCATGGGAGGGGTGTGGCAGGCGTTCGCCTTCGGATTCATGGGGCTGCGTGCGCGCGGGGACGCGCTCGCGGTCGACCCGCGTCTTCCGCAGCAATGGCGGTCGCTGGAGGTGCGCGTGCAGTTCCGCGGCGCCGTCATGTCGATGCGCGTCGAACCCGATGTGTTCCGCGTGCACACGGACCGGCACGTCGCGATACAGCTGCGCGGTCAACGGATCGATTGCAATGCGGGCGAACACACAGTGCGATTGGGAGCGGCACACCGCGATGAGCGGACGTAGGCCGGCGGCAGTTGTGTCGAGCTCGATCAGCAGCCGAGCGCACCGCTGTCGGATCGGGCGACCGGGTTCACCGGTGGCGTGCCGCCGCTCGGCGGTGGTGAGCCCTCGTCGGTGTCGCGCCCGAAGTCCTGCGTGAGCCACAGCGAACCATTCGACGCGCAGTACGCACCGATGCCGACGCGGGTGAACCCGGCATTCAACATGTTGGAGCGATGGCCGTCCGAGTGCATCCACGCGTTGTGCAGTGAACCGGCGGTCACGCCCCGACTCCCCATCGCGATGTTCTCGCCGACGAAGTTGTACGGGCCGAGGAGCGACCCGATGTTGCTGTGGCGGAAGCCGTGCGCACTCATGTCCGCACTCCACGTCGATGCGTACCCGGCGAGGCTCGAGTCCCACGCGAGCGGCCCGAGCCCGCGCGCGGCGCGCTCCTCGTTGAGTCGCGTCATGAGGTCGGAGGCCATCCGACCGAGCTTGGAGTCGTCGGGCCCGCAACGCGGTGCGTGCTTGGAGGGCGAGAACGCGTACGTGCGGGCGTTGGCGAAGGTGATCCAGTAGCCGCGCGCGTGACGGGACGTCGCGACCCCGACCGCCGGAGCGCCCGGGCAGGCCCCGGAGGCAGATCCGTAGAAGGGCGCGTTGTGTCCGAAGCGGAACAGGCCACCGTCACTGGCAACCAGCGTGTACGCGCTCCCGCTGGGCACCATGCCGACCACCGGTTGGAAGAGCGGCTTGCCGCCCATCGAACCCATGAACGGCGCGTTGAATGCGAAGATCCCGCCGTCGCTGGCGACGAGCCAGTAGCCCCGTCCGTCGGGTCGCGCGGACATGCCGACGACCGGCTTGTCGAGATGCCGTCTGCCCATCGAGCCGTGGTACGGCGCGTTGAACGCGAAGATCCCGCCGTCGCTGGCGACGAGCCAGTAGCCACTGCCGTCCGGCGTCGCGGCCATGCCGACGATCGGCTTGTCGAGCGCCTTGCCGCCCATCGAGCCGTGGAAGTGCGCGCTGCCGAAGCTGAAGACCGCGCCGCCACTGTCGACGAGCCAATAGCCCTGACCGTCGCGTGTCGCGGCGATACCGACGATGCCGCTGTTGCGGTAGATGGAAGCGGACCCCTTGTACGGCGCGTCACCGGCCGTGAGCACACCACCGTCGCGTGCCGCGCGCCAGTACCCGTGTCCGGAAGGAGTGGCGGCCACCGCGACGACCGGCGCCGCGAGAGGGATGGCACCCGACGACACGGACGCGTTCGTCCGCACCGTGCTCGATGCATACGCACTCGTCGTAGCGACGGGTGTGTTGAGCGCCGCTGCAACTGCACATGCAGCGAGCGCTCTCGTCGTGAGGGTGCCGAGCCGCACTCGACGGTGCGCGCTCGTTCGCATCCGTTCCAAGGTTGCTCCCCGATTGCCCCCGCGCCGGTTGATGCGCTTGCCCTCAAGGGATCGGCAGGGCCGCGGGGGCGGTTGAGCGGTTTCGCAACAAGTGGGCGCCGCTACAACGCAGCGTGGGAATCGGGCTCAGGAGTGGGGACGCGTCGACGTCGTCGTGTGTTTCTTCGGCGGCTTTGTGACGGACGTCGATGTCTCCGGGGGTTTGGTCCCGACGAGAACCTTGTTGGGAAGCATCGGGTAGTGGACCTGATAGCGCTGGCGCCGCTCGGGCTGTCCGGGCTGATCGATCACCCGTTCGAAGGCGACGTCGTATCCCGTCTCGCCCGTCACCGCGGTCTCCCGCTCGAACGCAGTGAGGTCGGCGCAGTCGTTGTCCGGGTCGTCGGTGGGCTCCTTCACCGGGCACGTCAACAGCTCGTCGGTGATCGGTTCGGTGTGAAGGAGCTTGCGGTTCTCTTCGCTCACCGTGCGCCCGTCGTTGTCGCCGTAGAAGGTGACCGTGATCGACGTGTCGGAGTAGCCGGTACGGATCAACAACCCGTGCGTCGTGTCGTTTCGAAACTTCAGATCGACTGACGGATAGTTGATCGTCGCCTCTCGTCCCATCGGGTAGCGCGAGATGTAGAAGCGGTGCGGTGAGTGCTCGACGTCGCGGTAACCGCCGAAGAACACCGCGTTGAAGAGTGTGGTCGTCAGCTGGCTCACACCGCCGCCGTAGTCCTCACCGAAACCGTCGCTCACGAGAATGGGTGCCTTCACGTAGCCCTTCTCGGGAGTACGCGGACCAAGCTTCTCATTGAGCGAGAACAGCTGCCCGGGCTCGACGATGGTGTTGTTCAACACGTCGGCCGCGAGATGAATGTTGTGCACGCGGGGCTCGCCGGCCGCGTGATTCGTCGTGAACGACGAGACCTGCTTGGTGATCCCGAGATGACGCGCCCATGCCGTGTCGTGCGCAGGGTGCGCCTTGCGGACATCGGCGCGGATGACACGCTTCCCGGAAAGGATGTCCTTGGCGACGGCATCGAAGTCCAGGATCGTCCCGTCGCGCGACGGAACGACGGACACGACGTTCGCCGAGCTCACCGAGAACGTGGCGTCGGTCGGCGCGCTTTCGAGTGGTGCGATGCGGGGGCCGAGTGTGAGCCGAAGCTTGTCGGTATCGATCGTCAGGTCGAGCGCGTCCCGGCTGATGCGAGTCCCGAGCGTCGCCGCGAGCTGGGCCGGTGTGAGCGCGACACGTGCGCCGCGGGCACGGATCTCCCGGTTCCCGGCCAGCAACGACCGCGCCCGGGCGGCGGCGGCGTCGACCTCTCTCTGGTCGACCCGGGGCACGACCTTCCCGAAGGGCAACACGACCTCGTGCTTCCGGTCGGCGCGGCCGAGCGCCCGGACGATCTCGCGTCGCGCCTCGTCCCGCTGCAGGCCAGTGCCCGTCTGCGGGGCGATCGCGACGACTTTGGTGCCCTCGAACCGCAGCCCGCCTTCGACGATCCCCTTGTCCACGTCCCGGCCCCACCCCGCGAGCAACGTGTCGAGCCGGCCGCCGTCGTAGCGCACCACCAGCGGGACGTGGTCGGGGCGCACCCGCCGCATCACCGTGCCGGCGACGAGCGCGAACAGGTTGTCCCGTCTGCCGTCCCGCGTCGCGTTTCGCGCCGTGGCCTCGGTGTCGACGTCGAAGCCGATCCGCGCCGGCCGGATCGTGAATCGCCGATCGGCGACCCGTGTGCGCAACGGTGCCCGGTCGAGGTCGTTGCCGAGCCGGGCGACGACGTCGGCCGCCGCGACCTCCTTCTTGCCCCCGACGTGTGCGCCGTCGACCTCCACGCCCGGAAGGACATGGCCCGAGTACACCGCGTGCTCGACGACTGAGCCGATCACGGCGAGCACACACACCGCCGCGCCGAACACGATCCAGTAGAGCGTGAACCGCACTCGCCGGGACGCGATGTGCGGGCGACGGAAGGGGAAGGGACGCGTGCGCCGACGCGTGACGGACCCGGCGGGTCGCTCTTCGTCCCCGACGCGGCCCCCGTTGAACATCCGCGGAAGGGTAGTTGTCCGAGCGAGAATGACCCGATGCATGACGAGCTGCGTCGCCGCCTCATTGAGCTCGGCGCGTCCGAGGACGACCTCGTGCGCGCCGAGGCGCTCGCGTTCGTTCCGCTCCTCGCGCTCGAACGCCGGCTGCTGCCGGGCGACCGCAAATACGACGTCGGCCAGCTTGCGGCCGCGGCGGGTATCGAGGAGGCGTGGGCCCATCGGTTGTGGCGCGCGGTGGGCTTTCCCGACGTGCCGGCCGGTGTGGCCGCCTTCTCCGACCGCGACGTCGTCGCGGCGCGGGAAGTGGTGCGCCAGGCGGCGGAATGGGGCACGGATCCCGAGACACTTCTCCAACAGATCCGGGTGACAAGTGGTGCCGCGGCGCGTATTGCCGCCGTCGAGGCCGAGGTGATCGCAGACTTCGTGCAGCGCAGCCGCGCGGACGGCGAGTCCGACGACGACATCGCCCTCGCCTTCTTGTCCGACGAGCGACTCGAACGACTGGCGGCGCTTGTCGACTACGTCGTGCGCATTCAACTGCGCGCGGCGGTGTGGCGACGCCTCGCCCTGCAAGCAGATCCCGACATCGTGGTGGCGATCGGATTCACCGATCTCTCGGGTTATACCGCGTTAAGCGGCGAGCTCGACCCGAACGCGCTGTCAGGGTTGCTCAGCCATTGGGAAGCCGTCGCGTACGACACCATCGCCGCGCACGGCGCGCGCGTCGTCAAGACCATCGGCGACGAGATGATGTTCGTCGGGCTGCCGCACGAGGTCCTGGCGAGCGCCGTCGCGTTGCGCAAGGCGGTCGCGGCCGAGGGGCTGCCTCCGGTTCGCGGGGGTGTCGCGGCCGGCCCGGTGATCCCGCGCGACGGCGACTTCTACGGACCGGTGGTGAACCTCGCGAGCCGGCTGACCGCCATCGCCCCACCGAACCGGATCCTCGTGCCGGCGGCGATGCGCACCGAGGTTGCCGAAGGCGAGTTCACGTTCGTGCCGCTGGGCGAGCAGTTCCTGCGCGGCATCGGCAACGTCGAGACCGGTGCGCTGGAGGAGTGAGCAGCGCATCGCAGCGGGTAGCTTGACCCGATGGCGAACGAGCAGCTCTGCCTCCTGCAGGTGCACGCGCATCCGGATGACGAAGCGTCGAAGGGCGCAGGCACTACCGCCAAGTACGCGGACGAGGGCGTGCGCAACGTGCTCGTGTGCTGCACCGGGGGAGAAGCCGGCGACATCTTGAATCCGGCCGTCGAGCATCCCGGGACCCCCGAGAAGATGCACGAGATGCGCATGGCGGAACTGGCCGAGAGCGTGCGGGTGCTGGGGTACGCCGAGCTTCACATGCTCGGGTACCACGACAGCGGCATGCCCGACACGGAGACGAACGCCCGTCCCGACAACTTCGCGAACGCGCCGATGGAAGAAGCGGTCGGTCGCTTGGTGAAGGTGATCCGCGCCGAGCGGCCCCAGGTGATCATCACCTACCGCGACGATCGCAACTTCTATCCGCATCCCGATCACATCCGCGTGCACGAGATCTCGGTCCCCGCCTTCGATCTGGCCGGCGACCCCGAGGCGTATCCCGATGCGGGCGAACCGTGGCAGCCCGTCAAGCTGTACTACGTCTCCTGGTCGATCGCCCGCGTGAAAGCGCTCCACGAGGCGTACACGCGGCGGGGCGAGGAGAGCCCGTACGTGTCGTGGTTCGAGCGCGGCTTCGACAAGGATCGCAAGGACGAGTTCACGACGCTCATCGACGTCGGTGAATTCCTGCACAAGCGCCGGGAAGCGCTGCTTGCGCACCGCACGCAGGTCGACCCCACGGGGTTCTGGATGCGGCTGCCCGACGACGTGATCCGCGAGGTGTTCCCGTGGGAGGAGTACACGCTCGCGCGGTCGCTGGTCGACAACGGCGTCGCCGACGGCGAGTTCGAGGATGATCTGTTCGCCGGTATACGGGAACGCGATCGTGCTCGTTGAGTTCGTCGTCGCCGCCGGCAAGAAGGAACAGGCGCGGTCGTGGGCACAGGTCGACGACGGTTCGGTGACCGCACGCGGCGAGGGTGTGGCGCCGGAACCGGTCGACGTGACGTTCACTGCGACACCCGCCGACGCGCAGGCGCTGCACGACGGCTCGCTCGACCTGTCGGTCGGGTTCATGCGCGGTCAGGTGAAGATGGCCGGCGACTTCGGCAAGCTGCTGCGATTCCTGCCGCTCACGGCCGGCGATGCACCGCAATTGCGCGTCGCCGACCTCCTGCCCGCCTGACCGCGGACGGGCGACGCCTCACAGTGGCAGCTTGCCGCCCATGAACAGTCGCGAGACCCGGGCGCCGCACTTGCCGTAGAAGCGGAGGTTGCTCACCCACGAGATCTCACCCGCCGGGTGTCCGCGCGTCGCTAGATCCGCGCACAACGCCGCCACGACCGCGGACCCGATGCCACCGTGCTGTGACGATGCCTCGCTCGCCATCGGACCGATCCAACCGGCACGGTTCACGGAGTGGCAGCCGAATCCGATCGTCGCGCCGTTCGCATCCCGCGCCGCGAACGCAGTCCCGAGGGCGACCGCGCGATCGAGCTCGGGGACCCAGTGCGGGTACGCGGCGTGCGCGAAGTCGTGGGCACCGCTTCCGTGCTCGCGCTCGACCGTGCATCCGGCCGGCGGATCGCGGCGAAACGACGTGGCGATCGCCATGTTCGTCCCCAGCCAGTCGCGCGCGAAACCACACGACTCGAGGAGCATGCCCGCGCGCGTATTGCCGAGATCGACGCCCGGCCACAAGTAGCGCGGCACCGCGCTCGCGAGCAGCAACTCGACCGCGCCGAGCGCACGCGCCCGATCCGCGACCGCGTGCACGAGCTCCTTGCCGAGGCCCTTTCCCTGCGCGCCCTTGTCGACCGCGACGACCATGAGCCACGCCGCGAGGTGCGCGCCGAAGCGTTGCGTGTGCAGTACCGCGGCGCCGCGCGCGTCTCCGAAGGCTTCGTCGCCCTCGCCGAAGCACAGGTACTCGAGCTCGTCGGCGCTGAGCCGCTCGTTCGGCATCGTGCTCGTGCACAGCGCGGCAAGCGCCGCCGGCGTGACGCTCACGCGGACCGCTGGAGCTCGCGCAGCTCGCGAAAGCCGATCAGGTGCGCGCCCGCGCGCTCGACCAGATCGGCGAACGCAGGGTCACGGGTGAGCATCGCGTGGTCTTCCACGCGGTTCGCCCAGTCGGGATGTGACGCCCGCAGCTCGTCGGTGTCGAGCGCAGGGTGGAGGTACATCTCGGTGACGCCCGGACGGAGATCGAACAGCGCCTTCTCGATCGCACGGCGCGACCCCACGCCCGTGTGCACGAACTGGTCGGGGTACACGACGTCTTCGTCGGCCGCGAGCTGCCGGTACGGGAAGCCGACCAGGCGCTCGGCGCGCGCCCCGGCCATGCGCAACGGCAGGCGGAAGTCGATCGCCATCTCGAGGTACACGTCGAAGAACTCGGCGCGTAACTGCAGCGTTCCCATGTGCGCGTCGAGGTGGGAGACGTCGAAGCCCCAATAGATCGCCCGTTCGATCTGGGCTCGGCACTCCTTGCGGACCTCGTCGAGATCGGCGTGGTCCCAGACGTCCTCGACCGTGCGCGGGAAGCCGCCGTCCCCGTCGAGGAGGCTCGGCGAGTGGGTGATCGGACCCCAGCGGTACGTCTCCCATTCGGAGTTCAGTGTGAGGTGCACGCCGACGTCCTCGCCCCGGTACATCGCGGCCGCGTCCCTCGCCCACGGACACGGCACCATGAGCGTCGAGCTCGTGGCCAGGCCGTCGCGCAGCGCTTCGTAGATGGCGACGTTCGCAGAGCGCGACGATCCGAGATCGTCACAGTTGATGATCACCAGCTTGGCGCCGGCTTCGTATCCCAACCGCTCCGCAAGCGTCGACGAGGCCACCGAACGACTCGCTCCTCTAGGCGAAGTTGGAGGTCAGCAATTTGCCCGCCCGTTCCACGGTGTCGGGATCGGTGAGCGGCATGTTGAAGATCAGGCAATCGACGCCCGTGGCGACGAGCTGCTCGACCTGTTGCACGACCTCGTCGGCGGTGCCGAGTGTGAACTGTTCACCGAACGCGTCGCCGGCCATGCCGACGACGAACTCGCGGGTACGCGCCGCCTCGTCGGCGTCGGCGGCGAGCATGAGCGTGCCGAGCCGGGTGGTCGTGATCTCCTTGGGGTCGCGTCCGACTGCCTCACAGTGGCCGCGCAGCACGTCGAGCCGCTGCCGGAGCGTCTCGGGGCCGCCGCTGACGTTGCACATGTCGGCGTACTGCGCGACGAGCCGGAGCGTACGCTTCTCGCCGCTGCCGCCGATCATGATCGGTATGCCGCCGGTCTGTACCGGTGCGGGAACGTTGCGCGCGTCCTTCGTGCGGTAGTAGCGGCCCTCGAACGTGGGTCGCTCGTCTCGCAACAACGCGCGGCAGATCTGTACCGCTTCCTCGAGGCGGTCGAGGCGCTCGCGTACGCCCGGGAAGTCGAAGCCCATTCCCTCGTGTTCGGGTTCGTACCATGCGGCGCCGATCCCGAGGATCGCACGCCCGTGTGAGATCACGTCGAGCGTGGTCACCAGCTTCGCGACGAGCGCCGGGTTGCGGTAGGTCACGCCGGTGACGAGCGTGCCGAGCTGCACGCGCTCGGTACGCGCCGCGAGTGCCCCGAGCAACGTGTAGGCCTCGAGGATCGGCTCATCCGGGCCGCCGAGGGGCGGCAGCTGCCAGAAGTGGTCCATCACCCACACCGAGGTGAACCCGCCGCGTTCCGCCGCCTGCGCGTGCTCCAGCGTCCGGTCGAACATCTCCGCGTCGGTCGCTCCCGCGTGCCGGAAGCCGGGAATCTGGAATCCGAAACTCGTCATGCACAGAACCTAGCCATCAGCGCGGACCGAGGGCGTCTCGCACCGATTGTGCGAAGCGGCGGAGACGCGCACCTCGGATTGCTTCGACCTCGATGACCTGACCGTTGACCAACGCGAACGCGAGGCTCGTCACCAAACCCTGACGCGTCGCCGCCACGTCGAAGATCCGCGCGAGCTCGATGCCACCCTGGATCGTCGATGGTCGTCCGGTCATGAACGTGGTCCGGCACACGAGGAGGCGCCGGTCGGTCACCGCGAGGAACATCTCGGGCCCCGCGGTCGGGAAGCCGGCGGCTTCGACGGCGTGGCGCCAGTCCTCGTACGCGCGTTGTCGCATGCGCGCGGAACCCAGCGCGAACGTCGCCCGCGCACTGGTGGCGGCGGCGCCTCGGAAGCTGGCATGGGCGACGGCCTGGAGCTCCTCGCCCGGTTCGAGCTCGAAGGGCGCCCGTCGCACCTCAGACGCGCTCGATGACGGTGCCCGTCCCGAGGCCACCGCCGCAACACATCGTCACGAGCGCGTACCGGCCGTCGACGCGCTCCAGCTCGTGCAACGCGGTCGTCACCAATCGCGACCCGGTCGCGCCGACGGGATGCCCGAGCGCGATCGCACCACCGTTGGGATTGACCTTCGCCATGTCGGGCTTGACTTCGCGTTCCCACGCAAGGACGACCGACGCGAAGGCCTCATTGATCTCGATCACGTCGAAGTCGTCGACACGTAGTCCGGTGCGCTCGGTGATCCGGCGCGTCGCGTCGATCGGACCGGTGAGCATCAGTACCGGGTCGACGCCGACAAGACACTGATCAAGGATCCGGGCGCGGGGCTTCATGCCGAGCTCGCGGGCACGCGCCGCGGTCATCATGAGCACTGCCGCCGCGCCATCGGTGATCTGCGAGGACGAGCCCGCGGTGTGCACACCGTTCTCGCGACCGACCGGCTTGAGCTTGGCGAGCGCTTCGAGCGATGTCTCGCGCAGACCCTCGTCCCGCGCCACGCGATGGGTCGTGCCGGTGGGCTTGCCGTCTTCGCCGACGTCGGGCGCATCCACCGGGAGCACCTCGCGCTCGAAGCGACCTTCGGCCCACGCGCGCTGCGCCCGTTGCTGCGACTCGAGGCCGAACCGGTCGCAGTCGTCGCGGGTGACGCCCCACTTCTCGGCGATGCGCTCGGCGCCTTCGAACTGACTGGTCACCTCGTAGTGCTCGAAGTACGACTTTGGCGTCGGGCGCCCGAACTCTCCGCGAATGGCCGCACCGAGCGGGACGCGGCTCATCGACTCGACGCCGCACGACAGCGCGACGTCGACGACACCGGCGCGCACCATGGACGCGGCGAGGTTGGTTGCCTGCTGCGACGAGCCGCACTGACTGTCGACCGTCGTCGCCGCAACTTCGAGGGGCAAGCCCGCGGAGAGCCACGCGGTGCGCGCGATGTTGAACGTCTGCTCGCCGACCTGGCTGACGCATCCTCCGACGACCTGTCCGACGTCTCGCGGGTCGATGCCGGAACGCTCGATTGCCGCTCGCTGCACGGCCGCGAGGAGCTCGGCGGGATGCACCGTGGCCAGGCCCGCATTCCGGCGGCCGAGCGGCGAACGCACCGCTTCGACGATGACGACGTCGTGGTCGGCGAGAGCGGCCAAAGTAACTCTTTCGATCGCGGCTGCGTCGGAGCGATCGTAGTGGTGACCGAGCCGGTCACGCCTGGGATGGAAGGATGTGACCCGTGCGCTTCGCTTCGATGGTTGCTGCCGCGTGTTGTGTCGTGCTCTCGCTCGCGAGCTGCGGCAGCGACAACAAGAACTCCACGACGAACGGGACCGTGGAGGTGAACGCGTCGACCACGTCGTCGTCGACGCCCTCGAGCAGCACGTCCGCGACCGACGTGTTCCCGACCCAGCCCCTCCCGTGCCAGTCGGTGCCGGTGCCCACGACGCCCGTGAAGAGTCCGGCGCCGAGCGGACCGGTGCTCCTCACGAAGGTGCAACGCAAGGGCGACAGTTGTGTCGATCACGTGATCTTCGAGTTCACGAGCAAGACGGCCGACCCGCCGGCGTACTCGATCACCTACGGGCAGCCGCCGTTTACCCAGGACGCCTCGGGCAAGGGCGCCACGGTCAAGGGCAGCGCGTTCATCGTCGTGAGGGTGTCGCCCGGATACGGCTACGACTTCGAGAACGGCAGGCCGACGTACACGGGAAAGAAGCACATCGTCCCGGCCGGCGCGAACCATGTGAAGGAGATCGTCGAGACCGGTGACTTCGAGGGTGTGCTCACGTGGGTGATCGGCCTCGACAGCAAGCGCGCGTTCACCGTCGAGGCGACGGGGAGTCCGCAAACGCAGCTGGTCGTCACGGTCGCCTGATACCTCACCCGCAGTCGAGGATGACCTTGCCGAACGTCGCGTCGGACGCGAGCAGCTCGTAGGCGTCGACCGCGCGCTCGAGCGGCACCACGGCGTGCACGACCGGGGCCACCCGGCCGTCGGCAAGCAGGGGCACGACGTCGCGTACGAACGCGTCGGTCGCCGCCGCCTTCTCCTCGACGTTGCGGGGCCGAAGGACAGTGCCGATGAGATGAAGTCGCTTCGCGAGCACGACGTGGACCGGCAACGTCGCCCGCCCTCCCGCGATCGCGCCGATGCACACGATGCGGCCCTTGATTGCCGCGGCGGCGACATCAGCTTCGACGTACGCGCCACCGACGAGATCGAGCGTCACGTGCGCGCCCGCTCCGGTTGCTTCGACGATCGACCACGCCAGCGCGTCGACATCGAGGGTGCCGTCCGCATTCGTCGGCGGGACGACGCCGCTGTCGAGGCCGAGCGGCCGGCACCGTTCGAGCTTGTCGGCGGTACGCGCGGTCCCGAACACACTCGCGCCGAACGCGCGGGCGAGCTGCACTGCCGCGGTGCCGACTCCCGAACCGACGGCGTGCACGAGCACCCATTCGCCCGCGCCGACGTGGGCCAGGGTGACCATCGCATCGTGCGCGGTGATGAACGCTTCCGGCACGCCCCCCATATGCACGAGGTCGAGGCCGGCGGGCACGGGTGCGCAATGCGACGCGTGCACGGCGACGTACTCCGCCTGCGCACCGCCGGCGATGACGCCGAAGACCCGGTCGCCGGGGGCGACCACGTCCACCGCCGCCCCGACCCCGGCGACCTCGCCCGCGAACTCGAGCCCCGGGACGTCGGCCGGCACTCCCGGCGGGGCCGGATAATGGCCGGCGCGCTGCAGGAGGTCGGCCCGATTGAGGCCTGCCCCGTGGACCCGAACCAGGGCCTGATCGGCCTCAGGAGTGGGCACCGGGCGCTCGACGACCTCCAGGTCGCCGTCCACGATGACGAGCGCGCGCACCGAGCGACGGTAGCCCCACCCCCGCTCCGTGGCGGGAGAAGGCGCCGGTTCGGGGCATTCTCCGCCGTCGGTACCCTCGTGCCCATGGCCGGAGGGCTCTCGATCATGGACGACGACGGGAACGAGGTCGTACTCGACGACTGCGAGGCGGACAGCCTGCTCGCGGTCACGTGCCGCCTCGACGGGGCAACGGTGTCGGCGTGCCCCGACTGCCGCTCACGGGTGCTTGCCACGGTTGCACTCCTCGACCTTCTCGACGCGGCGCCTCCGCACGCGCGCGGCGGTGAGCTGGTCGAGCTCGCGGACGATGCCCCGACGTTGCACCTCTATGTCGTCGACGTCGGGTCAGAGTGCGAACACCTGGGCTGGCGCGATCCGCTGTTCGACGAGTGGTACGAGATCGCCGAGGCGGCCGGGCCGCACGCCCGGCAATAACGATCAGGCGTACCGGACGAGCTCGGCGTACGCGTCGCGCAGGTCGACGAGGAAGGCCTCGGGGTCGACCACCGCGGCCGGGTCGATGTTGCACCCCACATGCAGCTCGTCGCAGTAGCTCAGCGTCGTGACATTGAGCGGGCTGCCGGTGCGCGGTCCGAACGGAAAGTTCGCAAGGATGCGGGAGCCCGCGAGATATAGCGGTACCGGGCTGCCGCGCAGGTTCGACGCCGCGAAGTCGATCGTGCGCGTCTGTCCACGCGTGAACGAAACGAGCAACGAGGTCGGCAGACCGGAGACCAAGCCGGCGAGTCCCGCGGCCGCGGTCACGGCAGTCTCGCCCTTTGCGGTCTCCAGCCGGTCGTGCATTTCCTTGAACAGGGCCGCGAGGTCGTGGGCCGGTTGGATCGGCACAAGGAGTCGCACCGGCGCGAAGGCGTTCGTCGTCTCGCGGTCACCGCGTTGGCGCGTGCTGATGGGCATTGCGACGCGCAGCTCCTCGACGTCGGAGCCGAAGCGCTGGTGATAGCGACCGAGCGCACTCGCAAGGCCTGTCACGAAGGCGTCGTTGACGCTC
>JBBRXX010000035.1:0-49510 GCA_038238245.1 Acidimicrobiia bacterium
GGTGCTTCTCCCCCCCCCCTCACGCACATCGACACCACAAACTTCTTTGTCCTTCTCGGGGGGGTGCGGGCGGTCGGGGTGGGTGGCTGGGTGGTCTCCCTGCGCACCCCCCCCCCCCCACGGAGCGCGCCGATCACGGCTCGAAGAGCCCGTGCGGTCATGGGGCGTCGACGTCGATGCGTCGACCGGCGAGCGCGGCGCGTAGCTCGTTGAGTCTTGTGAGACTGGCTTCGGATTCGGCTTGGTGCGTGGCGGCGATGGCGAGAACAAGGGCTTCGATGACGACAAGCGTCGTCGCGTGGCTCGCGAAGAGGCCCGGGGCGCCGCGACCGCATTGGAGGGTGGCATTCACCGCACCGCCGAGTCTGCGTCCCAGGATGTCGGTGATGAGGACGACGGGAATTGCCAGTGCTTCCGCGTGCTCGAGGAGTACGCGGACGTGTGCTTGGAGTCGACCGTAGGCGAACATGACGATGGCGTCGTTGGGTGCGAGGGTGAGGAGCTCGTCGGCGAACGACGTCCCGGTGTGCACGAGGGCGCTGCTCGTCATTCCGATCCGTTGCGTCACGAGTTGGCCGTACGCGGCGAGGTGCGCGGACGGCCCGACGCCTCGCCAGACCACTCTGTCGCGGCCGGCGAGGATCGCGACGGCGTCCTGGAAGGTCTGTGGCGAGACGTTGCTCGTCAGGGTCTCGATCGCGCCAAGGTGATTGCGGACGGCCGCGGTGAAGAGTTGGTCGCCCGTGGTCTGTTCGAGTGTGCGGCGGAGACGCTCGCCGAGGAGCGGGCTCTCGCCATACACCGCGAGTGCTCGTCGTAGCTCGGCGAGGCCGCTGTAGCCCAGCGACTTTGCGGTTCGCACGACGGTGGCGTCGCTCGTGCCGAGCTGCTCGGCGAGGGCAGCGGCGGAGAGCAGGGTCGCTTCCGGGCCGAGGTCGAGCAACGACTGCGCGACACGTCGTTCGGCCGGCGCGAGCTCGTCGCTCCGGGCGGCAATTCGCGCGCCAAACGTCTCCGTAGCAGTTGCTACTGACTTTGCCATTTCGGTAGTGTACGCTACTGCGCGCCGGACTTCGGACACCCGAGGGGTTGTAGTGCACAGCGTGCTGTTGGTAGCTGCCGCGTTCTTGGCTTGTGCGGTCGAAATGGTGGAGGCGCTCACGATCGTGCTCGCCGTTGCGGTGACGCGCGGCTGGCGGTCGGCCGCGTGGGGCGTCGTCACGGCGCTCGGCGGCCTGGTCCTCATCGTCGCTGCACTCGGACCCGCATTGGCGCATCTGCCGATCGACTCGCTGCGCCTCGTGGTGGGCACGATCTTGCTCGTCTTCGGACTGCAGTGGCTCCGCAAAGCTGTCCTCCGGGCGGGCGGACTGAAGGGACTGCACGACGAAGAAGCGATCTACGAAGCTGAGGTGGCGCTGCTTCGCGCAAATGATGGGCGCGCCGCTCACGATTGGTACGCGTTCACCGTCGCGTTCAAGGGCGTCTTCCTAGAGGGTCTCGAGGTCGCATTCATTGTCGTCACGTTCGGCGGCGCGCAACGCAACGTCGGCCTGGCCGCGCTCGGCGCGATCGCCGCGTTGATCGTCGTGCTGACGGTCGGGACGATCGTGCATGCGCCCCTGAAGCGGGTCCCCGAGAACACGTTGAAGTTCGGTGTCGGCATCATGCTCACCTCATTCGGGATCTTCTGGAGCGCAGAAGGCGCCGGCGTCGCATGGCCGGGCGCTGACGCGTCGATACTCGGAGTGATCGCGTTCGTCGTCGTTGTCGCGTTCGGCCTTGTGGCACTCGCCCGCAGCGCGCACGGCGTCCCCGCGGGAGCAACCTCTTGAAGTGGCCGGCGCAGTTCGGGAGATTCTGGTACGACTTCATCATCGGCGACGACTGGCGAATCGCGGCCGGCGTCGTCTCCACGGTCGCTGCGGTGTTCATCGCCGCGCACCATGGCTTCAACTGGTGGTGGCTCGTTCCCCTCGCGGTCGCTTTGCTGCTCGCTGTCTCGGTCGCCCGCGAGATGCGCGTTGCGCACCGCCGGCACTGACGTCGGTGCGCCGCGGGTCCAGGCCCGTCGCGTGTCAATTATGGTGCGACGGCATCGAACTCGTCGCGACGCTTGCCGACCCGGACGGTGCTCCCGTCCCACGTGAGGACGTCTTCCCATGGCACGTATCGGGCGCGGCGCTCGAGGGCCGCGAAGATGACGCGCAGCAACCACGGCCCTCGCACTCCGCGTCGCATGTAGCCGAGACGCGTTCCCACGCTGCGGTGCCCGACCATGAGACCTTCGACGCGAAACGCCGCCCCGAACGGCAGGAGCAACGGGCCGTCCTGCACCAGTCGCACGTCGTCGACCGAACCGAGCGGCGCGCCGTCGGCGTCGAGAACCTTCGAGTGCAACAGGTCACTCAGGTGCATGGCGACTCCCCGGGATGCGACCGACGATGTGGTCGCGCGTCCAGCGTTCGGTCGACGCGGAGCCCGTCGCGTCCGCGTCGAGTCCGAGCTTGACGTCGGATCCGATGTCGGCGACCACGTTGAACGGGATGCGGGTCGAGTCGCCGTCGCCGGCCGCACGCGCGTGTGCCCGGCGGAGCCAGCGACCGAGACGCCGGCCGCCGAGGCGGTACACGAGCGCGCCGGGACCCGACAGGATCGCCGTGACGTACAGCTGGTCGCCGTCGTCACTCGCAGTCAGCTCGAGATCGTCGACACAGCCCGCGAGCCTGTCTTCGTGCGCGGTCAGCTGCCGGTCGAGGAGTTGCAAGCCGGCCCAGACGCGACGGCCTTCGGTCATGCTCCCGCCTTTGTGATGATCATGAGCGGGATCGTCGCCACTGCGATGATCACGATCAGACAGAGATAGAGGGTTGCGATGAAGTTCAACACCGGGCCGTTCGTCTTGTCGCCCATGTAGTCGGGGTCGTTGCTCACGACGAGGATCGGGAAATAGGTAAGGGGCAGCGCCGCCGCCGACAGCACGATCGAGTACTCGGTGACCTTCACCGGATCGACGCCGGTCATGATCACCAGCACGCCGAGCAGGACCATGACGATCACGACCACGTGGAACCGTGCAGCCGCGCGCGGCCGCACGTACTTCCCCCACTGCCACCCGAAGTACTGCGCGAGGCAATATCCCGACGAGAGTCCCGTCTCGAGCGCGGCACCAAACGTCGCGGCGAAGATGCCGAGGATCGCGCACGCGAGGGCGATCTTTCCGGATGCGACCGCGACCGGCAAAGCAACCTGCGGCAGCGTGTCGACACCGATGTGCATCGGTGCGAGCACGAGCGACGCGATCGCCATGATCGACAGCGACAGCACGCCCCCCAGCGGGAAACCCACGTATACGTTTGCGCGGTTGAGCGCGAGATCCTTGCGCGTCCAGCGTTCCTCGACTGCACCGGAGGAGAAGAAGAACACCTCGTACGGCGTCATCGCCGCACCGAACAACGCGATGCCGAAGTACGCGTACGTGAAGAGGTTCTCCTCCTTGGCGATCGACGGGTGCGTCGCCTGGTGGATCACGTTGCCCCAGTCCGGCCCGAACTGCACCAGCGCGAACAAGAAGGCGAGCAGGGCCAGCCCGCCGAGCCCGAACACCTGCTCCATGCGTTCGAACGGAAGACGCCAGACGACGATCCAGATGAGTACCGCCGTGAAGGGCACCAGCAGGATGTAGTTCACGCTCGCAACCATCGCGAGCGCGATCGCAACTCCCGCGATCTCGGCGGCCAGCGTCAAGAAGTTGATGAAGAGCGACGCGACGAGATTGGCGAGGCCGAAGCCGGGGCCGAGTCGCTCACGAACGAGGCTGAACACGGGTCGGCCCGAGATCGCGGCCACGCGTCCGGCCATCTCCGCGTACACGATGATCCCCCCGACGCCGACGAGCACGACCCAAGCGAGTCCCAGGCGGAACCGTGCACCGACCTCGGCGTTGGCCACGAGGTCGCCGATGTCGACGAAGCCGCCGATCGCGGTGAGGACGCCCAGCGTGATCTGCAACATTTTCTTCATGGGTGCCGCGCATCGAACGCGTCGAGCTTGCTCGCGTCGTCTGTGAGCGGCTCCGCGACCGTCGCCAGCTCGGCGAGCGAGCCGCGCCGAGCCGCCACGCGCACCCCCCGCACATGTTCGAGTGCGTCGGACAGGAGGGTGTCGAGGTCTTGCGCCAAGGCATCGGCGCGCGCGTCGGGTGGCTGGATCGAGTCGAAGGTTCCTTGGAGACCGCTCAGACCCTCCTCCGCGTCCGAGATGACGAGCGCCGTATACGGCCCGAACGCATTCCCCGCGCTCGCCGTACGAGCAGCGAGTCGCACGGTCTCGACCGTCGACAGCGCAGACTTGGCAGTCGTGACCGCCTTTCCTTCGTACTTGCCGTAGGTCCGCGCGGCACCAACCGGATGCGGCACCATTCGCCAGGCAAGAACCGTCAACAGCACGACGATGGTGCACACGACGACGATGCCCGGCGTCGTGCGGCGAGCGGGTCTTCTGGTCTCGCCGGTGGCCTCGTCGATCTTCGACGGGTCGACGCGACTCACCAGTGGCGACTTCCGACGTGCACGAGCCCTCCAGGACGCAACGACTGCAAGGTTGCCGCTCGCTCTACCCGACCCTGCATCATTGAATGCCGAAGTGGGGAATAGCGTGCGCGAGAGCCATGACTGCAGACGACGCGTGGGAAATCCCTCCTGACCCGAACCGGCGACGCGCACCCGCGATCGCGCGTGCCGCGCAGGCACGCCTTCGCGAGCTGTGGAGCAGCTTGCCGCCCACCGCGGGCGCCGAGCTCCGTGCCGCGATGGTCAGGTTGCGGCGATCACGGTCGCCGCGGCAGGCGGTCTCTGCGCTCGAGCACGAGATCGAGCTTCTGTTCGACAACGTTGCGCCGACGCTCGTGCAGCATCCGCTTCCTGTTCGCACGCCCGCCCGCGCGTACGCCACGGTGACCGCGATTGCAGGCTCCGCCGCCGCGGTCGAGGAGATGCAAGCGATCGCGTTGCTCCTGCCGGGTGTCAACACCGCCGCCGCACCGACGCTGCCGCTCGTCGTCGCGGCGTCGTTCGGCGCGCTCGCCCTCGAGGCCTACATCGCGGCGTCGCTGCGCGTGCACATGCTCGAGACCGCGGGACGCGCAGTTGATGCCTCCTCCGTGACACGCGAGGTGCTGCGCGCGATGACCGGTCGCGAAGACGTCAGAGTCACGAAGCTCGCGGCCAAGGCGTTGACCCGCCGCATGCTGCGGCGCTGGTCGCGCGGCGTCGTGCCGTTCGTCGGGATCGGCTATGCGAGCTGGGATGCGCAGAGGACGATACGTGCGATCGCCCGCATGCCCGCGTGACTCATCCTGCGGCTTCCCACTGGACGCGGGCTGCGTCCGACCACAGGCGCTCGAGCGCGTAGAACTCCCGGGTGTCGGTGAGGAACACGTGCACGACGAAGTCGCCGTAGTCGATGAGCACCCACGAGTAATCGTCCAGCCCCTCGACCGCACGCGGCTTGACCCCGGCCTGCTCGAACACTTGCCGTTCGACTTCTTCCACGATCGTGCGGACGAGCCGCGTGTTCGATGCGCTGGTGATCACGAAGCTGTCGACAATGCCGATGATGTCGCCGACGTCCAGGACGACGATGTCGTCACCCTTCTTTGCGTCGGCCGCCCGGGCCGCAACGCGGGCAAGGTCGTTCGTCTGGGTATCCGCCGTCACGGGCTCCCCAGCGGCTGCACGAGCGCGACGTTGGGCCCGCCGGGCGCGCCCGGCGCGGGATGCTCCCACGACTTCGGCGTGCCCGAACGGCCGGCAAGCGCACCGGCCGCGGCGGCGAGGACGACGACGAGCAAAGCGATCCAACGGTCGGCACGGCGGCTGCTCTTGTGCGCGCGGTCGCGGCGGCCTTCGGTCATCATCTCGCAGTGTAGAGACCATGTGCGCGCAGCACACGTACCGCCGGCATCGGGATCAGGAACTCGACCGGTGCGCCCTCGGCGATACGTCGCCGTAGTCCTGTCGAGGACACGTCGATGCGTGGCATCGGGACCGACACGGCACGCCACCCGTCGGGCGGCACCGCGGCCGGCGCGTCCTCCCGGCCGACGATCGCGAGCGTCACCGCGTCGCGCAGCTGGTCGACGCGGTCCCACGTGTCGATCCGCGCGGCGACATCGGCACCGACGATGAGGAAGAGCTCACGATCGGGCGAGCGCAGCGCTTGGACGGTATCGATCGTGTACGTCAGGCCGGGTCGATCGATCTCCAGACGCGACGGCTCGAGCCCCTCGACCCCGTCGATGGCAGCGGCGACCATCTCGTAGCGGGCCTCGGCCGGCGCAACCACCTCACCGTGCTTCTGCCACGGATCTCCGGCGACGACGAGAAGGACACGCGCCAGGTCGAGATGGTGGCGGGCGGCAGTCGCAGCCGCGAGATGGCCGACGTGCACCGGATCGAACGTGCCCCCCAGGACGCCCAACCGCTCCACCGTCAACCGAGCTCCCTCGCGACACCTGCATTTCCCGCGCAGGCCGGAGTGTACGAGAAGAACTACGGATGAACGGCGTGTTGCGGGGCGGTGCTCGGTATGTCACGACACCGTAATCTTCTCCCGTGCCGAACCTCCTTGTGCGGGTGTGGCTCCCCGACCGTCCCGGCGCCCTCGGGCTCGTGGCTTCCCGCATCGGCGCGATCGGTGGCGACATCGTCGGTGTCGACGTGCTGGAGCGGAGCGAGCGCGTCGCGGTCGACGAGTTCGCGGTCGTGTTGCCGAGCGACGACATCGTGCCGCTCCTGGTGCGCGAGATCGAAGAGGTCGACGGCGCGTCGGTCGAAGAGTGCCGCCGCGTCGAGCGCTTTCCCGATCCGCGTCTCGACGCCCTCGAGTCGGTGGAGACCGTGTGCGCGGCGGCGGACCGCAGCGAGCTCGCGCGTCGGCTCGTCGAGAGTGTCCGGCACGAATTCGCGGCGGATTGGGCGACGATCCTGCGCGGCACCGAGACCGTGGCGTGCGCGGGCGCCGGCGCGCCGGCGGCGTCCGTGCTCGAGGCGCTGGCCGCGGGTACGGCCGCGTCGCCCGCGGTCGCCGCGGGCGAGGCGGGACCCGACGATCTCGCGGTGGCACCCCTGTCCACGAGCGAGGTCGTGCTGCTCGTCGGGCGCGAGGGTCACCCGTTCCGGCGCCGTGAGCGCCGCCAGCTGCTCGCGCTCGCGCGCATCGCTGACCGCGTCGCCGCCATCTTCGACGGCTAGCGCGTCTTGCGGGAGATCTTGCCGTACAGCTGACGCTGCCCCTTGCTCGCGATGCGCGCCTCTCGCTTCTTTTGCGCGGCATCGAGCTCGGTGTCGAGCCGTAGGTAGTTCTCGAAGCGGGCCGGGTCCAGCTCACCCGCCATCATCGCGGCGCGTATCGCGCAACCCGGTTCGAGCGTGTGGGAGCAGTTCCGGAAGCGGCAACGCGCCGCGAGCTCCTCGATGTCCGCAAACGCGAGGCTGAGGCCTTCGTCGGCATCCCAGAGCGACACCGCGCGCAGGCCGGGGGTATCGACGAGCACGCCACCGTGGGGAAGCAGCACCAGCTCGCGCGCGGTCGTCGTGTGGCGACCACGTTGGTCGTTCTCGCGCACGTCACCGGTCGCTTGCACATCCGTGCCGACGAGCGCGTTGACCAGCGTCGACTTGCCGACGCCGGATGCGCCGATCAACGCGAGCGTCCGGTTTCCCTCTGCAAGCGCGCGCAGTCGGTCGATGCCGTCGCCTCGGCTCGCGCTGACGAGCACGACATCGACACCGGCAGCAACCTCCTCGGCGGTCGATGCCGCGTCGCTCGCCTCCTGGGCGTCGACGAGGTCCGCCTTGTTGAGCACGACAACGGGCGTCGCACCGCTCTCGAACGCGAGCACCAGCTCGCGCTCGAGCCGGCGTACGTTCGGTCCGCTCGTCAGGGATTGGACGATCAGCACGAGGTCGACGTTGGCGGCAACCACCTGCGGGCCACGCGCCGCCCCTTCCATGGGGTCGCCCCGCGTGAAGACCGAGCGCCGGGGCAACACGGCCACGACCCGGCCCTCCTCGACGAGCACCCAGTCTCCGGTCGCGACATGTTCGTCACCGGGCGTCGCACGCACCGTGCCATCCGCCATGAGGACGGTGACGAGGCCCATGTCGACCCGCGCCACGCGGCCCGGCGCCGCCGCGGGCCGGCCGGCCTCGTCGACCAGCGCCGCGAGCCCGGCGTCCCATCCGAGCGCGTCGAGCGCGTGAGTTGCCCGATCATCCATCCGGATCAGCGTACGCTCGCTCCGTGCGTACCGCGATCGCATTGTTCACTCGCGATCTCCGGGTGCGCGACAACCCTGTGCTGACGGGCGCACATGCCGCCGCCGATCGCGTCGTGCCGCTGTTCGTGCTGGACGACGCGCTGCTGCGGACGTCGCACGGGCGCCCGAATCGCTACGGGTTTCTCGCCGAGTCGTTGCGCGATCTCGACCAGTCGCTGCGCGAACGCGGCAGCGCCTTGTTCGTCCGGCGCGGCGATTGGGTGGCGGAGGTCCTGCGCGTCGCCAAGGAAGGGAACGCGTCGTCGATCCACGTCGCTCGCGACGTGAGCGGCTACGCGCAAGCGCGCGCCTCGCGGTTACAAACCGCCGCCCCGATGGACGTCACGATGCACGACAGCATCACCGTGGTGCCACCGGCCGCCTTCGAGAAGCCCTTCGTCGTGTTCACGCCGTACTACAACCGTTGGGTCGCCACGTCGTGGCGCGAGCTCGCGCCACTCCCCCGCCGGCTCCCCATGCCGGAGGACATCGAAATCGGTGCGCTTCCACGAGGCGCCTCCCCCGGCGCGTGGAAAGGCGGCGAGCGCGCGGGATCGGCGTGGCTCAAAGCGTGGACCCCCCGCGGCCTGCGCGGGTACGCAGCCCGGCGCGACGATCCCGGCGCCGACGCGACGTCACGGCTGTCGCCGTATCTGCACTTCGGATGCGTCTCGGCGTTGGAAGTGGCCAGCCGGTTGTGGGACCGGGCCGGGAGCGCCGAATTCCTGCGGCAACTCTGCTGGCGCGACTTCTACGCGCAACTGCTGTCGTGGCGACCAGAGGTCGCGCACGACGACCTCCGGCCCGGCACCGCGCCGGTGTGGCGGAACGCGCCCGGCGACTTCGAAGCATGGAAGTCAGGCCGCACCGGCTTCCCGTTCGTCGACGCCGGCATGCGGCAGCTGCACGCCGAGGGCTGGATGCACAATCGTGTACGGATGGTGGTCGCGTCGTTCCTCACGCGTGATCTGCGGGTCGACTGGCGGGAGGGCGCACAGCATTTCATGGATCTGCTCGTCGACGGCGACGTCGCCAACAACCAGCTGAACTGGCAGTGGGTCGCGGGCACCGGCACCGACGTGAATCCCCATCGTGTGCTCAACCCGACCCTGCAGGGCCGGAATCACGATCCTGACGGCGTGTACGTGCGCCGGTGGATCGGCGAGCTACGCGACGTCCCGGCGGGCGTCGACATCCATGACCCTCCGTTCGACGTGCGCCGGGCGACGCGGTATCCGGAGCCGATCATCGACCACCACGAAGCCATAGAGATGTGGCGCGCATCCCGGCGATAGTTTGCCAGCGTGGTGGTGCACGAGTTCACGGTCGACCGGCTCCGACGGGACGACCGGCCCGCGGTGATCGGCGCACTCACTCGCGCGTTCTACGACGACCCGCTGTTCGAGTTCTTCCTGCCGAACCAGGTGCACCAGACCAAGGGTGCACTCGCGTTCATGGCCGCCGGCCTCGCCGACGCCGCGCCCTTTGATGACATCTGGATCGCGCGCACCGCCGGCAAGGTCGCGTCCGCCGCGGTATGGCTTCCTCCTGCCGGCTATCCGCGCAGCCGCAAGCGCGACCTGATGACCGTCGTGCGCGGCTTTCCCGCCTTCATCCATTCCGGCGCGCGCGGGTTCGCGAGCGTGCGACTGCTGAATGAGGTCGACAGGGCGCACCACGAAGTCGGCGAACCGCACTACTACCTCGCGATCCTCGGCACCGACCCGCTGTTCCGCCGCGCCGGCGCCGCGAGCGCGGCGCTGCAACCGGTCCTCGATCGCTGCGACCACGAAGGCCTCCCGGCCTACCTCGAGACGCAGCGAGAAGAAAACCTGGCGTACTACGCCCACCACGGGTTCGAGCTGCAAAGAATGCTCGACATCCGCGGCGTCCCCCCGCTGTGGACGATGCTCCGCAAGGCGAAGTGAGCCTCAGCTCACATCCACCACGTCGGCGACGAACTTCTGGAGCTGACGGAGGTTGCGCACCTCGTACACGCCGTCGCAATAGGGCGCGTACTCCGAGACGATCGAGTCACCGGTATCCCAGTATCCCCGCGGCTCGGGATCCAGCCAATACAGCTTGCGCGCGTGCTTGCGCATCTCGCCGAGTGTCCACGCCTGCGACGCGTGGTAGTTGTTGCGGGCGTCGCCGAGCAGGATGATCGAGGACTTCTTCGTCACCTCGCGTATGTGCCGCTCGTGCCAGACCTCGAACGCATGCCCGTAGTCCGAGTGGCCGTCGACCCACACGACGTCGGCTTCGGTGTTCACCCGATGGATCGCCTCGCCGAGCTCCTGGGACTCGTCGAAGAAACGGGTCACTTCGTCGACGCCGTCGATGAAGACCCATGATCGCACCTTCGAGAACTCGCTCTGCATCGCGTACACAAACTGCAACGTGAAGCGTGCGAACGACGCGACCGAGCCCGAGATGTCGGCGACCACCATGATCTCCGGCTTCGACGGTCGCGGCCGCTTGAACTTCGGTTCGACGGGGACCCCGCCGTACTGCATCGAGTGCCGCACGGTCTGGCGGAAGTCGAGGTGTCCCCGGCGCCGGTGCCGCCGGCGTTGCGCGAGCCGGGCCGCGAGCGCGCGAGTCAGCGGGTAGATCGCCTTCTGCAGCTGCTGCATCTCGTCACGGGACGCGTGCATGAAGTCGATGTCCTCGGGCAACGGCTTGCGCAGTGTGCGCGCCATCGCCTCGACACCGCGGTCGGCGACCAGTCGGCGCCGGATCTCCGCCTCGATCATCTCTTTCAAGACCTTGAGACGGCCCTCGAACTCCTCGCGTGCGAGCCGATCGTCGAATGCACCCTCACCGATCTGGTTCTCGTCCTGCGCGCGCTGCATCATCTTTCCGACCAGGCCGTCCGCGTCGAGCTGTCGCAGCGTGCGGTAGAGGTAGTACGCGCCGCCGACCGGCCGGCCCGGCTCCATGCCGGCGAACCGGGCAACTGCGGCGGCCGCGAGCATGCGCATCTCGTTCTGGTCCATGCGCATCATCGCGTCGAGGAGCATCTGGGCGAGCTCCTCGTTGGAGACCTGTCCCATCGCGCCGCCCTGCTCCATCGCGGCGCGCAGACGGTCGAAGTCGGCTTGGGCATCGGCATCGAGCTCGGACTCGCCTTCGGCGTTGACGCCCGGCGAGAACATCGAGAAGTACACCTCGAACACCGTGTCGAACACGCGGGTGTGGCCGACGTGCTTGACGAGCGTGGAGGACAACGCGGCCTTGAACGCGTCGCGATCTTCGAGCGGCACATATTCGACCGCGCGCATCGCGTCCAGATTCTCGGTCATGCTCACCGGGAGACCGGCGGTGCGCAGCTCGTGCACGAAGCCCTGCAGCACGTCGAGCATGTGCGGCTCGACCGGCATCACTCCGGTCACGTCACCACTCCCGCCATGCCGCTTCATTGCATAGTCGACCTTCTGCCACTGCAAGCGGCATCACTTCTTCGCGCCGACCGCGGGCGCGTCGACGCCGAGCTCCTTGCGCGCCTTGGTGATGTCGCTCTGGTACTTGAGCAGCACATGCAGCGTGTCGCCCAGCACTTCGGGCGTGATCTCGTTGCGACCGAGATATACGAGCGTGCGCGCCCAGTCGATCGTCTCCGAGATCGACGGCGATTTCTTCAAGTCGATGTTGCGAATGGAGTTCACGACCTTGGCGACCTGCTCGGCCAGGGCGGCGTCGAGCTCGGGAACCCGGACGCGCACGATCTCTTTTTCGCGGTCGATGTCGGGATAGTCGATGTGCAGGAACAGGCAGCGGCGCTTCAGTGCCTCCGACAGCTCGCGCGTGTTGTTCGAGGTGAGGAACACCATCGGCCGTTGCTTGCCCTCGATCGTGCCCAGCTCGGGGATCGACACCTGGAAGTCGGAGAGCACTTCGAGGAGGAGCGCTTCGGTCTCGATCTCGACGCGGTCGACCTCGTCGATCAGCAACACGACCGGCTCCTCGGCGCGGATCGCCTCCAACAGCGGACGCGTCAACAGGAACGGCTCCGAGAAGATGTCGGACTCGACGGTCTCCCAGTCGCGCTCGTGCTCGCGGTCGGCCTGGATGCGCAGCAGCTGCTTCTTGTAGTTCCACTCGTAGATGGCCTTCGACTCGTCGAGGCCCTCGTAGCACTGCAAACGGATGAGTCGCGCGCCGGTCGCGGCCGCGGCGGCTTTGGCGAGCTCGGTCTTGCCGACGCCGGCCGGACCTTCGACCAGCACCGGTTTCCCGAGCCGGTCGGCGAGGAACACGACGCCCGAGATGTTGGTATCGGCGAGATAGTCGACTTCGCGCAACCGTTTCGTCGCGCTCTCGACGGTGTCGAACCGTTCGGCCATGCCTACTCGCTCTTCTCGTGGATCACCCTCGAACCTGCCCTTCACCCCAGACGATGTACTTGTACGTGGTCAGCTCCCGCAGACCCATCGGGCCACGCGCGTGCAGCTTCTGTGTGGAGATCCCGATCTCCGCACCGAACCCGAACTCTTCGCCGTCGGTGAAACGCGTGCTCGCGTTCACGACGACGGCCGCGGCGTCGACCTGTGCGGTGAACCGCCGTGCCGACTCCAGGTCACGCGTCAGGATTGCTTCGGTGTGCCCGGTGCCGTATCGGTTGACGTGTGCGATCGCCCCGTCGAGGTCGGCCGCAATCGCCACCGAAAGCGTCAGGTCGAGAAATTCTCGCCCGAAGTCGTCGTCCTGCGCCGGCCCGATGTGCGGCGAGCACCGGCGGGCTTCCTGATCACCGACGAGCTCGACACCCTGCTCGTGCAGCACGTCGGCGACGCGTGGCACGAAGACGTCCGCGATGTCGGCGTGGACGACCAGCGATTCGGCCGCGTTGCAGACGCTCGGTCGTTGGGTCTTCGCGTTCACCACGATGCTCAGCGCCTCGTCGAGATCTGCCGACGCGTCCACGTAGACGTGGCAGTTGCCGTCACCGTCGATGATCACCGGCACCTTGGCGTTGTCGCGCACGCTCTGGATGAGCGACGGTCCGCCGCGCGGGATGAGGCAGTCCACGTACTCGGTGAGCTGCATCACCGCGGTCGCGGTCTCGTACGCGGTGTCCTCGACGAGTATCACCGCGTCCTCGGGCAACGCATGCTTGGCGAGCGCGTCGCGCAACACCTCCGCGATCGCGATGTTCGAACGCAACGCCGTCGAAGAACCCCGCAACAGCACCGCGTTGCCGGACTTGATGCACAGGCCCGCCGCGTCGCTCGTCACGTTCGGCCGGTTCTCGTAGATGATCGCGACGACCCCGAGCGGCACCCGGACACGCGTGATCTCCAGCCCGTTGGGGCGCTTCCACCCATCGAGCACGTCGCCGACCGGGTCCGGCAACGCCGCGACGGTGCGCAGCCCGTTGGCCATTCCGTGCAGGCGGGCGTCGGTGAGCCGCAGGCGGTCGAGCGGCCCCTGCGCCATCCCGGACCCTCGCGCGGTGTCGAGGTCGGCGTCGTTCGCGTCTTGGATCTCGCCCGCCCGTTCGAGCAACACGTCGGCGGCGGTCAGCAATGCGCCGTTCTTGGCCGGCGTCGGCGCCGTCGCGAGCAGCCGGCTGGCGGCCTTGGCCCGGCGACCGAGCTCGACGACAGGACCCATGGCCGATCAGGGTAGCCCTTGACCGACCGGTCAAGTCGAGGGGTTACGGGAGTACGACAAGGTCGTCGCGGTGGACGACCTCGTGCGGGAGCCCGTCGGGGAGCTGGGTCGTGCGCTTGCCCGCGACGGCGCGCAGCTGCGACGCGCTGTAACGCGACAGTCCCTTGGCGAAGACGCGACCGTCGTCACCCACGATCTCGACCGCGACATCAGCGTCGAACTTGCCGTCGACATCGACGACACCTGCCGCGAGCAGCGACTTGCCGCCTTCCACGAGGGCCCGGCGCGCCCCGCCGTCGACGACGACCCTCCCCGCTGCGCCCTGCGCGAATGCAATCCAGAGCTTGCGCGCGGGCAGCCGCTGCGTGCGCGGCGCGAACGAGGTGCCGACCGCGCGTCCCGACAAGGCGTCGGACACGACGTTCGGCAGCGCGGCCGACGCGATCACGGCGCGGACGCCCGACCACGACGCGATCTTGGCGGCCGCGAGCTTGCTCGCCATGCCGCCACTCCCCCGCGCGGTTCCCGCGCCACCCACGACCCGCTCCAATGCCTCGTCGACCTCGACGATCTCTTCGATCAGCGACGCCTCCGCGTCCCGCCGAGGGTCGGCCGTGAACACGCCGGTGATGTCGGTGAGCATCAACAGCACCTCGGCGCCGAGCAGATGCGACACGAGCGCGGCAAGGCGATCGTTGTCGCCGTAACGGATCTCGTCGTCGGCGACGGTGTCGTTCTCGTTCACGATCGGCAGCACGCCGAGGTCGAGCAGTCGCTGCAACGTCTCGCGCGCATGGAGGTACTGCGATCTGTGCACGAAGTCGTACGGTGTCAGCAGCACCTGACCCGCGACGATGCCGTGGGTTCCGAGCAGTGCATTCATGCGCTCCTGCAGGCGCGGCTGGCCGACTGCGGCGATCGCCTGGAGGGTGCCCATGTCGGCCGGACGCCGGGCCATGCCCAGCGCGGGCATCCCGGCCGCGATCGCACCCGAGAGCACGAGCACGATCCGGTTGCCGTCAGCGCGGGCCTGCGCCAGATCCCCGGCGAGCTTGATGAGCGCCGCGTCGTCGAGCTCGCCCGTCTCCCGGGTGATCGACGACGTCCCGACCTTCACGACCGCCAACCCGCTCACGCGCGGCTCCGCCGCGCTGCTCGCCTCCGGCTCGCGATCGCGCGGCTCCGCCGCGCTGCTCGCCTCCGGCTCGCGATCGCTCGGCTCATGATTGCCCGCTCTCGGCCCTGCGGGCCGGGCCGCTCGGGCCCCGCCTCGCTGCTCGCCTCCGACTCGCGATCGCTCGGCTCATGCGAGGCTCTCTTCGTAGGTGAGCTCGATGCCGCCGATTCGCACCACATCGCCGTCGGCCGCGCCGGCCCGGGCGAGCGCGCGCTCCACGCCCATGCGCGCGAGTCTCTGTTGCACGTACGACATCGCCTCGGGATTCGTGAGATCGGCGAGCGCCACCGCTCGTTCCGCGGGCCGCCCCCGTACGCGCCACTCGTGCGTCCCCTCGCGGACAACCGAGAAGCCCTGTTCGGTCGGCCGCAACACGACGTAGGAGTCGGGTTCGCCCTCCGCGGCGCGCGCTTCGTCCACGAGGATGGCCACTGCGCCCAGGAATTCGTCGAGGCCCTCGCCGGTGACGGCCGAGACCCGCATACCGCCGAACGGCTCGGTCGCCACGTCGGCCTTGCTGCCCACGACCACGCGCGGCCGGTCGAGCAGATCGGGCCGGTAGCGTCGCAGCTCGTCGACCAGCACCCGCTCCTGCTCGGCCGCGGACCGCCCGTCGACGGGCGCGAGGTCGATCAGGATGACGAGCGCCCGTGCCCGTTCGACGTGCCGGAGGAACTGGTGGCCGAGCCCCTTGCCCTCCGCGGCACCCTCGATCAACCCGGGGATGTCGGCGAGCACGAACTCGTGATCGTGGAAACGCACGACGCCGAGGTGCGGCTCGAGTGTGGTGAACGGATAGTCGGCGATCTTGGGCTTGGCGGCACTGACGGCCGAGATCATCGTCGACTTCCCGGCGTTGGGGAAGCCGATGAGCGCGGCATCCGCGAGCAGCTTCATCTCGAGCCGTAGCCACCGCTCTTCGCCGTACTCGCCTTGCTCGGCGAAGCTGGGCGCGCGGCGCGCGTTCGACAAGAAGCGCGCGTTCCCGCGCCCGCCGCGGCCGCCGTGCGCGGCGAGCCACGTGTGACCGTGGCTGACGAGATCCGCGAGCAACGCACCGTCGGCAGACCACACCGACGTCCCTTCGGGCACGTCGACGACGAGGTCGTCACCGCCCTTGCCGAACAACTTCTTGCCGGCGCCGTGCGTGCCCGAACCGGCTTTGCGGTGCGGGTGGTCGCGGAAGGCCAGCAGGGACGCGACGTTGCGATTCGCGCGCAACCACACGTCGCCGCCTTTGCCCCCGTCGCCGCCGTCGGGGCCGCCCTTGGGCACGTGTGCCTCGCGTCGGAACGAGACGGATCCCGCGCCGCCGTCGCCCCCTTTCACGTTGCACTGCGCCACGTCGACGAACCCGGACATCCGTCAAGGATACGGGCGAAGCCGCAACTCCCGATGGGAGTCGTACCATCTCTGCATGCGGGGTCGTGCAGTGCTCGTGATCGGTCTCTTGGTGCTCGTCGCAGCGTGCAGCAGCGACAAGAAGGCCCAGCCCCCGACGTCGACCACGACGTCGAGTCTCGCCACCACAACGACGACCACCGGCGGTCCGGGACCGGGCACGTCACCGGCGACCACGACGCCGACGACGGCCGGAGGCAACGGGAGCAACATCCACGTGAGCGGATTCACGGGACCGTCGTCGCCGGTGACGTGCAACGCGCAGACGCAGCTCATCGAGCTGCGCTGGACGACGTCGGGCGCAACCAAGGTCGAGCTGCGCATCGACAACGGCGACCCGTACCACTACTCCAACGGCTCGCACACCGAGATGTTGCCGCTGACCTGTGACGGCAAGTCCCACACCTACAAGCTGACGGCGACCGGGCCGGGCACCACTGCCAGCCAGGCGATCACTCTGGAGACGAAGAAGAGTTAGCCGGCGTGTCGGTCGGCAGGTCCACGATCGACGGCACGATCAGCCGCAGGAAGGCCTCGTACGGCTGCGAGTCCTCGCTGGTGATGAGGGCGTCCTCGAGGAAACCGATCGACGTGGCGTCGAGGATCGCAGCGAGCGTCTCGGCCGGCAGTTTCAGCACCAGGCCGAAACTCTCGGTCTGCGCTTCGATGTAGCGGGCGGTCATAGTCCGCGTCTTGCGTTGCTCGTCCGCGAACCGGGCGCGCACACTCGGATTGCGCAGCGCATACAGGCGGAACTCGAGGTTGAACGCCAGCCACTCTTCGTCGTGCGCCAGCACGTTTCGCCACGTGTCGGCCGCCTTGGCGACGTCGTCGAGCATCGGCGAGGGCGCGAACGCCTGGGTGAACGCCTCGAGCTGGCGCTCGATGCCTCGCTCGAAGACCTGGAAGAAGAGCTCTTCCTTGTTGGCGAAGTTCTTGTAGATCGCTCCCCGTGTGAAGCCCGCGGCCTCGGCGATCTCCTCCAGCGATGCGCCGGTGAACCCGCGCTGCGCGAAGACGCGCCGGGCCGCCGCGAGCAGCGCTTCCCGGGTGAGCTCCCGCCGGCGCTCTCTCGTCAGACGCTCGACGGTCACACGGCTCCCTCGCTGCGCCATCCCTGGCTCCGCTGCGTCCGCACGGTCACACGGCTCCCTCGCTGCGCCATCCCTGGCTCCGCTGCGTCCGCACGGTCACACGGCTCCCTCGCTGCGCCATCCCTGGCTCCGCTGCGTCCGCACGGTCATGCCCCTCATGATGCCATTGAGAAACAGGGTTGACACTCGGATACGTAGATGTATCTTGGATACATGACCGCATCTACGATTCATGACCGTATCCCGCCGGGTGTGCGCGCCTGGCTGTGCGAGCGACTGTGGTGGGACGACCGGGTTCGGATGATGGCGCAGGCCGCGGCCCTCAACGGCGGACCGCTCGAGATGGCGGACGAACCGTCGGCCGTCGAGCCCCGGCCGGCGGAGCACGTCTAGCTCTTCGCCTGCATGTTGGCCGCCTTCATCGCCCGCTTCTTCTCCCGGATCTCGAGCACCCTTTCGTAGGTGTCGACGTCCGCGATCGACGGCCAGTCCGCCGCGACCTGTTCCCACCCCGGCGGCCGTACGTCGAGCCGCTTGCCGAGCAGCCCCACGAAGATCCGCGCCTTGTCCGTGCCGAAGCCCGGCAGTGCGTGCACACGCGCGAGCAGTTCCTCGCCGGTCGCCGCGTCGTTCCAGACGTTCGCCGCGCTTGCGTCGTAGTGCTCGACCAGGTGCACGCACAGCGCACGCGCGCGCTTGGCCATCGAGCCTGGATACCGGTGGAGCGCGGGCTTGGCGCGGAACACCTCTTCCAGGGCGACCGGGTCCATCGCCGCGATCCGACGGGCGTCGAGCGATCCACCGAGTCGCTGTGCCAACATCGCCGGCGCACCGAACGCCCACTCCATCGGCACCTGCTGGTCGAGCAGCATCCCGAGCATGAGCGCGAGCGGATTCGCGGTCAGGAGCGCATCGGCCTCGGCATCGCCGGTGAAGGGCGTCCTCACGGAGGCACTCATGGGATCGGAGCCTACCGACGAGACGCGGTTGAGAAGTTTGGAGGCGGGTAGGCCGCCAGCCGTGCGAGGGCAACGGCTCGCAGGCGCGGCCGCGGTCGTGACGTTCGCGCTCGCGATCGTCGGCCTCGAGCCGTGGACCGATCGGGTGCTCAGCGCGCACATGGCCCAGCACTTGTTGCTGATGGTCGTGGTGGCCCCGCTCGCGGTCGTGGCCTGGCCCCTTCGACGCGTCCCCGCGTGGGCGCGCGGCGGCGCGTTCGCGGCACTGGTGGTCGCGGTGCAGACCGTCGCGCTCGTCGTGTGGCACCTTCCCGGGCCGTTCGTTGCCGCGGAGTCGCACGTCCCACTGCACGTGCTGGAGCACGCGTCACTCCTCGTCACGGCCGCCGCGGCATGGTGGGTCATCCTCACAAGGAATGAGGCGTCGGTCGGCGTGCGGTTCGCCACTTGCGTCGCGTCCGCCGCGCCGATGATGCTGCTCGGCGCGTTGATGACACTCGCGCCAAATCCTTGGTACGCGTCGTACGCGAACGCGCACGGCTCGCTCAGCCCGCTCGCCGACCAGCAAACCGCGGGCGCGCTGATGTGGGGTCCGGCAGGCATCGCGTACGTGATCGCGGCGGCGTGGCTCGTCGCTTCGGTCATCCGTGACGACGAGGCGCGGCGATTCGCCGGCGCGGGGCGCGGGTAAGCGGGCATGTCCCGTCGGTTCACTCGGGCCCTGTTCGCGCTTCCACTCGTGCTCGGCGTGGTCGCGGTCTTCGCGTGGCGGCCCGATCGCGCAGTTGCGCAAACCGATGCGCGCATCATCTATCTCCGCGACTGCGCCACGTGCCACGCGGCCGATGGCGGGGGCAGCCCGCGGGGGCCGACGATCCTCACCTCGGGCCGCGCCGGTGTCGACTTCTATCTCTCGACCGGTCGGATGCCGCTCGACACACCGACCGACGCGGTCGAGCGTCACACGCCCAAGTACGACCCCGCGACCATCGGTGCCCTCGTCGACTACATCGCGGCGCGGCCCGGATTCACGGGGCCCGACATCCCCGTCGTCGACCTCGGCAACACCGATGTCGCCCACGGAGGCGTGCTCTATCGACTCAACTGCGCGGCGTGCCACGCCTGGTCGGGGCGGGGCGGGGCGCTGTTGCACCGCGAGTCACCGTCCGTCGACCATGCGACGCCGACGCAGATCGCCGAAGCAATGCGGGTCGGGCCGGGCAACATGCCCGTGTTCGGCGAAGCCGCGATCGGCCCGCGCGACCTCGACAACGTGGCGGCGTACACGCGCGACCTGACCCATACCCCCGAGGACCGCGGCGGCTTCCCGCTCTGGCATCTCGGCCCGCTGCCCGAAGGCGCCCTCGCGGTCTTCGTCGGGCTCGGCATCCTCCTCGTGTTCGCGCGATTGATCGGGACGCGCGATACCGGGCGGGACACACCGAGAACGGGACGCACATGAAGCGGGCGGAGCGCCTCGCCGCGCTGTCGTTCCTCGTCTCGGCCGCGACCGCGATCGCGTTGCTCGTCGTCTACGTCCAGCATCCCGATCCGCAGTGGGAGGGCGCTCTCCTCGGCGTCGCGATGCTCGCGTTCGGCGCCGCGTTCGTGATCATCGCCCACGGCCTCCTTCCGCCCGGTCCGGCGGTCGAGCAGCGCGAGCGGTTCGGCGCCGACCTCGACGAACGGGACGAGGTCGAAGAGGCCTTCGAGCGCATCGACGTGCTCACCCGTCGTCGCTTCCTGCTCGGGACGGCAGGCGCCGCGGTCGTCGCGTTCGTCGGGGTCGCCGTCTGGCCGTTGCGATCGCTCGGACCGAGGCCGGGCAACGCGCTCGCGCGCACGCCGTGGCGCAACGGACTCCGGTTGGTCAACGAGGGAGGCGCACCCGTACGCGCGAGCGAGGTACCGCTCGGCGGCCTCGTGACGGTGTTCCCGGAAGGTGCGGTTGGCTCCGCCGACGGCCAAGCGGTGCTCATGCGCGTCGAGCTCGACCTCCTCGATCTGCCGGCCGGCCGCGAGACATGGGCGCCCGAGGGCCTGCTCGCCTACTCCAAGGTGTGCACGCACGCGGGCTGCCCCGTGGGTCTCTACGAAGCGCAGAGTCACGAGCTGTTGTGCCCGTGCCATCAGAGCGCGTTCAACGTGCTCGACGGCGCGCACCCGACATCGGGTCCCGCGGCGCGCGCGCAACCCCAGCTGCCGATCCAGATCGCGTCCGATGGCACGCTGATCGCGCTGGGCGACTTCTCCGACCCCGTCGGGCCCGGCTACTGGGACCGGCCGGACCGCAGCAAATGAGATTCGCCGTCGACACCCCGCCGTCGATCCTCGACGCCCACGGCTCCGAGGCGCACCACCTCGCGAACGTGTGGTGGATCATGCTCGGGATCGCGGCGTTCGTGTATCTCGTCGTCGGGGGCTTCATCGTGCTCGCGTCGCTCCGCGGCCGCCGCCGCGAGCCGGCCGACGGACCGTCGCGTCACGACCAGTACTTCATCTGGATCGGCGGCGTCATCGTCCCCACGATCATCTTGATGTTCGTCGCGTTCCTCACCGTGCACACCGGCGCCGCCCTGCGCGCCCCCGGCAAGAACCCACTGCGCGTGCACGTCATCGGCAAGGAGTGGTGGTGGGCGGTCGACTACCCGGGCACGAGCGTGGTCACCGCGAACGAGATCCATGTACCGGTCGGCCAGCCGCTCGAGATCCAGGTCGACGCCGACGACGTCGTCCACAGCTTCTGGGTGCCGCAGCTCGCCGGGAAGCTCGACGCCATCCCCGGTCAGCACAACATTCTCCGGTTCACCGTGCGCCGGGCCGGCACCTACCGCGGCGAGTGCGCGGAATTCTGCGGACTCCAGCATGCCCACATGAACTTCCGCGTGATCGCGGAGTCACCCGGCGACTTCACGAAATGGCTCCTGCACGAACAGCAGGTCACGCCCATGCCGTCGTCGGAGCTCGAGGCGCGCGGACAGCTCGCCTTCAATTCGTCGGCGTGTGCCGGGTGTCACGCCGTGCGCGCCACGGATGCGCGCAGCAACGTCGGCCCGGACCTCACCGACGTCGGATCGAGAGCTCGCCTCGGTGCGGAGACCGTCGACAACACGTCGGAGAACCTGCGGCGCTGGATTGCAGACCCGTCGCAGTTCAAGCCCGGCGTGCGGATGCCGCCGGCCGTGAACTCTCCGGACGACCTCGACGCGATCGTCGCGTACCTGGAGGGGCTGCGGTGACGACCTTGCTCCCGCGTCCGGGCGCATCACCCGCCGACGACCACGAGCTGCGCGAGCGGTGGGAGGACGACCCCGGGATCCCGGGCTTCTTCGGCACGGTCGACCACAAGCGCATCGGCATTCGCTACCTCGTCACGGCGTTCGCGTTCTTCGTCGTGTCGGGGATCTTCGCCCTCGTGATGCGGGTGCAGCTCGCGGCGCCGAACGAGCACGTGCTCTCGCCGGAGGCATACAACCAGCTGTTCACGATGCACGGCACGACGATGATCTTCTTGTTCAACACGCCGGTGCTCGCCGGGTTCGGCAACTACCTCGTGCCGCTCCAGCTCGGCGCACGCGACATGGCCTTCCCGCGGCTGAACGCGTTCAGCTATTGGATCTTCCTGCTCGGCGGGTTGATGATGTACGCGGGGTTCGCGTTCGGCACCGCGCCCGACGGCGGCTGGTTCGCGTACGCGCCGCTCACCGATTCGCTGTACTCGCCCGGCAAGGGCATGGACTTCTGGGCGATCGGCGTGGTGTTCGTCGGGATCTCGACCACGGTCGGCGCCGTCAACTTCCTCGTGACGACGTTCAAGTGCCGCGCGCCCGGGATGTCGCTCTCCCGTATCCCGATCTACGTCTGGTCGTTCGTCGTGTTCGGGTTCATGGTGTTGTTCGCGGTCCCGGCAGTGACGCTCGCGGCCGGACTGCTCGAGTTCGACCGCCTCTTCGACACCGCGTTCTTCCGCCCCGGACAGGGCGGCAACGCACTGCTGTACCAACACCTGTTCTGGTTCTGGGGCCATCCCGAGGTCTACATCCTGTTCCTGCCCGCGGCCGGGATGATCAGCACGATCCTGCCCGTCTTCGCCCGCCGCAAGATCGCGGGCTACACGTGGATCGTCGGCTCGCTCGTCGCGATCGGCTTCATCAGCTTCGGCGTGTGGGTGCACCACATGTTCGCGACCGGGGTGCCCGTGCTCGCGATGTCGTTCTTCTCCGCGGCCTCGCTGGTGATCGTGTTGCCGAGCGGCGTGCAGTTCTTCTGCTGGATCGCGACGATGTGGCACGGCAAGGTGCGGTTCCACACCCCCATGCTGTTCGCGATGGGGTTCCTGCTGTTGTTCCTGCTCGGCGGGATCACGGGCGTCATGGTCGCAGTGCTCCCCTGGGACTGGCAGGCCACCGACAGCTACTTCGTCGTCGCGCATTTCCACTACGTGCTGAACGGCGCGGTGGTCTTCCCGATCTTCGCCGCCATCTACTACTGGTATCCGAAGTTCACCGGGCGAATGCTGTCGGAACGGCTCGGGCACGCGAGCTTCTGGGTGATGTTCATCGGCTTCAACGTGGCGTTCTTCCCGATGCACATCCTCGGGCTGCTCGGCATGCCCCGCCGCATCTACACGTACCAATCGGGCCTGGGTTGGGACTGGCTCAATCTCGTGTCGTCGATCGGCGGCTTCATGTTCGCGATCGGTGTCGGCATCACGTTCGTGAACCTCTGGGTGTCGCGCAAGCATCCACGCGATGCCGGTCCCAATCCGTGGGATGCGGACACCCTCGAGTGGGCGACGGACTCGCCGACGCCGGAATGGAACTTCGCCGCCGTGCCGATCGTCACGAGCCTGCACCCGCTGTGGGACCAGCAGCCGATGACCTTCGCCGCAGACGGCGCGTACGGCCCCGAGGGCGCGCAGCGGCGTGCGATCCCGATCACCGGGGGCTTGCGCGCCGAGCCCGAAGACGTGCTCTACGTCCCGCCCGAGACCGCATTGCCGTTCTGGGTCGCGCTCGGCCTCGCGCTCGTGTTCGTCGCGATGCTCGTACAGGCGCAGCTCGTCGCGATCGTGGGACTCGCGGTCGCTGGCGTCGCGGTGCTGCGCTGGACGTGGCGCATCGGAGTCAGGGACGGCGCCACACGCCCGGAGACCGAACCATGACCACGCTCGAAGCCACACTCGCGTCGCCGTCGCCCGATGCCCTCGCTCGCGGCCGTTCCGTCGGCTGGTGGGGCGTGCTGTGCATGATCATGACCGAGGCGATGTTGTTCGTCGGGCTCCTCGCCTCGTACTTCTTCTTGTGGGCGAGCTCCGACGAGTGGCCGCAGGGCGCGATCGAGCGGCCCGAGATCGCACGTATCTCGGTGTTCACCGTCGTCCTCCTCGGCAGCAGCATCCCGATCTTCGTCGGTGAGTGGGCGAACCGGCGCGGCCGCATGAGCCTGGCGCGCGGTGCATTGTTCGTGTCGTTTCTCATGGGTTCGGTGTTCCTCGCGAACCAGGTGCTCGAGTACCGGGACCTCCACTTCGGCTGGCGCGATAACGCGTACGCGTCGATCTTCTACGTCACGACCGGGCTGCACGGCCTGCACGTGCTCCTCGGGCTGCTCATCAACCTCGTCGTGCAGGCGAAGGGATACGCGCGCCGGCTGGCCCTCAGCCACGACATCACCGTCGAGGTGTTCTCGCTGTACTGGCACTTCGTCGATGTGGTGTGGATCTTCGTCTTCAGCTCCCTGTACCTGGCGCCTCATTTCGCATGAACGTGCAGACGACCACCCGCGGGCCGACCCGGCGCCAGATCGTGCTGGGCTGGACGGCGACAACGCTGCCGATCGGTGCCTGGATCGTGCACCTCACCGGCGAAGCCGCGCTGGTGCGCCTCGCATGCGAGCACCGCGACGTCGAGTGGGTCATGCACGGCCTCACCGCCGGTACCGCGTTGATCTGCCTGGTGTGCGTGGCCATCGGCGTGTCGTATGCGCGCCGTCCGGCCGATGCGGGTGGCAACGGCGCGTTCCGGTTCCTCGGGGTGCTGGCCGCCAGCGTCGCGTTCGTGAACCTGTTGGTGATCGTGTGGGAAGGCGCGTACGTGCCGTTCCTGCCCCTGTGCCGATGAGCGCGTACCCATGAGCGTCGTGAGGTGGTTCGACGAACGGCTGGGCGTGGCGCACTTTGCGCGCAAGACGCTCAACAAGGCGTTCCCCGACCACTGGTCGTTCCTGCTCGGCGAGATCGCGATGTACTGCTTCATCGTGCTGGTCGTGACCGGCACGTTCCTCGCGCTGTTCTTCGACGCGAGCTCCGAACGCGTCGTGTACCACGGCTCGGACACCGCGCTCAATGGCGTGCAGATGTCGGAGGCGTACCGCTCGGTGGTCGGCCTCAGCTTCGACGTCCGGCTCGGCCTCACGATGCGCCAGATGCATCACTGGGCGGCGCTGCTGTTCGTGGCATCGATCGTCGCGCACCTCTGTCGGGTGTTCTTCACCGGCGCCTTCCGCAAGCCGCGTGAGATCAACTGGCTGATCGGGTGCACGCTCTTGCTGCTCGCGATGGCGAACGGCTTCACCGGCTACTCGTTGCCCGACGACCTGTTGTCGGGCACCGGCCTTCGCATCGCGTACTCCATCGTGCTGTCCATCCCCGTCGTGGGGACGTGGATCGCGTTCTTGGCGTTCGGCGGTGAGTATCCGGCGCGCGCGACGTTGGGGCGCCTGTTCGTCGCACACGTGTACATCGTGCCGTTGCTGATCTTTGCGCTGCTCTCCGCGCACCTCGCGATCATCTGGCGCCAGAAGCACACGCAGTTCCCGGGCGCCGAGGAAGACGGCACCGTGCACACCGAGCGCAACGTGATCGGGTCGCCGCTGTGGCCGACGTACGCCGCCAAGAGCATCGGCATGGGGGCCTTCGTCGCGGGCGTGTGCGCGCTGCTCGGCGGGCTGGCCCAGATCAACCCGGTGTGGCAGTACGGGCCCTACGAGCCCGCCGCTGTCACCACGGCCGCCCAACCCGACTATTACGTCGGCTGGCTCGAGGGCGCGCTCCGCCTTGCGCCGCCGTGGTACCTGCATCTCGGCCCCTACTCGGTGCCCGAGGTCTTCTGGCCCGGTGTGCTGCTGCCCGGCGTGGTGTTCGGTCTGCTGTACGCCTGGCCGTTCCTCGAAGCCCGCATGACGCGTGACCGGCGGGCGCACCACCTGCTCGACCGGCCCCGGGATCGTCCCGTCCGCACCGCGATCGGGATCGGCGCGATCACGTTCTTCGTCGTGTTGCTGGTCGCAGGCGGTCAGGACGTCGTCGCCCAGGAGGTGCGGGCGCCGATCACCCGCGTCAGCACGGTGTTGCAGATCCTCTGCGTCACCCTGCCGTTCGTCACGGCCGCGATCGCGTGGAAGTGGTGTCACGACCTTGCCGCGGCCGACGCGCGCAGGGACCCCGACCGGGCCGCGCCCCCGCCGCGTACCGAGCCCGACCGCCCACGCGGGGCGGGGGGCGTGCGGGCCGCCGCCGGCACCGCGGCGGGCGCGGCCCTGCTCGCGGGTCTCGCGGCCGCCGGCCGGCGCCTACGCGGACGGCGTCGGGGCCCCGGAGGGAGCGGGCGGTGAAACCACTAGACTGACCCATCCCGAATTTCGTCCGCGATCCCGGGGAGCGATGTGCACGATCGTTTGCCCGAGCGCCCCAGGGCCGATCCTGAGGTTGCCGAGGAGCAGGCGTACGTCACCAGGGCATACGCGCGGCTCGAGGCGATGCGGGCCGCGGCGGAGCGGGTCCGGGCCGCGTACGCGGACGTCCGCGCCGGGGGGACCCACCAGGCCCGGCTCGAGCGCGACATCGCCTGGGACGTGACCCAGCGGCGGCTCGCCGACCTCGACATCGGCGAGGCACCGCTCGTGTTCGGCCGCCTCGACATGGACCGGCTGGGCCGGGAGGACGGTCAGAGCTGGTACGTCGGCCGGCTCGCGGTCGAAGACGCCGAGCACACGCCGCTCGTGGTCGACTGGCGGGCGCCCGTCGCCGAGCCGTTCTACCGGGCCACCGCCGTGGAGCCGATGGGCGTCGTGCGGCGCCGCCACCTGATCACGCGCAAGGGCCGAGAGGTCATCGGCCTCGACGACGAGGTCTTCGACCAGGACGCGGTCGAGCACGAGGGCCTCAACGTGGCGGGCGAGGGCGCGCTGCTCGCGGCGCTCGAGCGCAACCGCACAGGTCGCATGGGCGACATCGTCGCGACGATCCAAGCCGAGCAGGACGAGGCGATCCGCGCCGACATCCACGGCGTCCTCGTCGTTGCCGGTGGTCCCGGCACGGGCAAGACCGCGGTGGCCCTGCACCGCGCCGCCTACCTGCTCTACACGCACCGCCGGCGCCTCGCCGCGCAAGGCGTGCTGCTGGTCGGTCCGAGCGCGGTCTTCCTCCGCTACATCGAGCACGTGCTCCCGTCGCTCGGCGAGCAGGACGTGCAGCTCTCGACGATCACCGGGTTGAAGCCGCGACTGCGGGGTGTCGGGGTCGATGCCGCCGCCGTCGCGCAGCTCAAGGGCGATGTCCGGATGGCACGCGTCATCGCGTCGGCGGTCGCCGATCGTGAGCGGCCGCTCCGAGAGGACCTCGTCGTGTTGATCGACGGCTTGCGGGTCCGGCTGTCGCGCGGCGACACCGCGCGCGCCGTCGAGGGAACGCGCCGCCGGCGGGGCACGCACAACGAGAAGCGCGCGTATGCCGTACGGCGGATCCTCGACCTGCTCGTGTCGCGGTACAAGAGCGCCGCCATTCGTGCGTATCGCGAGCGGCGAGACGAGCGAGGTGCGCCGCTCTCCGAGGCGAGCAACGTCCGGAGCATGTTCGATCGGGACGGCGTGTTCGACGTCTCGGTCGCGAGCGTGCTCGCACGCGGCGAGAACCCACCGCCGGGGTGGGACCAGGAGCTGCGCTCGCGCCTGCGGTCCCGGCCCGACGTGCGGGAAGCGCTCGAGCGCATGTGGCCGGCGCTGTCGGGCGCGGAGCTGGTCAACGATCTGTTCGGCTTTCCGGCACTCGTGCGCTCCGCCGGCGAAGGCGTGCTCACCGCCGACGAGCACGCGCTCTTGCATCGCCCGCGGGAGAGTGACGTGTCAACGGTCGCGTGGACGGAGGGAGATGTCGCGCTCGTCGACGAGGCGGACGCGCTGCTCGGACCGGTCGAGGCGGCGCGGCAACAACGCCGGCGGCGGCGCGACGGCGACGACGCCCTCGACACCGCGAACCGCGTCCTCGACGATCTCGGACTGCATGGCTACGCCGATGCGACAACTCTCGCCCAGCGGTTCGGGGAGCCGTCGCCGAACGGTCATGAGGCACCGGGCGAGCCGCGCACGTTCGGGCACGTGCTCGTCGACGAGGCCCAGGATCTGACCGCGATGCAATGGCGCATGCTGGCGCGGCGTTGCCCCTCGGGATCGATGACGATCGTCGGCGACCCCGGCCAGGCCAGCAAGCCGGGAGCAGTCGCGTCGTGGGACGCGGTGCTCGCCCACCTGCCGACGCACAATCCCCCGCGATTCGTGACGTTGACGATCAACTACCGGACGCCCGCGGAGGTCATGGAGGTCGCATCGCGCCTCCTCGCGGTCGCGGCGCCCACCGTCGAACCCTCGGTGTCGGTCCGCAGCACCGGCGAAGAACCCCGTTTCGTCGCCGCGCACCCTTCCGAGCTCGTCGCCGTCGCGGCCCGCCAGACCCGGGGCGCGTTCGCGCAGAGCGGCACCGTCGCGGTGATCGCGCCCGACGCGCTCCACGCACCGATCGTCGACGCGCTCGCAGACCTCGGCGCCACGGCGGGATCGGCCGACGCGCTCGACGCGCCGGTCACGGTCCTCGACCCGACCAGCGCGAAAGGCTTGGAGTTCGACCACGTCATCGTGGTCGAGCCGTCGTCACTCGTCGGCGCGAACCGCGCCGGGTTGCGGCTGCTCTACGTCACGATCACGCGCACAACCAAGACGCTCACGATCGTGCACGCCGACGCCCTGCCCGAGGGCCTCGCTCCCACGCGCTGACGCGCGCGCTCGTCCGGGTTCAGTCCGGCGGGCGCCCGGCGCTGAAGCGTTCCCGCTCCGCGGGGTCCTCGAAGAAGACCAGCACCCACGCGTGCGGTGCTTCTTCGCGCTGCAATGCTTCGTAGCGATGGTTGCCGTCCTGGAGCAGCAGGCGCCCGTCCTGGTACTCGGCGAGAAGAGGCGGCGGTTCCCACCCATCCTCGATGCTTTGCGCCATGTCGCCGACGTCGCCCTCCCATTCGCGCTCGTCGATCGGCACGAGCGCGTCGTCCTCGGGTCCGGCGAGTCGTACGAGATCGTCGAGCGGCACCTGTAGCGGGCCGAGCCACCAGTGCTCCTTCATCGCGAGCGCGGCAGCCAGCACCGCGTTGTCGCTGCCGCGGCTTGCGAGGAAGTCACCGACCCAGATTGCAGTGCGGTCCTCGGCCGCGGCGGCGCGCGCGGACGCCAGGTCGAATTTCATAGGTTCTTACAGTCAGCTGTCGGCGAGGACGATGTCGACGAGCTTGCGGCCGCGGCGGCTGCCGAACTTCACCACGCCGTCGGCGGTCGCGAACAGCGTGTCGTCGCCGCCGCGCCCGACGTTGTACCCGGGGTGGAAACGCGTCCCGCGCTGGCGCACGATGATCGTCCCCGCAGTGACCGTCTGACCGCTGTAACGCTTCACGCCGAGCCGCTGCGAGTTCGAGTCGCGACCGTTGCGCGAGGAGGCCGCGCCCTTCTTCTTCGACATGCGATTCTTTCTCCTCCGCTCTTGTCGCCTTCGGCGACGGGCCGCTCAGGCCACGGCTCCCTGCTCGCAGGGATACCCGGCTCGCGGACGCTCGCCTCAGGCCTTCGTGATCCCGGTGATCTCGATCGTCGAGTAGTGCTGGCGGTGGCCCCAGTGGCGCCGCTGGTTCGACTTGTTCTTGTAGGTGAAGCCCTTGATCTTCGGGCCGCGGGCGGCGCCGACCACACGAGCCGTCACAGCGGCGGCGCCGAGCTGCGCGGGCGTCGCGAGCACCGCATCGCCGTCCACGAGCATGACCGGGCGCAGCGTGATCTCGTCGCCGCCGAGACGCTCGACATCCAGCCGGTCGCCTTCGGCGACCCGGTACTGCTTGCCGCCACTCTCGATCACTGCATAGATGGGCACGCGCTGCTGCTCCGGGGCTGTTCGGGGAACCGGGAGATAGTAGCCGACCACCGGTTCCCGGCCGATAGGGTCGTGTGTCAATGCCGCTGCGGGTGGTGGTTGCCGAGGACAATCTGCTGGTTCGCGAGGGGATTGTCACCCTGCTCGAGCACCAGCCCGGCCTGACGGTCTGCGGAGCGTGCGGCTCCTACGACGAGCTCATGGAGACCGTCGAGCGCGAGCATCCCGATGTCGTCGTCACCGACATCCGGATGCCGCCCACCGGTACCGACGAGGGCATCCGCGCCGCGCTCGCGCTGCGCGACTCCCAGCCCGGCATCGGCGTCGTCGTGCTGTCGCAGTACGTCGATCCCGCGTACGCGCTCGCGCTGCTCGAACGCGGCTCGGAGGGACGCGCGTACCTTCTCAAGGAGCGCGTCTCCGATGCGACGCAGATCGTGCGCGCCATCGAGGACGTCGCGCATGGTGGCAGCGTCATCGACCCGGTCGTCGTCGAGGCGCTCGTGGCCCAGCGCCAGAAGCACCGGTCGTCGGCGCTCGAGCGCCTCACACCTCGTGAGCGCGAGGTGCTCGACCAGATGGCCCAGGGTCGCAACAACGCCGGGATCGCGCAGGCGCTGTTCCTGTCGGAACGCGCCGTCGAGAAACACATCAACTCGCTGTTCTCCAAGCTCGGCCTCACCTCGGAGGTGGACGTCCACCGCCGGGTGAAGGCCGTGCTGCTGTACCTGGCCGAGGAGGGGGGCGAGCACCCCTGAGCACCGAAGGGTTCCACCCTGGGCAGGACTCCCGGGGGGCGCGACCATGGACGACGTGAGCACCCCGGAGGGGGAGACGTTGACCGTGTCAGTGCTGATCGTGGACGATCAGCTGCCGTTCCGGGCCGTCGCGCGCACGGTGATCGGGATGACCGCCGGCTTCGCGGTGACCGCCGAGGCCGCTTCTGCCGAGGAGGCGATCGCCCAGGTCGACGCCCATCCGCCCGACCTCGTGCTGATGGACATCAATCTCCCCGGCATGAGCGGGATCGAGGCGACGGGCCGGATCCGGTCCGCCCACCCGGAGACGGCCGTGATCCTGCTGTCGACGTACTCCGAAGCGGACCTCCCGAACGACGCCAAGGACTGCGGTGCGCTTGCGTACGTGCACAAGGAGGACTTCGGTCCGGCGCTCGTGCGTCAGCTCTGGGACGGCTGGTCCTCCGCGAGCTCGTGATCGGCGAGCGGGACCATCCCGCTGATCCGCGTGCCTTCGCCCGGGGCGCTGTCGACCTCGACCTTGCCGCCGATCGCACCGAGCCGGTCGGCCATGTTGACGAAGCCGTGCCCCCGGCCGGCTGAGCTCTTGGCATCGAAGCCGGCGCCGTTGTCGGCGACCTGGAAACGCAGGATGCCGTCGCTCTCGCTGAGGGTGATCTTGATGACCGCGCTCTCCCCCGCGTGCTTGCCGGCATTCTGCATCGCCTCGAGGCAACAGAAGTAGATGGCCGCCTCGACGTCCGAGGGATAACGACCGACGTCCGCCTCGACCTCGGTGACGAGCACCGAGCGGTTCGCGGCGGCGACCAACGCTTCTCGCAGGCCTCGGTCCATGAGCAACGGCGGATAGATCCCGTGGGCGAGCTCGCGAAGCTCGGTGAGCGTCGTCTGCGCATCGCCGCGCAGCTCCTCCAGCAGCGTCGCGAGCGTGTCCCGATCGCCGTCGACGAGCTGACGGGCGAGCCCGAGCTTCACGGCGAGCGCCACAAGATGCTGCTGGGCGCCGTCGTGGAGATTGCGCTCGATCTGACGGCGCGATTGGTCTGCGGTTGCGACGATGCGCGAGCGAGATGCCCGCAATTCCTCGTTCGCGACGCGCAGGTCGTCGAGCGATGCCTGCAACGCAGTGTCGAGCGCCGAGTTGTGCAACGCGACCGCGACCTGGCGAGCGAGGTCGGTGAGCACCCGCTCTTCTTCGCTGCTGAACGGTTGCTGGTTCCCCTGCCGCGCAACCAGGATGAACCCGAACAGCTCACCGGAGAGCACCAGCGGCGCGACCCGCAACGTGCGGTCCGGGTGCTCGGCCAAGAAGGCGGGCAGCCAGACCTGGATCCACGCGTTGCCCGACACGTGGGCGCGGGCGACGACGACCGCCTCCTCCTCGTTGAGCTCGACGCGTGCCGCCTCTCGATACGGCACCGCCGCGGCCCGCTGGAACATGCCGTCGGTCCCCGTCCACACCTCGGCGTTGGACAGCTGCATGCTCTTCTTCAGCGATTCCGCGAGCTGCAACAGGAGCTCTTCGAGCGGGATGGCGCGTGACATGCGCGCGCCGAACGTTTGTAGCGGCTCGTCGGGCGCCCGTTGCTCGCCGTAGACCCGCCGGTTCGCGAGCTCCTCGAGCCAGTTGCGGGCGGGCACGAAGAGCAGGGCCGCGATCGCGGCGGCGACGAGCGACAGTCCGAGCACGCGGCGGCTCGCGTCCGTCGGGCTGTCGCCGAATCCGAGCACGACGACGACGTACACGACGCCGACGAGCGCGACGAGACCACCGGCTTCGATCGTGCGCACGAGCAGACGGTCGATCCGCAGCGCCAGCCGCTCGAAGGACGCGAGTGTGATTGCGAGCGGAATCGACGAGGCCAGGACCACGATGGGCGCGCCCAGCGCGTCCGGCCAACCGATCAGCTCGTGCATCAGCCAGACCACGAGCGCGCACGCGCCGGCGACGACGCCACCCCAGCCCGCCCATTGGAGGCGCGCCCGCTCCACCGCCGCCGCCCGGCGGCAACGCAGGGCGTACGCGACGACCGCGACCGTGCCCACGGCCAACGATTCCGCGGTCACCAGCGCGCGGGACGGAGCATGGGAGAGGCCGACGATCACCGCGCATGGGAGGCCAACCGCGGCGACGAGCGCGAGCGCGATCCGAGCGGCCCGGGCGCGCACCCAGCCGTCGGGAAGCGCGACGCCGATGCCGGCCGCCAGGAGCGGCACGACGCCGATCGCCCGATCGGTCCGGAGCGCGACGGCACCGGCGATCGTCCCACCCGCGAGCCAGACCCACATCGGCTCGCGCGGCCGGTGGATTCCGACGACGACGGTCGAGAGCGCGAACGCGGTGACGAGCGCGACCGCGGCCCATGCGATCCCCCGGTCGTGGTCGCTCGCACCGACCACGGCGACGACGACGCTGATCGCAGCGACAAGCACCGCGACGGCACCTGCCACCCGTGATGCGGCACCGACGTCCGACACCGTCGGCACGTCCCGCTCCTCGAGCTGAAATGTTGTCGACATCATCTACTCCGTTCGAAGGACCACTGCGGGCCGAGTGCGAACCGCCCGCCTCGCCGGCAGCAGAGAACACAGGTTGCCGATCACCACCGCACCCGCGCACACGGCCGCGAGCGCGACCAGCGGCGCGACGACGACGAACCTCACGCCGATGTTGTCGACCTGGATGCGCCACACGAGCCGGGCAGCAAGGAACCCGAGGGGTATCCCGAGCACGATTCCCACGAGAACCGTCGTCGTCGCCTGTGTGAGCACGATGACGCGAACACCTCGACGCGTCATGCCGAGCGCCTTGTGCATTGCCAGATCAGCGCGGCGTCGTTGTACCGCGGTCACGAACGCGTATCCGACGGCGATTGCCCCGAGGAGACCGACGAAGATCGCGAGCGCGACAGGAAGTGCACGCACGTCCCGCAGCCGACGGAGCTCTGCCGGCGTGGCGCGGACATCGACGCCGTATCCCTTCGGGTTCAGCGCCGCATTCAGTCGATCGATCGCGCCGCTCTTGTCGACGCCGCGGACGAACGTCACGACATACTCCGGGTTGCCGGCCTCACCGAGGCCGCCCTCGTCGGTCCGCACGATCCGGTCGAGTGCCCCGTACGTGAGCGCGGCGCCTTCGGCGAGCGCAGGGTCGTCCGACATGCCCGAGAACACGGCCGTACCGACGACGCGCAGATCGAATGTGCCGCCGGGCCCGGTTGCGTGCACCACGTCTCCGGTTCCGACGTGGAGCGCCTGCCGGGTCTTGCGTCCGAGCGCGACCTCGTCGAGCGTGCTCGGCGCCCGTCCCTCGATGAACATGTCGGGCGGCTCGCCGCGCACGGTCTTGAGCCCACGCGTTTCGACGGTCGCGTCATTGATCGTGATCGTCTGACTCACCGCGAGCGTCGCGCTCCCAACATCGGGATCGGCGAGGATCGTCTTGCCGTCCGGGTCGGTCGCTTCGACGTCCCACGACATACCCCGCGCCCGAGGCTCGTCGACCACGCGCCGCATGCTCGCCCCGAAGGTGAGGGCACCCGTGATTCCGGTGATCACGAGCACCGCGCCCACCAGCGCGAGTCCCACCGGGACGGCACGCGCGCCCCGCCCACGCTCGAGCGCCATGCGCACGCCGGCCGCGGGGGCGGGGCGGGCACGAACACCTTCGACGAGACGGGTCGCCAAGGCGTGATGCCGCGGCTCCCGCGCATGCCTCCCGATCGTGCGCCACGCGACCGCGGCCGTCAGCAGCACGCAGCCGAGGAACAACACGAAAACGCCGGGGATGAGGACCGACCAGTCAATGTCGAGCCCGGGATCGGGTTCGATACGGCCCGCGAGGCCGAAGGGCATCCAGACGGACACGACGATCGCGACCACGACGGCGCCCACCGCGCCGATCACGATCCCGGGCAGCAGATCCAACACGGTCGCGGCCCGCCGTTCGTTGCGTGTGACGCCGATCGCGGCGAGGGTGTCGTCGTCACCGATGTCGGCGGACGCGCGTCGTGCGAAGAACAGCGCGAGGGCCACCGCGCCGCATATGGCCGAGATCAGCGCGAAGGCATAGAGCGCACGCGCGACCAGGTCGGTCACATCGACGACGCGACTCCCATTCGTGGTCTGCACGTCCAGATCCTTGAGGTCCGGCGTGCTGGTGACCCGCCGCACGAACGCGGGCATGTCACCGTCGTTCGGCACGCGCACGATCAGCGCGTGCTTCACGAAGGCGCCAGGCAGAGGCTTCACGGTCCGCAGGAACGCCGGCGTCACCGGCATGAGATCGTTTTCGGTCTCCTGGTCGGTGATGACCTGGCGCGGCCCCCGCTCGAGCCCGACCAACCTCAGCGAGAGCCTCGGTCCCTTCCCCGGACCGGGGTTCTTCCCGACGGCGAGCTCCTCGGTGATCTGCTGCTGCGTGTACGTCTCGAGCGCCAGCTCGCCACCGACCCGCAACCCGAGCTTTCGTGCGCGTGATTCGCCCATCACGATCTCGAACGGGGCGTCGGGGTCGGGCGCACGGCCGGCCACGATGCGCGGGCGTTCGACGTCGTGCCGCACACGTTCGTCCTCCGGAAACGCGAGACCGACGAAATCGTCGGGCCCGCCCCCGTAGACGTGGCCGCCGGTCAGCGAGACGCGCGCCCAGCCGTGGACCTCGGGCATGTGGACAATCTCGGCCGCCTGGGCGTCGGCCTGTTGCGGGTCTTCGCTGAGTCCCACGAAGCCGTTCGTGAGACGCGTCTGGTCCTCGAGGCGCGCGAAGGCGCTCTGCGTTCGTCTTCCGGCCGCGAGTGTCGACAGCACCGCGCCGCCGACAAGCGTGATGAGAACCACCGCCGCGAGCGACGACAGCCGGTGCCGGCCGAGCCGGACGCGCGCGAGGTACAACACCCGACCCATCATTCGCTCCTCAGCGCGGTCGCGATCTGCACGCGCGCCGCGACCACACCGGGTCCGGTTGCAATCGCTGCCGCGCCCGCCAACGCCACCACGGTCACACCGGCGAGCGGCAGCAACGGAAGGGTGAGATCGTCGGCGATGCCGAGCCAGCGCGCGGTCTGGATCCACAGCCACCGCCCCGACAACGCGCCGAGCGGCACCGCGACGGCAAGCGCGAACAGGATGAGCGCACTCGCCTGCACGAGCACCGCCGAGAGCGCCTGCCGCCGGGAGAGTCCGATCGTCTTCAACAACGCGACGTCACGCCGCCGGCTCCGCACGCCGGTGACGAGCAAGTGGATCGTGCTGCCGATCGCCAGCAGTCCGAGCACCGCGACGAGCACAAGGGGCGTTCCCGCGAGGCGGTCGTAGCTCATGACGTCGTTCGGCCGTTGTGGGAGGACGTAGACCTCTGTGGTGGCGACCGGATCGTCGTGCATCACGACGTGCCGCAGCATCGGCTCGATGTTGCGCGCGCCGGGCGCCGCGGCGACGAGCACGAACCCCGAGCCCAAGCGAGCGTCATCGGGAATCGCGGCGAGCGTGGTCGCGGCACCGATACCGAGGCCGGTGGGCTCCGAACCGGGGTAAGGCGCGAACCTCGGGAACACCGCGACGCCGACGATGCGGAAGGTCCGGGGTGCGGTCTGTTGCGCGCGGACACTCACCAGTCCGCCGACGTGTACACCGAGCGAGTCCAGCGTGTTGGCGCCGAGGACGATCTCGTCTTCGGCGTGCGGTGGCCGGCCGCGCAGCATGGGGAGGAAGGGCACCCCGGGACGGGGATCAATGCCCACCGCCGCGATCGAGCGTCCACCGATCTCGAACTGTGAGTACGCGCCCTCGGCAACGCCCGCAACCTCTGGGCGGCCCGGCAACACCTTCAGGGCTTCGTCGATGAGGCGATGGTCGCCTTCAGGATCGTTGACCTGCGCGGCCCATTCCCATCCGTAGCGCGACGGCGTCGACGTGAAGCGCGACAAGCCGGACGCAAACACAATGGTCGCGACGAGGGCGGTCAACGCGACCGCGACGCCGAGCAGCGTTGACGGCAACGGGACTGTTCCGTCCTTGCCGCGGTCGAGCGCGAAGCGCACGCCACTGACGACGGGAACCGGCGCGCCGATCCGCGCGAGTTGATCGCCGGCGCGTACCGACGCGAGGTTGCGCGCCACGCGTCCCCGGAAGAGCACAGAGCCGACGCCCACCGCGGTACACAGTGCCAGCAGGAGGAACGCGCCGAGGAGGAGCACCAGCAGGTCGACGTCGTATCCGCGCGCAGGCTCGATGCGGCGGAGGGGGCCGAGCGGCATCAGCGGCGACGCGAGGAGCGCGCCGAGTACTCCGATGACCGCCGCGGTTCCTCCGACGGTTGCGCCCCGGAACGCCCCCAGCAGCCCGAGTTGCCCGCGGGTCATCCCCAATCCGACGAGCACGTGACGTTCGTCCCGCAAGGGCCGCTGGCTGCGCGAGATGATCTGTCCGAGCACCGCGACTGCGGCAAGCGCGGCGAGGCCCGCGAAGATCCACAACGCCACGACATACGGACGGATCGATCGCCGCGCGCGTGCCTCGGTCAGCGACCGCTCCTGGTAGTTCACGCTCGCGTGGAGCAGCGCACCCACATTGCGTTCGAACAGGCCGAGCGACGCGCCGTCCTTCAGCCGCACGAACTTCCCGACGTACGCCGGGTTGCCCGTGAACCGCCGGGCGAACGCGGGGGTGAACAGCACGGTCGGCGACAACTTCGGATCGTCGGCCGCGCGGCTCACGTCGTCGAGTAGCGCGACGACGCCGGTCACGTGTGCCGCGACCTTGAGCTGAGGCTTCGGGACTCGACCCGGATCCGGCGTGCCGGAGGTGAAGAAGCCGAAACTCATTTGGTCACCGACGTGCAGGTGGAAGCGACGCGCAGCGACGTCGCTGACCACGATCTCGTCGGCCCGATCGAGATGGGGCATGCGGCCCCGGAGCAGGTGCGGCCGGTCGACGTCGCGGAACAACCGTCCGTCGGGGTTCGCCGCGACGATCGCCGCATACGCGAACGCGAGGTCGAGGTCGCCACGTGCGTCGAGCAAACCGCCCGGCAGCCCGACGATCTCCGCCGACGCCTCGACCTCGGGCAGCCGATCGACGGCCTTCCACGCCGCGGAGTTCGGATTCTCGTCGGGGTTGACCAGCACGTCGGCCGCGTGAGAATCGCGGGCCACCCGCGCGAGCGTCGAGCCCGTCCGCCGCGCACCGGCGGCCGCGGTGAGCACGACCGCCCCGGCCAACCCGACGAGCAGCCCGACGCCGACGACGCCGAGCCATCGGTACCGCAGATCGGCGCGCAGACGCAACCACACCGCGGGCATCATTCGCTCCTCAGGAGCTGCGCGGGGCGAGTCCGTGCCGCGATGCGCGCGGGAACGGCGGCACACATCTCGGCGACCACGATTGCGATGACACCGACCAGAAGCACCGCGAAGACCGGAACCCGCACCTCCGAGATGAAGCCGCTTCGGTGCGCGTACACCGACCAGGCCGTGCGGCCGACCGCGATGCCCAGTGGCACGCCGACGACGACGGCGAGCAGGACCAGAAACGTGGCCTGCGACAAAATGACGCCACTGAGGTGACGACGACGCAGCCCGAGCGCACGAAGTGTCGCCAGATCATGGCGCCGCAGGCGGACGGAGGACACCAGCACGTGCAGCAAGGTCGACGCCGCGAGCACCGCGAGCACGGTGCCGAGGAGCAGTGGAAAGCCGTCGACGCGCCCGAAGTCCACGAGGTCGCGTGGCTGCACCCGCGGCACTTCGTACAGCTGCGCGTACGAACCGCCGAGTCCCTTGTTCATTGCGGCCAGTACCGGTGACGGGTCGTGCCCGGGCGCCACCAGTGCGAACACGCTCTCCGCCGCCACGATGTCCCGGCTCGGTGTGATGCCGAACGCGGCGAGGGTCATTCGATTGGGCATGAGCGCACCGTCGCCGGGCCCGACCGTCCCCAGGACCGGCGGTATCACGACGCGACCGACGACGGTCGCGGTCGCCGCGCGCGCGCCGCCGTCGGCCGTCATCTCGATGTTGTCGCCGACGTGCACGTCCAGGCGTTGCATCGTGCGCGATGCGAGCGCGATCTCGCCCGGCCCTGACGGCGCTCGGCCCTGCACGACGGGCGGCAGCACGGCGACAGGGTCGCCACGCACGACGTCGAGCATGAGGATGAAGAGCGGCTTTCCTCGAACGTGGGCGTCGATGGTGTTGCCGACGGCCATGCCGGTGACACCGGGGGTGGTGCGCAGCGCCGCGATGCCCGTGTCGCTCCCGGGATCCTTGCCGGTGCCGGCGGATCCGTAGTTGGTCGCGACGACGTCCCAACGCCAGCCGTAGAGCGCGGGAACGCTGCGCAAGTGCGAGAGGCTCGCGCCGAAGACCAACGCCGCCGCGAGCGCGGCGATGCCGATTGCAGGGCCGGCGATGCCGCGCCCGAGCAGCGACCACCCGCTGCACGCGAAGCGCACACCGACCCCGCCCGGCACACGGGTCGCGGAGGGGACGCGGAGTACCGGAGAGTTCCGCGTCGTCGACGCGCGCCGAGCGAGCGCGCTGCCGATCACACTGCTGGCGACGCCGAGGAAGACGACGATTGCGGAGCCGATGACCAGCACCGTCCAGTCGAGAGTTGTCCCCCCGTTCGGCTCGACCACGCGCGCAACGCCGAACAGCACCCGCGACGAGAGAAGCACCGCGACGCCGGCCGCGACGACGACGCCCGCGGCGCCGATCACGAACCCGCGGAGCGCTGCCAGCGCGTGCATCTGGACTCCTGTGGATCCGAGCGCGCGTAGCGTCGAGGTGTCGCCGGCGTCGATGGCCGCCGACTGGCGCATCGTCGCGAGGATCGAGGCGAGGCCGACGACGCCGAGCAGGAGCGCGAGCAGCCACAACGTCACCGCTTGGAGATGTATCGACCGGCGCAGGCCGACAGTGATGTCGGACGAGCTCTGCACGTGCACGACACCGCGAGGTGCCACGCGCCCGAGCGACTGCCGGAACGCGGCGACATCGGCATCCCCGCGTCGCAGCCGCACCATGACACCGTCCGACTGTTTCGCGACCTCCTCGGGGTGCAGCTCGGCGGCGGCGTTGATTATTGTTTGCAGCTCGTCGTGGAGCGCGGGCGTCCCGAACATGACACCGCCCGGCGCGGCGCCGCGCGGAAGACCCACCATGTTCGGCATCGCAACGACGCCCACCACACGAACCGTCGACACGGGGAACAGCCGGCGTATCGACGGGTCGATGTCTGCGATGTCGTGCAGTTGCACTCGGTCTCCGAGGCGCGCGTGGAGCTGCTGCTCCATGCCGGTCGCAATCGTCACCTCGTCGGCCCGCGTCGGGTCGGGCAACCGTCCGGCGAGCACCTTGGCGCGTTCGAGCACGGTCCCGAAACGCCCGTCGGGACCGGTGTAGATGACCGAGTCGCCGATGGGCCCGACATAGTCGAGCCGCACTCGAGCCGACGACGCCACCATCGGCAACGCCTCGATCTCGGTCGGATCGAAGATCGCGACACCCGGGTCGGGATAGTTCTCCACATAGGCGTCGTAGCCCGCGAGCTCGCGGTGGAAGCGGGACTCGGCGGTGCTCGTGCGACGCGCGCCGGCGGCGACGGCCCCGACCACACCGACGGAGAACCCGAGCAGGAGCCCGAGACCGACCCACGCTCGCCATCGCTGGCGAAGCTCGGCGCGAGCGCGCAACCACACCGCGGGCATGAAACCTGCGTCAGGCCGGTGCGGATGCGCCCGCGGTCACGCCGTCGGACTCGACGCGGCCGTCGCGCATGCGGACGATGCGGTCGCCGGCGGACGCCACCTCGTCGTTGTGCGTCACCATGAGGATGGTCTGCCCGTCGGCGTGGAGCCGCTTGAACAACTCGAGCACCTCGTGGCCGCCCGCGGTGTCGAGCGCACCGGTCGGCTCGTCGGCGAGCAGCATCGTCGGTTCGTTCGCGAGTGCGCGCGCGATCGCGAGACGCTGTCGCTGCCCGCCCGACAGCACGCCGGGCAGCTGGCGCGCCTTGTCGCTCAATCCGAGCAGGTCGAGCATGTCCCGCGCGCGCGTCTCCGCGGGCCGGCGCTTCGTGCCTGCGATCACCGCCGGGAGCACGACGTTCTCGAGCACCGTCATGCCCTCGAGCAGATTGAAGAACTGGAACACGATCCCGATGTGACGGCGACGCATCCGCGCCAGCTCGTCCTCGTTGCGTCCCGTGACCGGTTCGCCGGCAATGGTGATCTCGCCTTCATCGGCGACGTCGAGGCCGGCGACGAGATTCAGCAGTGTCGACTTGCCGCAGCCGGACGGGCCCATGATCGCAACGAATTCTCCGGCGGCGACGTCGAGGTCGACTCCTCGTAACGCCCGCACCGGAGCCAGCTCCGCCTCGAACGTCTTGCGGACGCCCCGCACCGTGCACACGTCACCCATCAAAACGTCCCCTTCATGTCGTGTTCACCAGCCGGTACGCCTGCACCGGCGTCTCCCGGCCTTTCACCTGTTGCTCGCCGAGCGGCTCCACCGCCGACGGCGACGTGAGCGCCTCCAGCGTGGGCTCGCTCAACACGATCGTTCCCGCGGGCCGCGCCAGGTCCTGCAACCGTTGCGCGAGGTTCACGGTGTCACCGACGAGTGTGTACTCCACCCGCTCGTCGGAGCCGAGCAGCGCCGCCGCGACCTCACCCGTGGACAAACCGATGCCGAGACCGAACTCGGGCAGGCCCTCGGCGCGCCACCGCTCGTTGACGGCGTGCTGACCGGACAGCATTGCGCACGCGGCGGCGAGCGCGCGGTCGGCGTGGTCCTCCTGCGGGAACGGCGCTCCGAACACCGCCATCACCGCGTCGCCGACGTACTGCATGACCGTGCCGTTCTCCGACAGGATCGCGTTGTTCATCTCCGCGCGGTGCCCGTTGAGCATCCCGGCGAGCACGGTCGGATCGACGCGCTCCGCGATTCCCGAGTAGCCGCGCACGTCGGACATGAGCACGGTCACCACCATGCGCTCGCTCTCGCCGATCGTGCGACCGCCACTCCGCAGCTTCTCGGCCAGGCGACCCGGAAGCAATCGGCTCAACGTCTCGCCCTGCTCCTCGCGATCGACGATCGCCTTCTGCAGCAGGCGCAGGCGACGCAGCGCGCCCTCACGTCCCGCGCTCGCCTCCTTCGCGAGCTTGAGGAACAGCTCTTCGATCGCGTCGTTCGCCGCCTCGGGCAAGGTTTGCCACGCCATCGCGATGGCCTTCACCGGCCGGCCCTCGGCGATCCACTGGAGAAGTTGCTCCTCGCGCTCATCGAGCTCGCCGACGGAACGCGCGGGCGCGACGAGCGCCTGCACGATCGAGGGATCGAGCATGCTGCCGCCGGTCGCGACCTCACGTACTGCGCGTACGAGCTGGTCGCCGTCGCCGACGCGGTCCTTGAGCAAGTACGCATAACCCGCCGCGCCCTCGGAGAGCAACGAGATCGCGTACTCGGGTTCGTCGTACTGCGAGAGCACGACGATGCCGGTGCCGGGGTTGCGGAGGCGAACGAGCTTCGCGGCTTCGATTCCCTCGTTCTGGAAGTTCGGGGGCATCCGGATGTCGGTGACGACGACCTGGGGGTTCTGTTCCTCGGCGCCGCGCACGAGGCTGTCGAAATCCTCGGCCACGCCGACGACGTCGAGATCGGGTTGCGACGCCAGCAGCGCCCGCACGCCTTCCCGCACGAGTAACGAGTCATCGGCGAGAAAGACGGTGATCTTCGGACCGTTGGCCGTGGTTCCCCCTGAAGTCACGTCCCAATTGGAGTCGCGATCGGCCGAACTCACAAGGGCGCACCCCTGCGTCGGCGAGCGGGTGCTACCACTACCGGCGCGACACCGGACACCCCCATGGGATCGCGGCGATTCCACGTCGTAGCGTGGGGCATCGGAACAGGAGGCCCGAGCGTGCGCATCGAGCAAACCGTCACGACCGTGTCGTGGATCCCGTCCGAAGCGGTCACGGGGTTGAACAAGGCGATCTTCGCAAGCGGTTTCACCCACTACGACAACCCGCCGCCGGATGTGCTCGGCGACCTCCAGCAGGAAGCGCACGACGACAAGTTTCGCTTCGCGAACAGGCTCCACGCGTGGATCGATGTCGACGACGGTCGAATCGTGGACTGCGGCTACATCGACGGGAGCGCGATGGGCGCGACGACCGTCCGGATCGGCAAGAAGGATCTGGCACGTTTCGAGGCGGTGCCGTACGAGGAGCTGCGCGCCGAGCCCGAGATCACCGAGAGCTCGGCGCGGTTCGTCCAGACCTTCGGCGGGCGGCCCGCCCTCGCAGCCCCGAGGCGCGTCAACCACCCGCCGTTCATGCAGCTCGAAGGACCGACCGTCTGGACGACGCTCGCGCTCACGTTGCACACCGACGGGCGCAGCGAGTGGGAGCTCGTCGGCGCGAGCTCGTTCCCGCGACACTGGCTGTACGACGACGAGAACAAGCTGGCCGCCAAGGCCGGCCTCACCGATTTCAAGGAGTGGTGGCGGCGCTCGTTCGGCAAGCACACGCCGTGGGGTGACCAGGATTCCCCGGCACTCATCACGGCGGTCGAGACCGCGCTGGAGCGGCAGCTCTCGACCCAGATCATGCGGGGCGGCGAGAAGCCGAAGGTCCGCAAGCTCAAGGAAGGGCAGGTACTCGTCGAGCAAGGACAGGTCGGCCGGGAGCTGTACCTGATGCTGGACGGCGTGATCTCGGTCGAGGTGGACGGAAAATCGCTCGGTGATCTCGGGCCGGGAGCGGTCGTCGGTGAGCGGGCGATCATCGAGGGAGGAAGGCGCACGGCAACCTTGAAGGCGCTGACCAAGGCACGCGTCGCGGTCGCGGACGTCGACCAGATCGACGTCGACGCGCTCGCACGCCTCAGCGAGGTACACCGACGCGAAGAGACACGCGACTCGTGAAGATCTGCGCGTGAGAATTCGTGCGTGCGGCGTCCGCGGATCGACGCCGGTCTTCGGGAAACGGTTCGCGCGCGTCGGCGGTCACACGTCGTGCCTCGCGGTGACGGTCGCCGACGAGCTGCCGACCCTCGTCCTCGACGCGGGCACCGGCCTCCAGGACCTGGCCCTCGAATTCGGCGGTGCGCCGTTCGACGGGACGATCCTGCTCACGCACCTGCATTGGGACCACGTGCAGGGTCTCCCGTTCTTCCCGCCGGCCGATCACGACGACGCGCGTGTCGTGTGTGCGCAACCGGCGCAAGGTGATCCGGTCGCGGTCATGGCGCGCGCGATGTCGCCGCCGCATTTCCCGATCGGCCCCCTGGGCCTGCGCGGCTCCTGGACCCATGCCGCGCTCGAGGCCGGCACGCACGAGTTCGGCAAGTTCTCCGTGCTCTCGCTCGATGTGCAGCACAAAGGTGGCCGGACGTTCGGTTACCGCGTGACGTGTGACGGTGCCTCGTTCGCGTACGTTCCCGACGCCCTGGACGCCAACGACGACGCGATCGTCGAGCTCGCGGCCGGCGTCGACGTCCTGCTGCGCGGTACGCCGTTCGTCGCCGCCGAGCAGGAGCGCGCCGACCTGTTCGGGCACGGCACGGTGGAGCACGCGCTCGAGATCGCGAAGCGCGCCCGTGTGGGCAGGCTCGTGCTCACGCACCACTCGCCGTTCCGCACCGACGCCGACGTCGCAGCGATCGCCCAACGCGCCGGCGTCACCGCCGCCACCGAAGGCATGGTCATCGAGATCTAGCCGGTTCGCGCGTCAGCAGACGATCTTGCGGTCGAGGTCGCGCACCCGGTACGCGAGGGCCTCGAGCAGCTTGCGCGAGAAGCCGGGGGCGTCCGCGATCAAGCGGTGCGCATCGCGCCGGCTGATCGTCGCCACCTGGGTCTCCGTCGTCGTCGTCACGGTTGCGTTGCGCGGCGCCTTGCAGAGGATCGCAAGCTCGCCCACGACGTCACCGGTGCCCAGCTCCGCGAGCTTGCGGCCACCCTTGTGCACGGTTGCGTGGCCCGACAGGATCACGAACATCGTGTCGCCCGCCTCGCCTTCGAGCGTCAGCGACGTGCTCTCGCGCACGGTCTTGGTCTTCGCGAGCTTGGCGACGAGACGCAGCTCGCGCTTGGAGCACTGGGAGAACAGCGCCACATTCGACAATGCGCCGGCGACTCCCGATTCCGCGATGCGCTCGTCGTTTGCCGTTCGCCTGCGATCGCGCACGCGCTCTTGCGTGAGCGACCCCGTGACATCGGAAGGAAACACTGCGGGCGACTGTAGCCGTCCGGGGCCTATTCGAGGAGCGATTCGTCGATGACGAAGCCCCGCCCATTGCACTGCGGGCAGGTGGACGAGAACGCCTCGACCAGGCCTTCGGAGACGCGCTTGCGGGTCATCTCGACCAGACCCAGCTCGGTGATCGGGAACACCTGCGTGCGGGTCTTGTCGCGTGCCAATGCCTGGCGGAACGCCTCTTCGACGGCCTCCCGATTGCCCCTCGACTCCATGTCGATGAAGTCGATGACGATGATCCCGCCGATGTCGCGGAGGCGAAGCTCGCGTGCGACCACTTCGGCCGCCTCGAGATTGTTGCGGTACACCGTTTCTTCGAGGTTGGACGCGCCGACGTTCTTTCCGGTGTTCACGTCGATCACGGTGAGCGCTTCGGTCCGCTCCACGATGATCGAGCCACCGGACGGCAGCCACACCTTGCGGTCGAGTGCCTTGTGCAGTTGCTCGTGGACGTGAAATTTCTCGAACACCGGCAGGTTCTCGGCGGCCGCGTCGTAGAACTCGACCCGTTCGGCGAGCTCGGGGGCGATCGCGTCCACATAGCCGCGCACCTCGTCGTGCAGCGTGGTGTCGTCGATGACCACACCCCGGTACTCCTTGGTGAACTCTTCGCGGATCAGCCTGATCGCCAGGCCTGGCTCCTTGTAGAGCAGGCTCCCCGGCTTCACGCGCTTGGCGAGCTCCGAGATCTGCTTCCACTGCGCGTTCAGCCGCAGCATGTCGCGCTCGAGCTCTTCTTCGGTTGCGCCCTCGGCCGCGGTGCGCACGATGAGGCCGGCGTCGGCCGGACGCAAGCGGTCGAGCACTCGACGGAGGCGTTTGCGCTCGTCGTCGGGAAGGCGCTTGGAGATGCCGTACGTCTGCGGCTGGGCGGGCACCATCACGACGAACCGGCCGGCCAGGCTCACCTCCTGGGTGAGACGCGCGCCCTTGTGGCCGATCGGGTTCTTCGTGACCTGCACGATGATCGCCTGACCGTTGCGCAACGCGCGCTCGATGCGCGGCTTCTCGCCGCCTTCGATGTCGGCCGGGTCGTACGCGACGTCCCCGCGGTACAGCACGCCGTTCTTCGGCGTCCCGATGTCGATGAAGGCCGCCTCCATGCCCGGCAACACGTTCTGCACCCGGCCGAGATAGATGTTGCCGTCGATCGACGTCGTCTCGTCGGTCGGCGAGGACACGTAGTGCTCGACGAGCTGCCGACCTTCGAGCACGGCGATGTGCGCGAATCCGTCGGGCCGTTGGTGCACGACCATGAGGTAGCGCCCGGCGGGACGACCCTTGCGGCGTGTGCCCCGGCGGCGCTCGAGGGTCTCGGTGTCGAGCGAGTCGAGCAGCGACGTGCCGTCGACGTCGACGTCGCCCAGCTCACCGGCATCGACGTACTGCACCGCGGCGCGGGCTTCGACCGCCGGTCCGCCCCCGCCGCTCGCACCCTTGCTGCGACCGCGCCCCCCGCGCCGGCGACGGCGCTTCTTGGGACCGCCGTCCGGACCCGACGACGCGGCTGCCGGCGATGACGCCCCTTGAGGCGCCGGGCGGCTGTCGCCGATCTTCGGGCGGCTCCGGGGCCGGGCAATCCCGGCCTCTTCGCGTGCCTTTTCGGCGATGTCGTCGTCGGTCAGGCCGCGATCCGCGGCGGCGTCGGTGTAGTCCTCGCCGCCTTCGAGGGAGGTGTCTTCTTCGCGGTCCTCATCATCGTCGTCGTCGCGGTCGTCGTCATCGTCGTCCGCGCCGCCGGCCGACGGGCTGGTGGTCCCGGGTGCACCGGGCTTCCTGCGCCGGCGCCCGCCGCGCGAGCCGCGACGCCGCTTCTTCCTCACCGCGCCCGCCGCGTCCTGGCCGTTTCCCGCCGGCGCCGGCGCGTCAGACGCGGCCTCGCCCGCTTCCGGCGGCAGCACGACCAACGCCTCGGCGTTCGTCTCGCTCGTTCCGCGGCTCTCGCTCGTCCCATCCTCGAGACGTTCCAGATCTGACATCGATGCCTTCTCTCGTGACGTACGCACCCTCGGGTGCGTACGGGCGCGAGGAGTCGCTGCCCGCCGCGGCGGCAGTGCCGCCGTCGGCAGTGGCGAATCCGACCGTGATGGTGTCAGCGTCGAGCGGCTCCAGCCGCGCGCCGTCGCGCTCTATCCATTGGTGTGTACGCAGCGCCCGCACCTCGGTGATGCCGCCGATCGCGGCGAGCACCTCACCTGGCTTGGCGCTACGCGGTTGGGTGTGCAGTTCCATGTCGACGGTCGAGTCGTCGTGCACGTCGATGGAACGGATGACCGGTCGAACGTCCTCGAGGACGTCGCGACCCTTGCGGTGGCGCATCGTCGGAAGCGTCGGCGCCGCGAGTCCCGCCGCGATCTGATCTCGCGTGCCGGCGCCCGCCGCGATCTCGACACGCCACGCGACGCTGGTGACGGCCTCTTGCAGTGCCGGTGCCCGGTCGACGAGCCGCTGGGCCCCGACGACCGCCATGCCCGTGGGCAACGCATCGGAGATCAGGGCCGGAATCCGGTCCACGTCGACGTCCTCGGCAAGCACGAGATCGAGGTACTCCGCCTCGCTCTCGTGGCCGGTCGACAGCGCCAGCCCGAAGCTGACCTTCGGATGGGGCGAGAAGCCTTCGGTGAACGCGAGCGGGAGCTGCACCACCCGGAACGCCCGCTCCATCGCCCGGGCAACGTCGCGGTGGCCGATCCAGCGGATCTTCCCGAGCTTCTCGTACTTCAGCCGGATCGGCACCCCCGCGGTTCCCTTCATGCCTTGTCGCCCTCGCTGCTCGCCGGGATACCCGGCTCGCGGCCGTTCGGGACTCCGGCGAGCTCCCTCCGCTCCTCCGTCGCTGCGGTCGCCGCACCACGCCTGGGCAGAAACGCGACCTGTGCTTCGCCGCCGCGTGTCAGGTCCTGGCCCGTGCCCTGCGAACCGCCCGCCGGCGGCGTCGGCGACGCGACGACGTGCTCGAGCGCGTAGTCGGTGCAGACGCCGCAGTCGTAACACGGCGTCCACCGGCAGTCGGGCAGGCCGTGCGCGGCGAGCGCCGCCTGCCAGTCGTTCCAGAGGAAGTCGGCGTGGAGTCCGGCCGCGATGTGCGACCACGGCAGCAGCTCGTCACGCGTGCGGTGCCTCGTGACGTACCAGTCGGGATCGAGACCCTCGGCATGCATCGCTTCGAGCCAGCGGTCGAGCGCGAAGTGCTCGCTCCATTCCTGGAACGTGCCGCCGGCGCGCCAGACCCGTTCGATGACGCGTCCGATGCGACGGTCGCCCCGCGACGCGAGGCCCTCGGCGAATGTCGCGGCGGGATCGTGCCACTTGACCTGGGCGCGCGTTCCCTTCATCGCCGAGCGCAGCAGCGCGATCTTGCGCGACAGCTCGTCGACGCCGTTCTGGCCGAACCACTGGAACGGCGTGTGCGGCTTGGGCACGAACCCTCCCACCGACACGGTGCAACTCGCCTGCTTCGTGTACCGCCGCCCGATCCCGACGACGTTGGCCGCGAGATTCGCGATGCCCAACGTGTCGTCGTCCATCTCGGTCGGCAGGCCGGTGAGGAAGTAGAGCTTCATCCGGCGCCAGCCCTGGGAGAACGCGGCGTCGACCGCGGTGTACAGATCGTCTTCGACGATCAACTTGTTGATGACCTGGCGGAGACGCCACGAGCCCGCTTCGGGCGCGAACGTCAGGCCGGTCCGGCGAACCTTCTGGATCTCGCTCGCGATGCCGACGCTGAACGCGTCGACCCGCAGGCTCGGGAGGGACACGCTCACCGCGCCCGTCCCCTCCTGATCGTTGACGAGCCCGGCGACGACACCGTCGATGCCGGAGAAGTCGGCACTCGACAGCGAGGTGAGCGCGACCTCGTCGTAGCCGGTGCGCCGCAGGCCCTCGCGGACCATCGTGCGCACCTGCTCCTCCGGTCGCTCCCGGACCGGGCGGGTGATCATGCCCGCCTGGCAGAACCGGCATCCCCTCGTGCAGCCGCGGAAGATCTCCACGTTGAGGCGGTCGTGCACGACCTCGACGAGCGGGACGAGCTGGTGCTTCGGGTAGGGCCATTCCGCGAGGTCCGCGACCGTCCGCTTGTCGATGACCGCGGGGACGTCCGGATGCCTCGGCGTGATCGTGCGGAGCTCCGGGCCGTCGTACTCGCAGTCGTACATCGCGGGGACGTACACGCCCGGGATCGTCGCCAGGTCCCGCAACACCGCGTCGCGGCTTGCCCGGCCGCCGCGCTTCCACGCCCCGACCACATCGGCCAGCTCGCCGATCACCTCTTCGCCGTCGCCGATCACGAACGCGTCGACGTACTCGGCGAGCGGTTCGGGGTTGTAGCTGCAATGGCCGCCGGCGATGACGAGGGGGTCGGATGGCGCTCGATCCTCGTTGCGCACTGGCACGCCGGCGAGGTCGACGAGGTTCAGGAGGTTCGTGTAGACGAGCTCAGCCGACAGGTTGAACGCGAGGACGTCGAACTCGGCGGCGGGCCGGTGGGTGTCGACGCTGAACAGCGGGACGCCCGCCGCCCGCATGGCGGACTCCATGTCGGTCCAGGGGGCGTACGCGCGCTCGGCGACCGCGTCACCACGCTCGTTGCACAGCTCGTAGAGGATCTGGAGCCCCTGGTTGGGGAGCCCGATCTCGTAGGTGTCGGGGTAGAGAAGGAGAAACGCAGCCCGGCCGGGCCCATGGTCGGGCGCCAGGCTGCCCTTTTCCATTCCGATGTAGCGAGCGGGCTTCTCA
>JBBRXX010000036.1:0-47518 GCA_038238245.1 Acidimicrobiia bacterium
GCCTTCGCAGAGGATGCATTCGGCTTGGTCGATGTGGAGGAACTGTTTGGGCTTGACCGCCTGGGTCAGCCAGTTCGGGTCGACCTCTTGGAGCACATACGACGTCGAGAACTCCGGCATGGGCGGGTTCGCATCAGTACGCGCCATCGTCAGGGTTCCGTTGTCGTGGTCACGGGGCGGCCGTACGCGCTGACGCGTTCTTCGCGGCGCGCGCGGAGTCGGGCGAGCGGGCCGCCGCGCGGTGCAGGGCCGGACTCTTCGCCTTCGATCGCAGGCTCCGCGACCTTGCGCTTCTGCCACGCCACGAACAGGAACACGTTGAGCACGAGCACCACGACGTAGATGCCGGCGGCGACTCCGTCGACGAGCTTGTCGCGCGTGATGTCGAACGGTGGCAGGTGTGCACCCCACTGGTCGCGCCGGAGGAGGAACGTCGAGGAGCTGAAGTTCAGGTACGAGTTCCCGAAGATGATCCACTCGGAGGGGATCACGCCGTAGCCGAGCGTCAGCATGAGCCACACGCCCATCGCGCCGAGGAACGTCTGGGCCCACGTGGCCGGCTCGTTGGATCGCTTCGGCCGGCGGAGCCACAAGAACGCGACCCCGAGGCCGCCGGCGAAGATCACCGACGCCCAGATCAACCGGCCGGCCTTGCGGGGGAAATGCGAACCGAAGATCGAAGCGGGCAACAGATTCGGCACATGGACCGCAAGCAGGTTCCACTCGTGGAAGTTGCGCATGTCCTTCGGCGCCCTTTCCGACTCGGCCGTGTCGCCTTTCGTATCACGGTAGATGCGGCCGCGGCACATCGTGCGATACGACAAACTACGGCTTTTCCCGCTTCGTTTCAGACCGTTCGGGCATGTGATCATGTGCTCCATGAGTGCGCGCGAAAAAGAGACGTACGACGCGCTCGTCGTGGGTGCCGGACCCTGTGGCGCGAGCGCCGCGTTCTGGCTCGCGTCGCGTGGTCGACGCGTCCTCGTCGTCGAGAAGAAGCGCTTTCCGCGCGAGAAGACCTGCGGGGACGGGCTCACGCCGCGCGCGGTGCGCCAGCTCCACGACATGGGGCTCGCCGAGCGGCTGGTCGGCTTCCAGCGCTTCGACGGGCTGCGCTCGATCGCCCACGGCATCACGCTCGAGCTCTCCTGGCCGGCGCACCCCGATTTCCCGCCGTACGGCTATGTCGTGCGCCGCCGTGAGCTGGACGAGATGGTTGCCGAGCGAGCCGTGAAGGCGGGCGCGACCCTGTGGCAGGGGGCCGAGGCCGTCGAGCCCGTCGTCGACGGCGGCTTGCTGACCGGTGCGGTCGTCCGCCACAAGGAGTCCGGCGTCACCGATACCGTCCGGGCGCGCTACGTGGTCGTGGCCGATGGCGCCAACTCCCGGTTCGGCCGTGCGCTCGGCACAGCCCGCGACCGATCGTTTCCGCAGGGGATGGCGATTCGCGGCTATTTCACCAGTCCGTTCCATGACGAGCCGTGGATCGAGAGCCACCTCGATCTTCGCGACCGCGATGGGAACCATTTGCCAGGTTACGGGTGGATTTTTCCGGTCGGTGACGGCACGGTCAACGTCGGGGTCGGCCTCCTCTCGACGTTCTCGGGCTGGAAGCATGTGAACACGACCCACCTGATGGAGGCGTTCTGCGAGACGGCGCCGGCCCGGTGGGGACTGTCGCCCGCCACCGCCACCTGCGCGCCGACCGGGGGGCGCCTGCCGACGGGAGGGTCCGTACAGCCGCGGGTCGGGCCGACGTTCATCGTCGCGGGCGACGCCGCGGGGTTCGTCAACCCGTTCAACGGCGAAGGCATCTCGGTCGCCTACGAGACCGGCCGGCTCGCCGCCGATGCGGTCGATCTCGCGCTCGCAACCGGCGACGGCCTGGCATTGCGCACATACGACGAGCGGCTCGCAGAGATGTACGGCCTCTACTTCAAGGTGGCTCGTGAGTTCGTGCGCGCGATCGGAAACCCGGCCGTGATGCGCGAGCTCACCCGCGTGGGGATGCACAGCCGCACGTTGATGGAGTGGGTGCTGCGGATCATGGCGAACCTGCTGCGGCCCGACGAGCTGGGCCCGGCCGAGGCCGTATACCGCGCGATTGCTGCGCTCGTGCGTCTCGCACCCGAACCGTGACGCCCGAACCGTGACGGCATCCACGGTCGTCGTCGCCCATCGGACCTGCCCGCGCGACGCGCGTGAGAACTCGCTCGCGGGCATCGAGGCAGCTGCCCGCGGCGGTGCCGACGTCGTCGAGGTCGACGCACGCCGGAGCCGCGACGGCACAGCGGTGCTGCTTCACGACCCGTGGCTCGGCCGCATCCAGCACGTCCCGCTGCCATTGCGATGGGCCAACGACGCGCTGCTTGCTCGGTTGCACGTGCCCACCTTGCGCGAGGCTCTCGACACGGCGCGCGGGCTCGGGCTCAAGGTGGCGATCGACACCAAGGATCCCGGCGCGGCCGAGACGGTGCTGGCGGCGGTCGACCAGTCGGGCGCCAGGGACGACGTGCTCCCCTGGTCGCAGCACATGCCCGTGGTGCGCGCGTTCGTCCGCGCCCTTCCCGACGCCGAGGTCGCGCTGTTGCGCGACAGCTTCACGCCCGAGCAGCACGAACGCCTGCTCGCCGACGCGGAGGCGATCGGCGCGCGCGCCATCAGCGCGCATCAAGACGCCGTGACCCCCGCGTTCATCGGCGCGGCCGCCGCCCGCGGGCTCGGGGTGTACTGCTGGTACCAGCGCGGCGAGCTCCAGGACAAACGGCTGGCGGAGGTCGCGGCCGCCGGTCTCACCGGGGTCGTCACCGACTGGCCGGTTGACGCCCGCCGCGTCCTGGAGGGGCCGGGGTAGCATCGCGGCCATGTGTGCGAGCTGCGTGAGCAAGGTCGACGTCGTCGCCGGCACGGTGGGCTTCAGTGCCTACCTCTTGAAGGGCCCGGTCCAGGACATGCTGGTGGCAGCGGGTCTGCTGCCGGAACCGCACCCCCTCGCGCGTGACATGCGGACCGTCACGTTCCTGCGGGGCCTCGAGCTCGACCCCGCCGCGATCCTCGGTGGTGACGTCGTCGAGGCGGCCGACCGTGCGCTCGCGTTCCCGCGCCAGAAGATCTACCGCCGGTCGTTCCCGGACGCGATCGCGCTGCTGGCGGGTCGCTCCATGCGGTCCCAGACCGTGCCCGCCGTCCAATAGACCAGGTACAAGAGCGTCAGCGTCACCGGGAGCACGACCCACGGGCTGACGTGCGGTAAGTGCACTGGCTGGACCCAGTACGGCCCCGTCCACGACAGGTCCCACGGGTAGCCGTGGTGTTTCACGCCGTCGATGACGGGCTCGGCGACGAGATGCGCCCACGTCGTCCACGCGATGAGCCGGCACGCGCCGTAGAAGAACACGCTGCGGTAGATCGCGAGCAGCCCCCGCTCGTCGAAGAATTGCCCGAGCCACGACCAGACGTGCGGGTCGGCCGGCACGACGTTGGTCCTCCAGAACTGGCGGGTCAGCACCCGCCACGAGCACAACACCACGACGAGCCAGAACGCGTCCATGGCGAAGCCGAGGCTGCTGTAGTACGCGGCGGCGTCGAGGTTCTTGCCGCCTTTGACGGTCGCGGCGTACGCCCAGGTGTGCAGGCTCCAGTTCAGCGTCGTGAACGGGAACAACAGCATCGTGCCGATGCTGTCGTTGACGTCGGTGAGCACGTGCGCGGCGAACCCGAGGAGGTAGCCGATCGTCCATGCGCGATTGTGCTTCCACGTCCAGATCCCGAGGCAGACGAGGATTCCGAAGAACAGCGTGTGGCTGATGCCCATCCCGGGCCAGCCCCGGTGCCACTGGTACGGCTTGCTCGCGCCGTAGTGGTGGCCGTTCACGGTGATGCCGTACACCCAGAACTTCGCAAGGAAATCAGGCGTGAAGTCGCCGAAGAAGATCGCGAACCAGCTGATCTGGCCCTGCATCTTCTTCGGAAGGTGCGCCTCGACCGCATACACCTCGAACTGGTGCGCCGCCCAGCTCATGCGGCGCCGCGCTCCGGTCCTCTATCTCCACGGCACGCGCTGAACCGGCCCGGACCTCCGCGCTGCGCCTGGCTACTCATGCGGCGCCGCGCTCCTGTCCCCCGCGTTGCGGGCGGACGGGCCGGCGGCGGACGAGATTCCACAGCGCCGGCAGTCCCCAGACCCACCCGACCAGCCACAGCGGCCCGAGGACCCAGTTCAGCAGCCACTTGTTGTGGATCGAGAACAACACGTAGGTCACGGCCGCGGCGGTGTAGAGGAACGCGTCCACGTACTTCGACGGGACCCCCCGCTCCGGCGCGTTCATCGCGGCCAGACGTTAGTGGCGGCCCGCCGAAACGTTGCGGCGCCGAGGCCTTCGGGTAGGTTCTCCCGCGCGTGCGGACGCAGCGGAGCCAGGGATGGCGCAGCGAGGGAGCCGTGTGATGGTGCGGACGCAGCGGAGCCAGGGATGGCGGAGCCAGGGATGGCGAAGCGAGGGAGCGATCGTTCTTGGCTGACTACCTGCCGATCCTGGTCATGGCCGGGGTGGTGGTCGCGTTCGTCTCGCTCTCGTTCGTGGCATCGCAGTTGCTCGCACCGCAGCGCCCGAATGCCGCCAAGCAGGCGCCGTACGAGTGCGGCATCGTGCCCGAGGGCGAGCCCGCCGAGCGTTTCCCGGTGAAGTTCTATCTCGTCGCGATGAGCTTCATCGTGCTCGACGTCGAGATCGTGTTCCTGTATCCGTTCTCGGTCGTGTTCCGCGGGCTCGGCTTGTACGGCCTCGTCGCGATGGGCGCGTTCGTGCTCGTGCCGCTCGTACCGTTCGCGTACCTGCTCTCGGTGGGCGCGCTGGACTGGGGGCCGGTGCGCGACATCGTGCAGCGCATGCCGGGACCGCTGCTGCGCACGAACCGGGCGATGCTCGACCCCGCGGATGCCGAGAAGGAAGCGGCCGCGTAATGGGTCTCGATCAGGTCCCGCACAACTTCGTGACCGCGCGTCTCGAAGACGTCGTGCGCTGGGGCCGCCGGAACTCGGTCTTTCCCGCGACGTTCGGGCTCGCGTGCTGCGCGCTCGAGATGATGGCAGCCGGCGCCGCCCACTACGACCTCGCCCGGTTCGGCATGGAGGTGTTCCGCGCGTCGCCGCGCCAGGCCGACCTCATGATCGTCGCCGGCCGGGTCTCGCAGAAGATGGCACCCGTGCTCCGGCAGGTCTACGACCAGATGGTCGAGCCGAAGTGGGTGATCTCGATGGGCGTGTGCGCGAGCAGTGGCGGGATGTTCAACAACTACGCGCTCGTGCAGGGTGTCGACCAGATCGTGCCCGTCGACGTCTACGTGCCGGGCTGCCCGCCCGGTCCCGAGACGCTGATGCACGGCATTCTCACGTTGCACGAACAGATCCGGTCGGGCGAGTTGCTACGCCGCCGCGAGGCGTCGGTCACGGGTGGTGCAGGCATCGATCTCGGCCGCGAGCCCGTGACGACGAGCTCCTGAGCATCCCGGAGACGAGACGACGGCGATGGCAGACGACAACGCTCCCGAAGACGCCGGTGCTCGTGAAGAAGATCACGAGGGCGCGACGATCGCCGACGACGTCGCGGCGGCCATCGTCGAGAAGTTTCCCGGCAGCACGGCCGCCGACAGCCACGGCCAAGCGGTCGTCTACGTGGACCGCGCCGCGCTGGCCGATGTCGCGCGCTTCTTGCGCGACGAGCACGCGTTCACGATGTGCGTCGACATCACGGCGGTCGACCACTTGTTGAGCGGCACCCGTCACCGCCCGCCGGGAGTGGAGCTGGAGCGCTTCGAGGTCGTCGCGAACTTCCTGTCGCACACGCGCAACCGGCGCGTACGCGTCATCTGCCAGGTACCGGCGGCCGACCCCACCGTGCCGTCGCTCACCGGCGTCTACATGGGCACCAACTTCCCCGAGCGTGAGACCTTCGACCTGTACGGCATCACGTTCGACGGTCACCCCGATCTCACGCGGATCCTCATGCCCGACGATTGGCACGGCTATCCGCTCCGCAAGGACGATGCTCCCGGCCGCGTCCCGGTCACGTTCAAGGGGGATCCAAGCCCGCGATGACGAACTTCGATACCGAGGAGCAACGCCTCGAGCGACAGACGGACGAGGGCCGCCAGGAGCTCCGTCGCGCGTCGCGGACGCGCGAGGTCGTGCTGACCGGTGGCGGCATGTGGCCCGAGGACGAGCTCGGCGACACGATGATCATCAACATGGGCCCTCAGCACCCGTCGACGCACGGTGTGCTGCGCCTGATGATGGAGCTCGACGGCGAAGACGTGCTGATGATCAAGCCCGTCATCGGATATCTCCATACGGGGATGGAGAAGACCGGTGAGGAGCTCACGTACGTGCAGGGCACCACCAACGTGACGCGCATGGACTACGCGTCGAACTTCTCGAACGAGCTGGTGTACTCCCAAGCCGTCGAGAAGCTGCTCGACATCGACGCGCAGATCCCGCGGCGCGCGGTGTGGATACGGATGATGATGTGCGAGCTCGGCCGCATGGCGTCGCACCTTCTGTTCCAGGCGACGAACGGCATGGACATCGGCGCGGTCTCGATGATGCTCTACGGCTGGCGCGAGCGCGAGGAGTGCCTGCGGCTCTTCGAGTACGTCACCGGCCTGCGCATGAACTGCAACTACATCCGTCCGGGCGGCGTGGTCGCCGACCTCCCCGACGGATGGGAAGATCGCGTGCTCGAAGTGTGTGACGTCGTGGAAGCCGGGGTGCGTGACTACGACGAGCTGCTCTCGGAGAACCCGATCTGGCGCGAGCGCACGGTCGGCATCGGTGTGATCACGACCGAACAGTGCCTCGAGCGCAGCATCACCGGCCCGATCCTGCGGTCGAGCGGCTTCGCGTGGGACCTGCGCAAGGCCCAGCCCTATCTGGCGTACGACGAAGTCGACTTCGACGTCATCTACACGGACAACGGTGACGTGTTCGACCGGTACCGCATTCGCCTCTGGGAGATCCTCGAATCGGTGAAGATCGTGCGGCAGTGCGTGGAGAAGATGCCCCCCGGCGACTTCCGCGTGCAGGACAAGAAGGTCACGCCGCCGCCGCGCGCCCGTATCGACGAGTCCATGGAGGCGCTGATCCATCACTTCAAGCTGTTCACCGAGGGCTTCAAGGTGCCGCCGGGCGAGACGTATGTGACCGTCGAGTCACCGCGTGGAGAGATCGGGTGCTACATGGTGAGCGACGGCTCGGGGAAACCGGTGCGGATGCACATCCGCGGTCCGTCGTTCTACAACCTCCAGTCGATCGACGCGATGGGAACAGACAGCCTGGTGGCGGACGCGGTCGCGATCGTGTCGAGCATCGATCCGATCATGGGCGAGGTGGACAGGTAGCGATGACGTTCACGCCGAGCAATCGCACCCGCGCCGAGGAGATCGTCGCCCGGTATCCGCGACCGAAGTCGGCGATCCTTCCGCTCGCGCATCTCTCGCAGGATCAGGACGGCTGGTTGACCGACGATGCGATGCGGGAGATCGCCGCGCTCACCGGCGTCACCGCCGCCGACGTGCTCGGGACGTGCTCCTTCTACACGATGTTCAAGCGTCATCCCTGCGGGAAGCTCGTGGTCTCCGTCTGCACGAACGCGACGTGTCTCGTGACGGGCGGCCCCGAGATCCACGAGCACCTCGAGGCCAGGTACGCGACGGATGCCGACGTCACGGTCGAAGAGGTCGAATGCCTCGCGGCGTGCGGAGGCGCGCCCGCGCTGCAGGTGAACTACGAGTTCCACGAGCACGTCACGCCGTCCTCGGCGGAAGAGCTGGTCGAGGAGTACAAGAACGGCACGCGGACGTCGCGCACCGTCTCCGGAGCCCACGTTGCCTGACGAGACGCGGATCATCACGCAACGGCTGCACGAGCGTCCCGACGACTCGTGGACCGTCGCCGGCGCGAACGCGACCGGCGCGTACGAGGTCTTGCGCGAGGTCCTGCGGGCCGGTGACCCGGCCGACATCCAGGAGCAGGTGAAGCTGTCGGGCCTGCGCGGCCGCGGGGGTGCGGGCTTCCCGACTGCGCAGAAGTGGTCGTTCCTGCCGCCGAATTCGTTCCCGCGCTACCTCGTCGTCAACGCGGACGAGGGCGAGCCGTCGACGTTCAAGGACCGCATGCTCCTCGAGCGCGATCCGCACCAGCTGATCGAGGGCATCGTGATCGCCGCCTACGCGATCCAGTGCAACCTCGCGTTCATCTACATCCGTGGCGAGTTCGCGCTCGGATACGACCGGCTCCTGCAGGCGATCGCCGATGCCCGGTCACTCGGATTCCTCGGTACCAACATCCAAGGTTCCGGGTTCGACATCGACTTCGTGGTGCATCGCGGCGCGGGCGCATACATCTGTGGCGAGGAAACGGGGTTGCTCGAGTCGCTCGAGGGTGAGCGCGGCATGCCGCGCATCCGGCCACCGTTTCCGGCGATCGAAGGGCTCTACGCAAAGCCGACCGTCGTCAACAACGTCGAAACCCTGTCGACGGTGCCGCACATCATGAAGATGGGCGGCGCCGAGTACGCCAAGCTCGGCGTGAATCGCTCGACCGGTACGCGTCTGTTCTCGGTCTCCGGCCATGTGCGACGGCCCGGGAACTACGAGGTCGAGCTGGGGATGAGCTTCCGCGATCTCATCTACGGCCTTGCAGGCGGTGTGCCCGGCGGCCGCGCGATCAAGTTCTTCATCCCGGGCGGCGCGTCGTCGCAGTGGCTGGTCGGCATCGACGAGCACCTCGATGCGCCGCTGGACATGGATTTCGTGCAGCAGACGTTCGCGGTGATGCTCGGATCCGGCGCGGTCATGGTCTACGACGAGACCGTCGATCCCGTGCTGGTCGCGTGGCGCCTCGCGAAGTTCTTCGCGCACGAATCCTGCGGCAAGTGCACGCCGTGCCGGGAGGGCGCGGGATGGATCGAGAAGGTGCTGTATCGCATGTCGCACGGGCTCGGGCGTCCCGAGGATCTCGACCTCCTCTTCGACGTCGGCGACAACATCTCGCCGGGTGTGATGAACGCACCGTTCGCCCAGACGACGATCTGCCCGATCGGGCCCTCGACGGTGAGCAGCATCGCGAGCCTCCACAAGTACTTCCGTGCCGAGATCGAGCAGCAGTACGCGGGAGCGGGCACGTGAGCAGAAGCAGATGACGTCGACGGATGCGCAGAAGGCCACGGTGACGGTGACCGTCGACGGTGTGTCGTTCGAGGCCCGGCCGGGGGAGCTCGTCATCAAGGCCGCGCAGGAGCACGGGATCTACATCCCCCGCTTCTGCTGGCACGAACGCATGAAGCCCGTCGGCATGTGCCGCATGTGCCTCGTGGAGATCGACGGCGTCCGGGGCTTCCCGCCTGCATGTACGACACCCGTCGCCGACGGCATGGTCGTGCACTCGCAGAACGAGAGAGTGAAGAAGATCCAAGACGGCGTCCTCGAGTTCCTGTTGATCAACCACCCGCTCGACTGCCCGGTGTGCGATCGGGGCGGCGAGTGCCCTTTGCAGGACCAGACGCTGGCATTCGGACCGGGCGAGTCGCGCTTCGTCGAGGAGAAGCGCCACTTTCCCAAGCCGATCCCGCTCTCGGAGCTGGTGTTGCTGGACCGCGAGCGCTGCATTCAGTGCGCGCGTTGCACGCGTTTCGCCGACGAGATCGCGGGCGACAAGCTGATCGACTTCGTCGACCGCGGCGAGCACACGCAGGTGCTCAACTTCGAGGACGAGCCCTTCGACTCCTACTTCTCCGGGAATACCGTGCAGATCTGTCCGGTCGGCGCGCTGACCGCGACCCAATATCGGTTCCGCGCCCGGCCGTGGGACCTCTCCACGGTCGAGACGTCGTGCACCACGTGCGCGGTGCACTGCCGGGGCGCGCTGCAGTCGTCCTCGAACCGGCTCGTCCGCCTGCTCGGGGTGGACTCCGAGCCCGTCAACCACGGTTGGCTGTGCGACAAGGGTCGCTACGGGATCGAATGGATCCACGCCGACGACCGCATCCGTGAACCACAGGTGCGTGCGGCCGGCGAGTTGAAGGAAGTCTCGTGGCCGAACGCGCTCGACGCGGCCGCCGAGCACATTCGCTCGGCGCAGAACAAGAGCGGCGCGGGTGCCATTGCGCTGCTCGGCGGCGCGCGCGGCACGAACGAGGACGCGTACGCGTGGGCGATGCTCACCAAGGGTGTGATCGGCACCGACCACGTGGACGCGCAGATGGGCGACGGCCTGCCGGCCGAGTTCGTGCTCGGAATGCCGCGCGCGGAGATCGCCGACATCGACCGGGCGAGCGCGATCGTGCTGCTCGCCGGCGATCTCGAAGAAGAGGTTCCGGTGCTCGCCCTGCGCGTGCGGCGCGCGGTCATCGAGCTCGGTGTGCCGCTCGTCGACTGCGCGCCGGTCGAGCACAAGCTGTCCCAATACGCGAACGTCGTCGCCCGGCCGGTGCCCGGCGAGCCGCTTCCGGCGCACGTGCGCGGACAGATCGCCGACGCGGGCGAGGGACGCGACGGCCCTGTGGTCGTGATCGTCGGGCGCGCGAATCTCGCCGCCCGCCCCGACGCAGTGGTCGCGAGTGCGGCAACGCTTGCCGGACCCGACACCCGCTTCCTCTCGGCGCTGCGCCGCGACAACGTGCACGGCGCGCTCGATGCCGGTCTCGCGCCCGGGTTCCTTCCGGGACGCGTCACGCTCGACGAGGGGCGGAGCTGGTTCACGAACCGCTGGGGCGCGGCGCCGGAGGAGCGCGGCCTCGACGCCGAAGGCATCCTGCGCGCGGCGGCCGACGGCGCGATCGACGTGCTGATCCTGCTCGGCGCGGACCCGATCGGGGACTTCCCCGACGCCGCGCTCGCCAAAGAGGCGTTGATGATGGTCCCGACGGTGATCGCCATCGACGCGTTCCTCTCGGCGTCGACCCAGCGAGCCGACGTCTTCCTGCCGTGCACGCTCCCGGGCGAGAAGGCGGGTACCGCCACGAACCTCGAGGGTCGCGTGCAACGCCTGGGCCGCAAGGTCGCGCCCGAAGGCACCGCCATGGACGACTGGCGCATTGCAATCGAGCTCGCGGCCCGCCTCGGTCACGAGATCGACCTCGCGACCGTCGACGAGGTCACCGACACGTTGGGCGACGTGGCGCCCGCGTTCGCGGGTGTGAGCGCGGCGCTGATGCAGCGGGCACGCGACGGCGTCGTCCTCCCGCTGCGCGAGCACCGCGACGAGCTCGTGCTCCGCGCTCGCGACCTCTCGATCCTGGCCAACGACGGGCCCGGCACGAGCTGGGACCCGATCAAGGTGGAAGGCGTCGTGCCGGCCGACTCGACGAACGCGGTCGAAGGCAGCGGCGCCGGGTTCGAGCCGCTCAAGCCCGGCGGCGGCGACCCGCAGGACGATCCTGGAGTGGCCGCCCGGGTGGTCGAAGCGGCACGGCAGGCGGCCGACGCCGCGGTTGCGCCCGACGTCCCTGTGCTGCACGTCTGGGACGCGATGGCACCGAGCACCGACACTCCCGGCCGTGACGCGTACGCTCTGCGACTCGTGTCGGGCCGCACCCTCTACGACCGCAGCCGAATCGTGATCGAGGCCCCCGTCCTCGTCCGGCTCACACCCGCGGCGGGGGTCGTGCGAGTGAACCCGAACGATGCCGGCCGAATCGGCGCCGAGCGTGGCAGCGAGGTACGCATCACCGCGGCCCGAGGGTCGCAAGTCGTCACGCTCGAGCCCGACGCGGCGGTTCCTCCCGGCACACTCCGCTTCGACTTCACCGCCGACGGGCAGGGTCCGGCCCTGCTGATCGACGCCGCAGCGCCGATCACCGACCTGCGCGTGGAGGCGGTCAGGTGAACGGCCTGCTCGCGCTCGACCCGCTGTTCAACGGCGGGGTCACGTGGTCGGTGTTCTTCGTCGTCCTCATCAAGGTCGTCGCCGCGTTCGCGATCCTTCTCGTGGCGGTGATGCTCTACATCTGGGCGATGCGGAAGGTCATCGCGGACATGCAGAACCGCATCGGACCGAACCGCGCCGGTCCGTACGGCGTGCTGCAGACGCTCGCCGACGGCATCAAGCTGTTCTTCAAGGAACAGTCCATTCCGAGCTCGGCCGATCGCCCGGTCTTCCGGCTCGCGCCGTACCTGTCGATCATGCCGGCGTTCCTGATGTTCTGTGTCGTACCGATCGGCGGCCGTCCGTCGGACGGCACGGTGTCGATCCTCGGGCACCGCACGTTCCTCCAGGTTGCCGACCTGCCGATCGGCGCGCTGTTCATCCTGGCGATGTCGGGACTCGGCGTGTACGGCGTGATGCTCGCGGGCTGGTCGTCGGGATCGAAGTATCCGCTGCTGGGCTCTGTGCGCGCGTCGGCGCAGCTGCTGTCGTACGAGGCCGCGTTCGGCCTCGCGATTCTCGCCGTCCTGATCCAGGCGAACTCACTTTCGACCCACGACATCGTGCACGCACAGATGGGCACGAGCTGGCACACGATCATCTCCGACGCGTACTGGCCGCGCACCATCGTCGCGTTCGGCATCTTCCTCATCGCGGCGACCGCCGAGGTGAACCACCCTCCGTTCGACCTCGTCGAGGCCGAGCAGGAGCTGGTCGGCGGCTTCAACACCGAGTACACCGGCATACGCTTCGCGATCTTCTTCCTCGCCGAGTTCATGAACGTGATCACCATGTCGGCGATCGCGGTCACCTTGTTCCTCGGCGGCCCGGCCGGGCCCGGCATCGGCACGAACAGCGGCTTCGTCAACACGTGGATCGTGCCGGTCTTCTGGTTCCTCGTGAAGCTGCTCGCGTTGCTGTTCACGACGGTGTGGGTGCGCGCCTCGCTTCCCCGCATGCGCTACGACCGTCTCATGTCCCTCGGATGGAAGTGGCTCATCGAGATCGCGATCCTCTGGGTGCTCGTCACGGCTGCACTGCAGGTCGGCAAGGACCAGCACTGGAACCTCGTCGTCACGGCCCTCGTGACGGCGGGCATCGCGGTGTTCGCATGGCTGATGCTCTTCGCCGCCATTCCGAAATCGAGCGAGCAGCTCGAGGAGTTCCGCTGATGGGCCGACTCTCGGGTTTCCTCGTCACCTTGCGGCAGATGGGCAAGCCGCGTCTCACGACAGAGTTTCCCCACGAGAAGCATCCCAAGCCGGTCCGCGCCCACGGCCGCCATGTCCTGAATCGCTACGAGGACGGCATGGAGAAGTGCATCGGGTGCGAACTGTGCGCAGGCGTGTGCCCGGCACGCTGCATCTACGTGCGCGGCGCCGACAATCCCATGGACGAGCCGGTGTCGCCGGGAGAGCGGTACGGCTTCGTCTATGAGATCAACTATCTCCGTTGTATCCACTGCGACCTGTGCGTGGAGGCGTGCCCGACCGAGGCCATCACCGAGACCAAGCTCTTCGAGTTCTCCTTCACCGACCGCAATGATGCGATCTACACGAAGGACGAGCTCCTGGTCGACGACCAGGGGCGTGCGAAGCGGCTGCCGTGGGAGCTGTGGCTCGGCAACGAGGACGACGACACGAGCGCGTGGGTGCGCGCGACGTCGCCCTCGGGATCGGCGGCGTACGAGGGGCTCGTGAACTGGTCGGGTGAGCTCGGCTTCGGCGTTCGTCCACCCGAGCGGGGCCAGAGCGACCGCGTGGAGGGTGTGGAAGAGCGAGAGCCGCACTTCGACGAGAAGGACCACTACAGCTGATGGCGGAGCCATAGGGATGGAAGCGGCCGTCTTCTTCGTGTGTGCCGCGGTGATCCTCGCGGGGGCTTTCGGCGTGATCCTCGCGCGCAATCCCGTGCACTCCGCGCTGTACCTGCTCGTGACGCTCGTCGGTGTCGCGGTCCTGTTCCTGCAGCTGCACGCGGCGCTCGTCGCGGCGATACAGATCGTCGTCTACGCGAGCGCGATCGTGGTGTTGTTCCTGTTCGTCATCACGCTGCTCGGTGTCGACCGCCACGAACCGTTGGCCGACCCGCGCCGTTTCCAGCGTCCGGCGGCGGTGGTGCTCGGCGTGTTGGTGGCCGTGCAGATCATCGTGCTCGCGGGTCGCAACTGGACAACCGGCGTGGCCCCGTCCGGGCGCGCGCTCGATCCCGCCCGTACAGGCAACGTGGAGCGACTCGCGCGCAGCCTGTTCACCGATTACATCTGGGCCTTCGAGATGACCGCCGTGCTGCTCGTCATCGCCGTGGTCGGCGGCGTCGTGCTGGCCCGGCGCAGCGGCCAACGACCGGACGCGCCTTCCCGCACGGAATCTGCGGAGACCGACGCGTGATCGGCGCGATCGACGTCACTCCGACGTACTACCTCGTGCTCGCGTCGATCCTGTTCACGATCGGCAGTGTGGGGTTGCTGGTCCGGCGCAACACGCTGGTGATGTTCATGTGCATCGAGCTGATGCTCAACGCCTCGAACCTGACGTTCGTGGCCTACGCCCGCGCGCTCAATGACATCAGCGGGCAGGTGATCGTGTTCTTCACGCTCGTCGTCGCCGCCGCGGAAGTGGCCGTCGGTTTGGCGATCATCGTGGCCATCTTCCGGCGCCGACAGGATGTCACGGCCGACGACGTCGACCTCCTGAAGGGCTGAGGCGAGGATGAACGACGTAGGTACCCTGCGGCGCCCGAGCCGGGGCCCGAGCGGCCCGGCGCGAAGCGCCGAGAGAGGGAAGGGCTGAGGCGAGGATGACGGCCCGCGACCTGCTCGATCTTGCCTGGGTGATCCCGCTGCTTCCTGCGGTGGGCGCCGCGATCCTGCTGCTGTTCGGCAAGCGGATCGGTGAGCCGAAGGCGGGCTGGCTCGCCACGATCACGATGGCGCTCGCGTTCCTCGCGTCGGCGATCGCGTTCTTCGCGCTGCGGTCGCTGCCGCCGGAACAGCGCCAGCACGTCAGCAACGGCTTCACGTGGATCGAGTCGGGGGGCTTTCGCGCGGATTTCCGGTTCCTCGTCGACCCGCTCTCCTCGACGATGACGCTGTTCGTCACGGGCGTCGGAACCCTCATTCACCTGTACTCGATCGGGTACATGCACGGCGACGAGCGCTACCCGCGTTTCTTCGCGTACATGAACCTGTTCGCGGCCTCGATGCTCGTGCTCGTGCTCGGCTCGAACTTCCTGCTCACGTTCCTCGGTTGGGAAGGCGTGGGTCTCTGCTCCTACCTGCTGATCTCGTTCTGGTTCGAGCGGAATTCCGCCGCGGTCGCCGGGAAGAAGGCGTTCGTCACCAACCGCGTCGGTGACTTCGGCTTCATGCTCGCGATGTTCCTCATCTTCTCCAAGATTGGATCGCTCGACTACGCGCAGATCGGCACCGTGCACCTGCGCACCCTGGGGTTGTCACAGTCGACGGTCACCGCGATCGCGCTGCTGCTGTTCCTCGGCGCGGTCGGCAAGAGCGCGCAGGTGCCGCTCCACATCTGGTTGCCGGACGCGATGGAAGGCCCCACGCCCGTCTCGGCGCTCATCCACGCGGCCACGATGGTCACCGCCGGGGTGTTCCTCGTCGTGCGGGCGCACGCGTTCTTCGACCTGTCCAATCATGCCGGCGCAGTCGTGGCGTGGGTGGGTGTGATCACCGCGCTCTTCGCGGCCACCGTCGCGATCGTGCAGAACGACATCAAACGCGTGCTGGCGTACTCGACGATCAGCCAGCTCGGCTACATGTTCCTCGCCGCCGGCGTCGGTGCGTACAGCGCGGCGATCTTCCACATGGTCACGCACGCGTTCTTCAAGGCACTGCTCTTCCTCGGTGCGGGCTCGGTGATCCACTCGGTGCACGACGAGCAGGACATGCGCCGCATGGGCGGCCTGCGGAAGTTCCTGCCGATCACATTCGGGACGTTCGTCGTCGGCTGGCTCGCGATCGCGGGAGTGTTCCCGCTCGCGGGCTTCTGGTCGAAGGACGAGATCCTCGCGCGCGCCTGGTTCGACCACTCCTATGCGCTGTGGGCCGTCGGACTCGTTGGTGCCCTCCTCACCGCGTTCTACATGACGCGGCAGGTCTACCTGGTCTTCTACGGCGACGAGCGCTGGCGCGAGCAGGCCGAGCCCGCGGCTGCGGAGCACGAGCCGCACGAAGCGCCGTGGACGATGCGGGTGCCGCTCCTCGCGCTCGCGGGGTTGTCGGTGCTCGGCGGTCTCATCAGCCTTCCGTTCACCAAGCCGAACCTCGAGTTCTTGACGACGTGGCTGGAACCGGTGGTCGCGCCGGCCCGTGCGCCCGAGATCACGTCCTTCGGCGGTGCGTTCGCCCTGTCGACGGTCGCGCTCGCCTTCGCGATCGGCGGGATCATCGCCGGTCGGGCGCTCTACCTGAACGGCCTGAATGCCGACGGCACCGATCCCGCCGCCGAACGCCTCGGCGGCTTCGCCAACGTGCTCGAGAACGCGTACTACCTCGACGTCGGGCTGGCGCGGTTCGTCAGCGGACCGGTCACCGCGTTCGCCCGCCTCCTGAGCGACGGCGTCGACCACTCGGTCATCGACGGCGCGGTGAACGGTGTCGGCCGGCTGGCCCGCGAGGGTGGTCAGGGATTGCGCCGCGTGCAGACCGGGATCGTGCGGAACTACGCGCTCGCGATCGTGTTCGGCACCGTGGCCTTGTTGGTGTACGTGACGACGCAGGCGAGGTTCTGATGCTCGCCGACATCGCGCCGGTCATGCCGACGCCGTCGACGCTGGGCTTCCCGCTGCTCACCGCGCTCGTCTTCGTGCCCGCGGCGGGTGCGCTGCTCGCGATGTGTGTGCCCCAACGCCGCCCGGAGGTCGTCCGCGCGGTCGGGTATGTCACCAGCGCGGCCGTCTTCGCGATGTCGTTGTTCCTGTTCACGCAGTTCGGCACCGGTGCCACCGAGTCGGGCTACCAGCTGTACGAGAGCCATTCATGGATCGGCACGCTGGGGATCCGTTGGACGCTCGGCGTCGACGGGATCTCGCTGTTCATGGTGATGCTCACCGCGCTGCTCATGCCGATCGGTCTCCTCGCGTCGGCGCGCATCGACAAGGCGAAGTCCTTCACGGTGTGGATGCTGCTCCTCGAGGCGGCGATGATCGGCGTGTTCCTCGCGCTCGACGCGATCGTGTTCTTCGTGTTCTTCGAGTTCGTGCTCGTGCCGATGTACTTCCTGATCGCGGGCTGGGGCCACGGCAATCGCCGCTACGCGGCCATGAAGTTCTTCCTGTTCACCATGACCGGCTCGGCGTTTCTGTTCGTCGGCATCCTCAGCGTCGCGTACCTGTACGCGCGTGCTCCCGGCCACGTGCTCACGTTCGACGTGCCGACGTTGACCAACTGGGCCTCCGCGAATGTCGGTGGTGCAACCGCGAAGTGGTTGTTCTGTGCGTTCGCGGTCGGCTTCGCCGTGAAGGTGCCGCTCTTCCCGTTCCACACGTGGCTCCCCGATGCGCACACTGACGCGCCGACGGCAGGCTCGGTCGTGCTGGCCGGCGTGATGCTGAAGATCGGTACCTACGGCTTCTTGCGGTTCGCGATCCCGTTCTTCCCGCAGGCGGCGGTCGACCTCGCGCCGATACTGCTCGTGCTCGCCGTGATCGGCATCACCTACGGCGCGATCGTCGCCGCGATGCAACCGAACCTCAAACGCATCATCGCCTACTCGTCGGTGGCCCACCTCGGCTTCGTGGTGCTCGGCACGTTCGCGCTGACCCGCCAGGGGGTCACGGGCGGCCTGTTCACGATGGTCTCCCACGGCCTCACCACCGGCGCACTCTTCTTGCTGGTCGGCATGCTCTATGACCGCCGGCACACCTACGAGCTCAGCGACTACCGCGGCTTGTGGAAGGCGGTGCCGGTGTTCGGCGGCTTGTTCGTCGCGGCAACCTTCGCGTCGATCGGCCTCCCGGGGTTCTCGGGGTTCGTCGGTGAATTCCTCGCGCTGCTCGGCGCGTTCTTGACGTCACGCTGGTACGTCGTCGTCGCGACCACGGGTGTCATCCTCGCGGCGGTCTACATGTTGTGGGCCGTGCAGCGCGCGTTCACCGGCGAACCCGACGAGGCGAACCGCGCCACTCCTGACATCGGCATCCGCGAGCTCGTCACGGTGGTACCGCTCCTCGGTCTGTCGCTGTTCCTGGGTCTGTATCCCAAGCCCGTGCTCGACCGGTTCCAGCCGACCGTCCGCGCACTCGTGGAGCACGTCGAGGCGCACAGCGATTTGAAGGTGCCGCCGGTGAGCGACCTCGGTCCCGCGTCGGTCAAGGCCGAGGCGGTGCAGAAGTGATCGGCGCCGGCGCGACCTCGATCGCGCACCCTCCGGTCGACTGGTTCGCAATCGCGCCGGAGATCGCGCTGTTCGCGGCCGCGATCGTGATCGTGCTCGGTCGTTCGCTCATCCGCCACGACCCGCGTGTCGAGGATGCGTCGTTGCTCACCGCGATCACCGGGATCGCGGTCTCGGGGCTTTTCGTCGGGGTGCAGTGGGGGTTCGTGCACGGCGACGGTCCGTACCAGGCGATCAGCGGGATGGTCGCGGTCGACGGGTTCGCCGTCTTCGTGCAAACGGTGATCCTCGGGGCGACGCTGCTCGCGGTCCTCCTGTCGGCCGGCTACCTGAAGCGCGAGGGCTTGGAAGGTCCGGAGTACCTCGTGCTGATGCTGTGCTCGGCGACGGGGATGATGCTGATGGCGTCGGCGAACGACCTCATCACGACGTTCCTCGCGCTCGAGATCCTCTCGATCTCCTTGTACGTCCTCGCCGCGTTCGACAAGCGGCGGCTCACGTCGCAGGAAGCCGGCCTCAAGTACTTCCTGCTCGGCTCGTTCTCGTCGGCGATCTTCCTCTACGGCATCGCGCTCACCTATGGCGCGACGGGGAGCACGAACCTCACGAACATCGCGCAATTCCTCGCGACGCACACGTTGCTGCACGACGGTGTGCTGCTCGTCGGCCTCGCCCTGTTGCTCGTCGGGTTGGGCTTCAAGGTCGCGGCCGCGCCGTTCCACATGTGGACGCCGGACGTGTACCAGGGTGCGCCGACACCGGTGACGGCCTTCATGGCCGCGGCCACGAAGGCCGCGGCGTTCGCCGCTGTGCTCCGTGTGTTCGTCGGCGCCTTCGCCGAGTATCGCGTCGACTGGCGTCCGGCCGTGTGGGTGCTCGCCGTGCTGTCGTTGCTCGTCGGCAGCATCGCGGCAATCGTGCAGACCGACGTGAAGCGGATGCTCGCGTATCAGTCGGTCGCGCATGCCGGCTACGTGCTGATCGCCGTGCAGGCCGCGACGAACAAGGGCACGAGCGCCGCGCTGTTCTACGTGTGCGCGTACGCCGTCATGGCGACGGGTGCGTTCGCGGTCGTGACCGTCGTCGCGCGGCGCGGCGACGACCGGCACTCGATCGCGGAGTACCGCGGGCTTGCCGCGAGCCGGCCCGTGCTCGCCGGCGTGCTGACGTTGTTCCTGCTCGCCCAGGCCGGTGTGCCGCTGACGGGTGGCTTCATCGCAAAGCTCTCGGTGTTCAATGCGGCGGTGAACGCGGGCCAGTACCCGCTGGCGCTGATCGGGATGCTCGCGGCCGTGATCGGCGCGTTCGTCTATCTGCGCATCGTGCTCGCGATGTTCGCGCCCGCCGAGGACGAAACCGCACCGCAGGGCCCGCGCATCACCGTCGACCGCAGCACCGGCATCGCCCTCGCGATCGCGGCCGGGGCGATTCTCTTCCTCGGCATCGTCCCCGGCATCGTCCTCGACTTCGCAAGAGACGCCACCCAACTGCTTGCGCATTAGTTCCTGGGTCGCGCTCGCTGCGGGCCGGGATACCCGGCACGCGGGCGCTCGCCGCTCCCGCCAGTTCGCTCCGCTTCGCTTCGCTCACGGCTCCCGTGCGACTGGCCGCCGACGCTTCCCGAGTCGCACGACGCGGTGAGCGGAGCGGCCGGAGGCGCGCAGCGAGCTCGCCGGGAGCAGCGAACCCTCCCGCTCGCGGCGAAGCCGCCGCTCGGAGGTGAGTCGCGACCCAGGATTACGCCAAGCGGCGGGCGCGGAAGCGGCGGAGGCGTTCGGCGACGGACGCGGTGGTCGTCGCCTGGGCCGTGCGGGCGTCGAGGTTCTTGCACGTCAGCTCGTACGCCGCGTCTATCAGCTCGCGTGCGCCCGAGAAGTCGAACAGATCCCGCGGATCGGCGGGACGCGGGAGGACGACCACCTCGATGTTCTCCGGCACGTGCCGCAGCTCGAGCTCGAAGCGCTGATTGCGCGCGTGCATGAAGCTCGTCATCACGACGTCGAGGGGCGAGCGCTCGACCCGCTCGCCGATGCCGGCCGAGACGTTCAGCACGAAGACGCGGTCGACCGGCCCCGACAGTGCGTGCCAGAGCGGCACGCTGTTGACCACGCCGCCGTCCACCAGCCGGCGACCGTCGTGGTCCACGATCGGAAACACACCGGGCAGCGCGCAGGTCGCGAGCAACGCCGGCTTCAACGGGCCCCGCGCGAGCACCACTTCGACACCGGTGTCGAGGTCGGTGGCGACGACGCGCAACGGGATCTCCAGATCGGCGAACGATCGGGCCGGCGTCGCATGGTCGATCAGCGCCGCCAGGCCGGTGTTCTCGAACAGGTGCGTGCCCCGCCGGACGACGTTCCATGCCCGGTGGATCTTCCCGCCGGGAAAGACCTGCTCGGCCCGGAGCTGCTCCCATACCGCGGCGAGCTGCGCGACGCCGGTGAGGTTCGGCGCATACGCGACCCCGGCGCCGTTGAGCGCGCCGGCCGAGGTTCCGATGACGACGTCGGGCACGATGCCGCGCTCCAGCAGCGCACGCAGCATGCCCACCTGGGCGACACCCTGATTTCCACCGCCGGACAAGACGAACGCTGTGCGCGGCCGCGCGGCGCCGAGCGGGCCTCGTGCCCTGGTCCCGGTAGGAAACGGCAGCCTCGTCCCCGATCTCGGCTCATCGGCTCGTTGGCGGCGGGGCCTTTGGGGGTTCCTCGGTTCCATCTGATCGGTCGATTCTCGCCTTTGCGTCCGCCTGCGGCTTCATCGCTGCCTACGACGGTACCCGCTGCGCGAAGGCTCGAAATTCCAGCGTCGCACGGTTCGTCCCACGAAAAGTGCCCACGCGTATACTCCGCGGCGACCCGAACTTGTCCGGCAAACGGATGCGCGCGTGACCGAGTTCTACAGGCAGTATCTCGCCGTCGCGGTCTTCGTTCTTGCCGCCTTCTTGATGGTCGGGGCCATGCTCGGCGTGGCGCGCATCCTGCGGCCGACCGTGCCACAACACGACAAATACATCACCTATGAATCGGGTTCAGACCCTCTGCCCCTGTTCGGGCAGGCCAACGTTCGCTACTACGTCTACGCGTTGCTCTTCGTCATCTTCGACGTCGAGGCCGTCTTCATCTTCCCGTGGGCCGTCGATGCGGAGGCCCTCGGCTGGTTCGGGCTCTGGGAGATGACGGTGTTCGTCGCGGTGTTGCTCCTCGGCCTGGCATTCGTCTGGCGCAAGGGGCTGTTGAAATGGGCCTGATCAGCTCGGGCAAGTCACCCAAGCCGCTGAACTGGCTGCTGAACTACAGCCGCAAGTACTCGCTGTGGATGTTCCAGTGGGGACTCGCGTGCTGCGCGATCGAGATGGGCGCCGCGCTCGCGGGTCCGCGGTACGACGTCATGCGGCTCGGCGTGATCCCGTTCCCCGCCAGCCCGCGCCAAGCGGACCTCATCGTCATCTCGGGCACCGTCACCGACAAGATGGCACCCGCCATCAAGCGCCTCTACGAGCAGATGCCCGATCCGAAGTACGTGATCTCGATGGGCTCCTGCGCGAACTGCGGCGGTCCGTACTGGGACTCGTACTCGGTGACCAAGGGAGTCGACCAGATCATCCCCGTCGACGTCTATGTTCCCGGCTGTCCGCCGCGACCGGAAGCGTTCATCCAAGGCATCGTGTTGTTGCAGCAGCGCATCCAGAACGAGGACATGGCCGAGCGGTGGCGCGGCATGGAGCAGGAGCCGATCGTCGTTGCCTGACGACGCCACCAACTCCGGCGAGCCTGTCGACGCGACCGAGCCCGCCGAGAACGCTGCCCCGCCCGATGCGGCCGAGAGCGCCGCGCCGCCTGAGGCTGCCGAGAGCGCCGAGGCGGCGCCCGCGCTCACCGACCAGGCCGGGCAGTTGCTCGCGCGCCTGCAAGCCGAGCTCGGCGATGCCATCGTGGAGCACGCGGCGGCCTACGGCGACGTCGTGGTGCGCGTCCGGCCCGACGCGTGGCGTGCCACGGCGCAGTTCTGCAAGGAACGGCTCGAGTGCGACTACCTGTCGTTCGTGGCGGGCATCGACTGGATGCCCGCGCCCGTCATCGCCGAAGAGGGCTCCGGGGACACGTCGGCGCCCGCGCAGCCGCGCGAGCAGACATACGGCACCGCCGGCAGCGCGGGCCGCTACCAGGTGTTCGCGTGTGTCGAGTCGACGCAGCACAAGGACTGGCGCGCGCTGCTCAAGACCGACGTCGCCGAGACCGACATGCGGGCCGAATCATGGGTGCCGGTGTACGCAGGGGCCGATTGGCACGAGCGCGAGGCGTGGGAGATGTTCGGCATCGTCTTCGACGGTCATCCGAGTCTCCGTCATCTGTATCTGCCGTCGGAGTTCGAAGGCCATCCGCTGCGCAAGGACTTTCCGTTGCTCGCGCGTGAGGTGAAGCCGTGGCCGGGCCTCGTGGACGTCGAGGGCATGCCCGGTGAGCCGGCGGAGACCGCCGCCGTCGGTGCGGGCGAGGCGGGCGAGGAAGGAGCGGGGCCGGAATGACCACCACGGACCCGAATCTGCCGCCCCCGGGGGAGCTCCCCGACGTCGAGATCGATCCCGGCGCGTTGCGGCACCTGGCCGACGCGCAGGTGAACGTCGAGCTCGACACGGGCGACATGGTGCTGAACATCGGTCCGCAACACCCGGCGACCCACGGCACGCTGCGCCTCGTCGTCCGCCTCGACGGTGAACGCGTGATCGCGGCCGATCCCGTCATCGGTTACATGCACCGGGGCTACGAGAAGCTCACCGAATACCGCACGTACCCGCAGATCACGACGCTGATCAACCGCATCGACTGGCTGTCGTCGTTTGCGAACGAGGTGCCGTTCATCGCCGGCGCCGAGCAGCTGATGAACATCGAGGCACCCCCGCGTGCGCAGTACATCCGCACGATGCTCACCGAGCTCTCGCGTATCGCCACGTTCCTGCTGTTCCTCGGCGAGATGGGCCTCCAGGTGGGCGCGATCACTCCGGCGTTCTACGGCTTTCGCGACCGCGAATACGTGCTGAACCTCATCGAAGCCGTGACGGGTGGCCGCTTCCACCCGAACTTCAACCGGATCGGCGGGATCAAGGACGATCTTCCCTGGGGCTTCATCGCCGACTGCAAGACGACGATGCAAACGGTGCTGAAGTCGTGCGACGAGTTCGAGGATCTCGTCGCCGGCAACCCGATCTTCGAGAAGCGCACCCGGTCGATCGGCATCATCCCGGCCGAGCTCGGCGCGAGCTACGGCGTCTCCGGCTCGAACCTGCGTGCGTCGGGCGTCGACTGGGACCTCCGCCGCGACGGCCGTGACTATCTCGTCTACAACGAGCTCGACTGGAAGGTGTGGACGCACCCTGACGGCGATTCGTTCGCGCGGTACTGGGTCCGGCTCCAAGAGACGCGCGAATCGGCGCGCATGGTGCTCCAGATGCTCGAGCAGATCCCGGCTGGCCCGATCATGGCGAAGGTGCCTCGCATCATCAAGGTGCCCGCGGGTGAGGTGTGGGTGAACACCGAGAATCCGCTCGGTGAGATGGGTTACTACGTGATCTCGAAGGGCGCGACCGGGCCGTTCCGCGTGAAGATCCGCAGTGCGTCGTTCAGCAACGTGTCGATCCTGTCGTGGTTGCTGCGCGGCGTCTACGTGCCCGACGTCATCACGATCCTCGCAAGTCTCTACTTCATTCTGGGGGACATCGACCGGTGAGTCATCTGCTCGCTGTCGATGTCGGCTGGGGAACGACGCTCGCGGTGAAGACCGTGATCGTGCTCGGCATCGTGCCGCTGACCGCGCTGTTGCTCGGCTACATCTTCTTGTTGAAGATGATGAGCCACATGCAGAGCCGCCTCGGACCCATGGACCCGGGCGGTTTCCACGGCTGGTACCAACTCATCGGCGACGGCATCAAGTTCCTCCAAAAAGAGGACATCATGCCGGAGGACGCCGATCGTCGTGTCTTCGCGCTGGCGCCCGCGATCGTCGTGTTGTCGACGTTCCTCGTGTTCGTGGTGATCCCGGCCGGGCCGCGCATGGTCGTTGCATCGCTCGACTCGGGTCCGAAGGCGTTCGACGGCGTCGGCGTGTTCTACGCGCTCGCGGTGTCGTCGCTGTCGGTGATCGGCGTGCTGATGGCGGGGTGGGCGAGCTCCAACAAGTTCGCGTTGATCGGCGCGTTGCGCGCGGCGGCACAGCTGATCGCGTACGAGCTCCCGCTCGTGCTCGCGGTCGTCGGTGTCGTCGTGCAAGCGGGCACGATGAGCCTGCAGGGAATCGTGAACTTCCAGCAGAACGGCGAGATCTTCGGCTGGGGCGGTGTCGGCTTCCCGCTGATCCTCACGCAGTTCGTGGGATTCGCGCTGTTCATGGTCGCCGCGCAGGCCGAGCTCACGCAGCCGCCGTTCGACATGCCGGTCGCGGAATCGGAGCTCGTCGCCGGCTACATGGTGGAGTACACCGGCTTCCGTTTCTTGTTCTTCTTCATCGGTGAGTTCGGTACTGCATTCGCCTTCTCGGCGCTGGCCGCCACGCTGTTCCTCGGCGGCTGGTCGATACCGTGGGTGCACGGCACCGCCGCCGACGTGCTCGGCCCGGTCGTCCTCGTGGTCAAGGTGCTGCTCGTTGCGTTCTTGATGTTCTGGGCGCGGTTCACGTATCCGCGCTTTCGTGAGGATCAGCTGCAGGCGATCGCCTGGAAGTGGCTGATCCCGATCGCACTCCTCAACATCCTCGCGACGGGTGTGCTGAAGGTGGCGTTCTGATGTGTGGGAGGCGCCATGAAGCGTGAGATCAAGGGCATGCTCACCGGCCTGGGTGTGACGTTCAAGACGATGACGCAGCGCACCGTCACCGTGCAGTACCCGCACGAGCGCGAGGACCCGGCGCCGCGCGCTCGTGGCGTGATCGCGCTCAAGGAGGAGAACTGCACGGTCTGCATGCTCTGTGCCCGGCAGTGTCCGGACTGGTGCATCTACATCGAGGGCCACAAGGAGCAGCGACCGCCGCGGCGGGAAGGCGGCAAGCCGCGCAACGTGAGCGTGCTCGACCGGTTCGACATCGACTACGCGCTCTGCATGTACTGCGGCATCTGCGTCGAGGTGTGCCCGTTCGACGCGCTGTTCTGGAGTCCCGAGTACGAGTACTCCGAGCCGCGCATCGCCGAGCTGCTGCACGACAAGGACAAGCTCGGCGAGTGGATGGACACCGTTCCCGAGCCCGAGCCGCTCGAGCAGGGCGCCGAAGTCAAAGGCAAGAAATAGCGATGAGGGGGACCTGGGGGATGCACGAAGCGGTGAGCGAAGCGCAGCGGAGCTCACTCGCCGGAGTCTCGAGCGCCCGCGAGGCGGGTATCCCGCCGAGCAGCGAGAGCGACAAAGAGTGATCGCAGAAAATGTTGCCTTTGGGATCATTGCGGCGGCGATGGTGTTGGGCGCGCTCGGGGTCGTGCGGACGAAGAACGTCGTGCACGCCGCGCTCTATCTCGTCGTGGTGCTCGCCGGCGGCGCGGCGCAGTTCATCCTGCTCGGCCAGGAGTTCGTCGCGTGGGTGCAGGTGCTCGTGTACATCGGTGCGGTCATCGTGCTCTTCCTGTTCGGCATCATGTTGACGCGCGCGCCGATGCATCCGAAGGAGTCGCTCGACAACAGCTTGCGCTGGCCCGGGCTCGTCGTGTCGCTCTTCCTGGCCGGCGTGCTCTCGACCCTGCTCGTCGACGCGTATCACGCCGACAAGGTCGAGCCCAGCGCGCCCATCCGTACGGCCGCCGTCACCAAATCCGTCTTCACGGTGTACATCATCCCGTTCGAAGTCGTCGGGGTGCTCCTCCTCGGCGCACTGATCGGTGCGGTCGTGCTGGCGAGAAAGGACTGACGCGAGCGATGTTGCTGAATCAGTTCCTGTTGCTCAGCGCGTTCCTGTTCTGCACCGGAATCTACGGAGTACTCGTCCGCAAACATGCGGTGCTCGTGCTGATGAGCATCGAGCTCATGCTGGCCGCCGTGAACATCAACCTCGTCGCGTTCGGCGCCTTCCGGAACAATGCGATCGGCCAGGTTTTCGCGCTGTTCGTGTTGACGATCGCGGCCGCGGAGGTCGGTGTCGGCCTCGCGATCGTGCTGCTGATCTACCGCAACTTGAACAGTGCAGACCTTGACGACGTCGAAACGCTGAAGGGCTGAGGCGGGTCAGTGGACTGGTTCCTCCGAAACGCCTGGCTCGTCCCGCTGCTCCCGGCGCTGTCGTTCGTCGTCATCTTGCTGTTCGGCAAGCGCATGCCGCGCCAGGGGTCCGAGGTCGGCATCGCGGCGGTCGGCGCGTCGTTCCTGTTCTCGTGCGGCGCAGCCATCGGTTGGATCCGGCACCTGCAGAACGCCGAGCCCGGTACCTCCGCCCTGGGCGCGCTCGGACGCAGCGTGGGCCGTTTGACGGCCGAGGGTCACGAGGCCCCGGTGGAGCCCGTGCTCCGCAGCGTGACGTGGTTCCAGAACGGCGGGGTCAAGCTGACCGCGGGCATCCAGATCGACGGCCTCGCCGTCGTGATGATGTTCATGGTCACGCTGGTCTCGCTGCTCGTGCACGTCTACTCGACGGAGTACATGCGCGGCGACCGCCGCTTCACGTACTTCTTCGCCGCGCTGTCGCTGTTCACCGCGTCGATGCTCTTGCTGGTCGTCGCCGACAACACGCTGCAGCTGCTCGTGGGCTGGGAGCTCGTCGGTGTGTGCTCGTTCATGCTCATCGGCCACTGGTGGGAGGAGCAGGAGAACAGCACGGCCGCCATCAAGGCATTCCTCACCACCCGCACCGGCGACATCGGGCTGATGATCGGCGTCATCATGACGTTCTTCATCGTGCAACGCGCGACGGGAGAAGGCTCGTTCAACATCATCGAGCTCAACCGCGCGGTGTCCGAGCCGGGCCTCGGACACACGATCGTGCTGTGGTGCGCGCTCGCGTTGCTCCTCGGCATCATCGGGAAGTCGGGTCAGTTCCCGCTGCACACGTGGCTCCCCGACGCGATGGCGGGCCCCACCCCGGTCTCCGCGCTCATCCACGCTGCGACCATGGTGGTCGCGGGCGTCTACCTCGGCCTGCGGGTGTACCCGGTCTTCTTCCACGGCCTGTCGATCGGTACGCCCGGTCACAGCTGGATCAACTGGATGGCCGGCGTCGGCGGCATCACGGTGCTCGTCGGGGCGTCGCTCGCATTCGTCCAGGACGACATCAAGAAGGTGCTCGCGTATTCGACGATCAGCCAGCTCGGCTACATGGTCATGGCGCTCGGCGTCGGTGCATGGACGGCCGCGGTGTTCCACCTGTTCACGCACGCGTTCTTCAAGGCCGACCTCTTCCTCGGCGCGGGTTCGGTGAGCCACTCCGGGGCGCACCACTCGTTCGACATGAAGAAGGACATGGGCGGCCTGAAGAAGTACATGCCGCAGACGTACCGCACGTTCGTCATCGGCTCGCTCGCGCTCGCCGGGATCTTCCCGCTCGCGGGGTTCTGGTCGAAGGACGAGATTCTCGTGAGCGCGGGGCACAACGGCTACAAGCTGTTCCTCGTCATCGGGCTCCTCGGCGCGGTGATGACCGCCGCGTACATGACGCGTTGCGTCTACCTGACGTTCCACGGCGAGTACCGCGGCGCGCACGAGCCCCATGCCGTGCCACACGTCGAGGAAGCCGAGCACGATCCCGCGGACACGCCGGCGCTGGTGGAGCTCGACGCGCACGTGCACGGACCGCATGAGAGCAACGAGCTCCTGACCGGCCCGCTCTGGGTGCTCTCCTCCTTCGCGGTGTTCGCCGGGTTCCTCAACTTCCCGCATTGGTCCCGGTTCGCGACGTGGGTCGACCCGCGCTTCCCGACCCAGTTCCAGGAGATCATCGGCGAGGTCGCGTTCAACCCGATCCTCGCGGCGATCTCGGTGCTCGGCGCGCTCGCAGGCGGCGGTGTCGCGTGGGCGTACTACACGGGCCGGCTCGAGGCGCTGCGCGACCTGTCACTGCGCAACGGCGCGGCGCGCGCGGGCAAACGGCTGCTCGTCAACAAGTACTACCTCGACTACCTGTACGAGGACGTGATCGTCGCCGGTATCCGCGGACCGGTCGCGCGGGCGGTCTACTGGGTCAACCAGCACGTCATCGACAACGTCTTGAACTACACCGGGCGGGGCGCACAGGCGCTCGGGCGCCTCACATACGAGTACGTCGACCAGAAGGGCGTTGACGGCTTGGTCAACGGTTTGGGCGCGGCCACCGGCGAGAGCGGCGGCGTGGTGCGGCGGATACAGACGGGGCGCTTGCAGTTGTACGCGCTGATGTTGGTTGGCGCGGTCGGCGTGTTCGCGCTCGCCCTTTGGCTCTTCACCTAGGCGGAGGATTTCGGCTCGATGGATCACACCTGGTTCGACTCCTGGGCGCTGACCCTCGTGGTCTTCGCTCCGGCGGTGGGCGCGGTCATCACGATGCTCCTGCCCCGGGACCGTGAGGACGCGATCAAGGGCGTCACGCTCGTCAGCACCCTCGCGTCGCTCGGGTTCACGATCGCCGTCATCGCACGCTTCGACTACGACAAGACGGGCGTCCTGCAATTCGCGGTCGACAAGCGGTGGATCGACGTGATCAACAGCCACTACCACGTCGCGGTGGACGGCATCTCGCTGCCGTTGCTCGCCTTGTCGTCGTTCATGACGGTGCTGTGCGTCATCTACTCGTGGAATCACTTCCCCGAGCCGCACAACCCCAAGGCGTTCCTCACGCTGTTGCTGATCCTCGAGGTCGGCATGAACGGCACGTTCGTCGCGCAGGACCTGATCTTGTTCTTCATCTTCTTCGAGATCGTGCTGCTGCCGATGTTCTTCATGATCGGGGTCTGGGGCGGTCCCAACAAGGAGTACGCGTCGATCAAGTTCTTCTTGTTCACGCTGTTCGGCTCCGCGCTCATGCTGCTGAGCTTCCTGGCGCTCTACTTCAAGCTCGACGTCCCGGGTGTCGGGCACACCTTCGACATGGTGCTGCTCTCCCGCGCCCACGGGGCCGGCCTCGTGCACAGCACGCAGATGCTGATCTTCGCCGGGCTCTTCCTCGGCTTCGCGATCAAGGTCCCGATGTTCCCGTTCCACACATGGCTGCCGGATGCGCACACCGAGGCGCCGACCGTCGGCTCGGTCCTGCTGGCGGCCGTGCTCTTGAAGCTCGGCACCTACGGCTTCATACGGATCGCGTTGCCGATGCTTCCCGAAGCGGCGAAGAGCTGGGCGCCCTGGATCGGCCTGCTCGCGATCATCGGCATCATCTACGGCGCGCTCGGATGTCTCGCGCAGACCGACATGAAGCGGCTCATTGCCTTCTCCTCGGTCGCGCACATGGGCTTCGTGATGCTCGGCATCGCGTCGCTCACGACCTTCGGGATCAACGCTGCGATCTTCGGCATGGTCGCGCACGGGCTCATCACCGGCATGCTGTTCTTCCTCGCCGGCTCGGTGCAGCACAACTACGGCACGCGGGAGATGGCGCGTCTCGGCGGCCTGCTCAAGCAGGCGCCGAAGATGGGCTGGATCCTCGCCTTCTGCGCGATGGCGTCGCTCGGGCTTCCGGGCCTGGCGGGCTTCTGGGGTGAGTTCCCCGCGATCCTGTCGGCGTTCCAGCCCGGGGGTGGGCTCTCCGAGCCGTTGTTCCGCACGTACATGGTGATCGCCGCCGTCGGCACCGTGCTCGCGGCCGGCTACCTCCTGTGGATGCTGCAGAAGGTCGCGTTCGGGCTCCCCAAGCCGGAGTTCGCCGAGAAACACGTCCACGACGTGAGCCCCTACGAGTGGATGGCGTGGGTGCCGATCCTGCTGCTGATCGTCGCGCTCGGGGTGTTCCCGAACATCATCTTCCGGGTCACCGACGGGGCCGTGCAGACCGTTGCCGACAACATCGCGAGCGCGGTCAAGTAATGCTCGTCGCCGCGGCGTCCGCCGTCTCGACGCCCGTCTTCGACTGGCACGCGCTCGCGCCCGACATCGTGCTCGTCGCGACGCTGATCGTCGTCCTCGTCGCGGATCTGCACCTGCCGGAACGGGAGGCCTGGCGCACGTCGACGATCGCGGCGCTCGGGCTGCTCGCCTCGCTCGTGCCGATCGCGACTCTCGCGTACGACGGTCGGGACCGCTTCATGTTCGGCGGCTCGTACGCGGTCGACAACTACGCACTCGCGTTGAAGGCCTTCTTCATCGTCGCGACGTACATCACCGTGCTGATCTCGGTCGACTACATCGGTGAGGGCGACTACTACAAAGGAGAGTTCTACTTCCTCCTGATCACCTCGGCGTTCGGGATGAGCGTGATGGCGTCCGCGCGCGACCTGATCACCCTCTTCGTCGCCCTGGAGACGATCTCGATCCCCACGTTCATCCTGGCGACGTTCCGCAAGCACGACCGCGCGTCGAACGAGGCCGGCGTGAAGTACTACCTGATCGGCGTGCTGTCGTCGGCATTGATGCTGTACGGCATGTCGCTGATCTTCGGTGCCACGGGAACGACTCGACTGTCGGAGATCTCTGCATCGCTCACGAACGCGTCGGATCAGCCGCTGCTCACCGTCGCGATCTTCCTGTCACTCATCGGTTTCGCGTTCAAGGTCAGCGCTGTGCCGTTCCACTTCTGGGCTCCGGACACCTACGAAGGCGCACCAACCCCGGTGACGGCGTTCCTGTCCGTCGCGTCCAAGGCGGGCGGGTTCGTCGCCCTGATCAACATCGTCTACTTCGGCTTCCTCGGCCCCAACGGCTCGGCCGCCGACGCATGGTGGCCGGTGCTCTGGGTCCTGGCCGCGGCGTCGATGACGCTCGGCAACCTCGTCGCCCTGCGGCAGACGAACATCGTCCGCATGCTCGCGTACTCCTCGATCGCCCAAGGCGGCTTCATGCTGGTGCCGTTCGCGGCCGCAGGCATCGCGGCCGGCGAAGGTCACCTCGGTGTTGCGGCAACCGCGATGAGCGCGGTCGTGATCTATCTCCTGGTGTACGGCGCGATGAACCTCGGCGCGTTCGCGGTGGTCATCGCGGTGGCGCGGCGAACACGTACGGCCGACATCTCGTCCTTCGGTGGTCTGTTCCAGACGTCGCCCGGGCTCGCGGTGATGATGACCGCGTTCATGGCGTCGCTCGCCGGTATCCCACCGCTCGCAGGTTGGTTCGCCAAGTTCGTGATGTTCCGCGCGATCGTCGATGCCGGCAGCGGATGGGCAATCGCGCTGGCGGTCGTCGCGGCCGTCAACTCGGTGATCGCGTTCGTCTACTACTTCCGCGTGATCGTGCAGATGTGGTTCCAGCCCGCGGTGACCGACGAGCGCTCGCCGATCCAGATCCCGCAACCGCTGGCCGTCGCGATCGGGCTGAGCGCGCTCGTGGTCGTCGTCGTCGGCGTGTACCCGCAGATCTTCGCGAAGGTCGGTGAGGTCGCCTTCTGAGCGCGGCGGACCACATCGCGCAGCTCATCCGGCGCGATGGTCCGATTGCCTTCGATCAGTTCATGGAAGCCGCCCTTTACGGCGAGGGCGGCTTCTTCGCGTCGGGCCGCGGCGCGCGGCGCGACTTCGTCACCAGTCCCGAGGTCGGGTCGCTGTTCGGCGCGTGCGTCGCGCGGGCTCTGGACCGGTGCTGGCACGCGCTCGACGAGCCCGATCCGTTCCTCGTCGTCGAAGCGGGCGCCGGAAACGGCCGGCTCGCCCGCGACGTCGGGCGCGCCGCACCCGAATGCCTGACCGCGCTCCGATACGTCCTCGTCGAACGATCCGCGGCCCTGCGCGGCGAACAACGCACCCGCCTTCCGCTCGATCCGCCCGACGAAGCGCTCGGACCGTTCGCGCGGCGTACGGGTGAGGACGCACCGGTACCCGCCACCGCCGCCGGTCCGGTCTTCGCGACGCTCGACGAACTCCCCGCGCTGCACGCCGCGACCGGGGTCGTGTTCGCGAACGAGCTCCTCGACAACCTGCCGTTCGGGATCGCGGAGTGGGACGGCGCGCGTTGGCAAGAGGTGCGCGTCGGCACGGACGACGATCGGTTCGTCGAGGTACTGGTGCCGATGGCGGCGCCGCTGTCGATCGACGTGCCGGCCGGCACGCGGGTGCCCCTCCCGGCTGGGCTCGAGCGTTGGTGCGCGGCGTGTGATCACGTGCTGCGCCGCGGCTTCGTCATCCTCATCGACTACATGGCGGAGATCGCCGAGCTCCCGACGCGGCCGTGGCTTCGTACCTACCGGGAGAACGATCGCGGGATGCCTCCACTCGTTGCGCCGGGGATGCAGGACATCACCGCCGACGTCGTCGTCGAGAACGTCCTCGCGGCGACACACGGCTTCCGCCTGTCCGCGCACACGACACAAGCCGCGTGGTTGCGCGGGCTCGGCATCGACGACCTGGCCGATGAGGGCGCCCGGCAGTGGCGGGAAGGCGCGCACCGCGGCGACCTCGACGCACTGGCGGGGCGCAGCCGCGTGCACGAAGCCGCGGCGCTGACCGATCCCGCCGGTCTCGGCGCCCACCACGTCATCGCCCTGGAGCGTGAGTGACTACCTTTCTGGTCGCGCTCACTGCGGGCCGGGATACCCGGCACGCGGACGTTCGCCGCTCCGGCGAGCTCACTTCGGCTCCGCCTCCGCTCACCGCTCCGTGTGACTACTGTCCGCGGTATGGCTGAAGCACTCGAAGCCCTCCTGCAAGAAGGGCGGACGTTCCCCCCGCCGAAGGGATTCGCCAAGGACGCCCTCGTCACCGACGCCTCGGTCTACGACGAGGCCGAGCGCGATTGGCAGGGCTTCTGGGCGAAACAGGCCCTCGCGCTCGACTGGCGCAAGGAGTGGCACACGATCCTCGACTGGGAGCTTCCGTTCGCGAAGTGGTTCGTGGGCGGCACGCTCAATGTCACCGAGAGCTGCCTCGACCGACACGTCGACGCCGGGCACGGCGACCAGGTGGCCTTCTACTGGGAGGGCGAGCCCGGCGACACGCGGCGGGTCACCTACAAGGAGCTGCTCGACGAGACGTGCCGCGTCGCGAACGCGCTGCGCGAGCTCGGCGTCGGCAAAGGCGACCGGGTCGCGATCTACATGGGAATGGTGCCCGAGACCGCGGCTGCGATGCTGGCGTGCGCCCGCATCGGCGCGCCCCACTCCGTGGTGTTCGGGGGGTTCACCGCGCAGTCGTTGAAGGATCGCATCAACGACGCTTCCGCGAAGGTGCTGATCACCGCCGACGGCGCGTGGCGTCGGGGCGCGGTCGTACGGCTCAAGGACATCGCCGACGAGGCGATCGCGGACACCCCGTCGATCGAGCACGTGCTCGTGCTCAGGCGCACGGACAACGACGTCACGATGCAGGATGGTCGCGACGTCTGGTGGCACGACGCGGTGGCGCCCCGGTCAGAGGTGTGCGAGCCGGAGGAGATGGACAGCGAGGATCTGCTGTACATCCTCTATACGTCGGGTACGACCGGGAAGCCCAAGGGCATCATGCACACGACCGGCGGGTACCTCACGCAGACGGCGTACACGCACAAGTTCGTCTTCGACCTGAAGCCCGACACGGACGTGTATTGGTGCACGGCCGACGTCGGCTGGGTCACCGGCCACTCCTACATCGTGTACGGCCCACTCGCGAACCGCGCGACGTCGGTGATGTACGAAGGCACCCCGGACTATCCCGACAAGGATCGGTTCTGGTCGATCATCGAGAAGTACAAGATCACGACGCTCTACACCGCGCCGACCGCGATCAGAACATTCATGAAGTGGGGCGACGAGTACCCGCAGCGGCACGACCTGTCGTCGCTGCGACTGATCGGTACCGTCGGTGAGCCGATCAACCCCGAAGCATGGGTCTGGTACTACAAGGTGATCGGCGGTGAACGCTGCCCGGTCGTCGACACGTGGTGGCAGACCGAGACCGGAGCCATCATGATCAGCGCGTTGCCGGGCGCGACCACCCTGAAGCCGGGCAGCGCCACGTTTCCGCTGCCCAGACTGGAAGCCGACATCTGCGACGACGCCGGCAACATGGTCGGAGTGCCCGGCGGCGGCTACCTCGTCCTGAGCCGACCGTGGCCGTCGATGTTGCGGGGCATCTGGGGCGACCCGCAGCGTTACAAGGACACGTACTGGGCGCGCTTCGAAGGCAAGTACTTCGCGGGCGACGGCGCCAAGCGCGACGACGACGGCTACTTCTGGCTGCTGGGACGGGTCGACGACATCATGCTCGTCGCCGGCCACAACATCTCGACGACCGAGGTGGAATCGGCGCTTGTCGACCATCCCGCGGTCGCCGAAGCGGCGGTCGTCGGCAGGACCGACGCGACGAGCGGCCAGGCCATCGCCGCGTTCGTGACGCTGCGTGCCGGTATCGAACCGCGCGACGAGTTGGTCGCGGAGTTGCGCGCACACTGCGCCAAGTTGATCGGTCCCATCGCGAGGCCGAGCACGATCCTGTTCACCGAAGAGCTGCCGAAGACCCGCTCGGGCAAGATCATGCGCCGGTTGTTGCGCAACGTCGCCGAGGACGAGGTGCTCGGCGACACGACCACCCTCGCCGATCCCACGATCGTCGACGGCATCAAGTCCAAGTACCTCGCATCCCAGCCCGCGGAGGACTAGCACCGCGCGTGCGGTACCTCCCCGAGCATTGGACGTGGCACGGCGAGCCGCTCGCACCGGGCCGGGCCGTCGTGGTCGACCTCGACGGCGTGCTGTCGGACGCGGCCGGCCGCCAGCACTACCTGGAGACCCCGCGGCAGGACTGGCGGTCGTTCTTCGACGCGTGTGGCGAAGACCGGGTGATCGAAGAGGTCCGCACGCTCCTGGAGCTGCTCCACCCGGACCTCCAGATCGTGCTCCTGACCGCGCGTCCCCACCGGGTCCATCACCTCACCGAAGCGTGGTTGCGCCGGTACGGGATCCGCTGGGACCTGTTGATCATGCGACCCTGGGGCGACTACGAGCTGGCCCGGGACTTCAAGCAGTCCACCGTCTGGGAGCTGCGCTCGGCAGGGTTCGAGCCGGCCCTGGCCTTCGAGGACGACCGGCGGAACGTGGCGATGTTCCGGGGTGAGGGCATCCCCTGCCTCTATGTGCATTCCGGCTACTACGACTAGCTCGCCCCCCGGGGTGGCGATTCCGGGCTGACCCCCTCAGCCCTGCCTCCCAGCGTGCCGACAAGAGATTGACGTCCTGGGAGGAAGGGTCGGCATGCGAAAGCTCGTCGCGCGATCGTGCAGTTTCGGACGCGCGCGTCTCGAGGAGGGATCGCGCCGGTGAGCCGTTTCGACGCCGAGCAACTCGCCTCCGGGCGCGATGCCGAGCCGGCGCTGCCGGTGGCCGGGCCCGAGACCGACGATGCCGAGCCGGCGCCGCCCGCGACCCGGGCCGGCGCCGACGAGGGCGACACCCTGTTGCCGGGCGACGAACGGGTCGCCGAGCTCCGCCACGAGGTCGAAGAGATCGAGGCGCACGTCCACCGTCCCGTGCCGCTCCTGCGCTTCGGGCCCGACACGTTCCCCCCGCCCCCGGGCGATGCGCCCGGCGCGAGCGAAAGCCTGCCCGTGCCCGAGGCGTCGCCCGTGTCCAAGAAGTCGGCCCCGGCCGAGGTGCCGCCCCCGCCGGGGCTCGCCGCCCTGCCCGAGGTGCCGCCGCCGGGGTTCGCCGCGTTGCCCGAGGCGCCGCCCCCGCCGGGGCTCGCCGCGTTGCCCGAGATGCCGCCCCCGCCGGGGCTCGCCCCCTTGTCCGAGGTGTCCCCCGAGCCGACGCGCGTGCCGACCGGCACGGTGAAGATCAAGAAGTCCTCGGCGCGCAAGCAGCCGGACAAGAAGCCGGACAAGAAGAAGGACCGGCGGAGAATGTTCGGCCGGAGGGCCGGAACCGAACACAAGGACGAGCCGGCCGAGGCCCCTCGCATCGAGGCACCGGTCGCCCACCCCGGCGACGAGCCGGTCCCGGCGCCCGAGGAAGAGCTCGAAGGCGGACCCCGACACGTCGGTCTTCCCCTCGGTGAGCTCCTCCTCCACCGCGGTCTCGTGTCCGAGGAGCAGCTCGGGGAAGCGCTCAGGGCCCAGACCGGTTCCGGCAAGCGCCTCGGCAACATCCTCGTCGAGCTGGGCCTGCTGAGCGAGCGTGTGCTCGTCGGAGTGTTGGCCGAGCAGCTGCAGGTCGACATCATCGAGCTCGGCAACATGGAGCTGGATCGCGAGATCGTCACGCTCCTCTCGGAGGATGACGCGCGACGACTGCGCGCGGTGCCGATCGCGCGCGAAGGCCTACGCCTCGACGTCGCGGTCGCAGATCCCCTCGCGGAGTCCCTGCAGGACGAGCTCATTGCGAAGCTCGGGGTGCCCGTCCGGTTGGTGTTCGCGACCGGCACCGACATCGAAGCCGTCATCAACAAGATGTATGCGTCGGTCACCGACCTCGGTGACGCACTGCGCATGTTCGAAGCGCGGCTCGTCGCGCGCCAGACGTCGAGGGAGACCGAACAGACGATCGGCACGGTCGTCGACGAGAACGCGCCGGTGGTCAAGGTGGTCAACCTGATCCTGGACACCGCCGTACGTGCCCGTGCGTCCGACGTGCACATCGAGCCCATGCCCGACGTCGTACGGGTGCGGATGCGCACCGACGGCGCGTTGCACGAGGCGATGACGTTGCCGGGGCCGATGGGACCGTCGTTGGTGTCCCGTATCAAGGTCATGTCCGACATGAACATCGTCGAGCGGCGCAAGCCGCAGGACGGTCAGCTCGCCATCACCGTCGCGGGACGTGATCTCGATGTGCGCGTGTCGACGACACCGACGGTCTTCGGTGAGAAGTGCGTGCTGCGTGTGCTCGACAAGACAAGGGCGGTGATCGAGCTGCAGGCGCTCGGGATGGCGCCCGACACATACGCGCGTTACTCCGATCTCATCCGCTCTCCCTACGGCATGGTCATCTGTGCCGGGCCGACCGGTTCCGGGAAGACGACGACGCTGTACGCGACCCTCACGGCGATCAGCAACGAGGACATCAACGTCGTGACCATCGAGGATCCGGTCGAGTACGTGTTCCCGACGATCAACCAGATCCAGATCAACGAAGCAGCCGGGCTGACGTTCGCGAACGGCCTGCGTGCCATCCTGCGCCAGGACCCGGACTCGATCCTCGTGGGTGAGATCCGGGACGTCGAGACCGCGCGGATCGCCGTGCAGGCGGCGCTCACCGGTCACTTCGTCATGTCCTCACTGCACGCGACCGACGCAACCAGCGCGCTGCATCGTTTCATGGACATGGGCATCGAGCCCTTCCTCGTCGCGTCGTCGTTGCTCGGCGTCGTCGGCCAACGCCTGGTGCGCAAGGTGTGCCCGAACTGCATACAGCCGTACGAGCCGACGCCCGAGGAGCGCGCCTTCTACGAGCGCGGCGGCGGCGACCCGGCGAAGACCCGGTTCGTCGCCGGCACCGGCTGCAACTTCTGTGACAATACGGGCTACTACGACCGGAGCGGTATCTACGAGGTGCTGGCGATCACCGACGAGCTGAAAACGCTCATTGTCGAGAACGCCCCGCAAGCCGCGTTCCGCAAGCTCGCGATCGAGCAGGGCATGCGCACGTTGCGCGACCAGGCCATTCAGCTGGTGACCCAGGACAAGACGACCATCGCCGAGGTCCTCCGCACCGTGTACGTCCTCTAACAGAAGAGGCAAGGAGCAATGCCCACTTACAAATACGTGGCGGTCGGCCCCGACGGGGGCCAGGTCAAGGAGACGGCGCAAGCGCCCAGCGAGGACGTGCTGCGCAACCAGCTCCTGCTGCGAAACCTCGAAGTGCACCAGCTCAAGCAGCGCAGGTCCTTCAACGAGCTCGAGCTCACGCCGCAGCGTGTGCCCAAGCAAGAGCTCATGCACTTCTCCCGCCAGATGGCCGCGTTCGTTCGTACCGGCATCCCGATCACGGATGCACTCGAGGTGATCGAGGAAGGCTCCGGCAACAAGCGCTTCAAGCAGATGCTTGCCGACATGCGCGAGCAGATCCAGAACGGTGTCCCGTTCTCCGACGCCCTGGCCGAGCACGCGTCGGTGTTTCCGCCCTATTACGTCGGCATCCTCCGATCGTCGGAGCTCACCGGCCAGCTCGATACCGCGTTGGAGCAGCTCTCCTCGTACATCGAGCGCGACGTCGAGGCGAAGGCGACGATGAAGGCCGCGCTCGTCTATCCCCTCGTCGTCATGGGCATGTCGATCCTCACGGTCGTCATTCTCGGCGTGTACGTGCTCCCGAAGTTCACGAAGTTCTTCAACAACCTCGGCGCCAAACTCCCGTTGCCGACGCGCATGCTGTTGGGGTTCTCGGAGTTCACCCAGAAGTTCTGGTTCGTCGGCGTCGGCGTGTTCATCGGGTTCATCGCGTTGATGGTGTGGATGCACAAGTCCGATCGGGGGCGACTCCTTCGCGACAGGATCTTCCTCCGCGTCCCGCTGATCAAGGACATCGTGCTGTACGCCGTCGTAGAGCGCGTGTGCCGCATCGTGGCCGCGATGGTGACGGCGGGTGTGCCTTTGCCCGACACCATCGCCGCCGCGATACAGGGCACGAACAACAAGGTGTTCGAGGCGGCGTTGAAAGTCGCGCAGGAACGCATGCTCGAGGGCGAGGGTCTCGCGCAACCGATCGCGGACTCCGGCCTCTTCCCCCGCGCCGCGACACAGATGATGCAGGTGGGTGAGAACACGGGAACACTCGACACGCAGCTCGACAACGCCGCGCAGTATTACGGGCGTGAGCTCGAATACAAGCTCAAGAAGCTCACGTCATTGTTCGAGCCGGCAGTCATCATCTTCATGGGATTGATCGTCGGCTTCGTCGCGGTCGCGCTGATCTCCGCGATGTACGGCATCTTCAACCAGTCGAAGTCGCTTCACCCGAAGTAGCAGATGCCACGCCGCGTGACGTTTTCGTCGAATGGTTCGCGGGACCTATTCAGGATCCGGCGGAAGCCGCCGTACAGACGATTGACGGGGCGCGGACCCCGAACGACCAAGGGGAGTCCTCAGTTGCTGCATCAGCGTCGGTCCGACCAGGACCACAAGAACATCATCGAGCAGGGGTTCACCCTGGTCGAACTGCTCATCGTGATCGTGATCCTCGGCATCCTCGCCGGGATCGTCATCTTTGCCGTCGGCAACTTGACCTCGAGTGCCGGCACGAACGCCTGCGCCACCGAGGCCGACACCTTCTCGACCGCGGTGCAGGCGTACAAGGCGCAGAACAGCGGGTCGTTGCCGGCCGCGGCCGCGTCACCGACCGCGGCGAACGCGAGCGGTTACGGCACCACGCTCAACACGGCGGGGCTGTTGGCGAGCGCAAACGTCGCCTACTTCAGCACCGGTGGTGCCACACCAACGTTCGCGACGACGAAGGCGAACGCAACCCTCAGCTGGACCTACGCCGGCGGCACCGGTGCCGTCACCAAGGGCTCAGCCTGCACCGCCTGACCGAACGTTGAACTGAACGAGGAGAGGGAGAGCACGAGAGTGCTCTCCCTCTTTTGTTCCGCGTGACGCGATATCCGAATGAGGCAAGGGAGTCCTCGAAGTGCGCCGGTCTGAGTCCGACCACGACGACAAGCACATCATCGAGCGAGGCTTCACCCTGGTCGAGCTCCTGATCGTGATCGTGATCCTCGGCATCCTCGCCGGGATCGTGATCTTTGCCGTCGGCAACTTGACGTCCACGGCGAGCAAGAACAGTTGCGCCACCGAGGCCGACACGTTCTCGACCGCGGTGCAGGCGTACCGGGTGCAGAACAGCGGGTCGTTGCCGGCCGCGGCTGCGTCACCGACCGCGGCGAACGCGAGCGGTTACGGCACCACGCTCAACACCGCGGGCCTCTTGGCGAGCGCAAACGTCGCCTACTTCAGCACCGGTGGTGCGACACCGACGTTCGCGACGACGAAGGCGAACGCAACCCTCAGCTGGACCTACGCCGGCGGCACCGGTGCCGTCACGAAGGGTTCCAACTGCACGGCGTGACCCGACGCTGACGAGTCCATCGCCGTCCGCGCGCAGTCTGCGTGGGCAGGCTCAGTGGACGTGCTCGTGCCGGAGCCGGGCCACGCGGTCCTCGGTCGGCGGGTGGGTCTGGAACAGGTTCTTGAAGCTCACCTGCCGGCCGGTCAAGGGGTTGATGATGTAGGCGGTCGCGTGCGCGGGGTCGACGTTCATCGGCACCTGCTTCGCGTACGCCTCGATCTTCAACAGCGCGCGAGCGAGGGGCTCACCATCGCCGACGAGCTCGGCGCCGCTGCGGTCGGCCTCGTACTCCCTGGACCGCGAGAGGGCGAGCTGGAGCATGGTGGCCGCGATCGGGGCGAGGATCATCATCGCCAGCATCCCGAAGATGTTGCCGCCGTTGCCTTCCCGGTCGTTGCCGCCGAAGCCGCCGAGCATCGCGCCCCACATCAGCATGCGGGCGGAGAACGTGATGCCGAGCGCCACCGTCGCTGCCACCGAGCTGATCAGGATGTCGCGGTTCCGGACATGGGAGAGCTCGTGCGCGAGCACACCGCGCAGCTCGTCCTGGTCGACGACCTGCATCAAGCCCTGGGTCACCGCCACCGCCGCGTGCTCGGGGTTCCGGCCGGTCGCGAACGCATTCGGCTGGGCCGCCGGGCTGATGTACATCGCCGGCATCGGCATCCCGGCCCGTTGGGTCAGGTCCGAGACGATGGCGTAGAGCTGCGGGGCCTCGGCCTCCGAGACGGGCACTGCACCGGCGGCGCGCACCGCGATCTTGTCGGAGAACCAGTACGAACCGCCCACGAACACGATTCCCAGCACCAGACCGATGATGAGTCCGCCCTGGCCGAAGAACGATCCGATGCCCATGAAGAGGGCGCCGAGCACGGCGAGCAAGACGACGGTCTTGACATTGTTCCTGAACATTTTCCCAATCACCTCACTGGGGGTGAACACCGGACGGACGCCCGGCGTTCCGACACCTGCCCCAAAAGTTACGACTCGTCACCGCCGAACACTCAACCAGGGCCCCCTGAGAGCCGACTGCGAAGGTAGGAGCGCGTCCGGCGGGAGGGCTCGCGGGGAACACGGGACACCGACTGCCTCATGGCCATCACCCACGTCAGCCTCGGCCCCATCGAGCGCTACCTCCAAATGGTCTGGGACCGCAACGCCAGCGACCTCCTCCTGACGGCGTACAGCAAGCCGCGCGTGCGCGTCGACGGGCAGCTGATTCCGCTCGAGGACGAGCCGGAGCTGGACCGGGATCACTGCGAGCACCTGGTGCTGTCGGTGCTGACCGAGCAGCTCAAGCAGACCCTGCGCCAGGACAAGGAGGTCGACTTCTCGTTCTCGTGGAACGGCGTCGCGCGGTTCCGGGCCAACTGCTTCTTCCAGATGGGCTCGATCGCGATGTCGTTGCGGATCATCCCCTTGAAGCTGCCGACGCTCGACCAGCTCGGGCTGCCACCCGCAATCGAATACTTCGCCAACCTGCCCCAGGGCCTGGTGCTCGTGACGGGGCCGACAGGCTCCGGCAAGTCCACGACGCTCGCGGCGATGATCAACTACATCAACGAGAATCGTCGCTGCCACATCCTCACGGTCGAAGACCCTGTCGAGTACGTGCACCCGCACAAGAACTCCGCGGTGAGCCAGCGCGAGGTCGGATACGACACCATCTCGTTCGCGCGGGCGCTGCGCGCCGCCATGCGAGAGGACCCCGACGTGATCCTCGTCGGTGAGATGCGCGACCCCGAGACCGTGCAGTTCGCGCTGTCGATCGCCGAGACCGGCCACCTCGTGTTCGCGACATTGCATACGAACGACGCGCCGCAGGCCTTGGACCGGATCTCCGACATGTTCCCGGCCGAGCGCCAGAACCAGATCAAGGTGCAGCTCTCGGCGTGCCTCTCGGGCGTGGTGTCGCAGCGGCTGATCCCGCGGATCGGCGGTGGCGTGATCGCCGCGTTCGAGATCTTGGTGTCGAACAGCGCGATCCGCGGGCTGATCCGCGAGGGCAAGACCCACCAGGTGCGCAATGTGCTCTCGTCGGGCCGCAACGAGGGCATGTGCACGCTGGAGAGCTGGCTCAACGTCCTCATCCAGAACGGCTCGATCACCTACGAGGACGCCGTCGTCCGCACGCTGTACCCCAAGGAGATCCGGCCGCCGGCGCCGGTGCCGGCCGGTGTCGGGAGTCGCGCGCAGTAAGCGCCTCGAGGAGCCGCCGGGCCGTTCCCGCCCCGGCGCGGGCGCCCGTCGCCCGAACCTCGGAAGGGTTCGAGCCCGGCAAAGATTCGCCCGACCCCTTGAGTTGCGTGGTGCCCTTCGCCGATGGCTCTGGGTGACCAGCGCCAAAGGGGGAGTGCGATGTCGGCCGGCAAACGATGACTGACGTGCCGCCTGACCTCGACGAGCGCGTCGCGCGCCTTGCCGCCCGACGCGCCCGGACAACGCGGCTCCCGGAAAGTGCGTCCGCGCGCGGCCGACCCGACCCGCGACGGAAACCTGCCGGCGCGGCGCGCATTCTCGCTGCTGGTCTCAGCTCGTCGGTCTTCCTCTCGATCGTCGCCGTGCTCGGCGCGCCCTCGTCCACCTCGAGCGCGGTGACGGTTGCCGCGGCGCCTCCACCACGACGCGCGGCCCGCGCGACCGCGCCACGCACGAAGGTCGTGGCGCACAAGGTCCGTCATGCGGCGCCCGCCGATGCGCACGGCCGGCCCGTCGATCCCGCACTCGTACCGGCGCACACCGCGACGACTCGCGTCTCGACCGGTTCCACCGCAGGCACCGGCCGCGGCTCCGCCGTGCCGACGGCACCGGCGCCGACGGCACCGACTGGGGCGCCCGCGCCGGCACCGACGCCGACCGCGTCACCGTCGGCAGGGCCGGGCGTCGCACCTGCCCCCGCCCCCGCGCCCGCGCCCGCGCCGGCGCCCGCACCGCCCCCGCGCCCAACGACCACGACAACGGTGTTCACGCCCCCGCCGCCTCCCGGGCCGCCGCCCTGCACCGGATCGAAGTGCCACTGAACCTCCGCGCGGACGGCTACTGGATCGAGCAACGCGTCCACGCGATGGGCAGCGATGCGCGAATCGTGCTCGGCGACGCACCGGAGGGACTGGCCGCCTGGGCGCAGGCCGAGCTCGAGCGCCTCGAACAGTGCTGGAGCCGTTTTCGTTCGGACAGCGAGCTGTGCCGCCTGCAGACCCGTCCCGGGAGCTGGACGCCCGTCAGTTCGGCGCTCCTGCTCGCGCTGACGTGCGCTGCCGACCTGCACCGCGTGACCGGCGGCCTCTTCGACCCGACGATTCTCGACGCGCTGGAGCGCGCCGGCTACGACCGGTCGTTCGAGCTGGTCGACCCCTGCGGCAGGGCGCCGTGTGTCGCGGCCGCCCCCGGCGCCGCGCCCGGATTCGCACGCATCGACATCGACGTCGACGGCTCGCGGGTCCGCGTTCCACATGGCGTACGGATCGACCTCGGCGGTCTCGGCAAAAGACTCGCGGCAGACCTCATCGCGCGCGGCCTCGTCGATCGTGGCGCGCGGAGCGCACTCGTGAGCCTCGGCGGCGATCTCCGCGCGCGGGGCGAACCACCCGACGGCGCGTGGGACGTCCCGGTCGAGCATCCGCTCGACGATGCCCGGCTCGCATTTCGGTACCCGCTCGCCGACGGTGCCCTCGTGACCAGCACGACGCGTGTGCGCGCGTGGACGCGTCACGGACGCCGGTACCACCACCTCGTCGATCCCGCGACGGGCGACTCCGCACGCAACGGCATCGCGGCCGTCGTCGCCGCCGCAAAGGACGCGTGGTGGGCGGAAGGCATCGCCAAGGCGATCCTGATCGCGGGGTTGCAGAACGGCCGCGACCTCGCATGCCGCGCACACGTGCTCGCGTGGCTGTTCCTCGATGACGGGCGCATGATCGAGGCGCGGCTGTGAACGCGGTGCTCAACGCGAAGCTCACGTGGTATGCCGCACGCGCTTCGGGGCTCGTCGCGTGGTCGACGGTCACCGCGAGCGTGCTGTGGGGTCTCGCGCTGTCGACGCGCGTGATTCGACGCGACGGCACGCCGGCCGGGCTCCTGGACCTGCACAAGTTCCTCGGCACCTTGTCGGTGTGCTTCGTCGGCGTGCACGTGCTCGCGCTGTGGGGCGACAGCTACGTCTACTTCGGGCCTCGGGAGCTGCTCGTGCCGCTCGCATCCGCGTGGCGGCCGGGCGCGGTGGCGTGGGGCATCGTCGCGACGTATCTCCTCGTTGCGATCCAGTTGACGTCGTGGGCAATGCGCAGACTGCCGCGCAAGGTCTGGCACGCGGTGCATCTCACGAGCTTCCCGCTGTTCGCGGCTGCGACGGTGCACGGGTTCACCGCCGGCGCGGACAACACGAATCTCCTCGTGCAGTGGGTTGCGCTCACCGGCGGACTGCTCGTGTGCTTCCTCGGAGCGTTCCGCGTGCGCTCGCCTCGCCGCCGGCCAAGCAGCGCGCGGGGACGCCGCGTTACGTTCGGGGATCTCTGGACGAGGGGGGACGCGCGTGGCGATCGAGGTGGTGCTGCTGGGTACCGGGAACCCGTTGCCGGACCGTGACCGCGCGGGCGCGGCGACCCTCGTGCGCGCCGGGGGTCGCACGATCCTCGTCGACGCCGGTCGTGGAGTTTGCATGCGACTCGCGGCCGCGGGCGTAATGCCCTTCATGCTCGACGAGGTCTTCCTCACGCATCTGCACAGCGACCACATCTGTGATCTGAACGACGTGATCACCACGCAATGGGTGATGAGCCCGGTCCCGAAGTCGTTGCGGGTGTTCGGGCCGCCGCGTACACGCGAAGTCGTGGATGCCATGCTCGCGATGCTGCGCCCCGACGTCGAATACCGGCTCGCCCATCACGCCGATCTCGACTGGGAGCCCCAGGTCGATGTCGTCGAGGTCCCGCCCGGCATCGTGTTCAACGAACGCGGAGTCCGCGTCGTCGCGGCGCGGACCGACCACCGGCCGGTCGAACCGACGATCGGCTTCCGCATCGAGTGCGAGGGCAAGGCGGTGGTGCTGGCCGGTGACACCGTGCCCTGTGAAGGGCTCGACGAGCTCTGTGGCGGCGCGGACGTCTACGTGCAGACGGTCCTACGCGACGACCTCGTGCAGGTGGTGCCGATGCAGCGCTTCAAGGACACGATCGACTATCACTCGACGGTGGCGCAGGCCGCCCAGACCGCGACCCGCGGCGGGGTGCGCACCCTCGTGCTCACGCATCAGATTCCCACGCCGGCAGTGGGCGCAGCCGACGAGTGGATCGCCATCGCGCGCGAACACTTCGACGGTGAGGTCATGTTCGGCGAGGACCTGACGACGATCTCCGTCTAACGCGCCTCAGTCGCGGAAGTTGGTGAACTGCAGGGGGACGCCGAAGTCACTCTCTCGCAACTTCTGAATTGCGGTCTGCAGGTCGTCGCGCTTCTTCCCCGTCACGCGCAGCTGGTCTCCCTGCACCTGATGCTGCACGCCCTTCAACCCGAGACCCTTGATGAACTTGCCGATCTCTCGCGCCTTCTCGTCGTTGATGCCGACGTGCAGCGAAACCGCCTGGCGGGCGCGGCTGTGTGACGCCTCTTCGATCTTGCCGTAGTCGAGAGCTTTCAGCGACACCTTGCGGCGCACGAGCTTCTCCTCGAGCACCTGCGCGACCGCCTTGAGTCGTTCCTCCGACGCCGATTCGAGCTCGATCGCGTGCTCTTTCAAATCGACGACGCTGTCGGTGCCTTTGAAGTCGAAGCGCGTCGACAACTCGCGACGTGCTTGATCGACGGCGTTGCGGACCTCTTGGAGGTCGACCTCTGAGACCACGTCGAAGCTGGGCATGCGCTGGCTAGATTAGATCCGGGTCGGTACCCGAGTGGCCAAAGGGGACGGGCTGTAAACCCGTTGCGTTACCGCTACGTTGGTTCGAATCCAACCCGGCCCACCATTTCTCTTTGTCGCAGCTTCGCTGCTCCGGCGAGCTTCCTCCGCACCCTTCGGGCTGCTCCGGTCGCCGCACCACGCGACCCGGGCTCCCGTCGCCGCGCCGGGGTGATCCGCTTCCGGCGCGGGGGCGAATTTTCTCCGACCGCGCACAAGGAGCTCGCAATGGCCGACACCAAGATCCAGTCCGTCCAGGAGATCTACGAGGCCTTCGGCCGCGGCGACGTCGCGACCATCCTCGACAAGGTGAGCGATGACGTCGACTGGGCTTCGGAGCCCGCTTCGTCGATCGCGCCCTGGCACGGCATCCACAAGGGCAAGGCCGAGGTGCCGAAGTTCTTCGAGGCCCTCGGTGCCAATATCGAGGTCACCGAATTCACGCCGCTCTCGTTCGCGTCCAACGCGACCGACGTGTTGACCGTCGTGCGATTCGGGATGCGGGTGCCGGCCACGGGCAAGCACGGCGTCATGGACATCCACCACTGGTTCCAATTCGACGACGCCGGCAAGGTGCGTCAATACCGCGGCACCGAGGACACGGCGCTGACCGCGGAGCTCCTCCGGAGCTAGAGCATTCGCTGCATCAGCACGACGTCCAGCCACCGGCCGAACTTTCGTCCCACCTGGCGCTCGCGGCCTACCTCTTCGAAGCCGGCTGCCCGGTGCAGTGCGATCGACGCTTCATGGCCGCCGACGATGCGGCCGATCGCGGAATGGAACCCGTGGCTGCGGGCGAGCTCGACGAGGTCGCCGAGCAAGAGCCGGCCGACGCCCTCGCCGCGTCGATCCCTGTGCACGTACACCGAGTCTTCGACCGTGGGTGCGTACGCGGGCCTCGGACGGTACGGGGACAACGAGGCGAAGCCGGCGACGTCGCCGTCGTCACTCACCGCGACGATCGCGGGATGCCCTCCCGAGTGCTCCTCGATCCACGCCACCTGCTCCGCGAGCGACCGTGGCACGAGGTCGAAGGTCACCGTCGACTCGAGCACCTCGACGTTGTAGATGTCTCGCAGGGCTTCGGCGTCCCGACGCTCGGCCAGACGGGTCCGGTACACGGCCGGGCACGCTACGCGCTCGGGCTATCCTCTCCGGGCCTCGCCCCCTTAGCTCAGTCGGCAGAGCACTTCCATGGTAAGGAAGGGGTCTACGGTTCGAGTCCGTAAGGGGGCTCGCCGGGGCGGGCCTTCGGGCCCGCTCCGTCACGGCGGAGTAGCTCAGTCGGTTAGAGCA
>JBBRXX010000037.1:0-46009 GCA_038238245.1 Acidimicrobiia bacterium
CAGGTCGATGTCGCCCGTACCAACGACCTGATACGCGACGCGATCCTCACCCGACCACGCGTACTGCGTCTCAGGAACCTCGTCCCCGACCACCAACCACCACCCCGCTGCTCGATCAATCGGTATCAGCGCTACCGGTCACGAAACGGCCTGGCCCGAGGCGCACAGATTGCCCGTTCTGGAGCGATATTGCGAGACCCTAACCAGCCTGCACGCCGCAATAATCGCAGCCCGCGGGCGTCCACACGATGCATGGCACCGGGTCGCCTTCGTGGCGAAGATCGCGGCGCGGCAGCCTTCCGGTTCGTCGTCTTCGGATGCGTCCGGGCGATCTTGCCGTCGACATGAACGATCACGCCGCCGGGACACGTCGCCGACGATACGACGAGGGTGAGACGCGACAAGAGCGGAGTCCCAGGGCGCTTGTACGACGTGGGGATGGGAGTCCGCTCGTATCACCGCGCCGAGAGCGACACCACTCGGACCGCGCGATCTCGCCCGATACGACGAGCGGAAACACTACGTTGCTAGGTGGGAGCGGCACAGAATCACAGCGGCGTGATTCGCGAAGTCGACAGGAGTCGACAGAGATGGACTTCTTCAAGACGCTGAGAAGGTTCTTCAAGTCGTTTGAGCGCGAGCGCGTACGCGTCGGCGACAAGCAGAAGTCGACATGGGTGTTGACGATTGAAGCCGAGCAAGATGAACTCGACGGCGGATGGATCGCGTCGTGTCGCGAACTCCAGGGATGCGTCTCTCAGGGTGACACTGAGAAAGAAGCTCTCGATAATCTTCTCGAAGCGATTAGCGGCGTCATAGAGGCACGTATGGCGCAGGAGCTCAACACTTGGTCGCCCTCCGACGACACGACACCGCGTGAACGAACGGTGAGAATTGCCGTCGGCTGACTAAGTTATCCTCCGCGCCGAAAGGCTGCGGGGTGGGCCAATCCGATCTTCCACTCGCGGGTGGAGACGCGCACAAGAAAGCATTTGAGCGGCTCAACTGGGCCCACGATCGAACCAAGGGCAGCCATCACATAATGGTGAGGCCCGGATTCAATCCCATTTCGATTCCTTGCCATAAGTGCAAGGACGTCAAGCGCGGTCTTCTCGCGAATCTTGAAGGTCGCAGGAGTCACCGAACAGGAATACGTCGCGGCCTTCTACCGCAAGCCGTGAAGAGCCGAGACAAGCCCGCGCGCGAGGCCGGGGCGTTGAGCTCGCGCCCTTGAAGACGACAGCGTCGTATCGGACGGTTCCGATGCCTGCCGCCGTTGGTGATGCACTCGCCGCCCACCTCGCGGCCTGGCAGCCCCATGATGACCTCGGCCTTGCGTTCACGAACGAGCGCGGATGGCCGATCCAACAGCAGCCGTTCGCGGCCTTGTGGGAGACCGCGCGGGCGCGTGCCGGACTGCCTGCGTGGGCGACACCGCACGACCTCCGCCACTACTACGCCACCCTTTTGATCCGATCGGGTGCCTCGGTGAAGGTGGTCCAGTCGCGGCTTGGGCACGCCAGCGCGAAGACGACCCTCGACACCTAAGGGCACCTTCCCCGACGAAGAGGACCGCACGCGCGCGGCCGTCGACGCAGCGCTCGGGAATCTCGCGGACTCCACGCGGACCGGGCAGGAAGCGACTGCGTGAACGTGCTGGTCAGCAGGTGCGTGCGGCCTATATGTCGTAGTACAGGTAGAACTCCCAGGGGTGCGGCCTGAGCTGCACCTGGTCGATCTCGTGTTCCTTCTTGTACGTGACCCATGTGTCGATCACGTCGGGGGTGAACACGTCACCGCGCAGCAGGAACTCGTGGTCGGCTTCGAGCGCGGCGAGGGCCTCGTTCAACGAACCGGGCACGTGCGGCACCTGCGCGAGCTCCTCGGGTGGCAGGTCGTACAGGTCGCGGTCGAGCGGCTTCGGCGGCTCGATGCGGTTCTGGATGCCGTCGAGCCCGGCCATCAACATCGCCGAGAATGCGAGGTACGGGTTGCACGACGGGTCGGGACACCGGAACTCGAGCCGCTTCGCCTTCGGTGACTTCGAATAGAGCGGGATGCGTACCGATGCCGAGCGGTTGCGCTGCGAGTACACCAGATTGACCGGTGCCTCGTAGCCCGGCACCAACCGCTTGTACGAGTTGGTCGTCGGGTTCGAGAACGCGCAGATCGCCGGCGCGTGCGACAGGAGACCGCCGATGTACCAGCGCGCGCTGTCGGACAACCCGGCGTAGCCCTTCTCGTCGAAGAACGTCGGCTCGCCGCCCTTCCACAGCGACTGGTGCACGTGCATGCCCGAGCCGTTGTCCATGAACAGGGGCTTGGGCATGAACGTCACGGAGTACCCAGCGGCACGCGCGACGTTCTTCACGACGTACTTGTAGAGCATGAGCTTGTCGGCCATGACCGCGAGCTTGTCGAAGCGCATGTCGATCTCGGCTTGTCCGGCCGTGCCGACCTCGTGGTGCTGCACCTCGATCGTGATACCGACCTGCTCCAGCACGCGCACCATCTCGGAGCGGAGGTCCTGGAACTGGTCCATCGGCGGCACCGGGAAGTAGCCCTCCTTGTACCGGGGCTTGTACGCGAGGTTCGGCGCGCCGGACAGCTCGCGCTCGCGCCCCGAGTTCCACACACCCTCGACCGAGTCGAGGTAGTAGTAGCCCGAGAACTGGTTCTGGTCGAAGCGCACCGAGTCGAAGATGTAGAACTCGGCTTCGGGACCGAAGTACGCGGTGTCCGCGATTCCCGTGGACACCAGATAGGCCTCGGCCTTCTGCGCGATGTACCGAGGGTCGCGGCTGTACGACTCCCCCGTCACCGGGTCGCGGACGAAGCAGTTGATGTTCAACGTCGGATGCTGGCGGAACGGATCGATGACCGCGGTCGTGGGATCCGGGATCAGGAGCATGTCGGACTCCTGGATCTCCTGGAAGCCGCGGATCGACGAGCCGTCGAAGCCCAGGCCGTCTTCGAAGACGTCCTCGCTGAGCTCGTGCGCCGGTATCGAGAAGTGCTGCATCAGGCCCGGCAGGTCGCAGAACCGCACGTCGACGACCTCGATGCCCTGGTCCTTCATCGTCTTCAGGACGTCGTTCGGAGTCCCTGCCATTGCGACCTCTTTCCCGCGGCTCGGCGAAACCGTGTCGTTCTAGCTCAGGACTCCAGCGCGCTGCACACCGTGTCCGTGATCAGGCGCGTCACCACGTACGGGTCCATGTTGGCGTTCGGACGGCGGTCCTCGATGTAGCCCTTCCGGTCGACCTCCACCTGCCACGGGATACGCACCGACGCGCCTCGATCGGACACCCCGTAGTTGAACTCGTTCCACGGCGCGGTCTCGTGCAGGCCGGTGAGACGGTGCTCGATGTCGGCGCCGTAGTTCTCGACGTGCTCGGCCGACTTCTTCCCCAGCGCCTCACACGCCTTGATGATCGCGTCGTAGTTCTCGCGCATCTCCTTGGTCGAGAAGTTGGTGTGTGCGCCCGCGCCGTTCCAGTCGCCCTTCACCGGCTTCGGATCGAGCGTGGCGCTGACGTCGAACTCCTCGGCGATGCGGTACAGCAGCCAGCGCGCGATCCAAAGCTGGTCGGCGACCTCGAGCGGACTGAGCGGACCGACTTGGAACTCCCACTGACCGGGCATCACCTCGGCGTTGATGCCCGAGATCGACAACCCCGCGGTGAGACACGCGTCGAGATGCGCCTCGACGACGTCGCGCCCGTAGACCTCGTCGGCGCCGACGCCGCAGTAATAGAAGCCCTGCGGTGCAGGAAAGCCACCGGCCGGAAAGCCGAGCGGGCGACCCCGGTCGAAGAACGTGTACTCCTGCTCGATGCCGAACAGTGCCTCGTGGGCGGCGTACTTGTCGGCGATCGGCGCGAGCAGCGCCCGCGTGTTCGTGACGTGCGGCGTCATGTTCGGCAAGAGCACCTCGGCCATCACGAGCAGGTTTTCACCGCCGCGCACCGGGTCCGGGCACGAGAACACAGGGCGCAGCACACAGTCGGAGTTCGAACCGGGCGCCTGGTTCGTGCTCGAGCCGTCGAACCCCCAGATCGGGAGATCCTTCGCGTTCGGCAGGACCTTCGTCTTCGACCGCAGACGCGCCGTCGGCTCCGTGCCGTCGATCCAGATGTACTCGGCCTTGATCACTGTCGTCTCCCTTGTCTTCGGGTCGACTCCACGCTCCGCTCCCCTCCGGTCGCTTCGCTGTCGTCTCCCTTGGGGCGCGCCCGGGTTCGGTTGTCGACGGCGAGTCTTCTGGGCGGCAGTTACCCCGTCGTTGCCCAAGTGTGAACGCTCTGTTACTGCCCCCCGCCGGAGTCGGAAGGGCTGGTCAGCGGCCGTAAAGTGACTGTATGGAGCGCCAGCTCGAGTATGTCCTCCGCACCGTCGAAGAGCGCGGCGTGCGGTTCGTCCGCCTGTGGTTCACCGACGTCCTCGGCTTCTTGAAGTCGGTCGAGATCACTCCCGCCGAGCTCGAGGTGGCCCTCGAGGAAGGCATGACCTTCGACGGGTCGACGATCGAGGGTTACAGCCGCATCCAGGAATCCGACATGCTCGCCCGGCCCGATGCGAACACGTTCGAGTTGCTTGCATCCAGCCACGACGGCGACGCCGCGGTCGCGCGCATGTTCTGCGACATCGAGATGTTCTCCGGTGAGCCGTTCGACGGCGACCCGCGCTACGTGCTGAAGCGGAACCTCGAACGGGCGCGTGAGAAGGGCTTCACGTTCTTCGTCGGTCCCGAGATGGAATTCTTCTACTTCCGCAACACGAAGAAGATCGAGCCCCTCGACAACGCGGGATACTTCGAGTTGACCGCGCACGACCTCGGCTCGGAGCTGCGCAAGCAGACGGTGCTCCGGCTCGAGGCGATGGGCATTCCGGTCGAGTACTCGTTCCACGAGAACGGTCCGTCCCAACACGAGATCGACCTGCGTTACACAGACGCGCTGACGATGGCCGACAACGTGATGACCTTCCGGCTGATCACCAAGGAGGTTGCCGCCGACAGCGGCGTCTACGCGACGTTCATGCCCAAGCCGATCGCGGGCGCGTTCGGCTCCGGCATGCACACGCACCTCTCGCTGTTCGAGGGCGACGTCAACGCGTTCCACGACCCCGGCGACGAGTACGGACTGTCGAAAGTCGCGAAGCACTTCATCGCGGGCCTGCTCGTGCACGCGAGTGAGATCTGCGCGGTGACCAACCAGTGGGTGAACTCGTACAAGCGGCTGATCCCGGGTTACGAAGCGCCGGTGTACAAGTGTTGGGCGCGGAACAACCGTTCGGCGCTCGTGCGGGTGCCGTTGTCGAAGCGGGGCAAGGACGAGTCGGTGCGCATCGAGTTCCGCGCACCCGACCCGGCGTGCAACCCGTACCTCGCGTTCTCCGTGATGCTGGCCGCCGGCCTCAAGGGCATCGACGAGGGATACCCGCTGCCGCCGGAAGCGACCGACAACATCTACGCGCTGACGGACGCGGAGCGGCTGGCCGAAGGCATCCATGCGGTACCCGGTTCGCTGCGAGACGCGCTCGACGCCATGGAGCGCTCAGAGATGGTCGCCGAGGCGCTGGGCGAGCACGTCTTCGAGAATTTCCTGGTCAACAAACGGCGAGAGTGGGCGGAGTACAAGTCCGACGTGACGCCATTCGAGATCGCCCGCTACCTTCCGACGCTCTGACCGAGAGGGTTGCGGGTGGCCTCACTGAACGATCTCCTGCTGGTCTTTCCGGACCCGCCACCGCCTCTCCTGGCACAGACGCTCGACCTCTCAGCCGTGCGATGGAAGGCCGTGTCGAACGCGGCCGTCGCGATGCAATACGAACCGGCGGACGGCTGGACGGGCGCGGTCGTGTGCGCCGACACCGACCCCGAAGGCGCGTTCACGCTGTGCCGCACGTTGCGCAAGGGTGACTCGCGCGTCGAGTCGATCCTCTTGCTGATCTCCGGCGCCCAGCTCCACGAGCTCGAGCACCGCGAGGATCTGTTCGACGACTTTTGCCTCTCGCCGTTCCACCCCAAGGAGCTCGAGGCACGCGTGCGTCACCTGATGTTCCGCGCGGGACGGGCCGGCTCGCCCGAGGTCGCGTCGTACGGCGACCTGGTGCTGAACTTCGAGACGTATCAGGCCGCGATCACGGGCAAGCCGCTCGACCTCACGTACATGGAATACGAGTTGCTGAAGTTCTTCGTCACCCATCCCGGCAAGGTGTTCACGCGCGAGCAGTTGCTCTCCCGGGTGTGGGGCTACGAGTACTACGGCGGCGCCCGCACCGTGGATGTGCACGTGCGGCGCCTGCGGGCCAAGCTCGGTGAAGAGCACGCGAACCTGATCCAGACCGTGCGCTCGGTCGGTTACCGGTTCGGCTCTTCTCGCTGGCCGGTGGGCGGCTCTCCCGAACCTGCGTGACTGAGGGCCCTATAGGGGCAGTCTCTCACGCCGGTTGGTCTTCTGGTGCCCCGCCGGCGCGGCGGTCGGCATCCTCGGATTGGAACCAGCCCTGGAGCGCGGACCAGATCGCACCGACGAGCATCAGCCCGATCGGCCCGATCACGAACAGCGCGATGAGGATTGCGACGGCGCCGATCACGTGCGAAACCATAGGGCATGGAAACCGCGATCACTCCGATCCGCCAGGCCTTGTACCGCGGCGACCAGGCCGGCGCCGAGACGCTCGTCGCCGGCGGCGTCGAACCCAACGTGTTCGACGCCGCCGCGCTCGGCGACGCGGCCCGGCTCACGCAGCTTCTCGAGGCCGACCCGACCCACGTGCACGCGTGGTCGGCGGATGGCTTCACAGCGTTGCACTTCGCTGCGTTCCTGGGCGGTCCGGCTGCCGTGCGCGTCCTGCTCGACGCGGGCGCCGACGTCGCTGCGGTCGCGCGCAACGAGATGCGCGTGCAGCCGCTGCACAGCGCCGCGGCGAACGGCAACGTCGAGTCGTGCCGGCTGCTCCTCGAAGCCGGTGCGGATCCGAACGCCCGTCAGCAGCGCGACTTCGCGCCGATGGACGAGGCGCTCCAGGAGCACAACGAGGAGCTCATCGCGCTCCTCCGGCGTCACGGGGCGTAGGCCCAGACCTCGATCTCGACCTCGGCGCCTCCCGGCAGCGCGGACACCTGCACGGTCGACCGGGCGGGACGATGGTCGCCGAACGCCTCTGCGTACACCGCATTGACGAGCGCGAATTGTGCGATGTCGGTGACGAACACTGTCGTCTTGGCGACGTCCGCGAGCGAGATGCCGCAGTCGCCCAGCACCGCGGCGATGTTCGCCAACACCTGGCGGGCCTGGGCTTCGACGCCGACGACGATCTTGTTCGTTGCCGGGTCCAGACCGACCTGGCCGGCGCACACGATCCAGTCTCCGGCACGCACCGCGGGCGAGTAGGGCCCGGCGACCGCCGGCGCGCTCGGCGTAGGAACGGGCTGCACAGTCATCATATGGCTCCCTCGCTGCGCCATCCCTGGCTCCGCTGCGTCCGCACGCACATCGCTCCCCTCATCGGTCCGGGCCGCGGACGGGAAACGTATCCGGGCAGTCGAGCGCGTTCCATGTGGCGGCGGCGACCGCCGCGAACACCGCATCGCTCGAGTTGGCTCGCGGCGGCCCGTCCGCGTCGACGATCGAGACCTCCACGGCCGGAGTTTCCGCGGCACGCACCACACCGAACGAGCGAATGGTGAGGTCATAGATCTCGCCGGTCTCGGGATCGACGGTGAGCGCTTCCGACAGCACCCAACCCAGCGCCATGTGCGCGGCGCCGATTGCGTACGAACGCAACACCGTTTCGTCGAGTGGGTCGCCGGCCGCAACCTCGACGCCCACGCGGCGCACCTTCCGTCCCTCGACCACGACATCTGCCTTCGCGCGCGCGCCGCTCGGTGCGACGACCTCGACATCGCGCCGGAGTGCACCGGCGACCAGCACGGCCTGCTCGGCGAGCCCTGCCGCGCGCAAGCCGGCGCTCACCTGTGGCCCGCGTACCTCGACCTCGGTCCAGCGCGCCTGCACGTCGATGTCGGACGGTGACGGCCACGTGCGCGTTCCCGCCCCTGCAACGGCAAGACCTTCGATCGAGACGACGTTGTCGCGTGCAACGGCAACCGCAGCGATGGGCGCGCGTTTCGGCCCGAGCCGCACGACGTCTTCACGCGAATACGCCACGCGGACGGTGCGCCCCAAGCGGTCGGCGAGCTCTCGGGCCGCGAGCGGCGCGAGGGAATGGAGCTTGCCGCCGAACGCACCACCGTTGGCAAGCGGCGACGCCGGCGTACCGCCGGGCACGCACCATGACGCATCGGGTTCCAGGTACGCGGGCTCGACCCACGACGTTGCGAGCTGCACACCACCCGGCGGACGCGCCGGCATGGCATCGAGCAACGGTGGGCGGCTCGGGAGCGTGGTGCGTCGGCCCTGCACCTTGCCGGCGGCGCGACGCGCCTCCAGCAATGACTCGCCGACGACCCATCGCATGCCTCCGGCCTCGAGAGAGGGGGCAGAGGATCCAGGCGGCAGCGGCACGGCGACGAGCGAGTCACGGGGCGCGGTGTCGTCCGCGAACGGCGCGCCGCCCAACGGCACGTCGATTCCGACGCGTTGCGGCACACCGCCTTCCAGCGTGGCGCGTTCTGACGCGCGCTCGAGGTCGCGCACCGCTCCCCCGCCCCGTTCCAAGATTGCGTCGCGCACTGTCAGCCATCCGGTGCAACGGCAGAGATGAGCGGCGAGACTTCGGTCGACATCACGCGCACGCTCCCCCGCGAACCGCATGACGATTCCGGGCGTGCAGAACCCGCACTGCGAGCCGCCGGACGCGACGAACGCCGCCGCCACACGATCGCGCACCTCCGGTTCGAGGCCCTCGACGGTGGTGACGCTGCGCCCGGCAACACGCGCGAGCGGTGTCACACAAGCGACCCGGGGCTCGCCGTCGACGAGCACCGTGCAACAGCCGCACTGGCCCTGAGGCGCGCAGCCGTCCTTGACCGACACCAGGCCGAGCCGTTCCCGAAGCGCGTCGAGCAACGTCTCGTCTGGCATCGCGTCGATCTCCACCGCCGCCCCGTTGCAGGAAAACGCGACGAGCTCGGTCACGCGGTGCAGGCTACGTATGCCGCCGCAAGACCTGTCGTGGCGCGGGGCTCCTGCGGATCGTGATCGGAGCCTCGCTGAGCGCGCGAATTATGTCGCGCGGTCTGTGAATTGTGGGCAGATGGTCCTGAATGCTCGCGCCCACAGCTCGCGCGCAGGCCGCGACGGCCTCCGATCGCGATGGGCCATTCATCCAATTTCCGTAAGACAGTTCGTCTCGACGATGCATCACATTTTCGCGTTCAGCGGTCGACGCTTCACATCCCGTTTTCGCGGGTAACGCCTACCTAGAGTGATGATCGTACGTGGGGGCAATTCGCGATCCGTCGGTGCGCCTTCCACCGCTGCGGGCATTACGTGCAGTTGGAGACGGAGAGGGGCGCACGGTGGCGAGGAGTTTGTCGCCGGACATCTACAGCGACGTCGAGCCGACACTTGTACAAGCGTCGGATCGCGCCGTCTATATGTTGCCGGGCGAAGTGACGATCGACCTGGCGACGCGCGAGATCAGCATCGATCTGCGGGCGATTGAAGCCGAACGAACGTTGATTGCCGCGCGCTTCGAGCGCGATCGCGAGATCCCGCAGAACACGCGGATCGCGTTCGGAAAGCCGAGGAACGACCGCGGGAAGCGCGTCTTCGACATGATCGTCGTCGCGTTGACCGCTCCGTTGTGGCTTCCGCTGCTCGCGTTGCTTGCCTTCGCGGTGAAGTGCACCTCGCGCGGTCCTGCGTTCTATGCGCAGGAACGGCTCGGACGAGGCGGCGTTCCGTTCCGATGCGTGAAACTGCGCACCATGGTCGTCGATGCCGAAGGTGGTCTCGAGACACTCCTGTCCTCCGACCCGGCGCTCCGGAACGAGTTCGACGACATGTTCAAGCTTCGGCGCGACCCTCGCGTGACGCGATTCGGCCGTCTGCTGCGGCGCTCCGGGCTCGACGAGCTTCCGCAGCTCTTCGCGATCTTCACCGGCGAGATGAGCCTCGTGGGTCCTCGACCGATCGTGTCGCGCGAGACGAAGTACTACGGCCAGTACCTGCCGCTCATGCAGAGCGTGCGACCGGGCCTGACCGGCCTGTGGCAGGTCTCCGGCCGCAACGACATCCCGTATCCGCTGCGCGTCGCGTGCGACGTGCAGTACGTACTGACGCGCACGATCTGGTCGGACGCCGGGATGATCGCGAAGACCGTGTCGCTCGCGTTCCACCCGGCTCGGCGGGGTGCTTACTGACCTGACGCGAAGCGCGCGACCAGGCGTTCGGCGTTCGAGCGCTCGCTGAATTCTGCGATGACATGGGCACGGCCGGACGCGCCGAGTTGCCGGCGCAGCGCCGGATCTTGGGACAAACGCTCGATCGCGGTCGCGAGCGCGTCCGCGTCGCCGGCGTCCACGAGGAGTCCGGTCTCCCCGTCGATCACGAGCTCGGGGATGCCCGAGAGCCGAGATGCAATGACCGGGACCTCACACGCGAGGGCTTCCATGAGCGCCACGGGAATGCCCTCCATCTGGCCGCTCGCCGCGACGACGCTCGACAGCACGACCACATCAGCCGTGTTGACGATGCGGAGGACGTCACCGCTCCGCAGGGCGCCGACGAGCGACACGCGGCCGGTGAGGTCCAACCGACGGATCTGCTCCTCGATGGCGGCGCGCTCGGCACCTTCGCCGACGAGCACGCACTCGAACGGCACACCACGGTCACGCAGGCGGGCGAGTGCGTCGATCAGCACCCGATGACCCTTGTACGGCTGCAGGCTCGCGACGCACACGATGCGGAAGCCTTCCCGTCGCGTCGACCAATCGATCCCGGGGTTGAAGTGGTCCGTATCGACGCCGCACCGAACGACCACGAGCTTTCCTCGTGATCGCTCGCCGTAGTGGGTCACGAGATACTCGACGTTGAAGGACGAGATGACTGCGACGAACGATGCGGACGAGAGCTTCTCTTCGAGCATTGTCCGGTTCACGAAGATGTCGTGCGCGTGGGCCGTGAAACTGAACGGAATGCCGATGAGGCGCCCCATGACGTACGCGGCCAGCGCGGGATGCGTCGCCCAGTGCGCATGCACGTGCTCGACATGCTCCTGCTCGGCCTCGCGAGCGAACCGCGCCGCCTTCGGGACGACGATCCACGCGCGCAGGAGGAATTGTGGTGACCGCCAATTCCCGCGCGTGGCATCCCACCATGCGGAGAAGTACGCCTTCGGCCGCCGTCGCATCCAGTACCACTGCGCACGCACGGTTTCGAGTCGCCAGAGCGGCGCGGTACGGAGGCGGCGGAGGAATGGCTCTGCCTCGGGGTGCACGACAACGTTTCGCTCGCGAATGAGCGCAAAGAGCTCGATCGACACGCCCAGCTGCTCGACTGCGCCCATCTCCCGCGCGATGAACGTCTCTGTGGTGCTCGGAAACCGGGAGACTACGTATGCGACGCGCATGTCGAGCGCTGAACGCTAGCGCGTTGAAACAGACCGAATGAACTACGCGCTGACCCTCGAGACGACCGCGAGCACTTCCTCGACGTAGCGCTCCGGCGTGAATCGGCAAAGAGCATCCGCACGCGCGCGCTCGCCCATCGCTCGGGCTTCCTCAGGATCGTGAAGCAGCGCCTCGATCGCGTGACACAACTCCTTCGGATCACCGGGCGGAACGATCCAGCCGGTTTCACCGTGGCGTATGTAGTCGTCGACACCGGCCGTGCCCGTGATCACGAGCGGCTTGCCCAATGCCATCGCGTTGATGTAGGTCGTCTGACCCGCACTTCGGTCGGTGCGTGCTTCCAACGGAATGACGATGATCGACGCCCGTCTCATCAGCTCGTCGTAGCGAGCCGCACCGACCGGCCCGGCGTTGACGTTCGGCGGCAGGGCGCGGAGCACGCGTGACGGCAGCGTTCTGGTCGCGATCGTGACACGATCCGGCAGGTACTCGGCGGCCTCGAGGAGGGTCGCGTAGTCGCGCAGGGAATCACCGAGCGCGACGATCCCTTCCGATTCGTCCGTGGGCGCGGCCAATTTGGCATCGGTCAATGTGTGCAGCCACGGCGTGAACATGACTCGCGCACTGTCGACTCCCCACGACTCCTTGAAGCTCGACTGCTCGAAGCGGGACAGTACGCAGTACGTCATGTGGGGACCGTCGAACGTTCGTATCGCCAATCGCATCGCGGTTCGGTCGAGCGCTCGATCTGAGAGTTTCCACGTTGCGTCGAGGACCACGATCTTTGGCCGAGGCCTGCGCATCGAGAGCAAGAACGCCGCAACTTGATCGCGATGGATGGAGCCGTCGAGCACCACGACCGGATAGTCCCGAGCGCGTGCCAGCAACTCCTTGACGACCCGGAAAGGCGAGCCGGCGTCAATGACGTCCGCGTGGGCGCGCCACTGCGGCCGTGACCATGCGCACGTCGTCAGAATGCGATTGCGGTTGGTCACCATGCTCGGCTCCTCTCGTCGCGCTAGCCCGATTCGGCTGCGCCGATGTCGTATCCCGAGCCTTTGCGTCGGGGTGCGTCGAAGAAGTCCTTCGTCGCCGATGTGGCGACGCCCTTGTCCACCGCCGAGGAAGCGCTCGGCCGGAGCTTGTACGCGTTGGGGTCGAAGCTGAAGGTTCCCTCGCCCGGAAGACGCGGGTCGCCCGAGCCGCCGGGCGAGACGAACAGGTTCGCCGTCAGGTCGATACCGGCGACGCCCTTCACACCTCTCGTGGGGCTGCCGAGGCGCGGCACGACGAGGTTGTTGCGTAGCACCGTGCCGGTCGTGAAGCTCGACGGATCGAAGGAGATTCCGTAGTCCCACGAGTTGACGATTGTGTTGTTCTCGATGACGTTGTCGATCAGACCCGATCCGCTGATCGCGTTCCAGAAGTGGATGCCGGCGCGCACGTTGATCATCATGTTGTTGCGAATGATGTTGTGGGAGGTGCGGGCCGGGGCGAACTCATCGGCGAAGCCGATGCCTCTTGCCAGAAGCCGGTACGACTGATCCTTCCCGATCGGCAGATAGCTGGTCTCCGATTCGTACAGGAGATTCCGCTCCACCACGACATGTTGTCTGCGATCGAGGTAGATCTCGACACCGAAGTTGTCAGAGACGGTGTTGCTCCGTACGACGTCGTAGTCCATGAGGGTCATACCCTCGCCGTCGTTGTCGTGGATGCGGTTCTTCTCATAGAGATTGTGCCCAGCGGCACCCGGACCTTCGTCGTAGGTATTGACGGCCGACTCCCAGCCTCCGGTCACCGCGCAGGGATCGGACGGGACATGGCAATCGTTGCCCGCGACCGCGTCGCTGATGTCGTTGCCGATGTACTCGTTGTCAGTCGCGTCGGCCGACCAGTTCGTGGTGAGCAAGCCCGCGTTTCGAGTGTGGGAGATTCTGCTGTTGAGCACACGGTTGTGCGAGCCGCCGTTCACGAGTCCACGACCCGACGAGTTGCGGATCGTCAGGTCCTGCACGGTGACATAGTTCGTTCCTCCGTCGATCCCGAACAGTGCGTCGGTGGGGCCGACCGGCACGCCCGTCCCGTCGATGATCGCCGTTTCGTTCGGCGCGCCGCTGACCGTGATCCGAGACGACTTCGCGCCCGAGCGGGTCAGCTTGACCTCTTCGTGGTATGTCCCGGCCCGGACGCAGACGACATCGCCCGGGCGCACAGCGGCTTCGGCATGTGAGATCGTTCGGAACGGCGCAGACGACCTGCCATCGTTCGTGTCCGCCCCCGACGGCGACACGTAGCTCGTGCACTCGACGGGTGACCGCGCGGGACGCGTTGCCGAGCTCGTCAGCGGCGTGCGCGCATCGGGTCTGCGGCCCGGAAGCACTCCCGGCGTCGTGGTTGCGCTCTCCGCCGACGGAGGGGTCTTGCCGGTGGATGTCCGGTCATCGCGCGAGCCCCAATCAGCAATGCCGTGCCACCACTTCCAGGGCGCGAAGGGATCGCGTGAGACCGCGCCGGCGGACATCGGGACGAGGAGGATGAGGAGCGACGCGAACGTCACAGCCGCGCGACGAGCCATCCGAGCCCGGGCGCGTCGCCGCGCATAGAGCACCGCCGCGCGTCTGCCTCGGAGCACCGCGGAGCTCGATTTCCGAGCGCCGAGCTCGCGCCGGCGTTGCCCGCGAGCGGGCCGGGACTTCTTGCGCATCAACCGTCCTTGTCGCGATCCGCGCCTGTCGGTACGCGCACGAAACCGTTTGCCCGTTCAGCATGCTAAACGAAGCGTTTTTCTGCAGCGAGCCACCCGGAAATTGGCAGGTCTGATGGCGACGGGCGCGGAGAACAATCTCGAGGAACGCCCTGCCATGGACAGGCTGGCGACGCATGGCCACAATCGTGGGCGAAGGTAGTGGGGGACCGATGGCGAGCTTTTCCGAGTTCTTTCAAATCCTGCAGCGATTCATTTGGTTGGTGGTCATCGCCACGATCATCGGCGCGGGAATCGCGTACACCGCCCTCAGGCTCCCCGGGGCGCAGTATCAGGCGAAGTTCGCGGTCACGCTCGCACCTCTCACGCAGGACACCCGGACCTACGGCAACCTCATCGACGCCCTCGACCGTCGATCGGTCCCGAGCACGTTCGCGCAGGTCGTCATGAGTCCCTCGGTGAAGGACACGGTGACAGCCGGGGGTGGCTCCGGGAGCGGGATGACGATCAAGGCCGTCGTCGTCACCGACTCGAACGTGATCCAGGCAACCGTGACCGGGGGGAAGGCCGAAGACACGCGCGCCTACGCCGCCGCGGTGCTCGAGGCGTCGAGCAGATCGTTCACGCGGCTCTATCCGCTGTACGCCGTCACGCCCCTTCGGAGCCCTACGAGCTCCGCCGCGGTTCCGCGCCACCTTGCGACCGGCATCCTGCTCGGCGGGTTGGGCGGAGCGGTGCTCGCCTATCTGCTCGGGCTCACCATCGAGGCCAACCGTCGCCCGCGCGAACGGCATCGCATCGCAGCGCTGCCGCATGTCCGGGCACGCATCGCACCCTCGCCCGTCGAACCCCGTTCGCCCTGGAAGCCCCGGCCGAGAGGTACGGCCGCAAAGTCCTAGCCAAATACTGGAAACTGCGCTCGTCGCGTGTACGAATTGATCGTCGAATCGTTTGTGTGTGGTCGATATCGGCTATTTCATGTGACATCATTGCAAGTTCAAACGGGCTGTGGGCATGCGCGGAGTTCCAGGCGTTCGTCGTGCGCCGCGCCAGTGGGGCGGAAGAGGAAACTGTGGCTGGGAGCGTGTCGCTCGACAACGGCGGGACGGTTGTTGCAACGACACCGCGTGCGGACACATGGGGTTGCCCGGCGGCCCTCGACACGCTGAGCCAGCGGTACTCGTCATGACCGACGAGTCCCCAATAGAAACCGTCGAGCGGCTCGAGCCCGCCGGCGCCGGCCTGCGCGCGGCCACCGTGAAAGGCACGGCGTGGAGCTACGCCTCCTTCGTGACCATTCGCGTCCCCGCGCTCGTCACCACGATCGTGCTGACGCGACTCGTTGCGCCGAGGGATTTCGGCGTGATCGCGCTCGGTCTCGTCATCCTCACGTATCTCGACGCGCTGAATGAGTTCGGCATCAGCTCGGCGGTCATCTATTCAGCCGACGACGGAGACGTCGAGTTGAGCGTCGCGTTCTGGTTGTCGATGGCGACCGGCATTGTCGCCGCGTTGCTGATGACGGCGTTCGCCATACCTCTGGCAGCTGCGTTCGACGAGCCGAGGCTGCGGACCGTTCTTCCGGTCCTCTCACTCGCATTCATTCTGAACAGCGCCGGCAGCGTGCAGATCGCGGTACTGAAGAAGCGACTGCAATTCCGTCAGCTGGTCCCGATCGACATGGCGCGTGCCGCCCTCAAGGCGGTTGTCGCGATCAGTGCTGCGTTCGCAGGCTGGGGAGTCTGGAGCCTTGTTGCGGGCCAGCTCGCGGGCGAGCTCGCGGGCAGCGTCGCGGTCTGGCTCAAGCTCAGGTGGCGCCCGTCGCTCGTGTGGGAGCGAGCGGTGGTTCGACGAGTACTCGGCTACGGGTCGCACATCATGGGCGTCGGTGTGATCAGCGCGATGCTCGCGGACGTCGACTACCTGATCATCGGGCGTCGCCTCGGCTCCCAGCAGCTCGGCTTCTACGCCGTCGGATTCCGCCTGCCCGAGGTTGCGGTCATGGGCATCTGCTACGCCGTGAGCGCCACGATGTTCCCGGTCCTGACGCGGCTGCGCCGCGACCCGGAAGCAATGGCACTCGGTCTCGCGAAGAGCCTGCGAGTCCTTGCGCTCCTGACGATCCCGATCGGCGTGGGCATCGCGCTGACGTCGCGGGACTTTGTCGCAACCTTCTACGGTGAGCGGTGGGCACCGACGAGCCGCGTCATGCCGTTCATCGCGATGTACGCGGTCGTGTTCTCGATCACCTTCGTGTGCGGTGACGTGTACAAGGCCGTCGGGCGGCCCGGCATCCTGATGGTGATGGGCGCTGCCCGTTTTCCCCTCGCGGTCGTCGCGTTGATCCTCGTCGCCGGGCACGGCATCGTGTGGGTCGCGGCGACACAGCTCGCGCTCATGTCCACGAACATGATCGTGCAGATGGTCGTGGCGCACCGCGTGATCGGTATCCCGCTCTCGCTGTTCGCACGCTCGACGAAATCGGCCGTCCTCGCGGGCGCGGCGATGGCAGTCTCAATCGTTGCGTTCCGGCACGCGTTGGCGGGATTCGGTTCGCCGGCCCGGTTCTTCATCAGCGTCGCGATCGGCTCGGTCACGTATGTCGCGGTGGCGTTGGCGCTCGAACGGTCGCTCGTCGGTGAGGTCGCCGACGGCCTCCGGGGGCGGGTCGCATCATGAGCCCGCGGCCGATTCGCGTCGCCCATCTCGTCGACGACCTCAAGGTCGGCGGCGCCGAGAGGCTCGTCGAGGTCGCAGCCCGCGTGCTCACTCCGCGCGGTGTCGAGCTTTCCGTATTGTCGCTTCGCGAGCCCTCTCCCTCGCCCGTGGCCGACGCACTGGAAGCCCTGGGCGTCGACATCGTGTGGCTGCCCTCGCATCGAAAGCGATCCTTCTTCGATGGCGAGAGGCTTCGCCGCGTCCGCGGGGCACTCAGAGCCGGGAACTATGACGTCGTCCAGACACACCTCCTGTATGCGAACGTCGTGGGCGCTCTGGCTGCGCACGATGCCGGGATCCCCGTCGTCGCGACGCTCCACCAGACGGCACGGTTGGAGCGAACCTTCGAACGGGAGCGAGAGCTGGTCGAGTCGCTCGTATTGAGGCGCCGAGCGACGCGCATCATCGCGGTGGGGACGTCGGTGGCGGAGGCCAATCGGCGGCGGTTCGGACGGGTGCCGATCGACATCGTGCCGAACCCGGTGTCCGAACCGGATCTCGTCGCGGCGGACGTGCGGCAGGCGGCACGCGCGGAGTTGCTCGGCGACCACACCGGTCCGCTCGTGCTGTCGGTGGGTCGCGTGGAACGCGTCAAGGGCTTCGACGACATGATCACGGCGTTCCGCGCGGTCGCGTCGCAACAGCCGCAAGCGGTCCTCGCAATTGCGGGCGACGGCAGCCTGAGAGAAGGGCTCGAGCTCCAAGCGCGCCGGGCCGGGCTCGAGGGACGCGTGCGGCTTCTCGGCGAACGCTCGGACGTGCCGACGCTGCTGGCCGCGTCGGACCTCTTCGTCATGTCGTCCCATTCGGAAGGCCTCCCGTTCGCGCTCCTCGAAGCGATGGCCGCGGGGCTGCCGATCGTCGCGACCCGGGTCGGCGACATCCCGCGCGCGCTCGGCACCGCCGGCGCGCTCGTGCCGCCCTGGGAGCCCGCCGAACTTGCCGCGGCGATGACACGCGCGCTCGTATCGAGTGACTGGCGCGTCGAGCAGTCCGCGAAGCTCAGCATGCGTGCGCGCTCGGAGTACAGCGAGGAACGCTGGGCCGCCGACATGATGCGCGTGTACCTCACGGCCACCGAACAGCGGGCGACACCTCGTTCGCTCGTCGTCGCCGTGCTGACTCACGGCTACAAGCCGCGGATCGGAGGCATCGAGAGCCAACGCTCGGCGACGACGCCGCGATTGGCGAGGCTCGGAATCGAACCGCACGTCTTCACCCGCGCCGTCCGGGGTGCGCCGCGCGCCGAAGCGCTCGACGGTGTGCCCGTGCGGCGGCTGACCGCACCGCGAGCCGCGTCGGAGTCCGGCGCGCCGAGCCCCTTCCGAGCGCGGCTCAAACGGCCCGCGGGTTCGTTCATCTGGTCGGCGCAATGCCTTTGGCATCTTCTGCGCGTCCGACCCGACGTCATTCATGCGGACGAAGTGCTGTCGACGTCCCGCGTCGCGCTCACGGCCGGCCGCTTGCTCGGAACACCCGTAATCGTGTTCGCACACGCCACCGGACCGATCGGCGACGTGCAGCGCAATTTACGCACGTACTCCGGGCGGCGGCTGCTCGGCGGTATTCGGCGTCGGGCGCGTCTGGTCGTGTCCGTCAGCGACGAGATCGACGAAGAGTTCAGTCGTCTGGGCATCGAGCCCGAACGCCGGATGGTGTTGCCGAACGGCGTCGACGTCGACCACTTCGCGCCCGCAACCGAACGCGAGCGCGCGCAGCTGCGTCAACGACTCGGTCTCGGCAGCGAGTTCGTCGCGGTGTTCACCGGACGCCTCGCGCCCGAGAAGCGGCTCGATCGTGCGCTCGAGGCGTGGCCCGCGGTCACCGAAGTCTCGCCGGAGGCGAAGCTGCTCGTCGTCGGCGACGGCCCCGAAGCGGCGAGGCTGGGCGACCTCGCTCCGGCCGGGATCCGTTTCGTCGGCGCCACCGACGATGTGTTGCCCTATCTGCAGGTCGCGGACGTCTTCGTCCTCACCTCCGACCTCGAGGGCGTGTCGTGCGCGCTGCTCGAGGCGCAAGCCGTGGGACTTCCCGCGGTCGTCACCGACGTCGGCGCGGCGAGGCGGATCATCGATCACGGCGTCAACGGGTACCTCGTCGACATCGACGACGACGGATCGTTGCGGGAACATCTCAGGGCCCTCGCGGGCGACCACCACATGCGCCACACCATGGGCGAAGCCGCCCGGCAGGTCGCGACGAGTCACTTTTCCCTCGACCAGGTCGTGCGCGCCCTGCGAGACCTGTACGTCGAAGCCGCCGTCGCGCGAGACGGGGGCGCCGACGACACCGTCGTCTTCGCGCGCCGCCCTGAGCCCGAGCAGGAATCACAATGCTCGAGCTGATCTTTTGGGGTTCGCTCATCGCGATCGCGTACACCTACGCCGGCTATCCGTTGCTGCTCGGCGTGCTGGCCCGCCTCCGACCGGTTGCCGCCGACTACGAGCCGTCGACGCCGTTCGTGACGTTGCTCGTGGCCGCGTACAACGAACAGGACACGATCGCGGCGAAGATCGACAACAGTCTCGCGCTCGACTATCCCTCGGACCGTTTCGAGATCATCGTCGCGAGCGATGGCTCGACGGACGACACGGCCGCGATCGTCGCGAGCTACGCGTCGCGTGGCGTGGTGTTGCGGCAGTCCGAAGAGCGCGGCGGCAAGACGGTTGCGATCAATCGTGCAATGGACGCCGCGCGCGGAGAGATCGTCGTGTTCTCCGACGCGAACAACCTCTACGACCCGGGAACACTGCGGGCCGTCGTCGCACCGTTCGTCGACCCGACCGTCGGCGCCGCGTGCGGGAACAAGCACATCGCGCACGGAGACGGTGCACTCGGAGAATCGGAAGGCACCTACTGGAAGTACGAAGGCTGGATCAAGAAGCAGGAGACGCGTCTCGGATGCACCGTCGCCGTGCTGGGTGAGGTCTTCGCAGTTCGTCGGGAGCTGTTCCAACCGGCGCCCGAGAACATCATCAACGACGACTTCTACATCGCCATGCGGATCATCAAGCGGGGATATCGCGTCGTCTACGCGCCGGAGGCGATCTCTCGCGAGCGCGTCTCACAGAGCGCGGATGACGAGATCACGCGCCGGACCCGCATGGTCGCCGGTCTGTACCAGGCGCTCGTGCGGCCCCACGAGCTGATGCCGTGGAAGAAGCCGGCCGTGTGCTGGCAGCTCGTGTCACACAAGTTCATGCGGCCGCTCGTGCCTCTGTGGATGATCGCGGCGCTCGCCACGAACGTGGCGCTCGTCCTGCAATCCGGCTCGGCCGCGCCGTGGTTCCCGCTGCTCGTCGGCCAGGTCGCGTTCTACGCCCTCGCGCTCGTCGGTTTGCAGTACCCGACCGATGGTCGCGTTTCGCGCGCGTTGTACCTGCCGACGTTCCTCGTCAGCAGCAACCTCGCCGCGCTCCTGGGGCTCTATCGGTTCTCCACCGGGCAGCAATCGACGCATTGGACCCGGCTTCGGAGGCGTACGTGAGCCGACGACTCACGATCATCGGTTATCACAATGTCGAGGGCACGCACTATTTCGACGCGCCGGCGGGACAGGGGACGCGCGGCTTCCGCCAGCAGCTGCAGCTCTTGCGGCGGACGATGAACGTCGTCGAGCTCGGGACCGCGGTTCGCGCGTGGGGCGAGGGGAGCGACCTCCCGATGCGATCCATCTGCATCACGTTCGACGACGGCTACCGGGACTCGCTCGACGTCGCTGCGCCGCTGCTCGAGCGGTACTCGTTGCCCGCCACGTTCTTTCTGATCCCGGCCTTCGTGTCGAGAGAATCGCATGCGTGGTGGGAACGGCTGTCGTGGTGCGTGCTGGGTGCAAGTGCTTCCTCACTGCATTGGCAGGACCGTGTGATCCCCCTGGGCGAGCGGCAGTCGCGCGTCGACCTCGTCGAAGAGCTCGCCGCCGATCTGAAAACCCTGAGCCGCAGCGAGAGAGAGCGCGCGGTCGAGGAGATGGTCGAGCAGCTCGCGCCGATCGGTGCGCCGTACAGAGAAGACCTTTTCCTCGACTGGGACCAGAGCCGGGCGCTCGTTCGGAGAGGGTTCGAGGTCGGGTCTCATTCGTACCGCCACGCGATCCTCGCGAGAGAGTCGGCGACGGAGCAGCTGGACGATCTCACGCGTTCGAAGAAGCTCCTTGAGGACGAGCTCGACGCGCCGATTGAAGGGGTTGCGTACCCCAACGGCGAGCATGGCGACTTCACCAATGAGACGTTCGATGCCCTTCGCGGCGCGGGATACACGCACGCCGTGACCACCATCCCCGGCCTGAACCGGCGTACTTCCCCGCCCTTCGAGCTGCGCCGGGTCGTGATCTCACCCGCGACCGGCCCACGTGGGCTCCTCGAGGGCCTCGCGCGGACGTGGAAGCCGCGACGCACATGAGCCGGCACGCGCCCCTCGTCGTCGACCGATCGGGCCGTACTGACCCGACGACCCTCCCACGGTGGGAGCGCGGGCGCGCCGGGAGCGACGTGCGCGAACAGGCACTCGATGTCGTCGTGCTCGACATCGCCTTGCGGCAGGGACTCGTCGCGCTCCAGCACCTCGGACGGGGCGGCCATCTCGTCGGCGCGGTCGAGTGCGAGTCGACGCAGCCGGTGCCCGCATTCGCGTCGCGTCTGTGCACGGCACGCGCGGTCGTCCCCGACCGCGAAACAGAACCGGACCGCATGGTCGACGCGCTCCTCGCACTCATCCGTCAGCGATCGGTGCGGACCATCATTCCCGTGCATGACGGCACGATCGACGCGATCAAAGGCCGCCGGGGCGAGCTCGAACGGGAGTGCGCGGTTGCGCTCGCGGCGCCCGCCGCGCTCGACGCGGCGGTCGACAAGGAACAGACCCTCGCCGTCGCCGCCGACCTGGGAATACGGATCCCTCGCTGCGTGCGGGTCGACAGCGACGCCGAGGTCCATGCCGCGATCGCCGAGATCGGTCTGCCTGCAGTTGCGAAGCCGACCCGTTCCTGGGTCCTGAACGACGGCGAGCCGCAACGGCTGAGCCCCGCCGCGGTCATCACGCTCGAGGAAAGCCGGGCCGCGGTCGCCGCGCTGCGCTCCGTCGGCTCCGACGTGCTGTTCCAGGAGTGGATTCCCGGCGCGCGCGAGGCGATCAGCTTCGTCCACGCCGATGGCCGGTTCTGGGGGGAGTTCGCACAAGTCGCACGCCGCATGGTGCCGGTCCTCGGCGGCAACTCGGTGGCGCGCGAGAGCATCGACCTCCCCGCGGACGCCGCGGCCGACTCGCGGCGTCTCGTCGCGGCGCTCGAGCTCGAGGGATACGCGGAAGTCGAGTTCCGGCGCGACGAAGCCGGCGTCCCGGTGCTGATGGAGATCAACCCACGGCTGTCCGCGTCGGTCGAGGTCGCGGTCCGCTCGGGCGTCAACTTCCCGCTGCTGGTCCACGACTGGGCCGCGGGCAACCGCCTCGGCCGGCCGAGCGGATACCGGACGGGCGTCAGGATGCGCTGGCTCGCGGGCGACCTCCGATGGGTGATCGACAGCGTGCGCGGGCAGGATCGACCCGACGCCGAGCCGATCGGACGCGTGTTGTGGGCGTTCACCCGCGACTTCGCGCGTCCCTCGGGCTACGACTACATGACGCGCGACGACGTGCGGCCGGCCGCGATCGCCACGTGGGGTGCGGTCCGCTCGACGAGAAGCATGGTCGCGAAGCGTCTGTCATGGAGGATCGGCGGGCGATGAAACCCCAACGGGTCGATGTCGCGATCGTGGGCGCGGGTCCGTACGGCCTTTCGGTCGCGGCGCACCTCGCCCGACGTGGCGTGAGCTACCGCATCTTCGGTTCGCAGATGCACACGTGGCGGTGCGGCATGCCCGAGGGGATGCAGCTTCGCTCTCCCGGGTTCGGCTCGGACCTGAGCGACCCGGCCGGCAATTACACGCTGGCGCGCTATTGGGCGGCACGCGGCCTCGCTCCGGAGAGGCTGCGCGACCCGGTGCCGCTCGACGTGTACGTGGACTACGCGCAGTGGTTCGTGGACGGCACCGGTGTTCCTGTCGAAGACGTCATGGTGCGGCGGCTGACACGCGAGAACGACGGGTTCGTGCTCGACCTGGAGACCGGAGAAGCGGTGCGCGCCCGTAGCGTCGTGGTCGCGGCCGGGCTCACACACTTCGCGCACGTGCCGGACGAGCTCTCGCAACTCCCCGCCGGCATGGTGTCGCACTCGTCCGAGGTGCTGCAGCCGAGCGCGTTCGCGAACCGCGACGTCGTCGTCGTGGGCGCGGGTCAATCGGCGCTCGAGACCGCGGCGCTGCTCCACGAACAACATGCACACGTGCGAGTCATCGCGCGCTGCCAGGAGCTGACCTGGACGGACGAGCCCGTGCCGATCGGCCGTGGCCTCGTGCAACGCCTGCGGTATCCCGACGGACGACTGTGCACGGGCTGGACCTGCATGGGCTTCGAGTACGGACCGAAGCTCTTCCACCGGTTGCCGGAGCAGCGGCGTCTCAGCCTGGTCGGGTCGTACTTCGGCCCGATGGGCGCATGGTGGCTCCGCACGCGGCTCGCAGACGTCGACATCATGCTGGGCCGTTCGGTGACGAAGGCAGCCGCGTGTCACGGCGAAGTGGAGCTCGAGTTGCAGACCACGGGCGGCACCGAGACGATCAGAACGGCCCACGTCGTCGCGGCGACGGGGTACCGGGTCGACATCGACCGGCTGGGCTTCCTCGACGGAGAGGTGCGGCGCGCGGTGCGGACCGCCGGCCGCGGAGCCGCGCTTTCTCGAGCCTTTGAATCAACTGTTCCGGGGCTGTATTTCGTCGGGGCCGCGTCCGCGACGAGCTTCGGGCCGGTCACCCGGTTCGTCGCCGGTGCAAAGTTCACTGGACGCACCTTGGCACGGCACTTCGCGTAATGAGATTGCGGTAGAACGGATGCGCGCAGTCGGAGAACAGAGGGCGCAGGGATGATCTTTTCGGACTACCTACGAATCTTCCGTAGGTTCATGTGGTTGATCGCAGGTGCCACCGCCATCGGCGCCGCGATCGGACTTGTCGCGCTCGCGGTTCCGAAGGCGCAGCACGAGGCGCGTTTCTCGATCGCGCTCGCGCCCAACACGAAGGACAGCGGCATCTACGGCAACCTCATCGATGCGCTCGACCGGCGGTCGATCCCGAGCACGTTCGCGCAGGTGATCATGAGCCCGTCGGTGAAGGACACCGCCGCGACCGATGGTCACGTCTCCCGGGACGGACTGACGGTCAAGGCTGTGGTCGTCACCGACTCCAACGTGGTCGAGGCCACGATCGACGGGACCGATCCCACCCAGGTACGTGACTACGCTGCCGCCCTGCTCAACGCGTCGACCACGACGTTCGCCAAGTTCTATCCGCTGTACTCCGTCTCGCCGCTCCGCCAGCCCACGACCAGCACGGAGATACCGCGCCATCTCGTCGTGGGGACGGTGCTCGGTGCCTTCAGCGGCGCGCTGCTCGCGTATCTGCTCGGGCTCGCGATCGATGCCAACCGGCGGGCGCGCGGCCGCGCCCGTCTCGAACCCGCCCCGCTTCCGTCCAGTGTGAGTCAGTCCGGCAGCGGTCAGTGAACGCGCTCGTGCTGCCGTGCGCGATCGTCGCGGTGTTCGTGCTGGCCGTCGCGTTCGTCGACGCGGCCGTTGCCGCCGCACTGATCGCCGGCCTCGCGTTCTCGCGTCTTCCCGCCGTGCTGCTGCACAGCGACAACGTCGTTCCGGCAGTGCTTGCGGGAGTGCTCGGCGTGCTTGCGTCCGCACGATGGCGGCGCAACGACGGCCGGCGGAATCGCCGGGCAATCGGTTTCGGGCTGGCCGGAGTCTCGTACCTCGCAGTCCTCGCACTGTCGTACCTGTGGGCGAGCGATGGTTCGGCAACTGCCACCGCCGTCAAGGATCTCGCCTTCGTCATCGTCATCGCGGTCGGGTTCGTCGCGACGCTGCAGGACACACGCGCCCTTCGGTGGGCGACCGGGGCGATCATGGGGGCCGGCGTGTTCCTGGCGTTGCTCTCGTTGCACCAGGTCCTCTCGGATGGATACCACCGGACGTACGGCGGGTTCGCGGTCGCGTCGGTCGAGAACATCGTCGGCACCACGAACGCCTACCGGATCGGCGGCCCGTTCGGCGATCCCAACTTCTTCGGGCAGCTGATGATCCTGCCGATCGCGTTCGGTCTGCAACGACTGGCCGCGGCGCGGTCCCTCCGCGGACGCGCCTTGGCGCTCGCGGTGGTTGTTCTCTGCGGCGCCATCATCCTGCTCACGTACTCGCGCGGGGCGTTGATTGCGCTGGTCGTCGTCCTCGTCATCTGGCTCTGGACGACTCCGACGCCGCGCACGCGCGCGCTGATCCTCATGTGTGGCATCGGTGCCCTCCTCGTCGGCTCGCTCGTCCTTCCGACCACGTACCGCGAGCGGTTCTCGCAGGTGCAGAGCGTCGTTCCCGGGCTCGGGAGCGAGCAGGGGACGACATCCGATGACGCACTGCGCGGGCGCGAGAGCGCGTTGATCGTCGGATGGCGAATGTTCGCCGACCATCCGCTCGTCGGCATCGGAGCGGGCAACTTTCAATCGCGCTATCTGGAGTACGCGGAGAGCGTCGGGCTCTTCCGCAGTGGCGAGGCGCTGGCGCCACACAGCCTCATCACCCAGGTCGCGAGCGAGACCGGCCTCCTCGGTGTGATCGTGTTCGGATCGATCGTCGTCGGCGCGTTCGCCGCGCTCCGCCGTTCGCGGCAGGCGCTCCTCGCAATCGATCAAACCGAGGACGCGCGGCTCATCGCTGCGATCCGCAACGGGTTGACCGGCTACCTCGTCGCGGCGGTCTTCCTCCACGCTGCGTATCCACAGCTGCTGTGGCTCCTGCTCGCGCTCGCGTGGGCGACGCCGCAGTGCGTGCGACGACCGCGCCCCCACGCGACCGTGTCGCCGCTCGTGAAGCCGAAACCCGTGCTGAGCTCGGTCTGACCAGCCGGGTCAGACGAAGGGACGGTCGTTACGAGAACGACTGGCCGCAGCCGCAGGTGCGCTGCGCGTTCGGGTTGTTGATCGTGAAGCCCGCGTCCTGCAAGCCGTCCTTGTAGTCGAGCGACGCCCCCGAGAGGTACTGCGCGCTCGCAGGGTCCACGACAACCAGGACGTCTCCGTCTCCGTAGGCCACGGTCACGTCGTCGGCGGCCTTCTCGGTGTCGAAGAACATCTCATAGGAGAGGCCGGAGCAGCCGCCGGGCCGCACTGCAACGCGCAGGTACAGCTCGGGAGCGCCTTCGGCCTCCATGAGCTGCTTCACCTTGCCGGCTGCAGTGTCAGTGAGTGCGATCATCGGATGGCCTCCACGGGTCCTTCGAGAGGAGATCAGGATACTTCGACCGCGACGGTCACCCGGCACGGGTCACGGTCGTACAACGTTGCGAACTCTTCGACTCTTCCCCCGCCGACGGTCTCGACCACACCTTCGCAGATGCCGCGGTGCAGGTTGCACACGAGCTCCGGGAAGGCTTCGGCGAGCTCCCGGAAGGGACACCGTGAGAACGCGATCTCGTTGCCCTGCGGCGAGGTCACGGGCTCGAAGCCCAGCCGCTCCAGCTCGCCGGCGAGCGCCTTGACGCATGATTTCGATCGGGTGCGCTTCCCGGTTTCGATCCCCCAGGAACGCCCGGCGGCGGTGGCCTCCGTGCCGTCGGCCCCGACTCTCTCGGCGAGGGTTGCGAGAAGGACCGAAAGGAGCGTGTGGCTGGGCGGGTCGAAGCCGAGCCCCGGCGCGCCCGGTGCGAGCGAGTACACGTGTTGGGGACGCCCCACGTTTCCCCGGTGCACGGGCTCGACGGTGACCAGATTGGCCTCGCGGAGTCGCTCGAGATGGAGCCGGACCGTATTCGCGTGGAGCCCGAGGCGCTCGGCCAGCTCGGCCGCCGTCAGCCCCCGGGTCGAGCCGGAGAGCTCCTCGTACATGGAATAGCGCGTCTCGTCGCCGAGGGCTTTCAAGACGGCAAGCAGGTCCATCCCCTTGACGGTATCTGGCGATCGGGCATATTTTCAAGGTCTAGCCTGGTTTTATTGCCCGTGGACAGCGCTGCACCCCCCTCACCCGACGATGTCCTGCGTGCCCTCGCGGGCGTGCTCGACCCCGAGCTCCGGGCCTCGATCGTCGATCTGGGCATGGTCCATGACGTCAAGGTGGCACCGACCGGCGACGTCATGGTCAAGGTCGCGCTGACGACCGCGGCCTGCCCGTTGCGCGGGCAGATCGGCAACGACGTCCGCTCGAAGGTCGCCGGGCTCCAGGGCGTCGGTGAGGTACGGGTCGAGTACGACGAGATGACCCAGGACGAACGCTCCGCGCTCATGCAGAAGGCACGGCTGCGCGCCTCGGAGTCGGCGCCGCCGACCGAGGTGCCGGCCACGACACGCGTGATCGCGGTCGGGAGCGGCAAGGGTGGCGTGGGAAAGTCGTCGATCACCGCCAACCTCGCCGCTGCACTCGCGGCGCGCGGGCTCACCATCGGAGTGCTCGACGCCGACATATGGGGCTTTTCGATCCCGCGCATGCTCGGCGTGACGGGCCGGTTGGCCGGGACGCCGGAGGCGGACGGCAAGGGGAAGATCGTCCCCAATGAGCGCACCGTCGGGCAAGGAACGCTGCGGGTCGTCTCGATGGGCCTGCTCGTCGACGACGAGGACACCGCGTTGATGTGGCGCGGGCTCATCCTCGCAAAGGCGCTCGAGCAGTTCCTGACCGACGTCAAGTGGGGCGACCTCGACTACCTGCTCATCGACATGCCGCCCGGCACCGGTGACATCCAGATGGCGTTGGCGCGCCTGCTTCCCCAAGCCGAGATGCTCGTCGTCACCACACCGGCCAAGGGCGCCCAGAAAGTTGCGTCGCGCGTCGCCGACATGGCTCGTCGCTCGTACTTGAAGGTGCTCGGCGTCGTCGAGAACATGAGCGAGTTCGTCGCTCCCGACGGGTCGCGCCATGCGATCTTCGGCTCGGGTGGAGGCAAACGACTCGCAGCGCTCACCGGCGCGCCGTTCGTCGGATCGGTCCCGATCGAGGGGGCCGTGTCCGAAGGTGGCGACGTCGGCACGCCGGTGGTGCTCTCGCACCCCGACTCCCCGGCCGCGATCTCCCTGCATGCGATCGCGGAACGCATCGTCACCGAGTTGTTGCCGCCGGTCGAGATGGCGGGATGCACGGCGCGCATCTTCCAGCTCGCCGAAAAGCTTCCATGACCCGAGACGATCCGTTCGATCGGATCGTCGACGAGGTCTGCGGCGGCGCGCCGGGCGCGGTGTGGGGTCAGCACCAACGACGGTGGCGAGCCCTCGGATCCAATGACCGCCGCATCACGAAAGCGCTGCGCCGGTACTGGGGACCGGAAGCCGACACGATGCGGGTGCAGCTCGCGTGCGAAGACGCCCGCTTCGTCACCGGCGTCATCAAGATGGTGGGCGACGAGTTGGGCCTTTCCGATGCCGATCGCCGCCGGGTCGGTGCCGCCGCGGTGCGCTCGCGGCTGCTCGGCGAAGGCGACGGATCACTCGCGCACGTCGACGCGGCATGGCGGGCATGGTGGCCGCCCCCGCCCGGCCCGGCGGGCCGAGAACGTCTGGCCGACTTCCTCGCCGCGTGGCGCGCGTGGTTGGAAGACATGTGACCGTGCGGACGCAGCGGAGCCAGGGATGGCGCAGCGAGGGAGCCATGTGACCGTGCGGACGCAGCGGAACCAGGGAGCCATGTGGTGACCGAACAGCGGCTGGTGTTCGGCGAGATCGCCGCGCAGTACGACGAGGCCCGGCCGTCGTATCCCGGCGAGCTCTTCGACGCGGTGATGGCATTCGGGGAGCTCTCCGCCGGAGACGCGGCCCTGGAGATCGGTGCGGGCACCGGGAAGGCGACGATGCACTTCGTCGAGCGCGGGCTTCGGTGCACGCGCTGGAGCCCAGCGCGCGCATGGCCGCTGTGCTGCGGACCAAGGGCATCGCGGCCGAAGAAGCGACGTTCGAGGACTGGCGCGTGCGGGCGGGAGCATTCCGTTTGCTCTACGCGGCGCAGGCCTGGCACTGGGTCGGCGGCGGCGACCGGTACGAGAAGGCCGCCGCCGCCCTCGCGCCACGCGGAGTCGTCGCGTTGTTCTGGAACAAGGGACGCGACTGGGACGGTTCCCTGCGCCGCGACAACGATGCCGCGTACGAGCGATACGCGCCCGAGATGACGGCCTCGCTGGGTTCGTGGAACCTCGAGCGGGTCGCCGAGCAGCTCGAGACATCCGTCGCGTTCGAGCCGGCCGTCACCCGTTCCTTCACCTGGCGCCGGACGTATACGACCGAGGAGTGGGTGCGGCTGCTCGGCACGCACTCGGATCACCGGATCCTTCCGTCGTCGCAGCGCACACAGCTCCATGCCGCGGTCGGAGAGGTCATCGAAGCCCACGGCGGCGCCGTCGAGATCGTCTACGACGCGGAGCTGTACCTCAGTCGGCGAGCCTGAGCGCGACCGCCGGCTCGATGCGCGACGCGCTGCGCGCAGGCGCGGCCGTCGCCGCCAGCGCGCACACAAGAGTGCCGAGCACCAGGAGCGCGATGGACCCGATCGGGACCCGGAACGCGATGTCCGAGCCGAACGCGTCGGTGAGCGTGATCGACCAGGCGCACACGAGCGCGAGCGCGGTGCCGATCAGCACTCCTTCGACTGCCACGAACGCAGACTCGATGACGAACGCGGCGCGCACCGCCTTTGCTTGAAAGCCGAGCGCGCGCAGCACACCCACCTGCCGGCGTCGCTCGCGCACGGCGCGGACCATGATCACACCGATGCCCGCCACGCCGACCACGAGCCCGAGCGCCAGATAGCCCCGCATCAGCAGAAAGAATTGTTGCTGGTTGGCGAGTTGCACCTGCACCACGTGACGCAGCGTCTCGGCCTTCCCGCCGTTCGGGAGGAAGCGGCCCGCGAAGCGGTCGGCGAATCCGGGCGGGTCCTTGACGTCGATGTACGCCCGGCTCGGTACGGCACGGTCGCCGGCGAGCGCGCGCATTGCCGGCAATCCGATGAGCACGCCGTTCTGCACGAAGTCGTTCGGCGCGATGGCCGCGACCGTGAAGGTGTGGCGGGAACCGCCGACCGTGTCGACGACGGTGAACGTGTCTCCGATGTCCACACTCTGGCGTGGCGGTCCGCCCCGGCCGGCGAGGAAGAACTTGTCGATGATGGCAAGGTCGGGATTCGCGAGCACGGTTCGGTACGCATCCGCGTCGGTCGGCGCGGTCCCACGGTCGTCGAGTGCGGGAGGGCCGTGATCGACGAACCGGCCGTCGTAGGCGGTCGCCTCCCACGGGCGCGTGTCCGTCAGGCCCGGCGCGCTGGTGACGTCGACCATCGTCGTGACGAGCGGCGCGACCGCGCGCACGCCGGGCTCGCGGGCGAGTGCGTCGAACGGCACCGGATTGCTCGGATTCGAGTCGACGACCACGTTGTATCCGCCCGAGGCATCGCGCGTGAAGCTGCCGAGCTGTCCCGAGAACATCGCCGCGAACACCGACACCATCACCAGGATGAACACCACGAGTGCGAACATGCCGAGCGTCATGGACGTGCGGAAACGGCGCGCGAGCGGATACGCGAGACCCAATCGCACGCGCAATGATCGCTTGGCGACACGCCCGATGAGGTGACCGACCGCCTCCTGGTGCTGAGAAACGAGCACCACGGCGGCACCGACGAGCACGAGACCCTGGAGAGTGAACAGGAGGACGTCGATGTCGCCGCCGAGCGCGAGGGCTGCGGGCACGGCGGCCACCGCCCAGACGAGCACCGCGATCGCCACCCCGGTGATCGCGACCGGACGGGGGACGTTGCGGGCGATGGTCGGCGTGACGCCGACCAACACGAGCACCGGGCCGAGCATCAACGCGAGGAAGGACGCCGTCGTGACACCGGCAAAGGTGAGCAACAATCCGCCGACGGCTGCGACCAGTCCGAGGTAGGACGCGCGCCGCCGGGGCCGCCGACGAGCCGGCTCGTTGATGTCGCGGATCGCCTGGATGATGTTGAAGCGGCTCAGCCAGATGCTCGTCAGGAGCACGGTCGCGATCGCGATGACGAAGCCGACGACCATCCCCCGCTGCACGCTCGCCCACTTGAACGCAAAGTGCAGGGTGAGGCGCTCGTCATCCGAGCGACTCCCGAACAGCTCCGACGCCGCGGCCATCAACGCGCGGCCGAGGCCCAGACCCACGAACGTGCCCGCGATCGCGGAGATGACCGCGTAGCACCAGCCCTCGGCGGCGAACGCGCCGACGAGCGAGCCCCGCCGCAGTCCGACCGCCCGCAGCATGCCGAGCTCGGACTTCCGCTCGTCGGCGAGCATGAAGAAGATGTTGACGAGGAGCAGGATGCCGGCGAGCACGGCGAAGGTGCCGAGCGACGTGTAGAGCCGTGAGAGCGACTTCCCCGCCCGGTCGGCCCGGTCGAGCACGGTGCGCTTGACGGTCTCGACGCTGTACCGCCCCGGCCCGAGTTGGGCGCGCACGGCCGCATCGACCCGGTCGGTGAGCCGCGCCCCCTGCTCGACGCCTCCCCGGTTCGACAGGAGGACGAGCGACTGAGGCGGTGCGCCCGGACGACCCGCACTCATCGTCGCGATCGTGCCGGGCGCGACGAACGCGTTGTTCGCCCGCGTCTCGTCGCCGCGCCAGAACCCCGCGATCCCGAGCTTGGGCAGCACGCGCACGACGCGGAGCTTGACCGTCGTGCCGTACGCGAAGGCCTCTATGGTCGCACCGGTGCCGGTGTGGAGCGTGCGCGCGAGGTCGCGACCGATCACGGCCTCACCCGGCCGGGGCGTCTCGCCCGAGATCCCTGTCGCGTGGGCGTCACCGCCGAAGCGCCGGGCCGCGTCGAAGTCGGTCTCGAGCAATTGCGCCTTGGGCGCCGCGAACCCGCCGGTCGCGATTGCTGCTCTCGTGAGGGCGAGTGGCAACACGCCGTCGACGTCGGCGTCGTGGAACTCGGCGAGCGCGGCCCGAACGGGCGCGCCCGCGGCGAAGCCGTTCGAGGAGACGACCTCGTCGACCGCACCGAGCTGCTCGTACGCGCCGCGCCGGACCGAGGCGTCGAAGGTGTCGCCGATGACGAACGAGCCCGTCATGATCGCGGTGCCGAGCAGCGAACCGAGGACGACGAGCAACGTCTCACGGGGACGGCGCACCGCGTTGCGCAACGCCAGTCGGCGCAACACCGGCCGGCGAGCGAGCACATACAGGAACGGCAGCGAGAGGAGGGCGACGACGATCATCGCGGCACGGACGCGCCGGCGATGAGCTCGTCGCTCACGATGCGGCCGTCGCGCATGCGAATCATGCGGTTCGCGCTGCGCCCGACGCCGTCGTCGTGGGTCACCACGATCAGCGTCTGTCCGTCGGCGTGCAGCTCTCGCAGCAGCTCGAGCACGTGCTCGGCGGTCTCCGAGTCGAGCGCACCGGTCGGCTCGTCGGCCCACACCACCCGAGGCCGGCCCGCGAGGGCACGCGCCACGGTGACCCGTTGCTGCTCACCGCCGGACAGCTCGGCGGGACGATGCTTGAGGCGGCCACCGAGACCCACCCGCTCGAGCGTCTCCGACGCGCGCCGGCGCGCGTCTTTCGCGTCGGCGCCCGCGAGCAGCAGGGGCAGCTCCACGTTCTCCACCGCGCTGAACACCGGGATCAGGTTGTAGGCCTGGAACACGAATCCCATCGACGACGCGCGGTTGGCGGTCCGCCGGGCGTCACTCAGCGCGTGCAGATCGACGCCGTCGAGCAGCACCCGTCCACCATCAATATCGTCGAGACCCGAGCAGCAGTTGAGCAGGGTCGTCTTGCCCGAACCCGACGGTCCCATCACCGACACGAACTCGCCGTCGTGCACGACGAGATCCACGTCGCGCAACGCAACGACCTCTTCGGCGCCGGTTCGGTAGACCTTGCGGACCGCCTCGGCCACCAACATGGGCTCGCTCACGCGCGAGGTTCTTAGCGCATGCGGACGCGACGAAGCGCTTCGGGCAGCTCCTGGGGCCCGCGCGACCGGAGCGCCGAGACCGTGTCGGGCACGTCGCACGCCTGCCGGTCCCCGCCCGCGACCTGTTGCCCCGAGCCGTCGCGCAGCACGAACCGGCACCCGTACTCGGTCTCGATCGACATGGACTCGGCCAGATCGTCGACCACGTCGATCACGACGCCGTCGCCGGCCGGGTACAGGGCGCGCAGGTACTCGGGTGCGTACACCGGCACGCCGTCGACCTCACCGACCTGCTCGCTGTCCGGCCCGGGCCAGAAGTCCTCGTACAAGAAGGGTGCGGTGGACTCGCAACAGCCGGTACCGATCGTGAACACCAGCGCGCCGCGGCGGTCGCCCTTCGCCTTCTCGACGATGCGCGCCGCCGCGTCCGTGCCGGTGACTTTCACGTCAGATGTTCGCGCTCAACGCGCTGAAGTGCAGGTAGCCGTTGCGGTCGGTCGCGGTGTTCTGCCACACGTGCTTGATCTGGCGGTACTCGTTGTAGCCGAAGTCGCCGAGCTCTCGGCCGATACCCGACTGCTTGTAGCCGCCGAACGGCTGCGTCGGTGTGATCATGTGGTAGTCGTTCACCCATACCGTGCCGGTGCGCATCGCCGCGGCGATGCCATGGGCGCGGTCGAGGTTCTTCGACCACACGCCGCCGCCGAGCCCGTAGATCGAGTCGTTCGCGATCTTGATCGCCTCGTCGTCGGAGTCGAACGGGATCACACACAGCACCGGGCCGAAGATCTCCTCCTGGGCGATCTTCATGGAATTGTCGGCCTCGAAGATCGTCGGCAGGTAGTAGGCGCTCTGGTCGAGCCCGGCGGGCAGGTCGGTCGGCTTCGCGCCACCACACAGCAGCTTGGCGCCCTCGTCGAGGCCGAGCTTCACGTAGCGCTCGGTGGTGTCGACCTGGCTCGGTGCGACGAGCGGACCGAGGTCGGTCGCCATGTCCATGTTGTCGCCGATGACGATCTTGCCGGTGCGCTCGACCAGCATGGCGACGAACTCGTCGTAGATCTTGCGTGACACCAACGCGCGCGTCCCCGACTCGCACACCTGACCGTTGTGGAAGAACGTGCCCCACAACACACCGGCGGCGGCAAGGTCGAGGTCGGCGTCGTCGAGCACGATGTTCGCGGACTTGCCCCCGAGCTCGAGCGTCACCTTCTTCACGGTGCCCGACGCGAGCTGCATGATGCGCCGGCCGACTTCGGTCGAACCGGTGAATGCAACCTTGTCGACGAGCGGGTGCTGCGCGAGCTCTTCACCGGCGCTGCCACCGGGACCGGTGATGAGGTTCACGACGCCGGGCGGGATATCGGCGTCCTGCACCGCTTTCACCATCTCGACCGCGCTCAGCGACGTGAAGCTCGCCGGCTTCAGCACCGACGTGTTGCCGGCCGCGATTGCCGGTGCGATCTTCCAGCCGGCCATGAGGAACGGGAAGTTCCACGGCACGATGCCGGTGCACACGCCGAACGGCTCGTAGCGCGCAACGCTCTTCGCCGGCGGGAACGGGCTCTCACCGCGGTCGACCTCGTCGGGCTGGTTCTCCGCGAGGTCGGCGAAGGTGTTCAGGGTCGACACCGCGCCCGGGACGTCGGCGAACATCGCCTTCTTGATCGTGCCGCCCCCGTCGCGCGCTTCGATCTCCGCGATCTCGGTCTGGCGGGCGTTGATGAGCTCGCCCACTTTGCGCAGCTTCTCGGCCCGCTCCTTGCCCGACATCTTCGGCCACGGGCCCTCGTCGAACGCCTTGCGCGCGGCCTGCATGGCCTTGACCGCGTCCTCCCGGCCGGCCTTGGCGACGTCGGCGATCTTCTCGCCCGTCGACGGGGCGTAGGTGGCGAAGGTCTCGCCCGATTTCGCGGCGACCCACTCGCCGTTGATGAACAGCTTTGTCTCGGCCATGAACGGGCTCCTTTTGCGCGCAGCGACAGCAGGTGCAGGCTACGGCATATCGCCGGCGACCTTCCAGGTCGCCTTCGCGCCCGAGCCCTGCACCTTGCCGTCGGCCTTGAGCTTGAGCAGGTGCGCGTGTACCTGGCGCTGCGCCATCTCGATCAGGCCCTCGGGGGTCTCGGTGTAGAGCGTGTCCACGATGCGCTTGATCGTGCGCGGCCGTTCCTTCAGCAGCTTGAGGATCTGCCGCTCACGCATCTTGCGGTGCGCGACGTACTCGGCGAGCACGGCCGCCGGGTCGTCGATGACGTCGCCGTGAGCGGGGCAGATGCGCGCGAGCCGCTTCAGCTTGCGGAGACGCTCGAGCGAGGCGAGGTACTGCGTCATGTCGCCGCCGCGCTGCGGGTTCACGACGGTCGTGGTCCCGTTGAGCACGTGGTCGCCCGTGAACAGCGCCCGTTCCTCGTCGAGCAGGAAGCACAGGTGGTTGGGCGCGTGGCCGGGCGTGTGCAGCGCCTCGAGACGGAACTCGGTGCCGTCGATCGTGTCGCCGTCGCCGAGCACGCGGTCGAGGGTGAGCGTGACCTCGTCCGCTTTCGGGAACGGGCTGAAGCCGGCGATGATCGCGCCGGTCGACGCCGCGATCTTGGCCGCGGCGGGCCAGTGGTCGGGGTGCGTGTGCGTGAGCAGGACCCATCGCACACGTTCGCGCATCGAGGCGCCGACGATCGCGTCGATGTGATCCGCGAGCGCAGGACCGGGATCGATCACCGCGACCTCGTCGATACCGACGAGGTAGGTGTTCGTGCCGGGACCGGTCATCAATCCCGGATTGTTCGCGACAACGCGCCGCACGAGCGGCGAGAGCGCGCTCGCGGCTTCGGGTGTCAGGTCGGGCACGGCGCCTCGCCGAGGTCGGCGAGCAGTGCGTCGACGCGATCGAAGCGGGCGAGCACCTCGAGGCTGCGCTGCGTCGGCAAGATGAGATCGATGTCGCCGCGCGCGTGGGCGCGCAGCACCTCGACCGGTCGCATCCACGCCGAAGCGACGAGCTCACTTCCGTCGTGCACTCCTTCGTGCCCGGCGGGCGCGGGCGCGACGAAGAACCGCGTGTCGTACCGCCGGGGCGCACCCTGCGGCGTCACCCACCGGGCGAACTCCACCAGCACGCTCGGGTCGAGCGGGATGCCCGTCTCCTCGAGGCACTCACGCGCCGCGGCGACGCGGAACTCGTCGAGTCCCAGCGTTCGGGCGTGCTCGATGTCGTCGGGATCGACGGCGCCACCCGGAAAGACGGTCGCGCCCGGCGCGAACACCAACGCCGTGTTCCGTTCGAGGACGAACACGTGCAGGTCAGGACGATCACGCACGAGGATCACCGTTGCCGCGTCACGTACCGTCTCCACGGGCAAAGTCTACGTGGCGCCGTAACCTGATCGGCGTGGATCGGCGGCGAGAGCTCCCCAGCGTCGAGCGCGTGCTCGCGGCACTCGATCCCACGATTCCCCATCCCGTGCGGGCGCGCATCGCGCGCGAAGCGATCGCGGCTGTTCGAGAAGGCACAGGTGCACCGGAAGACGTACTGGCGGACGCGCACGCGCGCGCCGCGGCCTTCTCGTCACAGCTGCTCGGCCCGGTCGTCAACGCGACGGGCGTGCTTTTGCACACGAACCTCGGCCGCGCGCCACTCGGAGAGGACGCGCTGAAAGAGATGTTCGCCTCGCGCGGCTACACCAACGTCGAGTACCGGCTCGCCGAAGGTGTCCGCGGTTCGCGGCACGAGCACGCGGGCACCTTGCTCGCGCAAGCGTGCGGCGCCGAAGCGGGCATTGTCGTCAACAACAACGCCGCCGCGGTGCTCTTGGTGCTCGCCGCACTGGCTCGCGGCCGTGAGGTGCTCGTGTCGCGTGGCGAGCTCGTCGAGATCGGGGGCGGGTTCCGCGTGCCGGAGATCATGGCTGAGACCGGCGCGCAACTCGTCGAGGTCGGTACGACGAACCGCACTCGACTGTCGGATTACGAACGCGCGCTCGGCGATGACGCCACGTTGCTGTTGAAAGTGCACGCGTCGAACTATCGGATGGTCGGATTCGTGGCGGCGGTGTCCGTCGCCGAGCTCGCAACGCTCGGACACCCGGTCGTCGTCGATGCCGGCTCCGGCCTGCTCGACGACACGACGCCGTGGCTCGCCGAGCATCCACCGTGGCTCCGCGACGAGCTGGGCGTCCGGCAGTGCATCGACGCGGGCGCCGCGCTGGTGACGTTCTCGGGCGACAAGCTGCTCGGCGGTCCACAAGCGGGCGTGATCGTCGGCCGGCGGGACCTCGTCGACCGCTGCAAAGCCCACCCGCTCGCGCGCGCGGTGCGCGCCGACAAGATGACGCTCGCCGCGACGCAGTCCGTCGCGTTCGCGTATCTTGCCGGCACGGCCGGCGCGCTGCCGTTCTGGCGCATGGCGTGCACGCCGGTCGACGCGCTGCGCGTACGGGCCGAGGCGCTCTGCGCGCGCGTTGCCGGCGCGAAGGTCGTGGAGACCGAAGCGGTCGCCGGCGGCGGATCGCTTCCCGGGCTGTCCATTCCGTCGTGCGGCATCGCCGTCGAAGCGGCCCGTCCGGCAGGTCTCGCGACGCGCCTCCGTGCCGCGCGGATCGTCGCGCGCGTGGAGGACGGGCGAGTCGTGTGCGACCTGCGCACGGTGGATCCGAACGACGACGCCCGGCTCGCCGACGCGCTGCAATGAGAGTTGTCGCGACCGCGGGACACGTCGATCACGGGAAGTCCTCTCTGGTCCTCGCGCTCACCGGCACCGACCCGGACCGGTTCCCCGAGGAGAAGGCACGCGGGCTCACCATCGACCTCGGCTTCGCGTTCTGCACGCTGCCGTCGGGACAGGTCGTGGGATTCGTCGACGTGCCGGGACACGTGCGATTCGTCAAGAACATGCTCGCCGGCGTCGGCGCGGTCGATGTCGCGTTGCTGGTGATCGCCGCCAACGAAGGCTGGATGCCGCAGACCGAAGAGCACGTGCAGATCCTCGACCTGCTCGACGTGCGCCACGGAATGGTCGCCCTCACCAAAGCCGATGTCGTCGACGGCGACACCATCGAGCTGGCGCGCCTCGAGGTCGAGGAGCGCCTTTCCTGGCCGGTGGTCGTCGTCGACTCCCTGAGCGGCCGGGGGCTCGCGGAGGTGCGCACGACACTCGACGACGTCCTGGCCGCCGCGCCTCCGCCGCGCGACTCCGGCCGTCCGCGCCTCTGGGTCGATCGTGTCTTCGCGGCCAGGGGCGCGGGCACCATCGTCACCGGCACGTCGACCGGCGGCACGCTGCGACGCGACGACGAGGTGATGATCGAGCCGGGCAGCCGCCGGGCCCGAGTGCGGCGCATCGAATCGCATCACGCGCAGATGGAGTCCGTGGGACCGGGCGCGCGCGTTGCGCTCAATCTTGCGGGCGTCGATCACCACGACGTGCAGCGCGGCGACGCGGTCGTCCTGCCCGGGCAATGGGCGGTCGTCGATGCCGTAGACGTCGCGTTGCGCGCGCTCCCCGGCCACGCGTTTGCGCGGCGCGCCATGGTGGACGTGCACGTAGGGTCCGGCGAGCAACGGGGCGCGTTGCGCCTGCTCGACGAAGACGGCAACTACGCGCGAGTACGCCTCTCGAGGCCGCTGCCGCTCGCGCCGGGCGACCGGCTTGTGCTGCGCTCGTCGGGCGCGCAAGCGACGGTCGGAGGCGCCGAGGTGCTCGACGTCGCACCCGCGCGTCGTACGGTCGATGCACTCACGCGCGCGCTCCTTCCGCCGGCATCGCGCGTCCTGGCCGCGCGGCCGTGGTGCACGCCTTCGGAGTTCGCCCTGCTCGCGGGGCGGGCGGCCGCGGCCGGCGAGGCCGAGCAGGTCGGTGACTGGCTGGTCACGCCCGAAGAGCTGGCGCGCGTTCGCGCCCGGGCCGCGGAGCTCGCGCGCGACGGGTGGCCGGCCGTCACCACGGTGGCGACCGCGTGCGGTGTCGAGGTCGCGCAGCTGCGTGCCGCAGTCGGCGACACGCTCGGCGAGTCGCCGCTCGACCACCCCGACGCGCGCAAGCTGCTCGACGCGCTCGACGCCGAACCCTTCGCGCCGCCGGCGCCCGCCAACACGGGCGCGTCACCCGCGCTGGTACGCGCCCTCGTGCGCGCCGGCGCGCTCGTCGATCTCGACGGGGTGATCTTCACGGCCAACGCGCTCGAGGAAGCCCGGCGCCGCGTTGCGCACGCCGTGGTGGAGCGGGGGGAGCTCACGGTCGCCGACGTGCGCGACATTCTCGGCTCGACCCGCAAATACGTGCTGCCGATCGTGAATCGCATGGACGCCGACGGCGTCACCCGGCGGCGCGGCGACCTTCGGATCCCGGGCCCCCGCGCATCGCCGCAGGGCTGTACCTGATTGCAACGGAACGGACCGCCGCGGGCCGTTTCGTTGCAAACAACAAGACAACGGGTGCGTCAGTTTTCGGGGGGCAGGAGGCGGCGACGCTCGGCTTCGGTGAGACCGCCCCAGATGCCGTGCGGTTCGCGCACGCGCAAGGCGAAATCGAGGCACTCGCCCTGCACCGGGCACTCGAGGCAGATCTCCTTGGCCTTGGTCTCGCGCCCCTCACGCTCCTCGCGCCGCTCGGGCAGCGGCGGCGGGAAGAACAGGGCGGACTCCGGCCCCCGGCACGAAGCCCTCAGGTGCCACGTTTCATGGATGATTCCGAGTGCCACACTCATTCGACCCCCGCACCACCGTCGATTTCGCGGGCGGACCGTATCCCCGGTCCGCACCTGCCACAAACTGCCTGGTCAGCGGTGCCGGTAGTCGCGCGCGCCGCCGGCCTCCGGTTCGACCTCGAGCACGATGCCCTCGACCGACACGACACGCACGTTGTCGCCGGCCCTGATCGGTGTCGCGCGGTTCGTGCGCGCGCGCCACAAGGCGTCCCGGACGCGGACCACGCCGTCGGGAGCGACGTCGGCAACGGCGGCACCGAGCTCACCGACGAGCTCTTCGCGTCCGATCGTCGGCGTCGAGAACCGGGATCGCACCATCGCGGTCATCGCGGAGAGCATGAACAGCACGGTCCCGCCGATCACGAGCACGAGGACCCACCACCTGGGATCGAGCCGCGACGAACCGCCGTACAACCAGATCGATCCGGCCGTGAGCGACCCGCCACCGATGAACGTCCACGGGCCCAAACCACCGGCCTGAAGGTCGATCGACAGGCCGAGCACGCCGAGCATCAGGAGCGCGACGGCCCAAGGCGTGACCGGGAGGTGCGAGAAGCCGAAGCAACCGCCCACGAGCGCACTCGCGCCTACGAACCCGGCGACGCCCACGCCCGCGGTGAAGAACTCGAACACGATCAACAGGAGTCCCGCGACGAACAAGAAGTACGCCACCCAGGGCGTGTCGAGCGTGTGCGCGAGCTGTTGCACGAGATCGAGCTTGTGGAAGTGCACGTTCTGCGAAAGCGTGCGATCGCCCGCATCACCTTTGAGCGTGGCGATCTTGACGCCGTTGATGGTGCGGCCGTCGAGGGACGCAACGAAATCCTGGAGCGTTGCCGGCGCACCCGCGCCGCGCACGATCGACTTCGCCTTCAGCGCGTCCTCGCCGGGCACGGTCCGCGAAGGATGGTCGTAGAAGACGGGGTCGACCGGGCCGAGATCGGCTCCCGGGGCGACCGCGGCCGCGCCCGCCGCCAAGGCCAGGAGCGCGCCCGCGCTCCGTGCGCCGCCGCTCGAAGGACCCACCCAGGCCGCCACGGGGACGGTCGCGCGTTCGAGATCGCGCACGAGCGCGCTCACGTCGACGTCGACGGCACCCGACGCGTCGATTTGGTAGACGAGCACGGTCGAATGAAGCCGCTCGGCCTCGCGCAGCGTCGACCGGATCAGCGCGGCATTCGACGGGTCGAGCAATCCGTTCACCTGCACGACGTCGATCCGGCCCGACGCCGTACCTTGCGCGCTCGCCACGCCGGAACCGCTCAGCCCGGACCAGCCACAAAGGGCGACGAGCACGAAGATCGCCAGTCGGATGGACCGCACGCACCTCTCCTACCATGCACCTGATGGAGGTTGCCGATTTCTGCTCGACCTCTCGTGTCGTGATCGTCGCCGGGAAGGGCGGCGTCGGGAAGACCACCGTCACGGGAGCGCTCGCCGTCACCGCCGCGCGCGCCGGGCGTTCGGTGCTCGTGGTCGAGGTCGAGGGGAAGTCGGGATTGCCGGTGATGTTCGGCGCACCGCCACTCGGCTACGAGGAGATCCAGCTCGACGAGCGTGTGCGGGCGCGTTTCTTGACCCCCGACGCGGCGCTCGTCGACTACCTCGTGTCCCACGGGATGAAGCGCATCTCGAAACGGCTCGTCAGCTCGGGCGCGCTCGAAGTCGTCGCGACGGCCGTGCCGGGCATGAAAGAGATCCTCGTGCTCGGCAAGGTCAAGTCTCTCGAAGAGTCACGCGCGGCCGATCTCCTGATCGTCGACGCGCCGGCCGCCGGCCATGCGATCACATTCCTGTTGTCGGCGCGGGGCTTGCTCGACGCCGTGCAGGTCGGCCCCGTGCGCAAGCAGGCCCAGGACGTCATCAGCCTCATCTCGGATCCGGCGCGGTGTCAGGTGCTCCTCGTCACGCTGCCCGAGGAGACACCGGTGAGCGAGGCGATCGACACCGCTTTCGCGATCGAGGACCGCGCCGGCGTCGCGCTCGGTCCGATCGTGATCAACCAGTGCTTCCCGGCGCTGCCCGACGACGTGTCCATTGATCCGAGCGACATCCTGCGCGATGCAGAGACGTGCCGGCGCTTCGTCTCGGACCGGGAGGCGCGAGATCTCGCCCGCGCCGCCGCGTTCCGCCAGGAACGGCATCGATTACAGCACGAGCAGATCGAACGGCTCGCGAAGCGGCTGCCGTTGCCGCAGATCGAGTTGCCGTTCGTCTTCACGCCCGACATCACGCGCCCCCAGCTCGATGTGCTCGCCGACGCGCTCACCCGCGGGATCGAGCGGTTGTGAAGGTCGAAGAGCTCGTCACCGAACGCCGGGTAGTGATCTGCTGCGGCAGCGGGGGTGTGGGGAAGACGACGGCGGCAGCGGTCCTCGCGTTGGAAGGCGCCCGTCGCGGCCGTAAGGCCTGCGTGGTCACGATCGATCCCGCCAAGCGCCTTGCGGACACGCTCGGGCTCGAGGAGCTGACCAACAACGCGACCGAGATCGCACGCGAGCGTTGGATCGACGGTGACCCCGACGTCGTGCCCGGCGGCCGGCTGTTCGCGTTGATGCTCGATACGAAGTCGACGTTCGACCTCCTTGTCACCCGGAATGCCGGCGATGACGAGCAGGCGCGACGCATCCTCGACAACACCTTCTATCGCAACGTCTCCGGCGCGCTGGGCGGCACGCAGGAGTACATGGCGATGGAGAAGCTGCACGAGCTGCACGACGAGGGTGGGTTCGACCTCATCGTCGTCGACACGCCGCCGACGCGCCACGCGCTGGATTTTCTCGACGCGCCACAGCGTCTCGTCCGCCTGCTCGACAATCGGATCTTCCGGCTGTTGATGATGCCGACACGCGCGAGTCTCAAGGTTGCGAGCGTCGCGGTACAGACCTTTCTGCGCACGGTGTCGCGCGTCGTCGGCTCCGCGGTGATCAAGGACATCGTGGCGTTCTTTCGGGCGTTCGAGGGCATGGAAGACGGCTTCCGAGAACGCGCGCAAGCCGTCGATGCGTTGCTCGCCGACCCGAATACCGCGTTCGTCCTCGTGACATCGCCTCGCCGCGACGCGTTGGAAGAGGCAACCTTCTTCGCGGATCGGCTTGCGAGCAACGGTCAGCACGTGCAGGCACTGATCGTCAACCGGGTCCATCCGGCGTTCGGCGACGAGTCGCCGATGGGACTCCGAACGACCGCCGAGGCGCTCCGGCTCGTGCAATCCGAGCCCGCGGAGCGCCTCGCCGCGCTCTACGGCAACCTGGCCGACTTCCGTGAGGTCGCGCTGATCGAGCGCGAGCACATCGATGGTCTACGCGACAAGATCGGCAGTGCGGTCGTCGCCTACGTGCCGTACCTCGCGCACGATGTGTACGACTTCGAGGTGCTCCACGAAATCGGCGACCTGCTGCTCGGCAGCGATACATTGATCGGCCAATGACCACCATCTTGGTCGCGGCGGACGCGAAGTGGGTGCGAGATCAGGTGCGCGCGGCGTTCATGGGATCGAACCAGAACGTCGTCGAGGTGACGCGCGGACAGGATGTGCGTGACACCTTTGCCGATGTCGACCCGGACCTCGTGATCCTCGACATGCAGATCGGCAACATGGGCGGCATCGCGGTCGCGCTCGACCTGCGCCTCGAGGAGTCGGCCGGCCGGCTCGACCGTGCCAATATCCTCTTGCTGCTCGATCGTGAGGCTGACGAGTTCATCGCGCGTCGCGCCGACGTCGACCTCATCCTCCTGAAGCCCGTCGACGCCGGAATACTGCGGCGCACCGCCAAGCAACTGCTTCCCGCGGCCGGATGAACGACCACGAGCTCGCCGCTCGGGTTGCCGGCGCGGCCGGAGAGCTCCTGCTGAAGCTCCGGGCACGCGGCGCCGGCAAGGACGACGGCGATCGCGAGTCGAATGATCTGATCCTCGCAATGTTGCGCGACGCTCGTCCGGACGACGCGATCCTCTCCGAGGAGTCGAGAGACGACCTGGTTCGCCTCGAACGAGACCGCGTGTGGATCGTCGACCCGCTCGACGGCACCCGCGAGTTCGGTGAGGCGGGACGCAGCGACTGGGCGGTGCACATCGCGCTCGTGGTCAACGGCACACCCGACGCGTGCGCGGTCGCACTTCCTGCCCAGGACAATGTCGTGTTCTCGACGGCACGGCCGCCGGCGCTCACGCCTCCCCCTCCGGGCAAGATGCGGCTCCTGGTCTCGCGTACTCGTCCGCCCGACCTCGCGCACTACCTCGCGATCACGCTCGATGCGGAACTGGTTCCGCTCGGCTCCGCCGGCGCCAAGACGATGGCCGTGATCCAGGGCGCCGGCGACGTGTACGCACACTCGGGCGGGCAATACGAATGGGATTCGGCCGCGCCGGTCGGCGTGGCACGATCGGCGGGCTGTCACTGCTCGCGCCTCGACGGCGCGCCGCTCGTGTACAACCAGCCCGATTCCTACTTGCCCGATCTGTTGGTCTGCCGCCCGGAGTTCGCCGAAGCGGTATTGGCCGCCGTCGCCAGCGCACCAGACCGCTAAGATCCCGCGGCTCACACGGGGTGTGGCGCAGCTTGGTTAGCGCGCAGCGTTCGGGACGCTGAGGCCCCGGGTTCAAATCCCGGCACCCCGACTCGTATGCCCTGCTCAGAGGCTAAGCGCGCTGACGTCTTCATCGTCGCGCTCGGTGCGCGGCGCTTCCGCGGCGCACCTCGTATCGCGCGCTGTGTCAAGGAAGCGCCGTCCGAGACGTTGCGATGCGGCAAGGTCGCCTTCGGTCGTCGCCATCGCGTAGACCGCCAGCGTCAGGCGCGGGTCGCTGTGTCCGAGTCGCGTCTGTGCCGTCTTCACGTCCACGCCGTCGAGTACGAGCGCCGTCGCGTTCGCACGCCGCAGGTCGTGGAAGGTCAGTCCCGGCAGCCCCGCCCGCTCGACCGCAGGGAGCCACACGCGACGCCGCCAGCGGTCATAGCGCAGCGGGAGGCCCTTCGGGCTCACGAACACGAACGCATCCGCATCGCCACTCGTAAGGCCGCGACGCGCCAGGTGCGTTTCAAGCATGGCGATGAGCGGTTGGGGTACCGAGCACCTCCGTCGACCGGCCTTCGATTTTGGTTGTCCGAGCACCTCTCGACCGTGTTCGCCGCGCGTGAGTTGTTCGGCGATGGTTACCGTGCACGCGTCGAAGTCGATGCGACCAACGCGCAAGCCCGCGATCTCACCCCAGCGCAGACCGAGCACAGTGCCGAGGTACAGCATCGGCGCGTACGCGTCGCCAACCTCCTGCCCGAGCGTCGCGAGCTGGTCGCCGTTCAAGAATGGACGTTCCAGCGGCAACACCTCGGGAAGTTTGACGTTACGGCACGGCGTGCGTGCGAGGCAGTCTTCGTCAACGGCGGACCCAAAGACTGCTCGCAGCACGTCGTACTGGCGGCGCACGGTGCGCGGCTTGTTCTTCTCGTTCCAGGCGTTTACGAGCGCCTGAACATCGCGCGGGCGGATCGACGCGAGCGGCCGTTCGCCGAACTCTGGCAACAGATGCAAGCGGAGGATCGACTCGTCGCGCGCGCGTGTGCTCGAACGCTTGGCGGGATTGGTCGCGAGCCATTGGCTCGCGACATCGCCAAACGACCGCTGCCCGTCGCGCGGGTCGAGCCACACACCACGGCTTCGGTCGGCCAGTTCCCTAGCTTCGAACGCTTCAGCATCGCGACGCGTACGGAACCGCTTCTTGTATTGGCGACCGTCCGGAGCGCGCAGACGGACTTCGTAGCGAGTGCCACGCGACGTTTTACAAGCGTGCACGCTCATGGTGTCAGCCTCCTGGTTTGCTCAGGTGGTTGGCTGGCCCCGGTCGAGTAGCAGCTCGACCGGGGCCACTTGTTGTCGCGTCGACCATAGCCTGCGTTCACATCGCCGAGCATCGTGCTCATGGATTGTCCCTCCGTGGAGAACTTTCTTAGGGGTGTATGCCGCAGTAAGTCGCAGCCGTTGAGTGACCAGACCCAATACCGGACGCGATCGCCTTCGTGGCGGACGTCACGCCCGCGGTACCCGTCCGGCTCGTCGTCGAGTGAGCCGGGGCAGGTCACGAGCGAGAGTCCAAGCGCAGATCGGCAGATATGGCGTGCGAGGTTCTCTTGTGTTCGTGATGTGGACCCGTTAGGCCTCGGGTCGCTTTGGAATCGGTGCGGGAGGTGGGGGTCGTGTTGAGCTACGGCGTCGAGGAAAAGGTTGTGCTCGTTACCGGAGCTGCGAGTGGGATCGGGCGGGCGATCGCGATGCGATTCGCCGAAGCGGGCGCGCGGGTCGCAGCAACCGACGCGCATG